>NZ_JAMBDM010000033.1:0-40652 GCF_025142895.1 Paenibacillus sp. p3-SID867
ATCATTGCAAGCTTTTTTTGAATTTAATTTTTCAAATTCATTTTGGCTTGTTGTCCCAAGCGTTTGTTTCGACCGTATTTCTTGGCCGGAAATATAATATACCATGTGCAGATCCTGAATGCAAGTCTTTTTTAAAAGTTTTTTCATAGAATGCTCTCTATCTAATAGAATGCTCTTGATGACACGTCTACTCGGTGACAGAACCTTTCTATAATAATATGACTAACTTAACCCTAGCTTCCCCAACATCCTGTTATTTTAGCAATTACCCATACCTGCATTGGCAGACATAAAAAGTGAAGGCTCCGGATAGAACCCGAAGCCTTCACTTATTTATTCATTTATATAGTAGTATTCCGAAACTACTCGGCACCGAGGAAAGCGTATCGGATCAGGATGATCACAAACAAGATCCACATCAGCCAATGCACCTTAGTATCTGTGCGTCCGATCAACTTGCCGAATACTGCAAGGATGACATAAGCAATGATACCAGCAGAGATGCCGTTAGCGATACCGCCAGTGAATGGCATCAGGATGATGGTCAAGAATGCCGGGAATGCCTGCATGAAATCATCCCACTCGATATCCCGAACCTGACTCATCATCAGCACACCGACAATTACGAGTGCCGGCGCGGTAGCAGCCGAAGGAACAACCAGAGCAATCGGAGCCAAGAACAATGCCAGTATAAAGAGTACGCCAGTAGTAACAGCGGTCAAGCCTGTACGTCCACCCTCGGCGACACCCGAAGTACTTTCTACGAAAGCTGTGATCGTACTTGTTCCAAGGAATGCGCCTGCGCTTACGCCGCCGGCATCCACGAGCATCGCTTTACCAAGCTTCTTCTCGCCTTCCTCTTTGTTCTTGAGGAGTCCCGCACGACCTGCGGTACCAACCAATGTACCGAACGTATCGAATAGTTCAACGAATGTAAAGATGAAAATAACTTCGATAAGACCAATGCCAAGCGCGCCCTTCAAGTCCATCTGTCCGACAGCCAGATTATCAAATGAAGGAATCCAGCTTGCAGTGCTTAGACCTGACAGATCGGTTACTCCCATCGGAATACCAATCAGCGTCGTGAGCACGATACCAATAAGCAGAGCGCCTTTCAGTTTCAGGACCATCAGGATGGCGATCAGGAACAGCCCGATGATCGCAAGCAGCGTATCCTTGTTCTCAACGAAATTCCCAAGGCCAAGATTGAAGGCACCGCCTGGTACCGGATGAGTAATATCCGTTCCCGGGTTAATGGAAGCCGTCACAATGTTGCCCAGCTTAAGACCTACGATGGTAATGAACAAGCCGATACCGACGGTAATAGCAATCTTTAAGTTGTTCGGAACTGCAGTCAGCAGCATTTGGCGGACTTTGGTTACCGTGAGAATGATGAAGACAATACCCGAGATGAATACTGCACCGAGTGCGGCCTGCCAAGTAATCGCACCGTTCGAGCTTAATACAACCGTCATGAAATACGCGTTCAAACCCATACCTGGTGCCAACGCAACCGGAATGTTAACGAAGAAGCCCATGGCCATCGTCACGAGACCGGCACCTACTGCAGTAGCGAAAAATACGCCTTCCTGCGGAATACCTGCGCCATCAGGTCCCAGGAACAGATTGTTGACCAGCAGGATGTAAGCCATGGTCATAAAGGTCGTCAAGCCTGCGATAATCTCGGTTCTTACATTTGTTCCGTGTTCCTTTAGTTTAAAGAAACGCTCCATTGTAGAGATATCCCCCTTAAAATTAATGACCGGCAACATACAAAAAAGACCCTAAGGATAAATCCCCAGGGCCGTCGCTTGAAAAAAGAGCCGCAAAACAATCATTCGCATGCTGCAGGGCAGCATCCTTATCGAATAACCGGCTGCTGCTTAATGGAACGCTGCTCCATCTTGCTGGCCGATATCTCGAATGCTGGACGAGTCCGCATCATTATATTGCCGCTCTTCTTTTCGTAGCGAGATCATTACGGTGACCTGTAGAGACTCCCGGGCCCATTCCCGGGATTATACGAAAAAGCTCGTTATTTGTAGTTGTCATGTCAGTTTCTACACATATTCTAGGACGAGAAGCCCAACCTTGTCAATAACAAAAACGAATATTGCACTTGTCAATTTAAAGAAACGTTCGGGATTTGATATTCCACAACCTATTCATTCTAGGACAACCGAACTACATACGACAAAATACACCCCCGGAACAGGGGACAATGTGCACATAACCACTCAAATCCGCTCGCGAGGTACATTCGATTTCAATTTTCAAATCTTAGCTGTCCTTACGATCCCCACCTAGCCCTCTCATTTCACTCGATGACAGCAGACGCGATTGAAACCGGATGGTTTCCACACGCAGGATGAAACAGGGGTCACTGTGCTCCTTAGGAGAAACTTATAGCTATTTTACCGACAGCATGGTGGGTCTCACTTAATGCGTGGGCATCGGAGAGCCCTTTTTGCGAAAAAGGAAACGTAGCTCCAACTATGGATCTTACTTTTTTTTGCTCCAACAGGGCGGCTATTTCCTGAAGCTGCTGACCATTGGGATCCAGCCATATATTTTTGGCGGTTACGTCGTATTGTCTTACCAACTCTTCATCAAAATCGCTGACAATGGATATGATTCGCCCGGTATGTTTCTTCAGCACTTTAAAGCTGTTCTTCTGAACGTCACCGCCCATCGTATCGAACACGACATCCACATCCGATAAAACATCTTCAAAAGGGGTCGTCCGATAATCAATAATCTGGTCAGCTCCGAGTGAAGCCAGCAGCTCATGATTACGCTCACTGGCTGTCGTAATCACATAGGCGCCCGCTTGTTTGGCAAACTGGATTGCGAACATGCCAACGCCACCTGCGCCTGCGTGAATCAATACCTTCTCTCCATGGGTCAGTTCACCATGTGTAAACAGCGCCTGCCAAGCCGTCAGTCCTGCGAGCGGAACGGATGCGGCTTCCTCCCATGAGATAGCAGCAGGCTTACGCGCCAGCAGGTGATCATCCACCAAAGTATATTCGGCATATGTGCCAAAACGGGTCGTTTCCGGACGGGCAAACACTTCGTCTCCCACCTTCCAATCCGTTACCTCGTCCCCAATTTCCGAAATCGTCCCGGCAACATCCCAGCCCAAAATAATCGGAAACTCCCAATCCATCATTTGTTTTAAATAGCCTTCACGGAGCTTCCAGTCTATTGGATTTATCGAGGTGGCGGCCACCTTAACTAAGACCTGATGCGCTTCCGGTGAAGGGGTAGGTACTTCTCTTTCCTGTAGTTCTTCCTTGCCCCCATAACGATCAATGACGATAGCTTTCATTCTTTTTCCTCCTCACGGGTTTAGGTCTTGGTTCAGCCTCCCTTAACGCTCGCACCTGACTTTTGCACCCTAACGTATTATTTATCTTAATTCACAAAAGATGCATGCAATAAAACCAATGGCATTTACCCGTCCAGAGGAGAACGGTTTTGGTCGTACAAGCACACATAAAAAAACCTTCAATTCCACAGGTGTGGATTTGAAGGTTTTTGGGTTTAGTACAGCTGTATAAAAACTATTCCCACTCGATCGTTGCTGGCGGTTTGGAAGTCACGTCATACACGATACGGTTGACGTTCTCGACTTCGTTCACGATACGAACGGAGATTTTCTCCAGCACATCCCATGGGATACGTGCCCAGTCCGCTGTCATGCCGTCAATGGAGGTTACGGCACGGATGCCTACGGTGTAGGAATACGTACGTGCATCACCCATGACGCCGACACTCTTCATGTTCGGAAGCGCCGTGAAATACTGCCAGATCTCGCGATCCAATCCCGCTTTCGCGATCTCTTCACGCAGGATGTAGTCGGAATCACGAACGATTTGCAGCTTGTCCTCCGTTACTTCACCCAGTACGCGGATCGCAAGACCTGGGCCAGGGAAAGGCTGACGGTGAACGATCTCATCCGGTAAGCCCAGCTCCTCGCCGACTTTACGAACCTCATCCTTAAAGAGAGCTTTCAACGGCTCGATCAGCGTGAATTTCATGTCTTCTGGAAGCCCGCCGACATTGTGGTGGGATTTGATCGTATGCGCCGTGTCCGTACCGCTCTCCACGATATCGGTATACAGCGTGCCTTGAGCCAAGAATGCAAAATCATCAAACTTGCTGGACTCCTCATCGAATACGTAGATGAACTCGTTGCCGATGATTTTCCGTTTTTTCTCCGGATCGTCTACGCCTTTCAGCTTGGACATGAAACGTTCCTGAGCGTCAATCTTAACGACCTTCATATCAAACTTGCCGACGAAGGTTTCCATAACGCTCTCAGCTTCGCCCTTACGCAGCAGTCCATGATCGATGAACATGCATGTCAGCTGATCGCCGATTGCCTTGTGGATCAGCATGGCCACAACGGAGGAATCCACGCCGCCGCTCAGCGCGCACAGCACTTTTTGCTCGCCAACGACTTCACGGATTTCACGGACCTGGTCCTCGATAAAAGTCTCCATGCTCCAGTTGCCTTCGCATTCGCACACTTCATACAAGAAATTCTTGATCATTTCATTGCCATGGACGGAGTGACGAACTTCCGGATGGAACTGCACGGCGTACAGCTTCTTATCCTCGTTACTCATTGCGGCGATCGGAGCGGATTCCGTTCCTGCATCCAGCTTAAAGCCGGAAGGCAGCGATACCACGTGATCACCATGACTCATCCATACCGTTTGTTTTTGCTCAATCCCTTTGACAAGCGTCGAGTTCGGAGCAAACTCCAATTCGGCTTTGCCGTATTCACGTTTCGAAGCACGTTCTACTTTTCCGTCCAGCTGTTGAGCCATCAGCTGCATGCCGTAGCAAATGCCGAAGATCGGCAGTCCCAGGTCATAAATGGCGGGGTCCACATGCGGTGCATTCTCGGAATACACGCTGGAAGGACCTCCTGAGAAAACAATGCCGCGCGGGGAAAGTTCTTTAATTTTCTGAGCGGACGTGTTGTATGGCAGAAGCTCACTATAAACGCCGAGATCGCGAATGCGTCGTGCTATAAGTTGGTTGTACTGTCCACCGAAGTCTAAAACGACGATGATTTCATTAGGCTTATTCATTACCGGGCCTCCCTTGATTAATGAAATTAATTATACGCAACCCTAATTCATACCGTCAAGAAAGAGGGGCTTTTGTTTTCATGCCAGTTTTTTGACAATTCGAATACATTGGCGTAAAAAGAGTACTTTTTCGGTACGGGACCACGGTTCGTCATCGAATGCCGCCCGCTCCCAGCGCTGCGCAAACTGCTCCAGCTCCGCCCTGAATTCGGCATCGGCAATCGACAAGGCATTGACGTATTGACGCATGGTCTGCCCTTTTTCCAAATCTCCAAACCTTCGCTGGAGCTTGTCCCAAACCCATACCGAAATCGATACGAGTCCCTCCCGCCCGCTTACCGCTATCGTTCTGGCCATCCTCAGAAAGGCCAAACTTTGGCGCACGGTCGGAATCTGATAAACAACCGCCACCAGGATGGGAAGAACTAATAGTAGCACGCCCCCAAACATCACAGGACCGATGGCGGTTATCAGAAAGAGTACTTTAACGGCTCCGTAAATCATGGAGTTCCACAGGCTGTTCCAGTACTTAAGCCCGGCAGAACCGGAATCACCAACCAGTGGAGGCGTGGACATCTGCTCGATGCTAAAGCCCGGGGTCGGATCGAACAGCACCCAGCCTTGTCCCGGAAAAAAAACCTCAACCCATGCATGCGCATTCTTTTGGGCTACCTCATAACGGTCAACCGTACCTGCCACCCGCTCACCCGGTGCAAATCCGGTCACGTAGCGTGCCGGGATGCCTTCGGATCGAAGCAGCACGGTCATCGTCGTAGCAAAATGAACGCAGTATCCTTCCTTCGTATCAAACAAAAAATAATCGGTAAAATCCCTGCCTTCCGGAGGCACGGACGTTTGCAGGGAATAGGTATAGTTCTGCTCCAAATAGGATTCGATAGCTTTCACCTTTTCATACCTGTTCTCAGCGTCCCATGTGATCTCCCTTGCTAAATCGCTCACCCTGAGGGGCAGTTGCTCGGGAAGCTGCAGATACATTTCCTTCATATATTCGGGATCGTTGTTAGTCGCACTGCGAAGCGATTGCTCATCAGGCTGACTATATAAAGTTTCTATGGTATAACCGGATACCGCCCTTTCGCCCTGCAAGGATACCGTTTCGGACAGCCTGTCAACGGCGAGCCTCGGTGTACCTCTCTCTTTGGAGAAATGGATCTCCTTTACGCTGGTAATAATGCCTCCTGACAGCACGGACTGGATCGGAGTATCTTGTTCAAAAGTCAGTGTCTGAACAAGCTTGTCCCCGGAAGGACGCTCCCAATAGGGCAGGATGCCGCTCAGGTCCTCGGACAGCTTCACGGGTTTGCGGATTGAAGGATCCGCCTCCCACTTCCGCCCATCATACCGATTATACGTGTCTCCTCGCCAATAAGTCGGTTCAGGCGACTGCGCGGTAAAATACAACGCATCACTCAGCGTTAACGGACCTCCCAAATCTTTTCCTTGGGAAGCATATCCGGCAACCTGGGAGGCAGGAATCGACGGTTCCCTGTTTCCCCAGACAAGGTCTCCCCATCCCGTCAGACGTGCCGCCATTTCGGACACCGTTAATCCCACACCGGCCGACGGCTCGCTAATAGCTCCTCCCACTCGGGTAATACCGGCGATCAGACCGGAAGCAAGCAGCACCACCAGACTCCAGCGAAGCACAGGCAGCCCGGACAAGCGGCCGGATCGAACAGGCTCAGGGATGTCCAATTCAAAAGAGGTTCCCTCCACAGTTTCCTGCTTCAGCTTTAGGATCAACATCATGCCCTGGGCCAGCAAAATGTACAGCACCGCACGCAGCATATCGCCATAGATGCTTTCTTCCATGGCCGATTCCAGCACCGCCAAATAAACCAGCGTCGAGCCGCCAAACAGCCACACGGTTCGGCGATACAAAGCCAGCATATGGACCGCGGATACCATGATTGCCCAGCCGACAAGCAGGATGATCGTTCTCGTCTCCTGGCTTAAGGCAGTAAACTCCCACGCATTTCCGAATGCCGAAACGTCCCCCGGAAGTGTCTCCGAAGCATAATCGGACAGCCATGCCAGCGGATGGTTATATTCAAACAACCGGGCACACAGCCAGACCACCAGAACGGCGTTCAGCGGCAGCCATACCCAGCCCCGCAGCGTAAACAATCCTTGGAGCAGCAAGAATAAAGCCCAGATGAATAAGGTTTGCAGCATAAGATGGCTGCCCATGTCACCTGCATCCCGAAGCGGCAATAGCCACTCTGACAGCAGTCCCATAACCGGCAGCGTAATCAATATACGATGAAGAAGTGTTCCGTGCGTCAATCGGGAAACGAAAATAGAGGGTACATTCCAGGCTCCGGATATTCCGGCCTTACGATGGCCTCCATCCCTAACGGGCGAGCTTCCCGGTCCGCTCATGGTCGGCACCTCCTATCTTCATTGGCTTCCTCTCTGTCCACTTTTCATGCAAGTAAACCAGCCTTCCGCCTTTGTTGAAAAACTCCCCTGCCCACTCAGGCAACGCCTGATTCTCTAATGGACTCACTTCTAAGCCTGAGTTGCCAGCCGATTTCAAACGCGTTACACTTTGCGTACAGAAGATGGTAACCTTTCTGCTGCCCTCATTCAGCAGGTGGATTGCTGCGACAGCCGCTCCCTCATGAAAAACGCCCGTAATAATCGCCCAATCCTTATTCTTTTGCGAGGGAGAAAGAGACTTCTCGAAGCTTCGGTCCCTTACAGGACCGTTCCCGGTTAGCTGAACGGAGGCAAACGGAACTAACGTGTCCTGCTGCCCCTTGAACACGTCCTTGTATTCGTTTCGCCGATCCTCTATCCCAGCCCCATCGATATATAGTTGATAGGGAACTTTGTAGCGGATGAGCCGGGATACAAATCCTGCTGCCGCAGATACCGCGTCTTCAAATGCATCCTCCGGTTTCAAGGCGCCAAGACCTGCATACCCTTGGAGCGATGTATCCAGCACAACCCCCTGCCTTGATCCATACCCCTCATGCGGCATGAAGGATTGCAGGCGTCCCAGCTTCGCGGAATTCTTCCAATGAATCCGGTTCATGGGATCACCAGGAACATAGTCGCGCACGCCCGATCCTCTCATTTCATTCCAAACATGGAAGCGTACCCGTTCATCTTCGAAGTCCATATCGCTTCCATGCATGGGCACTTGGGCCTCCGGCCACTCGGCGGGTCTTGGCAGCACAATTATGCCGCTGTTATCGCTTTGCACGCTCCGGCTTGTTCTGAACCAGCCGAACATATCGCCCCATTCCACCTCGCTATAGATCGAAGACCAGACTCCGCGGGGAACCTGGTTCAGTCTGTAGGTATACTCGAGCCTTCGCTTCATGCCGGGGAACAGCAGCTTACGGTATTCCCTGATGCCGATCCGGTCGGTTATGATAAGCCACGGCACGGGTAGAGGAGAACGATAGGTTACTTGAACCGTCAACTGAGCAGAATCTCCCGCCTGTAAGCATGAAGGGGAGCTTGTATGCGAAATGGTGATTCGTGTTGGGCCCAGCAAACTCGTCAAAGCTCCGCCAAGCAACAGAATGGTGCTTGCCCACCATACAAGACGCAGCGATTCACCTCCTAACCAAACATAAAGACCCAAAGAAACGGACCAGATGGCCACTCCTCTCGACCATTCCAGCAGACGGCGTTTCATGACGGATTCCCCTTCCGGCTTCGCTGGCGCGGCAGATCAAACCTCGTAATGATGGACTCCACCATTTCATAAGGAGTTATGCCGGCAGCGCGTGCCTCATGAGACAGATGAATCCGGTGGGTGAGCACAGGAACGGCAACGCGCAGGCAGTCATCAGGGATGACATACATTCGTCCTGTCAAAAAGGCGGCCGCCTGTGAAGCGCGGAGCCACGCCAATGTCCCTCTCGGACTAATCCCTAAGGACACATCTTGCTGTTTTCGGGATGCATCGGCCACACTGACCATATAACGTTTTATGGTGTCATCCACAAATACACGGGAAACCATCTGCTGCATTCGTATGAGTTCGGATCCCATCATGAGGGGCTTCAGGTCGTCCAGTCTGGAACTGCCCATCCCCCGCTCCAGCAGCTCCAATTCACCCTCCATATTGGGATATCCCAGCGATAATCTCATCAAAAAGCGGTCCAGCTGCGCCTCCGGCAGGCGGCTTGTGCCTTCATATTCGTACGGATTTTGCGTTGCCAGCAGGAAGAACGGGGCAGGCAGCGGATACGTATGGCCGTCCACGGTGACGCGCTCCTCTTCCATCGCCTCCAGCAGCGCGGATTGCGCCCGCGGCGATGCCCGGTTGATCTCATCGGCCAACACAATATTGGACATCACGGGTCCTGGCCTGAATACGAATTCTCCCGTATGCGGATAATAGACCGACGCCCCTGTAATATCCCCTGGCATCAAATCATACGTAAACTGAATGCGGCTGAAATCGCAGCCGATTAAAGCGGCCACCGACTTCACCAGCATGGTCTTCCCGACTCCCGGCACATCCTCCAGCAGCACATGTCCTCCGGCCAGCAAGGCAATCATCGTTAACGAGATTTGCTCCTCATGTCCGACAATGACACTCCCGATCCGTTTGGTAACCCTCCCCAGAAGCTCGGGTGCCCACTCCGGGTGGTTCGCTTCTTCAGCATGAACGGATGAACTAAACAAGAACATCAACCCCCAACCTATATTCATAGATTATTAGATAGCGGTAACTTGGAATCTTGAATCTATGAATAGGTTTTCCAAGAAAGCAAGAAGATAGACGTCATTTACTAGAAAAGCATTGGCCTGTCCTGCATGATTTATAGCGTACGGTCCGCCTGGCCTAATCGGCATCTACACAAAAAAGGCCAGCCCGTTACTCACGGCTGGCCTCCAAACTCATTCATAATTTTCATTCAGGCTTTCATCGTTCAAGTCCGATCATCGTATTAACGATTCACAGCCTTAATCATTCCAAGTCCAGATCCGGTCAAGGATCACAGCCGCCTGAGCACGCGTAAAGTATGCTTTCGGCTCGATTTTGCCGTTCATTCCGTTCACGATGTCCGAACCTGCAAGCGCTGCTGCACTCGATTTAGCATACTCGGCGACCTGATCCCCATCAGCAAAAGAATCCAGTGACCTCTGTCCTTCCAGCTTCTTGCCGGCTGCCTCCAGAGCACGTTGCGTCGTTACCATCATGTCCTGGCGTTTCATTGGCGTGTCCGGCAAGAAACGGGTTCCTCCGACACCTTGAACGAGCCCAAGCTCTGCGGCGATCTGCAAGTCTTCGTAATAATATGCCGAAGGCAAAACATCTCCGAACGCTGCCCGGCCTTCGCCCGAGCCTTCCAGCTCCAACGCGCGTACGAGCATAACGAGGAATTCGGCTCGAGTAATCGGGTTCAACGGATTGAAACTTGTTTCAGTCTCACCTTGAATGATCCCTCGAGATGCCATCGTTTCGATTGCATCGATCGCCCACGGCACATGCTTCAGGTCATGAAACGTCTTGAATGCGGAAACGACTGCAAACGTGCCGCCATGCGGCAGCGCAGCACGAACGATCCCATCTGCGGAGTTATACCGGCTACTGGAAAGCGGAACCCCGCGTCCGTTAGAGTCGATATGCCAAACCATGATATGATTCGGCCGTGCAAGCTCTTCCTCGGTGGGGGAATAAGGCATCGACCAGATGAGACGATGCTTGCCCTGTTTCCAGGACAAAGCCCGCTCGCCAGCAAGAACCTCTGCCCGGAACACCGGACGATCGCCGATCTCCTCGCGAAGGGCCGCATCCAGATTGCCGCCCGATGATTTCTCCAGACGCAGCGTTACGGTTTCCGTATCCGTTACACCGGTCCCCTGAATCAACACGCTTGGCATTTCCAGCGTACCGAACTCCGTTTGGACTAGGAGAACTGCCTGCGGATTCTCCAGCAGCCACTTACCCGGCAGCAGAATGTCATAGGACTGGGCTCCTTTCTGCGCCGGAACGTTAACAAGCGCCCGCTTCGTTCCGGTAGTTCCAGCCACAGCCTTTTCCATTGCCTGCTGAAGCACTCGGCTCGAGACTCCAACTATAATCCGCCCGTCATGGTTCCGGATTTCGAGTGAAGACGTACTTGGTGCTGGACTCGGACTGCTTCCGCCACCGCCCGCAGTTCCGCCGCTTCCACCGTTACCGCCGTTACCGCCCCCACTATGTTCTCCGCCGTCTCCATTTCCTCCACCGGGAGCGGAGCTATTCGTAAATTCCAGCACGCCGAATCGGGTCGTGTTCTGATAGGATTGGCCGGTCGGATCCGACCATATGGCCACACTGTCTCTTGTACCTTGGCCGTCTTCATCGTTGTTCACCTGAAAATCGAACCCGATCACCGTCCCTTTCTCAGGTTTGATCTTATCCAAGCGGATCGCTGCTTCAACGACATATCCGCCCTCGATAACCTTCGCAGCGGAAACGAAATTATCCTCGCCCGCATGACCGCCGAAGGAACGCGCATTGTTGAAGTTCATCCGGTACTGTCCATCATCTTCTTGGTAAACATCCGTCTTTCCATTATTCTGATCCACAAAAATCTCTACCGAATCCTGCTCCCATACGTTGGGACTCGCATCCGATAGCAAGCTGTCGTTAATGATGGCATAAACGTACAGGTGATTCTCATCCCATAGCGTCCGGAATGTGGCGGTCGCGCCGCTGTTTCCCTCGACCCACACGTCGGTTGCCAGTTCCCCGGCATCCTTCCAGATGCCGTCGAGTTCGCCGTCTACCGTTGGGGTGCCATAGCCGGCCTGGGCCGATTTCGGCGCAGCAGAGAGCGTTAGAATGCCGAGTCCCTCCTGATCGCTGTCCTGGGCATGCCTTGGATCGCTCCAGGACACCACCGCTCCGTTCTTGCCATGCTCAGAGCCGTCATCCGAACCGGAATCCGTTACTCGGACATCGAAATAAATCTCGCCGCCAAGCGCTCCTGCTCCGTTTAACTGGAGGAGGGCTTCCCCTGCGTAACCTGCAGCGGTCTCGACCGTATTGGCGGCTCCACGCTGAATCTCGGCTTTTTGCACAGCACCGTTCACTACAGCGAATATTTCGGCCTGATCTCCGGGAGATATCGAGCCGTCCGACACGTCAACCTTGACGTAGACATGGTCCCTGTCCCATAGCGTCTTAAATTCGGCAGATATCGAGCCAAGCTGCTCCGTCTTAAATGACGGAACCAGATTCCAGGCGAAATCCGGCTGTCCGTCAATAACCGCCTTCCCCTCCACGGCCGTTCCGGTCTTTCTCACTATCGTTAGCCTGGAAGGATCGACCATCCCCCAATAGGCTGGCTTGGCCTGATACTGCTTGTCAAAAGGAAACGGGGCATCCTGTCGTCCCGTACCCGCGGGACGGTCATGCAGCCAGGTATGGTCGTCTGCGATCCCCCAAAGGGTGACATTACTGATCCAGCCCCCTTCCACACCTGCATCGGCGCCCATTTGATCCAGCCGCTTCAATTCTTCAAACAGCTCTTTGTACCGATAGCCTTGCTTGTCGAGCAATTCCTGGGGAACGGTCTGGTAGGTGTCGGTATTGTTCGTGTACACCGAAACGTCCAGCTCGGTGAGCTGATTATCAAAGCCGGCCTCGCCGAACATCCGGATGGAATCCGAGATTTGCTGGATGGACGGCCCGCTGATATTGATGTGCGTTTGATGGCCGACGCCATCGATTGGAACGCCTTCCGCCTTTAGCTGTTTTACAAGATTCAGCAAATAATCGCGTTTCTTCGGGTTGTGCGTGCTGTAATCGTTGATGTAGAGCTTGGCCTCGGGTCCGGCTGCATCTCGTGCCGCATGAAAGGCGGTCCGGATATAGTCGAGTCCCGTTATCCGGTACCACTGGCTGTCCCGCATGCCGTCCGGACGCCCTTCGTCAATGACCTCGTTCACGACGTCCCAATCGCGGGCATCTCCCTTGTAGCGGCCGACCACTTCGTGAATATAAGCTTCCAGTCTCTGAAGGACGAGCGCTTTATTCTCCGGCGTGGCTTCGAGATATTGGCCCTGATCATCCTTCAGCATCCATTCGGCTCCTTGCTGATGCCACAGCAGCGTATGGAACCGAAGGTTCATGCCATGATCCCTGGCATAATCCCTGATGAGATCCGCGTTGGTAAAGCTATAGGTTCCCTCTCTCGGACTGAGAGATTCCGGCTTCATCACGTTCTCGGCAACAAGCGAGTTGTAATGGTAATCCAGAAGCTCCTTGTGCACGCCGGACAGATGCTTGGGCTCCACGGCTGCCCCAATCTCAAAATAATCCGCATACACATCCTTCAGCGCGGGAATATCCGTCTGAATCGAGCCCGGCAGTGCGAGCTTAATGTCATCGACATAGAAATTGGAAAGATCCGAGGTTTCCACATACAGCTTCAAAGTTTCCATATCCGAACTGAAGCCGAAGGTTCCCTTCAGCTCCACCCACTCCGTGCCGCTCGCGGAGGCTGAGGCAACGGTCGTATAGGACGTTTCTGCTGCGCCCGCTGCTTTGTTCTCCATCGAAAGGGATATTTTGACCGGAGCGGCAGGTGCCTGCTCAAGCCTCGCATAGGCTGAGATCGTATACGTTTTTTGGCTCACCATGATGTCTTTAACGTCTTGGCTGGGCCCGTTCCAGCTGTTCGACCGCTCATGGATCTTTAAGCCGTAGCCGCCGCTATGGGCTGCTTCTGGTAAAACTTCTAGAGTCTCCGAATCGCGTGGTCCCCAATCCATCGTCGTTCCGTCTTCAAAATCCCATACGACCGTATGCTCTCCCGGCGTCCCACCGCCCGGGTCCGTTGCCGGCTCAATCAGCCGGACTTTGAATTCGTCCATATAATAAGCGGCGTCCGGACTGCTCGGGCTCTGCAAATACACCTGCAGGGCCGAAGCATTAGCATCGTATTTATAACGGCCTTTTACCTCCACCCATCCGTCGGCGGTTACATCGACCGGGCTGCTGAAGTTCACATATTCCGGCTCGGCTCCCGTTTGCTGGATCGCAAGCTGAAGCTTTTGAGACCCTGGGGTGCCTTCCTTCAGATGGACATAAGCGGAAATTTCATAGGTAGCCCCCTTGTCCAGACGATTCGTGGCGGATAGATTAAACCCCGGGCCGTTCCAGTTCGCCGTCCTTCCCTCCGTCAGCAGGCTCCCCGTCCCTTCATATGCATAGGTAGCCGAGGTCACCGTCTCCGTCCCCCGTTTGAACCACCCCTCCGTCCCGCCATCGAAATGCTGGTGAATCACAAGATCCTGATCAGCGGGCGTTTGAGCCGGATCAACCGCCGCTGCGCTCCGGCTGGGCGGAATGAGCAGCAGGGACGCGATCAGCATCAGGCTGATCCTCCTAATGATTGTTCTCTTAGACACGAAATGCTTGCCTCCTCATTAGTTGCATTTATGGTCTGTCATATAGCGAAACCTGGATTATTCCTTGACGCTGCCCACGTTCAATCCGACTACGAAATATTTCTGCATGAACGGATAAACCAGCAGAATCGGAACCGATGCCACGACCGTTACGGCAGCGCGAATCGAAATCGGCGTTACCATGTTCACCGCAGCGTCCTGCGTCATCCCGGCTCCTGCAGCCACTGCCGGGTTGCTGTTCGCGTTCATACTGGATGACAGCAGCTTCATCAGCTCATACTGCAAAGTGCTCAGCTCTTGGCGGGAGGAGGTATAGATGAATGCATCGAACCAGGAGTTCCAAGCCCCCACGGCCACGAACAGCGCAATGGTTGCCAGCACCGGCTTACACAGCGGGAAGATGATCCGGATGAAGATTTTAAAATCTCCGGCTCCGTCAATTCTTGCCGATTCGACCAAGCTTTCCGGAATCGTTCCGATATACGTCCGGATAACGATCATATTGAATGCGCTGATCATCGACGGGATCACATATACCCAGAACGAATTCAGCAGGTGCAAGTCCTTCATCAGAAAATATCCAGGAATCAAGCCTGCGTTAAAGTACATCGTCAGAATAAAGATCAATGTAATCGGCTTGCGGAATACATATTCCCGACGGCTCAGCGTATACGCCAGCATCGTGGTCAAGACCAGATTCAGCAACGTTGAAAGCACCGTTCGTGCCACGGAAATCCAGAACGCGTCATATATCGTTCCCGAAGCAAATACCGCCTTGTAGTTCTGCCAGGTAAATTCCCTCGGCCAGAGATAGATTCCGCCCCGGATCGTATCATTCCCCGCATTCAGGGAAACGACGATCGTGTTCAGAAACGGATATAATGTGACAACGACAAGACCAATCATAAACAAGGTATTGAATGTATTAAAAAGGATCGGCTCTACTCTTTTTTTTCTGACGGATTTAGGCGCTGCGGCAGCAGTTGCTGGCCCAGGGCTGATTGTTTGATTTGCCATTATAGCAGCCTCTCTTCCCCTAGCCGTTTCGCGACTCCGTTTGCAATCAATAACAGCGTCACACTAACGACCGTTTTAAATATACCGGCAGCCGTTGCTAATGAGTAATTGCCTTGGGCAAGCCCGTACTTCAGCACGAAAATGTCAATCGTTTGCGACCAGTCGACAACAAGACCGTTGCCCAGCAAGTATTGAACCTCGAAGCCTGCTTCCAGAATGTGACCGACCTGCATGATCAACAGAATAATGATCGTTGGCTTAATGCCCGGCAAAGTAACATGGAACATTTTCCGATAGCGGCTTGCCCCGTCCATATCGGCAGCCTCATAAAGCGCCGGGTCGATGGATGCCATCGCAGCCAAATATATAATCGTATTCCAGCCGACTTCTTTCCAAACATGCGACGCTCCGACGATTCCCCAGAAGTATTTGCCTTCACTGAGCCATTGGATCGGCTCCTTGATGAGATGCAGCTTCATAAGGACATCATTGATGATTCCGTCCGAAGCCAAGCTCGTCGCCACAATCCCGGTTACGATGATCCAGGATAGAAAGTGCGGAAGATAGGAGATCGTCTGTACGGTTCTTTTCCAAAATACTTTCTTGATTTCATTCAGTAACAATGCAAGGATAATTGCAGTCGTAAAGCCGAGAATCATATTGATAACACTCATTGCGAGCGTATTGCGAAGCACTTGCAGGAAACTTTCATCCTTAAAAAGAAATTCAAAATGTTTAAATCCTACCCACGTCTGTTCACTAAAGTCTCTAGCCGGCTTGTAGTCCTGGAAAGCCATGGTCCATCCCCAAATAGGAACGTAGGCAAACAAGATGATGTAAGCCATCAGAGGCACCGACATATAGATCAACTGTCTCTGTTCTTTGAGTACGGCCCAGGTGATTTTCTTGTTTGTCTTAGGCTTCCGGACGGCAGAGTCTTTGACAAAGGTCTCTTCCATAAGTTTGTTCTCCCCAAAACCCCATATTTCGTAAACAAGGAAGGCATGAAGCCTTCCCGTTTCCGATTCATGTACCTTCCGTTGCCTTACTTAACAGACCAAGTGTCTCTTCTCCATTGCAGCACTTCATTAATCCGATCTTCATAAGCCTTGATGTTGAGCTTGCGGATATCAGTGACGTACTCATCCCAGACGCTGTCGAATTCTTCCGGTTTAGCAAGAATGGCTTTTGGTAAGTACTTCGTGGACAACTCATTTTGCTTCGTATTCACGATTTTCGCTTCAGATCCGTCTACCAGGTCGACAGACCATGCCGGGTAAGCGATGTCGTTCTCGGGAGCCGGACTGAAGAAGTCGACATAGCTGTTGAATCCATATTGGGCGAGGAAGTTCTTGTCATACTCTTTCATGCCTGCCAGAATTTCTTCAGGCTGGGCAGCCGCATCTGTAGCGTTGCCGTCCGAGAATAAACCTTCCATTTTTGGGGCTTGGCCGTAGAAGGAATCGGCTTTATTCGCGAGCTTCCAGGTTGCATCGGTAAACTGATCGCGCTGCTCTTGCGTTTTCATGAATCGGCCATCTTTGACGATGTAATCTTCCCCTTCGATCCCCCAGGCCAAGATTTTTTGCCAATCTTCTTGAATCAGCGTATCCAATAGTTTAATAATTCTGATAGCCTGCTCTTCGGATGCATTGACCGTAATCCCGAATCCGTTATTGAGGTTCAGAGCCGGACGATCTTTGTAATGATCCCGGATGCCTTCATCAAATACAAGCGGAAGACCAACATATGTTCTTTCATCTTTCTTCTGGGTAATCAGCGCGTTTTCTGCGCTTTGGAAGTTCCAGTGCTGGTCAAACATACCAAGAACTGCGCCGCTGGAGATTTTCGCCATATACTGGTCGAAGTTTTGAGTGAACGTTTCTTTGTCGATGATGCCCAGGGCATTCATCTCGTTCAGCTTTTTATAATAGCGTTTGGCATAGTCCTTATCGGCAAAAATTTCCGCCTTGCCATCTTTAACGACCACACCGCCATCGTTCGGATGACCGATCAAATGCTGAGGAGCATTGAACAGCCCCCAGTTTTTCCAGTCATAGTTCAGAATTTCAAAGCCGATCGTCGGCGTACCGTCGATGTTCGGATGCTTTTCCTTGTATTGTTTAATCAAGTCAAAATATTGATCCAAGGTTTTAACCTCTGGATATCCCGCCTCTGCCAACACGTCCTTCTGAATCCAGAAAGCCGGGCCCGAATACCAAGACGAGCTAACGTCCGCATTCGTTACACCGTAGTTTGGAAGATTGTAAATATGACCGTCATTCGGGTCTTTCATCATGTTCCAGTACTTCTCATAATGCTTCTTCAAGTTTGGCGCATGTTCTTCAATCAAATCCTCGAGCGGGATAAAGGCACCGGCAGCTGTCAGCTTTTGATTCGCTGTCATCATGTCAGGATAATCGCCGCCTGCAATCATAACGCCGAGCTTCTGGTCAATATCGCCTGCCAGGAACTCGAATTTGAAGGATGCTCCTGTCTTTTCCCTGATTAATTTATAAATCTTGTTGTCAGGTGTTGGTTGCTGGTCGGGCTGACCGATAAAAACACTCACCTCAAATGGTTCGATCTTATCCCCGTCCGTCCCGGGTGTTGTTTGTTCTGCGGAGTCCTTTGCTTCCGGCTGGGCCCCGCTATTCCCGTTTCCGCCCCCGCAGCCCGTAAGCACGATGCAAAGCGACAACAGCAACACCGTGCTGAGCCGAAGCCATGATTTTGTCTTACCCCCCATAAAAGCACCTCCGTCATAATGTGGTTACATCGTTGGTCGATACGCCCCTTCATGTAACCTTCCTTTATTTTAAAAGCGCTTTCAAAGGCGGACTATACTATAATTAAAGCATTAACCTTAAAAACTTTAGAACATCCTCTTCTTGAACTCATTCGGTGCCATGCCCCATCTTTTTTCGAAATGCTTAAGGAATTGGTTGTAGTGGGTGTAGCCGACCCTTTCGGCGATTTCGCTGTTCTTTAGCTTGTTCTGCTTCAACAGCGCGGCCGCTTCCTCAATCCGCAAATTATGTATGAGTTCGTTGAAGCCAATCCCATTCTTACGCATCAGCAGCTGGCCGAGATAGACGGGATGCAGATAAAAAAGCTCCGCCAATCGCTTAATGGTCAGATTCTCCCGGTAGTGCTGCCGAATATAATCGTTAATCTCCTGGATTATGCCTTGCGAATGCCGGGCCTGCTCCTTGAGAAGAAGCTCGATGCACTCTTCCCCGAAGCGCAGCAGCTCTCCCATCAAGTCGTTTAGATGGAAGATTCCGTCCGTTAATCCAGCTGCATTGGATTTCGCTGCCAGGATTCGAGCTTCCGCACCTTCCGCCTCCCTCACCAAATCCATGATTTTATACAAAACATGGATCACCATTTTCTTCACGATCCCCGGCGCGATTCGCTGCTCCGCAAACCTGGACGCAGCCAATCCGGCAGCCTCGCGGTATCCCTTCTTGTCGAGGAGTTCCACGGACCTGATTACATCATCCATCAGGTTCGTGGGGTAACGATAATGAAACGGCCGATCCCGTACCTCTTCATATGAAATCATCCCGCCGTACGCCGGATCGTAAAATTGATGCTCGATGGCTTCCTTGGCGGTTTCGTAGCAGCGACGGATATGCACCAGAGACTGCTGGCCTTCTCCTACAGCCATAAACAGCCGCTGTCCTGCATAATGGCGGACCAGCTCGCGGATCGTGCCTGAGGGTACGCTCCCGTTGTCAGGGGAATAACCGTTCACCAAACCAAGCCGGTTCGATTCCAGATCGATGACATACTCCGAATTCGCGTGGGCTGACAAGCGGGCGACGGTTTCCTTGACGTCAGGAAACAAGGCAGACTCCGCTTGGATCAGACATACGTTCCACTCTTGATGGGCGGAGGATAAAACCTGAAGCCTCGACAGGCTGCTAGCCCTAAGCGGCATCTCCAAGAGCGTTTGCATGATCAGCGAAACATCCTCTTCCCTCTTAGCAATCGCGCTCAGGCTTAATCTGCGATGCTCCTGCATCAGCTCAGCATGAATCTTGCCGAGCTCCTCCTCGGCTTCCTCTGCAATAATAGGCTTCAGCATGTAGTGATGGATGCCGTGCCGCAATGCCTTCCTTGCATATTCAAATTCACTGTAGCCGCTCATGATGGCAAATTTCACACCGCTATCCCGGTGATGCTGCTGCCAGGTTTCAATCATATGAAGCCCGTCCATTAGCGGCATGTTTACATCGGTAATGACCAAATCCGGCGCAAGCCCATGAATCATCTTCAAGCCTTCCACTCCGTTGCCCGCGGTTCCGCAGACGCTAAACCCCAAGCGTTCCCAATCGATCCACAGCGCCAGCCCTTCCAGCGCACCCGGTTCGTCATCGATCAACAGCACTTTGAAAGGCATGGTTCTCCCCCTCTCCGCCTTCATGCTCCCGGGACTCCAACAGCCGGATCGGAATCTCGAATGAAACGGTTGTCCCTTGATTCGGGGTGCTGGCAATGTTGAAAATGACATGATCGTCGTAGTACAGCTCCAGCCGCCGATATACGTTTCGAATGCCGAAGCTGTTGCCCGAGAACTGCTCGTTGCGAACCGAGAGAATAATGTCCCGTAGCTTGCTTTGCTCAATGCCCTTACCGCTATCCGTAATGACGATGCGAAGATAATCACGGGCAACCGAAGCGCTTATGGTCACCAGACCCGCTCCATCCATCGCCTGCAGGCCATATTTGCATGCATTCTCAACGAGCGGCTGAATGCTCATTTTCGGAATTTTATAATGAAGCGCTTCCAAATCGATGTTGAATTGATATTCGAATTTATCCCGAAAGCGGAATTTTTCGATTTTGAGATACATTTCGATAAATCTGATTTCCTCCTCCACGGAGACCAAATCCTCTCTCCAGCTCAGGAGTCTGCGAAGCAGCTTGGACAAGCTTTTGATAATATCCGTCACATCCGTGTATCGATTCTTCGTGCAGACCACCAATATCGCATTCAGGGTATTGAACAGGAAATGGGGATTCATCTGGCTCTGCAAAAAGTTCAATTCAGCCCGAACCCGCTCCATCTCCAGGCTTTTCTTCTGAATCTCCAGCTTGTACACATTGTTGATCAGGGAGTTCATCTTCGCTGTCATCTGATTGAAATTCCGGATGAGTCCGCCGATTTCGTCCCGGCCTTCGTCCAGTTCAATCAAGTCGAATTTCTCGTTGCTCACCTTCTGCATATGACGGGACAAACGCTTCACCCGGTAATTGTAGGACCGGAGCATAACGGTAATAAAGACCGCCGCAACCAGCGTAACAACCGCTGCCAATACAACGGTAAACAGCTGCATATCCAGCATGGCGCTCGTAATACGACTCCCCCGGTTGATGCCGATCAGCTTCCACCCCTTCACGTACCTGGCCGTTCCGATCGAGAACACATGCCGATCCTCTTCGTCGTATTGCTCCAGGTCAAGCTTCGAATATGCGCTGTACTTCCCTCTTTCATAACCGCTGCTGGCCGACATAATAATCTCATTGTTCTCGTTCACCAAATACATATCCAGATAATCGCGTTCCCGTACAATAACGTCATAGATCTTGCTCAGGTCGATGTCGATGCGAAGCAGCTTCTCATAAGTGGAATAGCTATCAAAATAATCCATCTTCTCAATGACGCTTAAATACGGAACCGTCGAAGCCGAATTGCTTGCCTCCGTAGCCCTGTATGCCGCCACCAGCACCGGATGGGCCGAGCTCTTCCACAACGCATACCAGTCGCTCTCGAGCACATTATCGTTGATCACATGATAATTGCCGCCGGACACAATGGTGGAATTTTCGGTGAAGATGCTAATCCGCTGAATCTGGTTGTTAACCGGTATGTAGCTCGTTACCCGATTCCGGAGCTGCTCATCAAAGGTTTCGTAGAAGTCCAGCTGGGACTCATACTCGCGATCGAGCATTTCGTAAAGGGTCTTATCCGTACTCAGCGCATGACTTACAGCCACCCCGCCGTCGATGAAATTATGAATATCCTTCCT
The DNA here is from genome assembly GCF_025142895.1 of Paenibacillus sp. p3-SID867. NCBI lineage: Bacteria > Bacillati > Bacillota > Bacilli > Caryophanales > Paenibacillaceae > Paenibacillus > Paenibacillus sp. p3-SID867. The sequence goes on from NZ_JAMBDM010000033.1 coordinate 21,554, forward strand.
AGCCCGCTCCATCGAGATATCGAGGTTCTGCTCCTCTCTCTCCCGGATCAGCTCCGACATCCGATCCATAAAGATGAGGTTGACCACCAGAATAGGCAGCAGTACACCAATGACAAAAATAAGAAAAAATTTAGTTTTCAACGGAATATCGTTGACGAAATTCCCCAGCCTGAACATCCTCTTCATGAAGGCACCCTCCCGGTTTAGCGCTGCTTGCTTTCAACATGATTCTTGTAATTCGAGGGCAGAATCCCGGTTGTCAACTTAAACTTATGGATAAAATAGTCCGCGTTCGGGAACCCGACATGGAGCGCAATCTCGGAAACCTTCATTCCGCTCCGTTTCAGCAGCAGCTTGGCCTCCTCGATCCGCTTGTCATTCAGGTATTCCTTGAACGGCTTGCCAGCATGCTTCTTGAACAGCTGCCCCAAATAGGTGGCGTTCATATGGAAATGTCGTGCCAAATCCTGAAGCTGAAGCCTGCTCCGGTACTCCCGGTCGACATACTGAATCACTTGAAAAATGGTGTTGTGCTCGTTAAGCTTGCTTAACTCTTCCAGCTGCGAAGCGGCCTCAAACGCGAGCAACCGCATATAATTCTTCAACGGCGCTTTATGGCAAGCATCACTCAGATGACCAAGCTTCCTTTGCAGCCGGTTCATGAATAGATCCGGATCTCCATTCATTTCCGCGATTCTTCGACACAGCTTCAATTCCAGATCGGCCACATCGGCTTGAAAAGCCCTCAGGTGGAGGAGATGATCGGGCATGGCCGCAAAAATCCGCGCCAAGCATGACTCGATGGACGCATGCTCCCCCGCCATAATCATGGAAAGCAATTTGTCCATCCATCCGCAGGGAAGTCCCCGGAGCCGCTCGGCTCCTCTCGGTTCTTGGCAACAAAACACGCCGCTTCGGCCTTGGCTTCGCTTATCGTCGCGCACCTCCGCGCTTTGCCTGTAAAGCTTTCCGATCGCCTGGATTCCCTCCCCTGTGCCGCTTAACGCCACGATAACCGGCCCTTCAAGCTCCCGGGCCAGAGCAGACTGCAACTGCAGCGCAGTCTCCATGACCTCATCCGGAGTCGAATGCTCGACATGCAGCACCACTCCGATGCTCCCGCTATTGTCCTGGAAGCATCCCAGTAAGCTCGGGGGCCCGTAATCGGCCATCCATTCGATCCAATCCACTCCCGTTTCAGTAATCCCTATTTCAATCAATAGGCACTGCAGCAGCGGCTCACCCTGGATTTGCATCGCTTTGCTGGCTTGCTCGGCCAAATCAGGGCTCAACTCGTCACGAATGAGCCGGTTCAACAAATAATGGACGGCAAGGCCCGCTTTCTTCCGGTAGCTGCGTTCAGCGTCTAGTTCGTCCTGGATCTCATGGCTGAGCTTGGCAAGCACAGCCTCGATCTCCTCGTCATCAATCGGCTTCAGCAAATACTCGGCGACCCGTTGGCGCATGGCTTGATGCGCGTACCCAAAATCATCATATCCGCTCAAAATAACGAATTTCGGAGGGAGAGGCAGTATCCGTTTGCTGTGCTCAATCAATTCCAGGCCGTTCAGGACTGGCATGTGGATATCCGTCATCACCAGCTCGGGCTTCAACTGTTCCATTAACTTTAGCGCTTCCGGAGCGCTCAGAGCTTCTCCGCATATTTGAAATCCAAACCGGTTCCAATCGATCATGGTTCGAAGTCCTTCCAGAACCCATGGTTCATCGTCCACCAGAAGTACATTGAACAATACCCTCGTCCCCCTTCATGATATGTCAGATGTAAGCGTACTCATTTTACCTTATACTACCATACTAGTATATCTGTGAGAATATACTGCAGCTCCTCTGCTTTTATATTGGTATCCTGATCAGAACACAAATAACCCGTAAGCGGGGTTCCTATACAAGAACTCCGCTTACGGGCTGCTTAAGCTCGCCTACCCCTTAATTCCGGATAAAGTAACGCCTTCAATAATATATTTCTGCCCGATGATATACACGATGAGAACCGGGACGAGCGCAATGGAGGCCCCCGCCATCATCAGTGTCCAATCCGTTGAATACATGCCCCGGTACAAATTCAGCATCATCGGCACGGTAAACTTATCCGTGCTGCTGAGAAATATCAGCGGGTTAAAGAAGTTGTTCCACATCCCGAGAAAGGTAAAAATCCCGAGTGCCGATAAAGCCGGTTTGATTAGAGGAAGCATGATGCGGGCGTAGATCGTCCAGCGATTCGCGCCGTCGACGATGGCGGCCTCTTCCATTTCCTTCGGAATGCCTCTGAAGAATTGCCGGAGCAGAAACACCCCGAAGGCGTTCAGCAGCGCAGAAGGGACGATAATCGCCAGATGCGTATCCAGCCATCCGATATTTTTCATGATCAAATAAAGCGGAATAATGGTCACTTGTCCCGGCACCATCATGGTTGCCAGAAACAGAATGAACAGCGGCTCCCGGAACGGGAATGTGATTTTGGCAAAAGCATAAGCTGCCATAGAGCAGGTAACCAGCTGTGAAACCACGACGATTATATTGATGTAGAAGCTGTTGAAATACGCGCGCCCGAACGGCAGCGCAGTCAGCGAATCCTTATAATTGGACCAGATGAACGGGTCCGGAATCCACTTGGGCGGCACGACGAATACTTGCGACAAATCCTTGAGCGAGCTCAGCACCATCCACACAAACGGCAGGGCCATCATGCAGGCGCCTAGGATCAGCACGATATGCAGCACCACGGTGGACATCCTCAATCCCCGATGTATCATTCATTTTCCCTCCTTCCTAAAGGTTCGACCATCAGTCTTCGTAATGCACCCACCGCTTGGACATTTTCATCTGGAACAGGGTAAGCGACAGAATCATCACGAACAGGATGACCGCCGATGCCGTGCTCTTGCCAAAGGTAAAGTCCGCAAAGGCGGTCTCATAGATGTGATAGACAAGTGTATAACTGGCCTTCGCCGGCCCGCCGGAGGTCATGACAAACGACTGGTCGAACACCTGAAAGGAACCGATAATGGACATGATCGTTACGAAAAAGGTCGTCGGGGACAGCAGCGGTATCGTAATATGGATCAGCTGCTGCCATTTGCCGGCGCCGTCAATCTCGGCTGCCTCGTAATAACTTCTCGATATGCCCTGAAGCCCGGCAAGGAACAGCACCATGTTGCCTCCCAGCCCCATCCAGACGCTCAGCAGGGCAATCGAAGGCATCACGTACCTGGAATCCGTCAGCCAGGAGGGGCCCGTTATCCCGAACCACTGCTGCAGGTACATGTTAATAAGGCCGAAGTCGGCGTTGAACAGCCACATAAACACAACGGCGACGGCAACGGACATCGTAATGTTCGGCATGAAGTAGATCAGCCGGTACAGAATCTTCCCGCGAACCCGGTTCAAGCCTACCGCTACCAGCATGGCGAGAACGATGCCTGTCGGTACCGACAGAATCGTGTAATACACCGTGTTCACCAGTGCGATGTGGAACTCCTCATCCTGAAGCTGGGACACGAAATTTTGGAGACCGATAAACTTCTTGGCTCCCATGCCGTCCCAGTTCATCATGCTGATGACAAAAGCCGAGATGAGAGGGACCAATGAAAAAGCGATCAAGCCGATCATCTGGGGGAAGATAAAAAAGTAGCCCCATAAACCGTCGGACGTCTTGCTCTTTAAGGTCGTTCTCCTCTCCGGAATCCGCTCCGGAGAAGGAGCGGCTCCGGAGCTTCCTGCAGGCTGCGTGTTCATTTCATCTCACCGTTCCTCCCCAGAGCTGGATCAATTCTTGCCGCTCTTGTAATCCTGAATTTTCTTGTTGGCCATATCCTGAATATCCTTCAACGAGCTTTCCAGATCCTGATCTTTCAGCCACAACGCCTCGAACTTGGACGTAATATCCTGGCTAAGCCCGGGAATACCGGCCTCGAACGGAGTCAGGGAATACCCGATCTCACGCGCGTCCAGGAATAACTGGGCATGCTCCGGCAGATTGCCTTCCAGCACCACTTCATCCGTTCCCTGTACCGACGGGACAGCATTGCCGCCGCCCTGCAGGCGGAAACGTTGACCCTCTTTGCTTACGTACTCGGAGAAGAAGGTGTATGCCGCTTCCTTATTCTTCGATGCCTTGTTCATCACCATGTATGCGGTCGGGATACCGGCCGGCTCGATTTTATTGCCGGTATTGGTTGGCCATGTGACCACGTCATATTCAAGTCCTTGATTCTTCTTGAACAGCGGCAGGTACCAGCGGCCTGCAGCAACGAATCCGACCTGGTTGGACATAAACATGGCATCCCCGCCCTGCCCTTTGGGAAGCGTGCCGGAGAAGGTGATGTTTTTGGATTTCACGTTGTCGTACAGGAAGCGGAACGCCTCCATCGCCTTCGGATCCGAAGCCGCTACGAAGTTCCCTTCGTCGTCGTATACTCGGCCGCCGTTGGAAGTAACCCAGCTGTGATAGCTGTTCCAGGAGTTATCCAGCACGTAGCCGTACTTTTTGCTGTCCCGGATCTTGTCCGACATTTCCTTGAATTTGTCCCAGGTCCACTGTCCGTTCGCCTGAAGATCGGCCGGCATCTCGGTGATCCCTGCTTCCTTCAGCACCTTCTTGTTGTACCACAGCACCATCGGGTTACAGTCCACCGGCACCCCGAAGGTCTGACCATCCCGAACGGCTGCGCCCCACAAGCCTTCAAAATAATCCTCCTTCTTGATCACGCTTTCCGGTGCGTCCATATACGGCGTTAAATTCTCAATGCTCTGATTCTCGATCAGTTTCACGACCAGGGCGTCCCCCGCATAGAAGATATCCGGGGCGGTCCCTCCTGTTAATTGGGTTAATATTTTCTGATCATACTCGCCCGGAATCGGAATAAATTCGACCTCAATGTCCGAGTGCTTCTTATTAAAGTCCTTCGTGAGCTCCTGAAAGCGGGTAAGCTCGCCGGGATTTCCCCAGGTCGCCCATTTGATCTTGACCTTCTCACCGCTTCCGGACTCCCCACCTTCTGATGTTCCACCGCCTCCACACGCTTGGAGTATGGATGATAGTAGAAGAATGATTGCAAGCAATGACCCTCTCACCTGTTTCCTTGTCATTTCATTTCCTCCATTCAAACCAGATTTGGACTCGCTGGCAAGCTCTTGTAAACGCTTTAATTATAAAATTTTGACAAAAAGCTTTTGAACGGATTTTGTTCCGAAAAAGTGGATTCTTTTCCGATCCTATGAAATTCCCATTATTTTCGATGCTGTCCCTGGTATTCCGCGGGCGTCATGCCTACCATCTTCTTGAACAGTTTGCTGAAGTATTTCACGTCATTAAATCCCGAGCGATCCGCCACTTCATACACGCGCAGCGATGTGGTGGAGAGCAGCTCCTTGGCCCGTTTCAGCCGCAGATCAATCACATAGTCAATGAAGTTGTGTCCGGTGACGCGCTTAAACATTTCGCTAAAATAGTTGCGGCTTACGGCCACTTCGTCCGCCACCTCCTGCAAGGAGATCGGCTCGGCAAAGCGCGCCTTAATATATTGAACGGCCTGCAACACGATCCGCTCATGCAGCGTGGATTCCGGTAAAGGGTGCCGCATAGCCTCCTCACGCAAGGTATGGAAGCCTTGGAGCACCAGCTCCTTCACTTCCTCCACCGAACGAAGCTTGCCCACTTCCCCGATCTGCGGAAGCGGCGGGCCGCCGGGAAGATGAAACATTGCGAGCAAGCTCAGAAGTTCCTCTGCTTCCCGGAGGACCTCCTGCTTTTTCATCCGTCCGGGCTGCCAGCGCTGCATGACTGACTGCAGCCTCTCTTCAGTTTTGACCATGTTTCCAACCGCCAGGGCGGCTCTAAGGGAATGCATCTCGGAAGCAGACGTCTTCTGGGCCAAATCGGCATCAGTAAGAGGGAGCTCCTCTGCCCGAAGAATCTGTTGATCTCGATGGAAGAATAGGCCCTCCAGGCTCTCGCTAGCTTCTCGAAACGCTTCCTGCAGCTTATCCATACCGTTATATCTCCTGCTGAGCCCCATGGTGCATCGGATCGGCAGACGGATAGCCGCTTCGTGCTCTAAAACCTGCCGATTTGTTTCGTCCCCTAACGGCAAGCACACAGCGATCCGGTCCGTCTCCAGCCGAACGGCCAGCGCCTCCGGCACCTGGTCATATAACTGCTCCATCAATCGCTCGATCTCGTCATGCCAATCCTTGTGCTGCACCCCGGCCGTGCCAGCCCCTGGATCAGAATCAAGCTGGAGCACGGCCAGCATATAATCGCCGTTAAGATTTCGTGCTTCCAGGCTGGCGATTGCGCCCGGCTCTCCGGAAAGCGCCTGAAAGAGCGTTTTCTCGGCGGCCTTCTTCTTATTCAGCCGCTGCTGCTGCTCATGCTCGGTCAGAATCCGCTGCATCTGCTTCTCCTCTTCCAGCTTCAGACGCATGTGATCAAGCACGGCAGCCAGAGAGTCCGCATCGAGCGTCGGCTTGAGAATGTAATCGGAAGCGCCAAGCCTGATGCCCTCGCGCACGTATTCGAAATCGCTATGACAGCTGAGCAGCAGTACCTTTACCCAAGGACAAAGCTCCCTTGTCCGACGGGTCAGTTCCAACCCGTCCATGACCGGCATCGCGATATCCGTGATCAGAATGTCCAAATCCCCGTTTACGATCCACTTCATGGCCCGCTGTCCATTCGAGGCCTCGCCCACAAGCCGGTAACCGTATTTCTCCCAGTCGAAGGTCGAGCGCAGCCCCGTACGCGCGATCGCTTCGTCATCCACGAGCAGCACTCTGTACATAATCGTCCCCCCTTTGTCTCGCAAACGTGATTGTGACCCGCGTTCCTCCGTCTTCCGGGCTTTCCACCCATACCCCATATCTGCTGCCGTAATACAGCTGAACCGTTTGGTGAACATGACGCAGGCCGATATGGGTCATGCCATGCTTGGAGTGATCCTGCTCATAGGACAGCAGTCCTTTTATTCGTTCAGGCTTAATGCCGATTCCATTGTCCTCGATCCGCACCATGACATCCTGCTGCTGCGATGTTATCCGGATCTGAATGACGCCCCTTTCATCAAGCGGGGCAATTCCGTGAAAGATCGCATTCTCCACGATCGGCTGCAGCAGCATCCGGGGAACATAAAGGCCCTCCATCTCCTCAGGGCAATCGATCCTTAACTCGATTTGGTGGTCATAGCGGTAATTCTGAATGATCATATATTTGCGAAGCAGCTCCAGTTCATCGCCAAGGCGTATGAACACCCCATTGCGCTCCAGGCTCCCCTCCAGCAGATGAACAAGGGCCGTAACCGATTGATCCACGTCATTCGTCCGGTTCAGCTTGGCCATCCAGCGGATCGAGTTCAGCGTATTGTAGAGAAAATGGGGATTGATCTGATACCGCAGCGCGCGGATTTCGGCTTTTTTCTTCTCGGACTCCTCCGCGGCGATGCGCCGGATTAGGAGGTCGATCTGCTCTATCATTTTGTTGAAGCTTCTGCCCAGCTGACCGATCTCGCTGGGTCCTACATTCTTGCTGCGGACCGATAAATCGCCTGCCTCGCTTCTGCGCATCAAGCGGCTCAGGTGAACGAGCGGATTGCCGATTCTCCGCGTCATGAAATAACCCATGCCGATCGCTGCCAGAATCGATCCGAATACAATCCAGACCGTGAAGCTCCGGATGCTGGCGGAATCGGCCGTTAGTTCCTTCAGCGGCACCATGCCTACCACATGCCAGCCGTTGTTCAGGCGCGAGGGGATCATCAGCGTTTTGTTGTTGTTTAAGTTATATTCCGTCAAATCCGAGGGCAGCTTGATCCGGGACTGCCTCCCGTACATCGAAGGATCCGGATGATAGAAGTAACGATTCTCGTCATTGGCCACGTACATATACCCCGTGTCCCCGAACTGGACGTGGTTTAATTCATCGATCAGGACATCCCCCATAATCTCGATAAACATGACTCCGACAATCTCCCCTGTATCCCAGCTCCGAATCGCCCGACCTAGTCCGAAGACCGGAAATCCCATTCCCGTTTGCTTCAGGTAGGAGGTATCCGACAAGCCGAACCATACCGCCTGTCCGTTCGCCTCCAGAATCGATCGATACCATGGAGAATCCCACTGGTCCGGGATGGACATCAAGGAATCGGCACTGAGAACCGAATTGTTACGTTGCACGTCAAACACGTACACGTCCAATATCTCCGGCGAGTTAATCATGATGGAGGTCAGCAGGTCCTTCCCCTCCTTCACCTTCAAGGTCAGGTCATACTTACTGATATTCTGATCCTCTAGTATGCCGTGAACCACCTTGCTGTTCAGCACCATCATCGAGGAGTCGTCCAGCTTCTTGAAGAACATGTTCAGCTTGTCACTGACTTGGGTGATGGTGAGGGAAGCCACTTTACTAACCTGTTCCTCCACGATCGAGGCCGATTTGTTATACGACAGGAACCCCATAATGAGAACCGGGAGTGTTGTGCCGATGAAAAAAAACAAAAACAGTTGAGTGACAATGGAATGAAGACGATGATATCCCCGCATACAAGCTCCCTCCGTTTCATAAAATGAAAACTGCGAACCTTTTACGATAGCGCTTACATAACTGTTTGACCTTCTTTCATCTTCCTTTTCACCTTCTGCCTTTCCCTTACCTCCTTCTCTAACATCCCGCTCCGGAGCACCATGAAGATCCTGTTATATCCCTCGCTCCCGGGTGTAATCATCGTATTATGTTTTCATGTCGATGTCCCTAAGTCCATCTGCTTATGTTTGGACTGCGCAAATAAAAAAAAGATGGACCCGAAAATCTCGGGCCCATCTCTTTATATGTGGATATAATGCCGCCTTCTAGGCTTAGTAAGCCAGTGTAAACAAACCGTTGATGTGGGACAGGTAACGCATGTTACTTGCTTCTTTCATCAAGGTTGCAGGCAGACCTTTCAATTGGGTCTTGTTAGCGCCAATGGTACCGATGGCATCTTTACGTCCCAAGCTGCCGAGCGTACCGGAGAATACCGGTGTGAACGAAGCTGGTGCGCCGCCGTTCAATTGAGCGAAGATGTTGTAGCCGATCAGCTCGCCCATTTGCCATGCGAGCTGTGCCGTTGGCGGGTATGGACGGCCTTCAGGTCCCATAACCACCGCGCTGTCGCCTGCAACGTATACATCAGGGTGAGATGCGGATTGCAGGAATTCGTTAACAACCGCACGTCCGCGATTGACTTCGATGCCGCAGTTAGCCACAACGGAGTTGCCCTGTACGCCGCCAGTCCATACCAATGTGCTGGTTTCGATCGTGCTGCCGTCTTTCAGTTCAACAGTTGTACCGTCCATTTTGGTGATCGGCAATCCGGTCAGGAAGTTCACGCCGCGTTTCTGCAGGCTTGTTGTCGCGCGGTCAACCAATTCAGCAGGGAAGCCCGGCAGAATCGAAGGAGCTGCTTCAACACAATAAAGCGTGATTTCTTGTGGGTCGATACCGTATTTGCGAGCCAGCTCGCTTCTCATATCGGCATATTCACCAACAAGCTCAACGCCAGTCAAGCCGCCGCCGCCAACCACGATGGTAGCGTCCGCTTTGTTTTTCGTTTTGCTGTATTCCGCAATGCGGGACTCCACATGAGCACGCAGACGATTAGCATCGTTCACGGACTTCAGAATGAAGCTGTTCTCTTGCAGTCCCGGAATGCCGAAGAATGCCGTTTCGCTGCCCAGTGCGATAACCAGGGCATCATAGGTGAAGTTTCCGCCGTCATCGAGGGAAACCGAACGCTCATCCGGCTTGATTTCCTTAACGTTGCCGATGCGCAGGTCAACGTTCGCGCCGCGCAGAAGCTTGTCGAGCGGCAAAGCTACTGCTTTCTCTGCGATGTTGCCTGCTGCCAGACGGTGCAATTCCGTAATGATCTGATGGGTTGGGAAACGGTTGATCAGCGTGATTTTTGCAGCAGCACCAAAATGCTCGCGTGCAGAAAGCGCACTAAGCAAGCCGCCATAGCCTCCGCCCAAAATTAAAATATGTTTAGACATGACCATCCTCCGTTCTTCGTATGATTATGGATTAACGCTTGTTTTGTTGGTCGCGCTCGTTAAGAACGTCCAAAAAAGCCTGAGCATAGCGAAGACCCTTTTGAACCTGAGGATCTTTCAGCATTTTCATCAGACCAAATACGCCGATCTGAGCTTGGTCGCCTTGAGCGTGTACACGGTCTCCGGCTTCGATAGCTGCAGATGCAACGCTTTTTGCTGCTGTCGTGATTGGCTTCGCGAATCCGCTAAGGGAAGCCATGGTGTCTTCCGCAAGCACGGGATCCGTAGCTACGGATTTACCGAAGTCATAAGCTTTAGTCATGACGGTCAGCATTTCCGTAAGTTTTGGAAGATTGTCCACGAGAGTTGTGAGGGATTCCTGAACCTCGGGCTTGAGCAGTTGTTCGAGCAGCACATCAGGACGGCTGGACGCCGCAGCTTCTTGGTTTCCTACAACATTTTCCGGAGTTTCGGACGGCTGTGGAGAAGATGTTTCTGTCATAAAGAATTGCCTCCTTTTCTTTAAGTGAATTCCCAAGATGAACTTGGCGACGATCGAACCGGCTAGCTTTAATTTTGGGATAACCGGTATCTATTATGCATCACTTACAAAAGTGCGAACTTATGGGTGACTCACTATCGCCAAAAATAAAGCAGGGGGAAACTTCCCCCTCCTTTATTCGGAAACAATCTTAGGGATTGTGATAAATATCTCTAAGTACTAGTCTATAACTTGTGAAGCATAATTACAAACATAAAATGCAATTTTCGACTACAAAGTTAGAACGCGATACTCGCTTTCTTCATATGTAACTCTTGTAACAGGGCGGCCGGAAAAGTCAAGCGCTTCCCGAAGCGGGATCCAAGCCGTACCGCCGATTAAATGAACATCCGAAGACACCGGTTTGCCCCCTGTTTGCATGGGGAATAACAAGCCACCCACCGGGTCCGCTTCCCAGCGATTCCCAGCAAGCGTCACCTGTACGGTCTTGTTGTGAGACTTCCAGGTCACGCTTCCGCCGAGCCGCTCCACCAGGGATCGCAGCGGTACCATCAACCGGCCGTCCACCATTTTGTATTCACCTGCCGCGAATGCAGTCTCCATTCCTCCAAATTCCACAGCAAGCGTTCTCCCGGTCTCAAATAGCGCGGCATTGGCTGTGACATGTTCGCGAATCCACTGCTTTGAAGGCTGAGAAGCCTTACGAGCACTCGGCTGGGCACGAAATTGAACAGGCTGGATCTCCGGAGACAATACGTCAAAGGCATAACCTTGCTTTTTATAATAGGAAATAATCTCCGGCAGGGCCTTGACGCTCTCAGCATGCCCTTTACCGTCATGAAGAAGCACGATCGACTCATTGCCGTTCACTTTGGTGGTTGCCCCTTTGACGATGTCTTTAACCGGAACACCTCGATACCTGGAATCGCCGCTGTCGACGTTCCAATCGAATACTTGATATCCCCCCTGCTTCATGTATTGAAAATAGGCTTCGTCAAAATGTCCGGCCGTCCCCCCGGGAGCTCTGACCAGCTGCGGCCGTTCACCCGTAATTAAACGAATAATTTCCTCCGTTTTCTTAATCTGCCCCCAGAAATCCTGAAAATGTCCGTAGAGCTCGTCATAACGATGATCATATGTATGATTCCCAATCACATGGCCTTCCTCATAGATCCGGTTGATAATTTCGGGACGGGTCTCCGCCTCCTTGCCCAGTACAAAAAATGTGCCTTTAATTCCTTCGCGCTTCAAAATATCCAGAACATCCAGCGTCAGATCCGATGGCCCGTCGTCAAATGTCAGGTATACCGTTTTGTCACTTTGTTTCTTATATTGAACAGGTGCGGCGTTCACGGCCGGTGTATTCTTGAATGCAGTCGTGACGATTGGCAGGCTGGCCTCTTCGGGCTTCACCTGTACATCCTGCCGAGTTGCTGTCATTGGCGCCGATGCCAGAGGAGCCTGTTCCACATATATGTCTATCGGCCGCTGGACCTCAAGCCCCATACCGATCATGATCAGCAATGCCAACACGCCGAAAAATACCGCAATTGATGTTACCCGCACCATATTTTTCATTATCAACTCTACCTCCATCGTTTCTATGAGTTCGGCTTCCTGATAGATTATATGGAGGGCGTTTCAAAAAAAGACTAGGATTTGATATTTTACAACCGGAAGGGATGATAGAACATCCGGGCAAACAAGAAAATGGCGCGGACGTGCGAGTCTTCTCCGTTTCTTCCGGCAATGTCGTATTCGCCACCCTTGAGGGCAACGGAACCTTCTTGGGGCAATGCCGTGAACGCGCTAAAAGCCCTTGTGACTGGGCCCTGGAATCGACGGGGACCAGGCGAATGACGGCAACAGGGCATGGTACTCCCAAACAGCTTGATTCTCCTGGATTAGCGGTATTTGATGATATTCGAGGACTGTGGTTCCGCTATTCCTTTGTTTTCTGCCCTTTAATGGAGGTGTGAGGACATGAGATCCGCTATTGCAAGATATTACGGGCTAAATTCGTGATTTTGGGTGCATTAACGGATCCTCTGTCCGGATGGCCTCCCAAATGGATCGGTTTTCGGTAAATAGCGGATCGAGTGTCCAAATGGGTTCAAAAACAGCTCGTTTTTACAGCATACAGGGGATCCTATGTCTGCCGGCCCGAAACAGCTCGCTTTCGGTAAATAGCCAAACGCGGGCGAGCCGCTGAGGGCAGCCAGTGGCCCCCTTCGCCTTCGCGGACCTATACCTCTGGTCTTATTTATTTAAAAAAAGCTCCCTTATCATGCCTGTTCAGGCATGCTGAGGGACCGTTCTTCATATAGCTATGACAGCACGGCTGCGAGAACCGCTTCGACATGACCATTTACTTTCACTTTCCGCCACTCGGCGGCCAGCTTTCCCTGCTCATCAATCAAGAAGGTCGAGCGTACAATACCCATATACTCGCGGCCGAACATCTTCTTCATCTGCCACACGTCAAACATTTCGCTTACCTTATGCTCCTCATCAGACAAGAGCAAGTAGGGCAGGCTATGCTTATCGATGAATTTGGCATGGGATTTCAAGGGATCCGGACTAATCCCGATCACGACTGCCCCTGCCTGCTCCAAGCTTCCATTATGGTCCCGGAAGCTGCAAGCCTCTTCCGTGCAGGTCGGGGTCATATTTTTCGGATAGAAGAACAGCACGACTTTACGTCCACGAAAATCGCTTAAAGCTACCTTCTCCCCGTTCGAAGCCGGAAGTGAAAAATCCGGCACCTGGCTTCCAACTGTCAACTGCGTTTGATCTGCGATAAGGCTCAACTCCTAAAATAAGGACTTTAGTCCCGAAAATTGATTGTCTTTTCGAAAAAAATTATAATAGAATGAATGTCGAATGTTCAAATGTTCTATCGAATTCATTCATCAGCGTAATCCGAAAGGAAGAACACAATGACCAAAAAAACAAAGAAGACGATTATATGGAGTGTCAGCCTCATCCTCGCCGCTATTATTGGTTACGGCATTTATTATGCGGCATCGTTCTACGACGGCTTGCAGAGTCTTCAGAAATCAGGTGAATCCTCCCCTTTTCGTGAAATTGAAAAGGTAGATGCCAAAGTTCCAGCGCCACCCGAGTGGGAAGGAACGGAGACGGTTAACATTCTGCTGATGGGCGTGGATGCGCGCGGTTTTGAGGAAGGCGAAATTCCTCGTTCCGACAGTATGCTTGTTGCCTCGATTGATCCCGTGAAGAAGAAAATGCACTTATTCTCTATTTTGCGCGATACTTACGTAGAAATACCCGGATATGACAGAAACCGAATCAATACAGCCATTACACACGGCCCAAATACGGCCATGAAGGCAGTAGGCGATCTGCTGGGCATTCCGGTTCAATACTACGTCTATACGGATTTCCAGGGCTTCATGAAGCTGGTTGATTCCGTTGGCGGGGTTGATTTCTATGTTGAGAAGGACATGAACTATTCCAGTAAAGCTGACAAAAACGAATACGACATCGAGTTGAAGCAAGGCATGCAGCATCTGGATGGCAATGCGGCGCTGCAATATGTGCGGTTCCGCTATGATGCGATGGGCGACTTTACCCGCACCGAGCGTCAGCGCGAGCTCTTGAAGGCCGTAGCCAAGAAAATGCAGACCACCACTTCCATCATGAAGCTTCCGGACATTCTGAAGTCCGTCAGCCCGTATATCGATACCAATCTCGATGTTGAGGATATGTGGAAGCTTGCGAACGTTGCCTACAAGAGTAAAATGAGCGGCAGCGAACAGGTGCCTCCGATGAAGCTCCTGAAGGAAGAACATATCGGCGGGGCAGCCGTTCTAACGGTCGGTAATTCGGATACGCTGAAACAGTATATCCAGGACATCTTAAATCCGCCAACGCCTGATCCTGAGACAGAAGGCAGCCAAGGTACGGAAAACAATTCTGAAACCACTGGTTCTGAGAATGACGATTCTGAGAATGGTCATTCGGATAGCTCTACTGTTCCATCTGCAACAACGGATCGTAACTAATACACTTACAGCAAGCAGGACAGGAGCTATGTCATTTTAGCTGCCTGTCCTGCTTCATGAAGAAAGGAAGTTAATGATAATGACAACATCAAGAAACCGTTCAGAAACTCTATATCAAGAAGCGCTGCAGCATATCGTAGGCGGCGTAAACAGCCCCTCCCGTTCGTTCAAAGCCGTAGGCGGCGGCGCCCCCGTTTTCATGAAACGCGCGAATGGAGCTCACTTCTGGGACGAGGACGGCAATCGCTATATCGATTATTTGGCAGCCTATGGCCCGATCATAACCGGACATGCCCATCCCCATATTACGGCAGCAATCACGGCAGCAGCTCAAAACGGCACCCTCTACGGGACCCCAACGGAGCTTGAGATCACTTTGGCCAAAATGCTGAAGGCTGCCATCCCGTCCATGGATAAAGTGCGTTTCGTCAATTCCGGCACCGAGGCGGTCATGACCACGATCCGGGTCGCCCGCGCCTACACCAAACGCAACAAAATCATCAAGTTCGCCGGCTGCTACCATGGCCATTCCGATCTTGTCCTCGTGGCAGCAGGCTCCGGCCCTTCCACGCTCGGCATTCCGGACAGCGCCGGGATCCCGGCCAGCATTGCAACGGAAGTCATTACCGTTCCGTTCAACGATCTGGAAGGCCTGCGCGCTGCCCTCGACGCATGGGGCGATGATGTGGCTGCCGTTATGGTGGAGCCGATCGTCGGCAACTTCGGCATGGTGATGCCGAAGCCGGGATTTCTCGAAGGCTTATGCCAGATGACGCACGATAACGGCTCATTGGTCATCTATGACGAAGTTATCAGCGCTTTCCGCTTCCACTATGGATCTACCCAAACCTATGCCGGTCTGAACAATCACGAGGCGATTCAGCCGGATCTTACGGCGCTTGGCAAAATCATCGGCGGCGGTCTGCCTATCGGCGCCTATGGCGGCCGTAAACACGTGATGGAACAGGTCGCGCCGCTCGGTCCTGCTTATCAGGCAGGAACCATGGCGGGTAATCCAGCCTCCATCGCCGCCGGAATCGCTTGCTTGGAGGTTCTGCAGGGTGAAGGCGTATACGAAGAAATGGAGCGATTGACCATCAAGCTGACGGAAGGCTTGCAGGCATCCGCCGACCGCCACGGCATTCCGCTCACAATCAACCGCATCCGGGGCTCCTTCTCCACTCACTTCTGCGACCATCCGGTTACGAACTATGACGAAGCCCAGGACACCGACGGCGAAGCCTTTGCAGCCTTCTTCCGCCACATGCTGGACCGCGGCGTGAACCTGGCTCCTTCCAAGTACGAGGCCTGGTTCATGACCACCGCCCATACGGATGCCGACATTGAGGCTACGCTTGAGGCTACGGAGGAATCTTTTAAGGCCATGAAGAATTAATATAGATAAATGCATAACCCGCGAAAGGAGATCTCCTCATGAAAAAGCGGTTGAACAAGTTATAACATGCTCCATATCCCTGCCGTGCTTCCACGGTCCGAATTCGTGGACCTCCTGACCTGCCCGATTCAAATTATGAGTAATCTAAATATGAATGCGGAGGCTGGATAACATGAGAAGCGAGCAAGAAATGATGGATTTGGTATTGGGCTACGCAGCCCGCGACGAACGGGTTCGGGCCGTTACCCTGGAAGGCTCCCGAACCAACCCCAACGTGCCTAAGGATATATTTCAGGATTACGATATCAGCTTTCATGTTACGGACATGGAGAGCTTTATTCAGGACCCGGATTGGATTGACGTCTTCGGTGAACGGATTATTCTGCAGACGCCCGAAAACATGGCCCTGTTCCCCCCGGATCTGGGAGGTTGGTTCTCGTACCTGATGTTGTTTACCGACGGCAACCGGATTGACATGACTCTGATTCCCATTGAGGAGAAGGAAAAATACTGCAAGGAGGACAAACTGATCCGAATCCTAATGGATAAAGATCAGGCGTTCCCGACGATTCCGGCTCCGTCTGACGAGGATTTTTGGGTAAAGCGTCCGTCCGCAGCCTTTTTCGAGGATTGTTGCAATGAGTTCTGGTGGGTATCCACGTATGTAGCCAAGGGCTTGTGGCGGGAAGAAATACTGTATGCCCAAGACCACTTCCACAACATCATGCGGCCGA
Organism: Paenibacillus sp. p3-SID867; assembly: GCF_025142895.1. Classification (NCBI taxonomy): domain Bacteria; kingdom Bacillati; phylum Bacillota; class Bacilli; order Caryophanales; family Paenibacillaceae; genus Paenibacillus; species Paenibacillus sp. p3-SID867. The sequence goes on from NZ_JAMBDM010000033.1 coordinate 38,258, forward strand.
TGCTGATGAAAATGCTGGAGTGGCAGGTGGGCGCCCAAACCGATTTCTCGCTCAGCGTGGGCAAGAACGGCAAGTACTTGAAAAACTACCTGTCTGCGGACAGTTGGAACGAGCTGATGTCCACCTACCCGCGCGGAACCTACGAAGAAGTGTGGGAGGCGTTGTTTACGATGGGAGCGCTGTTCCGCAGAACCGCGCTGGATGTTGCTGAGCAGCTGGGCTTTGAATATGATATGGGGCAGGATCAACGCGTAACGGGCTTCCTGCAGCATGTCCGGCAGCTGCCGGCGGATGCCAAGGCGATCTATTAAGATTGCGGGAAGCTGCGGTTCCCTTGATTCCAAATATCGAACCCAAGCAGCCGGGCTCAAAGCGGATTAACCACTGGTCCCAGTGAAGCCACGATTGCTAAGAATATGAATCAGCAAAGAGAGACGCCGCTCCGGCGTCTCTCTTTTTGTTGCAGAATTCTCCCCAACCCATTCAGGGCACCGCTTACTCCAACTCGATTTTGCCGAATGCCCTCTCCTGCAAACAAAATTTATTGAATCCATTTGTCACATTTGTGCTTTGCCCAAACGTAATACAAATTGTAAAGGGGTGAAACCACTTGGATGAACCAGCATTCCATCAGATCGTTGCTGATGTTTTGAAGGGAGAGATCGACAAATATGAGCTGATCATGAACCGTTGCAATAAAGCCATCTTCAACTATTGCTATCACATGCTTGGCGACTATGCCGAAGCCGAAGATTGCACCCAGGAAGCTTTTCTGAAAGCTTACCGCAATCTATCTAAATTCGAACCGGACAAGCCCTTCGAAGCCTGGCTGTACAGCATCGCCTGCAACCAGTGCATCGACTACCTCCGCAAGCGAAAGCTATCCCGATTCCTCCCCTTTCTGTATCAGAAGGATCAGGATAACCGGCATGTCGATCAGGTCATCGAGCACAAATACTACAATCCATCCGTGCTCCGGGCGCTGGCCAGGCTGACCGCCGAGGAACGAAGCCTGCTCATCCTGCGCTGTGTCGAGGACAAGAGCTATCAAGAGATCAGCCTGATTTTGAAACACAACACGACCTATCTCAGGAAAAAATATGAGCGGGCCGCAGCCAAGTTCCGCAAACATTACGCCATGGCAGAGGGGGAAGAAACGAATGAGCAAGGACAACGATCAGGACCTGAAACCACTCTTTCAAAGGGTTGAACCGCCGGGGACGGCCCTCCAGGAACACGTCATGAACCAAATTCGGGAAAAACAACTTAAAAAGGAGCGATTTTTTGTGAAATACAAAGTTAGCATTCTCTTAATGGCCGGCATGCTGCTTACCGCATCGACCGGATTTGCCGCCGTACAGTACCATTCCTTAACCAACAGCAAAGGGGAAGTTCTCTATGAGGAGAAATCGGACGCTCAGGCGCCTTCACCAAAAAACTATTCAAAAAAGGAACTGAACCGCATACATCTCATGAACACCATCTGGGACGAACAGATCAAACCGGGCGAAGCCGCCATCATTTACGTCGTACCGGATAATCCAAAGCATGTCATCGACATCAAATCCACTCCGCATGCCGTCAAGGATTTCGCCAAGCTGCAAAGCATGGTGAACGTGCCCGGTTTGCCGCTGGCCAAGGAACTGTCCGGTTCGGGCACATATACGTTCAAAAACGCCAGCGTGCACATGGAACGCGAGACTGATGTGACCCCGCTGACCGAGCAGGAAAAAGCCGACATCGCCAAAAAGCTGCTTGAAAAAGCCAAAGCCTCCGGGAAGGACTACGCCCTGATGCCGGTGAAGTTCACCGATCAATTCTGGCTTTCGACGGTATATTATGCCAGCGGCAATAAAAAAGTCTCCCTTACCATTCTGAATAACGGGGACCACGGGAGCGTGACCTCCTACTGGGACGAGAGCACGGGCATGACCAGCCGGAAAATCGAGATCAACGGGCAGGACGTGCTGCAAAAAACGTGGAGCGGCGGAAACTCGGCGCAGCTGGCGCAGCTGGACTGGGTCTATGAAGAACCAACCACCGGACATCACTACATGCTTTCGCTCAACTCTACCACGGGTGACATCGCTGCCGAAGAGCTGATACGCATTGCCAAGACAATCATTCCGAAGGCGGATTCCAAGTAAGCAGCGTGATGTCACTTGGCTTAGGGCTGCCATAAATAGCAATCATTATACCAATATAAAAAAAGTCGCCTGTGGCAGTTTCGGGATCCGGACACGAATCAGGCGGCCGTGTTTAAGAAGGGCTGACCTTTCGCCCGGCTTGAGCAACTAGTTCCAAGGATATGAGAAAGCAAAGAGAGACGCCGCTCCGGCGTCTCTCCAGGCTGTCGAGAAAGTCTCGACAGCTATTTTTTATACATTTAATTCAA
>NZ_JAMBDM010000034.1:0-37900 GCF_025142895.1 Paenibacillus sp. p3-SID867
GTCAATTTGGTAAGGGCAATTTCTCTGCTTTAGAGACCTTGTCCTATCGCTATCATGCAACTATTCAAACTTATATCAATCGATTGATGCAATCCAAAGGATTGGCAGAAGACTTAACGCAAGAATGCTTTATAAGGGTTATAACATCAGCGCGGCTGGGGAGATATCCGCAATCCTTTCGACCGTGGCTCTATAAAATCGCAACGAATCTTTGCCGTGATCATTGGCGTAAAGCCTCGTTAAGAGAGGAAGTTTTCGAAGAATCACAGCTAAACACCGCCCCATCTATGGAAAATGTATCGCTTATTTATGAAAAACAAGAAGAACGGGCAATCGTTATCAAAGCCTTGAATCAACTCTCGTCAATTCGCAAAGAAGTCGTCATTCTCCGATTTTACCAAGAATTGAAATTGAATGAAATCTCGGAAGTATTAGATATTCCCCTTAGCACAGTAAAGTCAAGGCTTTATGAAGCTATTAAAACCTTAAATGTTATTTTGCTCAACCATAATAAGGAGTGGGAAGCGAATCAAAGGAGGAAAGGGAAAGATGGATAGATGGACGAAAAAGCAAGAACCAGATGCTGAGAATGAGCACGAATTAAAAAAAGCTTTGGATCGGTATATAGTAGAGAAGCCTACTGTTGAAGATACGGCTTTATTTGCCGCAAGCCTCATGCAAAAATTTCAAATTGAAGGAGGGCGTCCAACCAATAGACTACAGGGAAGAATTCAAGCTCTTAGATATATTGTTCAAGCTCATATGAGGTTGTTTGGTGTTAAATACTGGTTGTCAACCTTCATTCTCTCCAGCCTTGGTTTTGTAATCGAACTTACAATGAACAATAATAATCCCATTCATCCAGTTCCCTTTACTGTCGCTTTATTGGCTTTGGCAAGTGTATGTTTTGGCTTTCGGTCATATGGGACTCCAATGTTTCAATTGGAGCTGACATTGCCAGCAAACCCATTTATCATGATTTTTAGCAGACTGACCATAATCGCTGCTTATTGCGTCACTTTGGGTATTATTATGTCCTTTTTTGTCCCTGCTCATTATGGAGGTATTTACTCCTACTTGTTCAGTTGGTTAATTCCTTTGGGCATTTGTAGTTTGACGGCTTGTGTGTTCTTGTTTTATTTTGGCGTATTTGCCGGGCTGCTAGGTTCCACTATGGTCTGGCTCGTACAGCTTCTCTTAAACGAAAGGTTAGGTTTGTTGTTTTGGTTCAGCGAAACATCTCACCCTGATTGGTTAGAGAGTAAGGTTATCGGTGCAGCCTTTATTCTGGTCCTTCTCCTGCTACTAATGTACAGGATTCAAAAAATGACCACCAATGCAAGGATGGTCGCCCCATGAAAATTCTAATGAAATCGGCATTTACCAAAACGTCTGTCCAATCTATTGGTCCGATAAGCATGACTTTGTATCCGGGGTTGAACGGTTTAGTCGGCCCCAATGGATCGGGGAAGAGCGCATTCATTCAACTATTAGCACACTGTATTCCCTTGCATTCAGGAAGTATCAAATATGAACTGGACAGCATCGTACTCTCCGTTTCGCAGACGAGACAGCAAAGGGGTTATGTTCCACAAGACATCTCCATTTATGATCGCTTCACTGTTCAGAAATACCTTTCATATATCGCTGGTCTGAAATTACGAGGAGTAAAAGATGTAAGGAACACCATTGATTTTCTTGATGACTTTTTGGAAATACGACCATTATTGAACCAAAAGCTAGGAGAGATTTCTGTGGGGCAACAACGAATAGCCATGATTGCACAAAGTTTGATTGGAGATCCACGGTTTTTGTTTTATGATGAACCATTTAATAATCTGGATATCCGACAAAGAAAAAATTTGTTGGAATTGCTGTCCGTCTTAGCTAATCAATCCATAATACTGCTCTCTAATCACCTTGTTGAAGAAATGAGGGGCTGTTATGATCAAATTATTTCGATGAAGGATGGTACGATAACGAATATTTCTAGTCAGGTTTAGGGAAATCCTCGTACCCTACAAGGATAAACAGCTCTGCATGTAAACGACTAAGGCCAATATAATAGGGACGAGCATATCAATTGAGTTTTATGTTTGCACGATCATCGCCATGGAGCTCATGATCCGCTACACAAGTTTCAAGCTATCACACCGGTCAAGTTTAGGTGGTGTCGAAATGCCGAAAGTTTGAAGTCGTTGTCGATCATGAAGGTCGACCCATTAGTAGTAACGAGGTAAGTAGTAACAGGGCTGTCATGAGGCATGATATGTGACCCTGCTGGAGCCTTCGTTAGTCAGCAGATGATTTTATGTGGACTTCCACCAGAGTATGTGCCCAGTAGATAGGGTGCTGATCTCCCGGTTCACCATTACCACCCCAAATGCTGAAGCCGGCAAGTAGCACCAGCTACAGGCGGCAACAGCTAACTTGATCGGTGTCAGGGATGTCATAGTAATGATTGGCGAGGCAGAATAGCCAGGACACGCCCCTCTGTATTTTGGCAGAGATCGAGCGAGTCAGAAAACTTGATTACCTAGATACTTCTGTTGGAAAGGGCTGCGCCTGCCGTAGGATGTGGCCGTGGTGATGTCCTGCATGCATGAAAACTCTTTTCCTGCTGCTGACCATCAATAGGGGAGTTGGTAGTGTGCGCTCTTACCGCATTACTTCGCCACTAGGTGAATTTACAAAAAAGTCGCTTTAATTACAGTCATTGATTTGATAGCGCTCCTGCTAATTCTCTACCACAAATCATCGGCTTTGCACCGACTGCTTCTAAATAAATCACCAGTTTTGATGGGTTTGTCCTCGAAATAATCTTTTAAGATCCTTTTCCAAATTTCAGCCTATTTTCGTGAGTTAACCGTCAATTATAATATTGATTTCTAGTAGAGACATTTCTGTTCCCTTATCTGTCCAGGTAGCTGACGCTCGTTGCCTATCTCGGAAGCTCAATTTATTTTTTTAAAGAGATGGTTTTGATGTGTTACAAAATCTGTAGTTAGACGTTGTATATTAGTGATGAGAATAATAAACTATTCAGGAGAAATCTATGTAAGCCCATATTGTATCGAAAGGGAATAAGATTATTTAAATTTTCAAATTTAATCGCGCACCAATAAATTTAAAAAAAGATGGTTTTGACCTGTTACAAAATTTGCAGTTAAAACGTCGTATATTAGTGAAGAGGAAAATCAACTAAGGTGGGAATATCTATGAAAGATAATTATGTAATTAGAAAGAATGTGATTGTTCATAACACGGAAAATGAAAGCGTTTTATTAGATATGAATACTGGAAAGTATTATGGATTGGATTTCATTGGTACAGAAATATTCAACTTAATACAAAAGGGTGAAGAGCTCCGAACAATAGAGGAGATTTTTATGTTGAAATACAATCTTGAGAAAAGACAGATTGAAATGGATCTCGAGAAATTTATAAATAATCTGCTAAAGAAAAAATTAATTCGACGAAAAAAGAGAGTGTAAAGGAGGGGGTTCGATGTTGTGGTTTTACGGAAAGATTAATTTACACAACCGGAATATCGAAATTGAAAATAAAAGATTGAGTAGAGAAATCCTTAATGATATGGATTTCAAAGAGATGCATGTTGGAAATCTATATGTCCAAACTTTCTGTAGCACAAGAAATGAGCATTATTTTTACACAAACGACAGATATGTCATTTTTGGAGAGGCACACATTCACAATAAAATGAATTTAGTCCAATCCAAGATACTTCTGCATAAGGATATTGAAAATAAGAGTGATTTGGAGATCTTTCTATTCTTGTATGAGAAGAGTAAGGATAACTATCTTGATTGGATTGTTGGAGAATTTGGGGTTGTTATTTACGACAAGTACAGTAAGGAAACATATCTTATAAGAGATCATATTGGGATTAAGACTTTATTTTATATAAGGAATGACGTGTATCTTTATGTAGCAAGTGATATTGATTTATTGCAACATTTATTTTCCTTATCAAATATTGATACTAATTATTTTGTGGAATTCATGCAAACCGATGGAGTTGCTGATAGTGAGAAAACCCCTTATAAGTCTGTGGCAAGAGTTCCAAGTGCATCCTATGTTACGGTTTCCGAGAGCAAATTAGTTCAGGTACAATATTGGAATGTAAAGCACAAATTCAATCAGTCTCTCACTGATTTGAGATTAGAAGATTACGTGGAACTATTTAGAGAGATAATGATAGAGTCTACTCAATGCAGGTTAGGTCCAAATAGAAATGCAGTAATGATGAGCGGTGGACTAGACTCAACAACAATATATGCACTATCAAAAAAATTGGATCTTCCTCAAACCGATATTGTTCCCATCTGTGGTGTTTTTGAGAAATATAGTGAATGTGATGAAAGAAAGTATATTATTCCGATTCTCGAAGATTATCACGATCAAGCGATTTTTGAAATATGCGATGAGCACTATTTATTGAAAGGGTTTCCATATGATTCGCCTTGGACTTTTGAACCCAATGTTAACTCATTAACCTATAGTTTTACTTCTTCTCTATTAAATAGAGCAAAAGAAAATAACATCAGGACTGTTCTAACAGGCTATGCTGGGGATCACGTTCTTACAGGTACACATAATGTAATAAAAGACTTATTTCGCAAAGGGAATTTGAAGCAAGCAATTGAACAAACCAAAATTTATGGACAATCCAATCGCCTTTCAGTTCCAGGGATTATGTGGAGAAAGGGAGTCTTAAGCTATTTTTCGTTAAAACACTACGAAAGTTTGTCATGGAATCAAATGCATTTCTGTAAGCAACTTTTTGGAACGAAAGCAAGGATATATCTTGATAGAGTGATTGCCGGTAGACTTTCAATAGATACTCGTCACCCATTTTTGGACCGTCGTTTGATTGAATTTGTGTATTCGATTCCAGGCACTCTTTGTTGGAATAAAGGGACTACCAAATTCATACTACGTGAAAGTATGAAGGATTTACTTCCAAACAGTGTAATTCAAAGAAAAGATAAGACCGGTCATGTACCCTTATTTTATAAAGGCATTCGAGAAAATTGGTCAAAGCTTTCGGAGGTTTTATTTGCCTCAAGGCTATCTCAACTGAAATTAATTTCACGTAAAGAGTGGGAAAATGAATTGATTAGATGGCGTCAAGGAGCGAGTACAAGAGAAGACTTTTGGACTCTACTCTCGATTGAGTTATGGCTTTATAAATGGGAAAGAAAAGCGACAATAAGTGCGCCGCGCATCCTCCAACAGGGAGGTTAATATATATGAATGGTTATGCAAGCCCGACACTCATCGAGTATGGGGATTCAAAAAACTTGATAGAAGGCGTATGCTCATGGGGCGTCGAAGGGTTTACCTTAGACAAAACGGACTCTTGGCAAGGTGGCTGCTGGCAATGTTCATGGATTACTGGTTGTAGTCTACATTGGGAATGCGAAGGAACTTGTCCGGATAGTTGCACAGATGTGCCAGATAGTTGCTGAATTAATTAGTCGTTCTTAAATTTGTGAGGGTGCGCGGCTTGCAAATTAATTGGTTTGAATTAATTTTTCCGAGGGGGCGAATGAGATGATTTACTTGGCCATGTCATCTATGATTGCCATTATGATTACATTTTTTTTCTCAGGAACTGCTAAGGTTATTGGTATTATTAAGAACGGTGTCCAACCGGACAGTTTGAACTTTTTACCTCGTAGGCTTTCCTTTGGCGTAAACTTATTTTTACCGTTTTTAGAATTACTGATTTGTTTGTGTCTAGGTTTTGGATGGTTTTCACAACCATTTGTTTTGGTTTCAATTCTACTATTTTTTATATTCCTCTTTCTTCATTTGAAGGCAGCCCTAAAAAATTCAGAAGTGACTTGCAATTGTTTTGGAAATTTAGCTTCCGGCAAGATGGGGTGGGGAGGCGTAATGCAAAATATATTGTTAATCGCATATTGTCTATTTGCTTTCAAACTGGACATCAACAGTTCTATAGGTGGCTATCTTGGAACTTCTCTTGAGCCATCTATAATCATCCTCTCATCCGCATTATTATTCGGATTGGGTTTGACTGCAAAGAATATTGAGTTTAATTAATGAAAGAGGTGGACAACCATGAACAATTATTCGCTTACTTTGTGGATTGTTGTCGCTATTCAAACTGTGCTATTGTTTTTAATTTCAACTCGAATGAACTCTTTTGTGAGGAAGAATCCTTTTGAGGTTGCAGCAGAGATCCCTCGCTTAAATATCTTATCAATATCAAATCAAAAAGTTGACGTTAAACAAATGCTATCGCAGGCTAAGCCAACATTAATTATTTTTACTTCTAGCCGGTGCTCAATATGTAAGCGGCTTATTCCCCAAATATCAGAGTGGGAGGATTTTCCTGCCGAAGTGAGATTAGTGAATCTGGGGGATGCAAAAGAAGCCAAGAGATTTGTTGAGATGACAGCCACCACATTTCCAGTATCCATTATAAGACTAAAAGATATTGCTAATAAATATAAAGTAAGAACTTTTCCTTTTTCCATTCTAGCTGATCCAAGTGGAAAAATTATGAAGTCGGGAATTATTATGCCCGAAGATTTGGAATCATGGGTATCGTTTAGGAAAAAAAGACCCATTGTGGCCATGTGAGCTGGGATCTTCTCCAATTTATACACGGTGAGGAAAGTGCAAAGCTCAATGCTAGTACTGGGTTAATATCAATCGGGTTGTCGGCACGACCAGGCGTTGTTACACAAATAACGGGTCATGATGTAGAGTCGTTCTACCCATCATATCAGGGTTTTGAAGTTAAGGTTAGTAATAGCATCCATGCAAAGATGGTTGAAGAACAATTTGAAAACGAATTAAATAAGAGTGTAAATGCTGAAATTAAAAAAATACTTGATAATGAACAAACGATTGAAGAAGCATATCCAAACATTATTCTAGCTGGAGAAAGAATTGTTATTGATAATACAGAAAATTGGAACAAAATACTGAATTCAAGTGGTGATTAAATGAACACCAAAACATTCCCGATATTTATGTCGTTAATCCTAATTGATCTTAAATTACGTCTCTTTGGTTTTCATAAAATATTTCCGCCTTTTATAAAAAAGTACAAACTATATGAGGATGATCAGCCTATCACTGAAGAATTGGCTGAAAAACTTAATGATTTGCTGAATAGTATTGATTTAGCTTGTTCAAGCTATCCCTTTGATGCGAAATGCTTACATCGATCGTTTTTAGGCTATCAATTCATTCGGAAAAAATATCAGGTACCGATTGAACTGGTGATTGGAGTGAAGAAATTTCCATTTACTAGTCATGCTTGGCTTACCTATAAGGGGATGAATGTAAATGAGGATCCAAAATACACAAATGAATTCTCGGTCATCCTTACCTCGGAAAAACATGCAAACTAGAACTAGCTTGCGAATCACGCTAATTCGAATTTTAAAATTTGCGAAAGACACGTTTCTTCTAAATAAAGTTTTAATGAGCTTTTGGGGAGTACTTTTATTAGTGGCTTCCTTTTTTCCGGCTATGCAAATTTGGTTGCAGAAAGAACTAATTAACTCGATTTCACAAATATCAACTTCTCATATTTTTTTTCAAAAGGCGATTCAATTTGCCATTATTATTGTTGTGGCTTCTGTAATAGTGACTATTTTTACTGAGCTAGCTAAAATTATTTATCAAAAAATAAAAATAAAGATGCAATATAAACTGAAGAAAAAATTACTGCAGAAAAGTGGTTCCTTATCATTGATTCAATTCGAAGATTCGCGTATTTATGATCAACTGGGAATAGCTGATGAGGGATTAAATAAAAATGTAATGGACGTTATAAATAGTTTGCTTTTGATTGTTCAGCAAATTAGCTCATTGATTGTTGTCTATGGACTTCTTTCTTCTATAAGCTGGTATATACCATTGGTTCTTATTGCAGCTTCAATCCCTGGTATGATTTTTTTAATTATATCGAAGAATCAGCAGTTTAAAATTACGCTATTTACGTTACCTCAAGGAAGAGAAGCTGAGTATTTAGCAAGATTAATAACAAGGAGAGAAGCAGCAAAAGAAATTAGGATCTTTAATTTGTCAGGCTACTTAATAGATCAGTGGAGTAGAATAATTTTAGCCATCAATCCTTTGTTTATTAGACAGGCAATTAAAGAAAGTAGGAACCGTGTACTTGGAGCAACAATCTTGCAAGCGTCTATGTTATTAATATCACTTGTCCTCATTTTTAGCATGGATAGAGGACACTTAACCATAGGCGACTATGTAGCGCTAATAGCTGCTGTTGCAACAGTTCAAGGGATATTCGGTATAATAAGTATGCATGTTGGTCTAATTTATGAAATGAGCATGTACGTTAATAAACTCTTTGATTTTTTCGACATTAATATAGACGATAATATATCAGCAGAAAATGAAAGTGTCAAAGATGATATGAATTTCGACAAAATACAGGTGGATAATATTACTTTTAGATTTCCGGATCGAGAAGAAAAGATATTAGATAAAGTTTCGTTAACGATAAATAAAGGGGAGACAATTGCAATTGTCGGAAAAAATGGGGCTGGAAAGAGCACCTTAGTAAATTGTATTTTAGGTCTATATAAAACCGAGGGAGGACAGATATTTTATGGGGACACACCTTTATCAGAAATCCCATTACTAAAGCTACATCAAATGATTACTGTTGTGTTTCAGGATTTTGTAAAATATCAAATGACTTTTAAACAAAATATTGCTTTAGGTAACATTGAACACCTGGATAACGAATCCAATATTATTTCAATTTCTGAGCAAGTGGGCATTAGTGGTCTTGTAAATTCGCTTGAAAACGGAATAAATACGAGAATTGGAAAGGAATTTGGCGGTACTGAGTTATCGGGTGGACAATGGCAGAAACTTGCGATTGCAAGAGCAATGGCTCGAAGTGCAGAAATACTAATTCTTGATGAGCCAACAGCGTCATTGGACCCATTATCGGAACTTGAAGTTTTTGATCATTTTAGAGATCTTTCGAAAGGTAAAACAACGTTGATAATAGCTCATAGGTTGGGGCCAGTGCGACATGCGGATCGCATCCTGGTAATGGATAATGGGCAAATCATTGAATCGGGCACGCATGATGAATTAATTGATGTTAATGGCGAATATGCGAAAATGTATAATTCTCAAGCAAAATGGTACTCTACTAATACGAATAATGAAAACGAGAAACAACTGAGCGCGTTTTGATATGATATTGGTTCAATCATATTTTTCGCAGATCCTTCGTCCTTGATTCAGTGTTAATTCCAGCAATGGACTGGAGTTTTGCCTAGTGCCACATCCGTCTAGTAATTAAAGATTAGTTGGATATAAGCGTTTCAATTTGATTCTCGCGTCTTGAGTGGTGAACTGCCAGTTTACTTTCGGACCGGCTGCGTTGCGTTGCTGCGTCCAAGTGCTGACTTGTTTTTTGAAGCTTTCCATATCCGGGAGCGGTTTTCCAAGGGCCTGCCGCGACATAATACCGATTTCGATTTCCGCCATGGGTTTGATGTTGGGATGTACATCCCTTTCAAGTGACTGATGGTGAAAAAGGAAAAAATAATCTTTTTTTAAGTCCAAACGATCCCAGTCAAGGTCGTTTGGACTTATTTATAAAATAAAATTTATCTTCTATATAGAGCGGGTTATCTGAGTGTTACTGACACCGTAATTTGACCAGAGAAAGACGGTGTAAATTGTCCAAAATCTGATGGATAGGCTGTCCGAGAAACCATAAAAAAAAGGGGAAGTCACGGATGAAGACTCTCCCCCTCGGATTAGATATGAATGTGGTACGTATCCTTCTTTCGCAAGTAGAACTTGGCTTCTTTCGTGATCACATACCAGTCCCGATCCAACTCCATGCGACAAGCCATTCCATTTTCTTCCCAGACACGAATTTTCAAGCACTCTCCACAATAGATTGGACAGCGGCGTTCCTCCAGATGAACCATCCAGCAGTTCGCATCCCGGCTATACGTCATCAGCAGCCATGGCTCCGTCATACCAGTTCTCCTTCGATGACACGTTTGACCATATGATCATCTGTTTTAACTGCGCCGCAAAGCCCGGAAGTTGACGTTATTGCCTGTCCGTGAACTGACCGATATAATGACCAAGAAGAATAACGAGGGGGGAAGAAAGACGCCTCTTTAGCGGGATACTGGTGGAACAGTACCACAAGAGGCGTCTACTCACGATCACATGGTCATTGTATCAAAATATACGCTCCTTGAAAAGGAGCCGGGTAGCGGTGTTTTTGGTAAGGAGTGCGGAGCAGATCGCCGCGCCTTGCTGCGGTGGACCATTAGGTATTGTGGGCAGCCGTAAGCGGGTATGGTACAAAAGCTCTGGGGAGAAAGCGAAGCTGGTCATCCGCAGACTGTATTGTGAAGCTTGCAGCAAGATTCATCATGAACTGCCAGATCTGCTTGTGCCCTACAAACGATACGATGCGGAGAGCATCGAAAGGGCACTTTCCGCATCGGTCCGAATCGATGTGGCCGCCGATGAATCGACGCTGCTTCGCTGGAAATGCTGGTTTCTAGCCTGGGTCGTGTATGCAGCAGGCTGCCTGCAAGCGATTGGCATTCGTACGGGACTTCCTGTGATCAGTACGTCCGCTGAGCCACAGTCCGCACTCCACCTATTTGGACGGCTGGTTGGCGATGCGGCCGGATGGCTGAAACGAACTGTCCGTCCGCTTGCCAATTCGATTTATGGGTGACAGACCCGTTCTGCCTTTCTGTCCGTTCCCTTTCGGGAAACTCATGCTCATATCCAAAAGAAATGGAGGCATGAGGATGGATAAACGAAAGGCGGAAGACATGGCCGCCCAGCTGGTTCAACTCCTCTCTCCACTATTGGCGGAGGGATTGGATCCGGCTAAAGCGAGCCAGATCAAAGCCGTGCTCTGTGAGCAACATGGGATCAGTGAGCGCACCTTGCGCCGGTATTTGGCGCGGTATCGGGAAGAAGGCTTTAACGGCTTGAAACCAAAACCAAGGGGTAGAACGCCCGCCACAGCCGCCATTACTGAATCGGTATTGGAACAGGCGATCTTGCTTCGACGCGAAATTCCTGGCCGGAGTGTACGGCAGATCATTCAGATTCTGGAATGGGAAGAACGCGTGAAGCCTGGTGAAGTGAAGCGTAGCACGTTGCAAGAGAAGTTGGAGGAACGCGGATACAGTTCGCGGCAGATGCGCATGCATGAGAACAAGGGCGTGGCGGCAAGGCGGTTTCAAAAGCAGCGTCGGATGGCGCTAGCCCAGTCGGACATCAAATACGGCCCCTATCTCTCGATTGGGCCGGGAGGCGAAAAGAAACAAGTCTATCTCGTGCTCTTTGAAGATGACGCGACTCGCTCGGTGTTGCACGGGCAATTCTACGCCTTATTCGATCAGAGCATCGTCGAGGATTGTTTTCGAAAAACGAATCCCGGAAGCGGTCTACATTGACCAAGGCAAGCAGTACAAGACGAAATGGATGGCGAGAACCTGCACCAAACTGGGCATTCGCTTGCTCTTTGCTCGCCCGTATTCGCCAGAATCTAAGGCACATAAAAGAAAATAACAGACCCAAACTGCCGCTGAAAACGAAACAGATTGTATCGGAAGAGAAATTGGGATAAAGGGGTAGAAAAATCCTTCGATATGTGTTTTGATTAGTTTTCCAAAACAAATCAAACCATAGCGAAGGATGTCTACAAATGGTACCTCATTGGTTTAATAAATGCAAAGACTTTGTGAAAGAAACCGTGTCTATGCTCAAAGGATCAAAGAAACGGGTGGCGTTAGCAAAGCTATCGAAGGATTTAGGTAAAGGCGGGCAGACCTTGGTCGCTCAAACGCTTCGAGTCAGCAGAAATACGATTCGCAAAGGAATCCAAGAATTAGAATCCGGGGTAGCGATTACGGACCAATTCCACGCACGAGGACGTCTTCTGGCTGAGAAAAAGCTGCCCGACTTGCTGGTGGATATCCAAGCCATCGTAGACGGCCAGAGCCAGACCGACCCTAGCTTCAAAACAGAAAAATTGTACACGCGGCTCACCGTAATGGAAATCAGAAAGCGATTGATCGCAGAAAAAGACTACACGGATGACGAATTGCCAACGAATCAAACGAGGAACACGAAAGTCAACCAACTTGGCTATACGCTTAAAAAGGTGAAGAAAACCAAACCATTCAAGAAAATCACGCAAACAGATGCGATATTTGACAAACTGAAGGAAACGCATGAAGAGACGAAAGAGCAGAGCAACGTCGTTCGCCTCTCCATCGATACGAAAGACCGCGTAAAGATAGGTGAGTTTTCCAGAGGCGGCTGCCGATTTTATGGTAGATGCCATTGAACAATATTGGATCAACAGCGGCTACAAAGAAAGTAAAGACACGTTGATTATTAATAGTGACAACGGTCCCGAAAAGGGTAGCCGCAGAACGCAGTTCATCAAACGACTTGTCGAATTTGCAGCCCGCTATGAGGTGAAAGTCATTTTGGCCTACTATCCCCCGTACCATAGCAAGTACAATCCCATCGAACGGGTATGGGGAAGGCTCGAGCAACATTGGAATGGCGATCTGCTTCGTGATTTAGAAACCGTCTACGCGTTCGCGCGGACGATGACCTGGAAGGGAAAGCATCCGATCGTATCCATCGTGGAACAAAGGTATGAAAAGGGCAAGAAGCTGAGTAAGAAAGCAATGGCAGCTTATGAAAACCTGATTCAGCGCGACTCGAAAATTGGAAAATGGTTTGTCACCCTTCTCCCAAATAAATATAAGGAAGCATTAGACTTGGGATTTTCTCCCTAGGAAATCACCTATGGGGAAGGGGGAGCTGCATTCAAAATCAAGGATCTGCTCATTTTAGAGAGCCAGAAAAGGAATATTTATCTAGTTAAATTTAACGAAGAACACCTTCTGCGAATTTACAGATACACGATGTATCGAAATGGTCTGTTATTTATTTGAATGTGCCTAAGGTATAGTTCAAATGAAGTTACGGATGAAGTAACCACGCTGGATGATCTTACTTTTATTCAGCCAACTTCTGCAGCTGTCCATATGGTTCGATTGCCGTTTCAGGATGCGGATGTATTTATTCTTGCACCGCAATACCAGGACTGTCATGCCATACAGATCTACGCATTCGCCGTGGAGCATGATACGGGCAAGGCTGTGCAGCTCAGGTTTCAAGATGAATTAACGGTGTCCTATACTTCATATTACAGACCAGGTACTGCACCCATGGTGAAAGACAATAAGCTTGTTCTGCAGTCCACGGAGGGGCCGGGTGGGGAAGGCTCGCCGGATTATAAACCTTTACGGCTGTATCGGCTGGATCTTAAACAAGGCATTATGGAGCAAACAAACTAGCTATGATCAAGTTTTTGTGATCTATATAGAAAAAGCAAGAGGTTACCTCCAATTAAGGGAGGTAACCTCTTATTCATAGATCTATGAGATTAGTGGACATCCCGGAAGAGTCCGATTACTTTACCGAGAATCGTAACATGGTTCAGGCGCAGTGGCTCGTAGGTAGGATTCTCCGGTTGCAATCGTACATGATCCTTCTCTTTATAGAAGGTCTTTACAGTTGCTTCGTCTTCCTCTGTCATCGCTACTACAATGTCGCCATTGTCTGCAGTTTGCTGCTGGCGCACAATGACATAGTCACCGCTGTGAATGCCAGCTTCGATCATACTGTCACCGACAACCGACAACATGAACACCTTATCGTCGCCTACATAATGCTGCGGGAGCGGGAAATAATCCTCAATGTTCTCCATGGCTGTAATAGGAACACCTGCAGTGACTTTACCAACAACAGGCACTCTGGCAATGGTGTGGGTAAACAGATTCGCGCTATCGGACTCTTCTTGGCCAAGCAGCTCGATTGCTCTTGGTTTCGTAGGGTCACGGCGAATTAGGCCTTTCTTCTCCAAACGGTCAAGATGTCCATGGACCGTTGAACTGGAAGCTAGTCCGACAGCCTCTCCGATTTCCCGGACAGAAGGCGGGTAACCCTTGCTACGAACTTCGTTGCGGATAAACTCTAAGATCGCCAGCTGGCGGCTGGATATTTTCGACATGCCGTATCAACCCCATTTAGTAACGTTTGGGAAAATTATAACATAGAACTTCCGTTCGTACAAACATAAGTTCTAAATAAAAATAGAACAAATGTTCTTTTGGGTATTGAAACAAACAAGTGTTCGTGTTAATATAAATCCATAAGAGAACACTTGTTTGGGAGATGATGATTCCATGTTGAAATACAGTACATACCGCAGCATTTATGAGAACGTTCCAGTGCAAACGATGAAGTCCCCGGAGACTTGGATCCATCAATTAAAGTCCAGAATTGAATCCATTCCTTTTATAAAGCTTTTATTCATCCTGTTGATCGTAGCTTCTTTTTGGACAGGGGCATACTCTGTTTTTGCCGGGGGGATGGACAAGCCCACAGGGGAGAAGCAGGTTATTGTTCAATATGGTGATAGTTTGTGGCGGATTGCTTCCCTTCATAAACCGGCAGATATGGATACACGAGTATATCTGGATAGCATCCGAAGAATGAATGGATTGAAAGGTCCGGATATACAGGCCGGAGAGGTGTTGTCTTTACCAGTCTGGTAATGGGATGATACTACGAGAGGCTCTTTCCTTATATATGTCTCAACTTCAGCTTCATATTTGTAGTCTTGCCTGACGATGTGATTTCACGCAGTATAAACGTGTTTATAATAGACGAGTATTGATTTCTTAACAATGAGGAATCCATTTATGGGCATCATATGTTCATATTTGTTCTTAATAAGAGTTTGCAAGGGCGCTGTTGCCTTGACAAGCTCTTTTTCACATGTTTAAGTTATACATGATATCGGAATTGGAGGAGAAGTCATGGACATCGATACTTTGGTTGAACGCATCAATGTACTAGCAAGAAAACAGAAGAGTGAGGGATTGACCGCGGATGAGCTCAAAGAACGGGCTGAGCTTCGGGAAATATACCTTAACAATATTCGCAGTAACTTTAGACAACAGCTGGAATCGATCGAATGGGTTGATGAAAATGAACAAAAAGGCGGCCCGCGATTAAAGCATTAGTCGATGAACTGGCATCTGGATCTACAACAGTGGATTCAGGACCAGATAGAAGGATAGAATTATAATACTTGGGGTGCCGATTATTCGTGGGAATCGAATACGGTGACCCCAAGTTTATATGGATTGGTAGTATTTTGAAATTGAGTCCAGGGGGAACCATATGTCACGATCATGGGAAAGAAAAGTCAACAAAAATATGTCACAGCTCAACAAGCAGCGTAAGAAGCAGGGGCTGACCTCGTACCAAGGCTCTGCCGTTAATGATAAGCATGACGTGTTTAAAGGACGTAAGTATGTACTTCCGTTAGTGCTTGTTGCATTGGCTGGTTTGTATGCGCTTCTCGGAACGGCGACGTCACAGGCAGCAGGCGGAAGCAATGACGTGTTGAATTGGGTTGGTGTCAGCTTGTATATTCTGTTGGCGCTTATGATTTTCTTGCGCAAGCCTTACTTGAGGATTGAGCGTGCTTCCGTATCCACGATGAAGTTCAATCGGGAACGTCGTTTGGCTGTATCCGATATCGAGAAAATCAAATTGGCTTCGGGCTCTGTTGTGATCCAAGGGAAGGGAAAAGCAGGCAACTGGGTATTCTCGCGCATGATGAATCTTTATGATACGAAAGCGATGGGCGAAAGATTGGAAGAGTTCGCAAAGACTCATCAAATTCCAGTGGAGCATAATTAACAAATAAAATAGATCACAGTGTATATGAGGAGTGGGAGAGACATGCCGATAGCTGCGGTTTTGTTTGATTTGGACGATACGTTGTTGTGGGATGAACGTAGTGTGGAAGAAGCGTTTGAAGTGACTTGCCAGGCCGGAGCGGACGAGACCGGCGTTGATGCCAAAGCACTGTTGGCCGCAGTACGGGAAGAAGCGAGAGCATTATATGAATCCTATGATACCTTTGCTTTTACCAAAATGATCGGAATTAACCCTTTTGAAGGCTTGTGGGCTAATTTTACGGCTGGATCGCAGCCTGAATTCAGACAGCTGCAGGAGCTGGCACCCGTATACCGCAAGGAATCATGGCGGCGCGGACTTCAGCGCCTGGGCGTTGATAATGAAACATTGGCCCAAACGTTGGCCGAACAATTCGCTGCTGAACGCAGAACAAGACCATACGTATATGAAGAAACGTTTGAAGTTCTGAAGGAACTGCAGGGGAATGTAAAGCTGCTGCTTCTTACGAACGGAAGTCCAGATCTGCAGCAGGAGAAGCTGGACGGTGTTCCAGAACTGGTTCCTTATTTTGATCATATTATCATCTCGGGTGATTTTGGCAGAGGAAAGCCGGATGTTTCCATCTTCCAGCACGCACTTGAATTGTTAGATGTCGAGGCGGATCAGGCCGTGATGGTGGGAGATAAGCTGACCACAGACATTAAAGGCGGAAATGCGGCTGGACTGCATACCGTTTGGATCAATCGGGTAAACCGACCTCATGATCCTTCCATTCAACCGAAGTTTGAGATCAAACATTTATCGGAGCTGCATGCCATCATAGCATCCCTATAAACCATGCAATAAAGAACTTACACCTTATACTTGGTATTTGATTGTACATAGGAACAGCCATAACTGCGGAATTTTGCGGTTATCGGCTGTTTTTTTGTTGGTTATACGATCGGACTTCAACCTTGCAGCTGGCTATGATAAACGTCACACAATTGTAAGCTGCATGAGATAGAAGTAACAGAATAATGAGATATAATGGAATAGGTAACTTAACGAGGTTTGGAAATGACCATTACGTGAATGAACCAATACATAGCCCTATTTTGTAAAAGAGGTGTAGAGCATGACCCGAAAAAAAATGGCCCTAATTGCAGCTATGGTGCTGATGGCAGTTGCGCTTGCCGCATGCAATGACAGCAAGGCAGAATCCGGTGACGATGTGATGGCCGAACCCATCATCGTCGAGCTGTCTCTGACGCCGGAGAGCATTAAGGCTGGCGAGAAGGTACTGATCGAAGCGAAGGTGACGCAAGCCGGAAGTCCGGTGGAAGATGCGAACGCTGTGGAATTTGAAGTCACGCTGGAAGGCGGCGGCGTTCAGGCGAAGGTCCCGGTTAAGCATGATCAAGGCGGGGTATACAAAATGGAGAAAACCTTCGATGAGGCAGGAACCTATCGGATTGTTTCACATGTCACGGCGAGAGGACAACATTCCATGCCGTTAAAGGAACTGAAGGTAACAGAGTAACGCATCACTAATAAATAAGGCAGCGCATGATCCGGGAAGCGGATTGTTGCGCTGCCTTATTTCATTTTCCTGTTCAATCAGCTTCCATGAGCCTTAGGGCTTATTGGAATTGAGGATCTTCTACCGGTGTGGCTACCCACCCGTTCTCCTCAATGAAAAGACGAACGGCGATGATTTGCTTGTTCTCCATCAATGTGAAGAAGTGAGGCGTGTTTTCCGGTACGGAAATGACATCGCCTGGCTCAAGCTCTACATTAAAATAACCGACATCGTCGGAGCCCTTAATAATGAAGATTCCTTTTCCGCCGACAATCGCACGGATTTCGTCTTCCGAGTGGGTGTGAACCTCTTCGAATTTTTTCAGCAGGTCCTCTATATTAGGCGTGGACTCGGATAGTGTGATGACATCCCAGATTTTGTAGCCGCGTCTTGCAGCCAAGTCACGAATTTCTTCATCAAAGATGTCCAAAATGCGCTTCTTATCGTCATCACTCAGCTTGAAATTTTCTTGAAGCGCTGCCGGGAGTTTTTCCATATTCCAGTGCTCGTAAACAACCTCTTGGTTATTCAGGAATTCCCGAACATTCTCTTCCCCAGTAATGCGTTCGTTCGTGTTGCGAATCACAATCTCTGCCATAGCTTTAACCCTCTTTCTCCCGTTGGATTAATATGTATTATAGCCCCCCTCACAGCATTTGTCATCTGCAAATGTGGATTTGTACCCATTGCAACGCAATATTTCGGCTTTTCTATTGAAAAATATTCTGATACACTAAGATTTAACGTTTTCGGGGGAGGTTTACGAGTTGAACAAGCCTAGCTTACAAGAAGTACTTAAAGAACGAATATTAATTCTTGATGGTGCCATGGGCACGATGATCCAGCAGGAGGACCTCTCAGCTGAAGATTTTGGCGGTCCGGACCTTGATGGCTGTAATGAAATGCTGGTCATTCATCGGCCGGATGTCATTCAGAAAATACATGAACAATATCTTGAAGCAGGTGCCGACCTGATTGAAACCAATACATTTGGCGCAACCTCGGTTGTGCTTGCTGAATACGATATACCTGAACTTGCCCGAGAAATTAACCTGAAAGCGGCTCATTTGGCCCGTGCAGCGGTTGAAAAATATTCCACGCCGGACAGCCCGCGTTATGTGGTCGGAGCGATGGGGCCGACAACGAAGACGCTCTCGGTTACCGGCGGTGTGACCTTTGCCGAATTGATTGAGAGCTACGAGGAGCAAGCCGTTGCCTTGATTGAAGGCGGCGTTGATGCACTTCTGCTTGAAACATCGCAGGATACATTAAACGTGAAAGCCGGGAGCATTGGGATCCGCCAAGCGTTTGATAAAACGGGAGTCACGCTCCCAATCATGATATCCGGAACGATTGAGCCGATGGGCACGACGTTGGCCGGACAAAATATTGAAGCTTTCTACATTTCATTAGAACATCTGAATCCCGTATCCATTGGCCTAAACTGTGCAACGGGCCCGGAATTCATGCGTGACCATATTCGCTCCTTATCCGAAATGTCCAGAAGCGCGATCAGCTGTTACCCTAACGCGGGTCTCCCGGACGAGAATGGGCAGTACCATGAATCTCCTGAATCGTTGGCTCAAAAGATGGGTGCTTTTGCTGAAAAAGGCTGGCTTAACATTGCCGGCGGATGCTGTGGGACAACACCCGACCACATTCGCGCATTAAAACAAACGATGGATGGCTTCTCCCCACGACCGCTGGATGGTGGGCATTTGCCGGCATTATCCGGTATCGAGCCGGTATATATCGAGCAGGAAAATCGACCGTACATGGTAGGGGAGAGAACGAACGTTCTGGGTTCCAGAAAGTTTAAGCGTTTAATCGTAGAAGGTAAATACGAGGAGGCCTCCGAGATCGCCCGTGCACAGGTCAAGAATGGCGCGCATGTCATTGATGTGTGCGTACAGGATCCGGATCGTGAAGAATCGGAAGATATGATTAAGTTCCTGGAGCTCGTAGTTAAAAAGGTTAAAGTGCCGCTTATGATCGATACGACGGATCCGGCAGTCATTGACTTGGCGCTGCAATATTCGCAAGGGAAAGCGATTATTAACTCCATTAACCTTGAAGACGGTGAAGAGAAATTTGAGCATGTGATCCCGTTGGTGCATAAATACGGTGCCGCGGTTGTCGTTGGAACTATTGATGAGTCCGGTCAAGCAATCCATCGCGATGACAAGCTCAAGGTGGCCCAGCGTTCTTATGATCTGTTGGTGAACAAGTATGGCGTTTCGCCAGAGGACATTATTTTCGACACACTTGTATTCCCGGTAGGTACGGGGGACGAGCAGTATATCGGATCAGCCAAGGAAACGATTGAAGGCATCCGCATAATTAAAGAAGCCATGCCAAAAGTGCATACCATTCTCGGTATCAGCAACGTTTCCTTTGGATTGCCGGAAGCGGGTCGTGAAGTCTTGAACTCTGTATATCTGTACGAATGTACGAAGGCCGGATTGGATTACGCAATCGTGAATACGGAGAAGCTGGAGCGTTATGCCTCGATCCCTGAAGAAGAGCGTCATCTAGCCGAGGATCTGATTTACAGAACCAATGATGAGACGCTGGCGGCTTTTGTCGCGGCATTCCGGGATAAGAAGGTAGAGAAGAAGGTTAAGGTATCCAATCTGACGCTTGAGGAGCGACTTGCATCCTATGTGGTGGAAGGTTCCAAGGAAGGACTCATTCCGGATCTAGATGAAGCATTAACCAAATACGGCGCGCTGGAAATCATTAATGGACCTCTGATGGCCGGGATGACCGAGGTTGGACGTTTGTTCAACAACAACGAACTGATTGTCGCGGAGGTGCTGCAAAGCGCCGAAGTAATGAAAGCCTCCGTGGCTTATCTCGAATCCTTTATGGAGAAAAACGAGTCGTCTGTCAAAGGGAAAATCATGCTTGCCACCGTGAAGGGGGACGTGCATGATATCGGTAAAAACCTGGTGGAGATCATCTTATCCAACAATGGTTACCAAATCATTAATTTGGGTATAAAAGTACCACCGGAGCAAATTATCGAGGCATACCGCCGCGAGCAGCCTGATGCTATCGGCTTGTCCGGATTGCTCGTGAAGTCAGCCCAACAGATGGTATCCACCGCCCAGGATTTGAAGAACGCGGGGATTAGCGTTCCGATCATGGTAGGCGGGGCGGCTCTTACACGAAAATTCACGAAGACCCGCATTCGTCCCGAGTATGACGGCATGGTGCTTTACGCGAAGGACGCAATGGATGGTCTTGCCTTGGCCAACCAGCTCAGCGATCCGGTCCAGCGGACGAGAATCGCGGAAGAGATTAAGGCAGAGCAGGAAGCCGATGCTGCGGCTCCGCAAGTGGTTAAAGTAATGCCAAAGCTGTCAGAAGGACTGCGCTCCAAAATTTCGACCGACGCTCCTGTATATTTACCACCGGATATGGAGCGGCATGTGCTCCGAAATTATCCGATTTCGCATATTCTGCCATATATCAACATGCAGATGCTGTTAGGACATCATTTAGGTCTGAAAGGCTCAGTGGAACAGCTGCTTAAAGCCAAGGATCCCAAGGCGGTATCGCTTAAGGAAACCGTTGATGGGATTCTGGAAGAGGCCGTTCAATCGGGGATCATACAGGCTCATGCGATGTACCGTTTCTTCCCGGCACAGTCTAGAGGAAATGACATTCTCATATACGATCCAAAAGATACAACAAAAGTATTGCATACCTTTACGTTTCCGAGACAGCAGGTTGAGCCGTACCTGTGCTTGGCGGATTTCCTGAAATCCGTAGACAGCGGGGTTATGGATTACGTTGGATTCCTTGTCGTTACAGCCGGTCACGGCGTCGGAAAATTGTCCGGGGAATGGAAGGACAAGGGTGACTATTTGCGCTCCCATGCACTTCAATCGGTCGCACTGGAAACGGCAGAAGGGCTGGCGGAGCGGATTCACCATATGATGCGGGATACGTGGGGATACCCCGATCCGGCAGACATGACAATGAAACAGCGCTTGGGTGCGAGATACCAAGGCATTCGCGTATCCTTCGGATATCCGGCCTGTCCGGATCTGGAGGATCAGGAACCGTTATTTAAATTGATGCAGCCAGAGGATATCGGCGTTCATCTTACCGAAGGTTTCATGATGGAACCGGAGGCATCGGTATCCGCTATGGTCTTCAGCCACCCGGAGGCTCATTATTTTAACGTGGATAAAGCTTAACATTTGAATACCGGTACAGCCGGTTTGAAATCCTCCGATTGTTTCGGGGGATTTCTCCGGTTTACAACCGAAAGGGGAGAAGAGGGATGGAACTCTATTTTTTAGGGACAAATGCGGGGGTTCCTACGCTGCAGCGTAACGTGACCTCGATTGCACTGCGTTTGCTGGAAGAACGAAGAAGTCTGTGGCTGTTTGATTGTGGAGAAGGCACGCAGCATCAAATATTGAAATCCCCGCTCAAGCTCTCCAAGCTTGAGAAGGTATTTATTACCCATATGCATGGTGATCATGTGTTCGGTTTGCCAGGTTTGCTGTCCAGTCGAGGTGCCCAAGGGGTAACTTCACCCCTGACGATATATGGTCCCCCAGGTTTAAAGCTCTTCATTGAAACTACGCTGAGCATCAGCCAATCGCGCGTACCCTATACGATGGAGGTCATTGAGCATACCGGGGGCGTGTTGTTTGAAGACGATCACTTCCTCGTGGAATCGGCAAAGCTGGATCACAGGGCCGAGAGTTACGGATACCGTATCGTGGAGAAGGATCTTCCCGGCAGTCTGGACTTGAAACGGTTGGCGGATTATGGACTCAAGCCAGGACCGCTTTATGGCAAGCTGAAAAGAGGGGAAAGCGTGGAACTCGGCGACGGACGATGGATTCATGCCTCAGATGTGCTCCTGACACCGAAAAAAGGGAGAGTGGTCACGATTCTCGGGGATACAAGGCCATGCGCTGGCGTGGAGACTCTGGCCAAAGGAGCCGATCTTTTGGTTCATGAAGCCACTTTCATGGAGGATCTGTCGGAGCTCGCGCACGAATACTATCACAGTACGGCTAAACAGGCGGCGGAAGCAGCGAAACGGGCTGAAGCAAGATCGTTATTCCTGACCCATTTCAGCTCCCGGTATAAGGATATAGAGCATTTGCAGCCGCTGCTCAAGGAAGCTCAGGAGATTTTTGAGAATACACGCTTGGCAGAGGACTTTGGCTTGTACCCAATCCAGCGCAAATCATAAGCAGGAACAGCTGCTATTTACAGGGAAATATCGAGGGATTGAGTGAATTATTTTCCGGGAAAGCGCAGGAAATGACAAAGCGGTTTATAATCACTAACCCTTGGACAGTCTTCGATCTCTTTCGACTATTTAGCTGCCGGACTGAAGAGCTGTCCACGAATCTTGCAACCGGAAGTAGCCTTCTTTACAATAATACTAACCGGGGTTTCTACGTAAGCAAACATCTGCACAGAGTATGAACCATGGTTATACATATTTATTTTGATATATGACGATGAGTAACGACACGGCGATGCCGAGAACGCTAATACTTTAATCAATGAATCATTTATGGCGTGAAGGAAAGAAATAAAGAAGGTGCTATCAATTCATGGAAAAACCAAAACCAAAAGGATTGCTGATTGACCTGGATGGAACGCTGTATCATGGCCGTTATCGGATTGAGGGAGCAGACCTTCTCATCGAGCGGCTGAAGGAAATGCAGATTCCGTTTCTGTATGTAACGAATAACTCATCACGAACACCGGAGCAAGTGGCCGCGCATCTGATGGAGATGGGAATACCTGCCTTGCCGGAGGAAGTGTGCACCTCCTCCCTGGCTGCTGCTAAATATATTGCTGAGGAGTCGCCGGGTGCCAGAGTGGCGATGCTTGGCGAAGAGGGGCTTCGTGAAGCGCTATTGTCTGCAGGTCTGAACATCGTGGAGCAGTCCCCTGAATATGTCATTCAAGGAATCGACCGCTCGTTCCATTACGAGAAGTTAACCCGTGCCGTTCGCTGGATTCAGGAGGGAGCCGCGTCGATATTGACCAATCCGGACTTGCAGCTTCCATCGGATACCGGCTTGATGCCCGGTGCAGGTTCGCTGGGCGCTGCGATCGAAGCCGCTTCCGGAGTGAAACCGACGGTCATCGGAAAGCCGTCCTCGATATTAATGAAATTTGCTTCGGATCGCCTTGGTTTGGCTCCGGAGGACATTTATGTAATCGGAGATAATATACGTACGGATATCGCGGCTGGCGCGCATGCCGGCTGTAAGACGGTGCTCGTTATGACCGGAATCACGACCGATCTCAATATGGAAGCCCATATGGAAGCCACGGGTGTCACACCCGATTTTATCTGCCGGGATTTGAGTGAAGTGAAAGATCTGCTGTGTTCATGATGAGTGAGAGTGTACATATAAACTTTTGTGATTGACGAAAGGGAAGATGAATGATGCCGGAACTGCCGGAAATGGAAAATTACCGAAGATTGTTATCGCAGAGCATTTTGAATGTGCCGATCACGAATGTCGTCGTGAACCGTGAAAAATCACTGAATGTGACCGTTGACGAATTTACTTCCGTGTTAAAGGGAAGCAAGGTCATTTTTGTGGAACGTAGAGGCAAGCACCTCATATTCCATTTGCATAACGGAGGCAGACTGCTGCTTCACCTGATGCTGGGCGGCATTTTGTATTTAGGGCATAAAGATGAGGAGCGTCCATCAAGGTCGACCCAGGTCGAGATCACCTTTGGTGATCAGGTGCTGTATTTTATCGGACTGCGTCTGGGTTACTTGCATTTCCTGACAGCCAGAGAGACGGAAAATGCGCTTAAAGAGCTTGGTCCTGAACTTCTGGATCGGCGAATGACCAAAGCGCGCTTTGTCGAACGGATTGGAAAACGGCGGGGCGCTTTAAAAACTACGCTGGTCAATCAGCAGGTTGTCGCGGGGATCGGCAACTGTTATGCGGATGAGATTGCCTTTGATGCCCGCATTCACCCGCTGTCCAAAATCCAGGATTTATCGGAGCAGTCTTTAGAGCAGTTATACGAGAGTACCGTTAAAGTGATGCGCGAGGCGACGGATGGCGGCGGATATATGGAAATGCCGTTTCAGGAAGGGGATACCCTGACGGGGGCATACAATGACGAGTGCAAGGTGTACGATCGCGAAGGAGAGCTTTGTGTTCGCTGCGGTACGCCGATCGTAAAGATGGAGCATAACTCGCGCAAAGTGTTCTTTTGTCCGAACTGTCAGCATGAAATCTAAAGTCCGAATTGGGAGCCATGTCAGCACACGGGGCGGATTTCTCGCAGCAGCCCAGCATGCAGCCGGGATCGGTTCACTAGCCTATCAGTATTTTCCGAAAAATCCGCGCAGTCTTCACTTAAAGATGCCGGACGTCCGCAATGCCGCCGCCTGCTCCAAGTTTTGTCAGGAACAAGGACTCGTTTCGATCGCGCACACCCCATATCCGACGAATATGGCGGTTGGCTTAACCCGGGGCGAAGAGTTTTACCAGTTGACGGTAGATTCGCTGAAGAATGATCTCATGATTGCCGAGGCTTGCGGATCGCTGGGTATCGTGGTTCATTTTGGGCATCTCAAGAGCCAGGATATCCTTGAAGGGTATCAGAATATTATCCGCTGCATGAATGATGTGTTGTCTTCCTGGACGGGAAGGGCTAAGCTGCTGATCGAGAATCAGGCGGGGGATCATGGATCAATGGGGATGACGCTTGAAGAGAGCGTGAAGGTCAGGCAGCTTGCTGATTATCCGGAGAAAATAGGCTTTTGCCTGGATACCTGCCACTTGTTTGCCGCCGGAGGTTGGGATATTTCGAATACGGATGAGCTCCTTGCCAGGGGCAAATCGCTGGCCTATTGGGAATCTGCCGTTGCCGTTCATTTGAACGATTCGAAATATGGGGCCGGCTCAAGAAAAGATCGCCACGCCCGCATCGGACAAGGTATGATAGGAACAGAAGCTCTGAAACGTCTGGTTCTGGCACCGGAACTTGCAGGCAAGGCTTTTGTCCTGGAAAGTGAAAAAGGGGCTGACGGCACGCACCGGGAAGACATCGCCAAGGTGCTGTCCTGGTCCTGATTAAGGGAGAGAGTAATATGATTCATCTGTATTTAGACGACTGGCGCCCCAATCCGAAAGGATTTGCGCTGGCACGAAGCGGGGAAGAGTGTTTGCTGATGCTCCGTGAATGTGAAGTGGATGTTCTGTCCCTTGACTTTGAATTGGGACATGGCCAAATGAACGGCGGAGACGTAGTTGCAGCCATGATCGCGGAAAAACTGCAGGCCCGAGAAATATATTTGCATACCTCAAGCCCATCAGGCAGAAGAAAAATGTATGAGCTGCTCTATGAGCATATGCCGGAAAGTGTCCGGGTTCACAATGGTCCGATGCCGGAATCCGTGCTGCGGGAAGTCGCCCAGGGTTCAAGATGATTGAGGTAACGCAGCGTGAATTGACGGAGAGGCTTGAATGGCACGAGCGTCTGACGAAACGGGATGCGAAAGCGGATCCTGTCATCGTATTTTTACATACGCCATTCTGCGGCACATGTGCCGCAGCGCGTAAGATGATCAACATTGTAGAACATGTGGTGCCGGACGTGCAGCTGCTCGAAGCCGATGTGAACTTTCTTCCGGACATTGTGGAACGGTATCAAATCCGCAGCGTTCCTGCATTGCTGGCTATTCAGTCGAGTCCCCTCCCGGCACCGGAGGTGCTGTACCGGATGGGTTCCGTGCAGGATATCGTGAGTTTTGTGAGGAGTGTGCAGCCATGATTTCGCTACAGCATTTGTCGCTCGTCAGAGGGAGCCGTCAGATTCTGGATGATGTTAGTATCGAGATGAAGCCGGGTCAGAACTGGGCCATCTTGGGCAGGAACGGATCAGGCAAAACGACGCTGCTGGAAATGATGACAGGATATATGTTTCCTTCCAGCGGGCGTGTGGAGGTCCTTGGCCATGTTTACGGACAATGCGACGTTCGCGAGGTCCGCAAATCGATCGGCTATATTAGCCAGTCGTTATTGGAGAAATTGACGCTGAGCGACCCCGTCTGGGAGGTTGTGGCAACAGGGGCTTACGCCTTTCTGCGCTTCTACCAGGACATACCGGAAGAGGCCAGGAACCAGGCCCATGCCCTGCTGAACGAAATGAATTTCGGCCATCTGGCGGAGCAGCCGCTCGGGATATTGTCACAGGGTGAACGTAAAAAGGTAATGTTGGCACGCTCCCTCATGGCCGATCCGAAGATTCTGATTATGGATGAACCGTGTGCGGGCCTGGATTTGTATGAACGGGAGAAGATGCTGCAGGAGATTGACAAGCTGAGGCAGCGCGAAATTACGGTTGTGTATGTCACGCATCATATCGAGGAGATTGTCCCTTTATTTACTCATGTGGCGCTCATGAAAGACGGCCGCTTAACGGGTGCGGGAACAAAAGAAGAAGTATTAAACCATGAACTTATCAAACAAACTTATGATATCGACGCTCAGCTGGAATGGGATGGCGGACGTCCCTGGATCAAAGTTATTTCTGGAGGTTAATCCGTTTGGATGAATTAAATGTTATGCAAGAGCATGAGGAACAGAATCAAAGTCACCGGGATTTTCACAGCAAGTGGGTATGTACGGCAAACCATGGGTTTGCTCCTTACGCCCAAGAAGAGCTGCGCCGGATGTTTGGCAGTATAAAGAGCACGATGATGATACCGGGTGAGGTGTTTTTAGCGACAGTCGGCAGCTCCGAAGATGAGGCGAAGCGGCTGATTACGTCTTCCCCGCCTATTTTTCTGCGGCATTTGTTTCCGGTACATCTGGAGGTGACAGCCGATACCGCTGGCGATGCATTGCATGCTGTCGTTGAGCATGTCATGAAGCGGGAGGAAATCGGCCGCAGCCGTGTATCCATCCAGATCCGAAAGACGGAGAACAGCTCGTGGAAGGAAAACCCCGCGGCCCTTCGGGATGAATTACAGCATCGCTTGGCTGCGCTAGAACTTGAATACACGGTACAGGCACCGGAGTGGATCATTTCACTATTCGCTGCTGACAGTGTCTGGTATGTTGGCGTGTCACGGCCGGAGGACAACCTGTCGGATTGGAACGGAGGCGCCGTCCGCTTTCAGCGGGAAGAGGGACAAATCTCAAGAGCCAAATTCAAGCTCCTTGAGGCGGAGAAGCAGTTCGGAATTCCGTTTGATTCCTTTCGCAAGGCTGTCGATATCGGAGCAGCGCCTGGCGGATGGACCTCCTTTTTATTGGAGCGCGGCCTGCAAGTTACGGCCATTGATCCGGCGAAAATGCATCCATCACTCGATGGTCACAAAAACCTCCGCGTGATTCACAAGAATGCAGCGGACGTATCGTTTAGAGACTCTGAGTTTGACATGTTGGTGTGTGATATGAGCTGGAGTCCTAAACAAATGGCCAGAATGGTAACCGGGCTGCTGCACAGTCTTCAGACGGGCGGCACGGCTGTCATTACGGTTAAGCTGCTGACTAAGAAACCGATGGCGCTGGTGAAAGAGATCATGTCGGTGTTTGAAGAGTCCAGAATGCAGATTCAGGGAGCAAAGCAGCTGTTCCACAATCGGGACGAGATTACGCTATATATGATTAAGTATTAAAAAAGTCTTTACAAGTCAATGTATTTTGTTCTATAATGATTCCAAAATTAACCAACGACAACGATAGGGAAAGCATCCCGCTATTCATCACGATTCAGTGATGTGGCGGAGTGCTTTCCTTTTTTTGTTGTGCTTGTAAGTCAGGGGAGAGGGCGTTGAGATGAATCAGCCTTGCAGATTGGTACATGGGGAAGTGTTGAGCGAGCGTTACGTGATTGACCGCATGATCGGTGAAGGGGGCATGAGTTGTGTATATCTGGCTGAGGATCTGAAGCTGCCCGGGAAGAAATGGGCAGTGAAGGAGAGTTTGTCTGAACCCGGTATGCAGCGCACCGTTCAGGACGAGGCACAGCTTCTGATTAAACTCAGTCACCCGCGGCTGCCGCGCATTGTCGATTTTTTTCATGCTCAGGCTAGCGGCTACACCTATTTAGTTATGGATTATATTCAGGGCATGACATTGGAGAAGTACTTCCGGGGATATCGGGGGAATGTGAATCCGGACTTCATCATGGAACTGACGGAGCAACTGCTGGATGTTTTGGAGTATCTCCATAATCACGAACCTCAGGTTGTATTCCGGGATTTAAAGCCATCAAACATTATGCTGACCGATCAGCTGGAGGTTCGACTCATCGATTTTGGAATCGCCAGAAGCTATAAACAGGAGAGTGGCGAGGATACCGTCAAGCTGGGCACGGTTGGATTTGCGGCGCCGGAGCAGTACGGAGGAAGGCAAAGCGATGCAAGATCGGACCTGTATGGGCTTGGAGCGCTTCTGCTTTATCTCTCAACCGGCGGTAAATTCAGTGAATGGATAACGGGCGTGGAGCGACATATCCGTGGCGATTTACCAAGAGCACTTGTGCCCGTTATTCGAAAGCTGCTGCAATATGCTCCGGAGCATCGATATCAATCCGCGGCAGAAGTTCGTTCAGCGCTCAGTCGGCATCAGTCGATCACTGCGAATATATCAAGTGCTCAGTCCAACACGCTAGCCGGGACGCTTGTGGCAGCCGTATTGGGGGCATCATCCGGTGTAGGAACAACCCATAGCTGTATCGCATTCGGGCATTACCTGGCTTCAAGGTACGGGAAGGTAGCGATCGTAGAAATGAGCGCAAAATCCACCGCCTTTACCCGGATTCAGGAAATTGCCGAGGGCGGGAAGCTGGGGTCTATCCGAAAGTTCGAAATCAACGGGATTCACTTTTGGCGGCAAACAGCCAGAACGGAAGTTATTTCGCTGCTCGGGGGCAGTTACGATGCGGTGGTGTTGGATTTGGGAGCATACCGGGACAGCGAACGGCTTGAGGAGTTTCTTCGGGCCGATCTCCCTATCGTTATCGGATCAGGAGCGGAGTGGCGACAGCATGATGTGGTAACGCTGGCCCGGATGCTATCAAGACATCCTCAGCCGGCCAGGATCTACGCACTGCCTCTTGCTGGGGAAGAAACGATTCAAGAGATGAGAAGAACGCTAGAAACGAATAGAGTTCATTCCTTGCCCCTGCAATTGGATCCGTTTGAATTGCCTGACAGCAGCCGGGAGGCATTTGCACAGTTATTTCAGGACTACTTGCCGCCGGCAGAAAGGAAGCGAAGATTCAGGTTTCTAAAGAATTAACTGCATATGAACTGAAGGAGATGAAGCAATGCCGATTATCAGGAGGCGCAGCCGCAAACTGATATTTGCTGGACTAGCCGGCGCAGCCGTAACAGCTGCCGTATGTGCCGGCGCAATGCTGTATTATGTGCACGGCTATAAAGAGCAGCAGAGTATAGAGCGTACTAAATACGAGCAGCGAATCACGGAGCTTGAAGAGACGCAGCTTCAGCAGCTCAATTCAATGAAGGTTGCATGGGTCCCGTTAAAAGATATTCCGCCTGGTCATTTCATCGATGCGAAAGATATTAAGGAAGTGCGTTTGCCTGATGACGGTTCTTCCGGCAATCTGTTCTCGGTCAAGGAAGAGATTGCCGGGAAGGGGGCCAAGATCGAGCTGCTGCAGGGAACACCGATTACCCGCTCGATGCTCTTTGAAGAAGAGCCGACACCGTCCGATCTTCGTCATCGGGAGATGAAGTCCGTATATCTGCCAAGCGATTTACGCCAAGGGGACGTGATCGATGTAAGGGTCCAGTTTCCAAGCGGACAGGATTACATCATTTTATCCAAGAAGAAGATCGACAGGCTTCAATATCCGGCGTTCTGGACAACGTTAAGCGAACAGGAGATTTTATTGCTTTCCAGCGCTTTGGTGGATGCTTATCTGCATAATGCCACACTCTATGCACTCACCTATGTAGAGCCGGAGCTGCAAGAGAGAGCAATAACTAATTATCCTCCGAACGCTGAAGTAACGAAGCTGATTGGAAGCAACCCGAATATTGTGAAGAAAGCCGAGAAACACTTCGAGGTTACGCTGCGAAACACGCTGGAAGAGGATTTAAGCAAGCTTCAGCCGAATCAGCAGGCACAGGTATCCGACATGCATCACAACTCCATCTTCGCTAGTGGGGCAAGAAGTCCAGACTCCTGGAGTCCTGCGTCCAATTTAAGCTCCCAAACGAAATCTTCAACGGATACAAAACGGAATACTGCTGACATCCGTCCTGACGACGAGGATAATACAGAGACTCCGCTCCGTGAAGAGCGGGATTCAGAAGCGGAGCAGATTCTGGGGTCATCCGGACCGCCAGAAGCCGAGGCGGGCAGTGATAAGGAATCAGAAGAAGCGGAGTTGATATTCTCAAGTCCTTAGTAAAGACAAAGCTAAGCCCTAAGAACAGATGAGCGATTGAAGGAGTGTAATCAAAGTGAAGACATGGATATTTACAGGCATCTGTGATAAGAGCGACATGCTCCTCTACATGTGCAAAATATTAGCCAATGGAGACAACAGGGTACTGCTCGTGGATGGTGCGATGGATGCGAAGTACAAACATTGCATAGGCGTGATGCACCCGAAGTTGCCGGTTATGGAGTTTGCCGGATTCGACATGGCAACCGGATTTGAGAACTATACCTCGCTCATGAACTATCTGGAAGAAACAGACGAGAAGAAGTACGACTATATCGTCATGGACGTGGAGAAGTCGGAATTCCTGGACAAGATGCAGTGGGATACAGCAGATGCCCATGTTTGGGTTAGCGGGTTCGAGGTAACCGGGCTGCGCAAGAGTACGGCTTTGCTTGATGAACTAAGAGCCGCAAGAACAGATGATCCGCTCCCTCCTTTTCATCGGGTATATGTTCAGGTCATTGAAGATTTGATGGATGAGTCCTACATAGAAGGCTATCTGGAAGACAGCCGGATTCAGTGGCTGGGTCCTCCCGTGAAAATGCCGTGGGATGAATTGTTCTTCGCCTTGAAAATAAAAAATGAACATGCAGGAAGACTGGGTATTAAGCCATTATCCAGACAATATAAACGATCGCTTACCGAACTTATCCGCCTGTTAACGGAAATGGAGCAGCGGCATATTCGCCGGGCACTTCGGCAAGCAGGACGGAGGCATGCATGAGTCTGATTGCTGTATGGAGTCCCTTGAAGAGCGGCAGCGGCAGTACGATGCTGGCCTCGAGTTTACCTATCGTATTGGCGTTTGAATATCCGGTCAAAGTGCTGCTCGCCCATGGTGGACATGCAGGAGAGCGAGTGGAACAAGCTTTTTCCTTTAAGCGGGAATCGTTTGATTATATGACGGCATTTCAAGATACCGGAATGGATGCCTTGGAACGTCTTCGTACAAGCGGGAGGCTGAATCCGGAGAATGTACGCAATTATACTTTGCCGCTCCTGTCTGATCGGCTAGATCTTTTATGTGGACCGAAACCAATGTCCGCTGATGATATACAGACTGCAAGCAGTGCGGAGGACAGAAAACAGGCGGAACTTATGACCAGAGTTATGGAGTTCTCCAAGCGAAGTTACGACGTCACGGTGGCCGATGCAGGTAATGGAGTTCCGGGAGCGGTAGATCGCGCGATACTTCAAGCTGCCGACTTCATTGTGGTTGGTTTGAATCAAAATTTGCATGTACTGGAGAATAAGCTTGAACAGGAGGGGCTGCCCCCTGAACTGAGGGACAAGGCAAGCCTGTATATCGTCGGCAAATATGACCGGGAGAGCCATTGTTCACTACAAAATATCAAGCGCCGCTTTGGCATCAAGACGACGGTGCTTGGTGTTCCATATTGTTCCGGCATGACGGATGCATGGAATATGCGCTCCGTTATGCCTTATATGCAGCGAAGTCGGGGAGGCGCTGACCTGAAACGGATGAGCTCACTGTATGATGCCGTTCGTAATTTGGCGGATGCCGCGGCTGAACAACTTGGTCTTCCTTCCGGTGGTTCGAAAGCGGGAGGCCAGCATGCTCTTGGGTAATTCCTTCAATACGATATGGATCATCGTCATTATTTTGTTTGTACTGCTGTTTGTATATCTGCGTTATTTGGATACCCGAAAACCGGCGGCTGCTATTTCGCAGGGATCCGACCCCTATTCTCTTGAAGCCATGACTGCGTTTGTTAAAGAAAGCCTCCATCAGCTGACGCACAGCCAGTTGTCTGATTTAGGACTGCACGAAGAGGAGTATCGCCGAAGGCTGAACAAGCGAAGTGAATTGAGAAGTGCCCTCAAGGGCTGCGTATTCGGAGATGTGCTGGATAAAGCATATGTAAAGGATTTTTTAAAGCAGCTGCTGGTCAGAGATCTGGGTTTGAACGAGTCCAACATTCATGCTGCCATTCCATTCGAAAACTTGACCGAGTTAACAGCCCAGGATCAATTCGAGATCATCTTATACCTGTATAAGCAGAGGCACGGAGAGAATGCTTTATCCGTACTTCTTGAGACGTATGATCTTGCAGGGCCTCGCGTGATTCCCGGTTATGGAGAGGGCAGCGTGTATGCGGTAACCGCAGAGGATATTGCTTATATCTATGAGTCAGAGCAGCGACCGCTCTTGTTTCCGGAGAAGCTTGATATCGTTGTTCAGCGCATTTATCAGCAGTACAAAGGCTTTTCCGTCGTGGATGAAATCAGGGATCAACGGATCGACGGGATCAGTGGCGGGGTAAGTGGCATTCCTGTCAACCATGACAGCGGACAGAATATCTTTCACACCCAAGATGAGTTTTTGGGGCTAAGCTTTTCAAATACCGAATCGCCAGCAACAGGCTGCGAGAGTGTTTGGATTTTTTATCGGGGGGTGTCGCTGCATCTAGCTTTTTTATCGTTTGGTTCGATGCTGGAACTGAAGAGAGTATGTCAAAACATATACAAATACAATCATCCCGGACAGCTTTCAGAAGCCAGCGGTTATAAAGTGAATGAGATGAAAGATGGCTCCAGGGTCGTTGTGGTTCGGCCTCCGTTTGCCGAGTCCTGGGCGTTCTTTGTCCGCAAGTTTGATCTGCCCAAGGCTTCGCTTGATCAGTTAATTACGGGAAACGGCTCGGAATTGGTGATCGGTTTGTTGAGGTATTTAATGAAAGGCAGCCGGATTACGGCAATCACCGGTGCGCAGGGTTCCGGAAAAACAACGCTGCTCATGGCGATGGTGGGTCATATTTATGCGTCTTATACCCTTCGGGTGCAAGAGATGGCCTTTGAGCTGCATTTAAGGAAAATCTATAGCCGCAGAAATATTCTCAGCTTCAGGGAAACCGAGCATATTAGTGGGCAGGCCGGTCTGGATCTGCAGAAGAAGACGGACGGTACCGTTAATATTCTTGGTGAGGTTGCCAGTGACGAGGTAGCGTCATGGATGATACAGATGTCTCAAGTGGCAAGTTTGTTTACCGTGTTTACCCATCATGCCAAGACATTCAAAGACCTTGTACAATCCTTGCGCAACTCCTTGCTCAAGAGCGGCGTTTTCAGGCAAGAGCATATTGCGGAGCAGCAGGTGGTCAGCGTGATCAACTTTGACATCCATCTAAGAAGAGACGCTTACGGTAACCGTTACATAGAACGTATTACAGAGTGCATCCCGGTTGAGAAGGGATCCCTGCCACCATTTGAGGGAACTTCAGAAAAGCGCTGGAAGAACAGTATGGAGGAATATTTTCAGTTAAGTACAGAACATATGCGGAGATTGAACGAAGTAAGTTATTTCGTATCTCGTAATGTGATTGAATACCGGGACGGTAGCTATATCGCTGCCGCCAAGTTATCCGAAAGCAGTGTTCGCGAAATGACGGAGCATATGCATCCGGAAGATGCCGAAGAATTCAGACTGTTTCTGGCTTCGGGTTGGGGGGAACAAAGTGTCCTCTAAAGATGTATTAATTCTGATTTTAATCATATCTTTGGCACTGTTTTCCATCACATTCGGTATCGTGTCGTGGATGAACAGAAGACGAGGGTATCGTGAGGTAGCTGCGGTAAAGGTGGAGGCGGGCGAGGTAAGATCATTGCGCGGGATGTACCGGCAATGGTTTCAATTGGCCTATAGGTGTGGAATGAAGCTTCCTATAATCAAAGCCTATCTTAAACGGATCAGACAGCGGATCGCGATCATGCATCCCTATGACGAAATATCACTCCGGTTTGAAACCGTGAGATTAGCCTTCGCGATTACCGGTACGATCGGGTTAACCGCCATGCTCCTTATTTGGAGTCATCCGGACCTGGGGTTTATTGTCATTGTTATTCTTGCAGCAGCGGTTATTAACAATATGCTTGTTGAGATGTTCATTAACCGACTGGAACGAAAAATACTTATTCAATCGGTTGAATTGTTCTCCTCCGTCCGCCATCACTATCAGCAGCATGGAATGGTAGAGGAAGCTTTGTACGAGGGAGCGGAGACTTCAGGGCATGAAATTTCTATGCATGGTCATCGGATCTATAATGCCTTGGTATCCAACGATCCTGATGACGAGCTGGAGAGGTATTATGAGGTAGCGCCGAACCGATATCTTAAAGCGTTTGCGGGTATTTCACATCTTGTCATGGAGTTTGGTGATCATGCGAGAAAACAAGGCTCTATCTATCTGCATGGCCTAAGCGGGTTGACCAAGGAAATCCAATTGGAAATATTGCGCAGAGACAAGCTGGATTATTTAATGAAGGGCTTGAATGTGATTGCGTTGGCTCCGGTCTTTTTCACCAAACCGATTGAACGATGGGCCAGAAGCAGTTTTCCGTCGATGGATGAGTTTTATATGAGCAAGCTCGGGTTTATGACCAAGATATCGATTTATGTCATCATTCTAATCTCTTACATATTGCTTCAGAAGCTCCAGCAAAATCGGGAAACGGATTACCGCGCAGAGGTACAGAAGATGACCCTGGAAGAAAGAATGTACAGGATTCCTGTTATGCGTTGGCTTGTGAAGGTAATGGCTCCGACACCCGGTACGGTGAAATATGACAGGCAGGTACGTTTACTAAAGGAAAGCAACGCGAGAATCAAGTTCGAATGGCTCTATATCAGAAGGGTGACGTTCTTCTTCCTGGCTTTCTTCCTGTCGCTATCGCTGGCTGCAGGTCTGCATGTGCAGGCTAAACATCATCTGCTGTATGTCCCCGTTTCTTTGAATCATTCCCTGTTCGGCCAGATGAATGAGATCGAGCGTCGGCAGGCAGAGGAAACGGTTGAACGCGATCGGCTGCTAATGGAACAATTGCATATGTCGCCGGATGTGACCGATGATCAGGTCAAGCAGATGATTAGTGAGGCAGATCCTACTTCATTGACCAAGGAACAAGTTGAGATCATAACCGATCGAATTATGACCAAACTGCAGCGCTATGATAGCGAGTATTTGAAATGGTGGGAGCTGCTGCTATCCTTTCTGGCAGGTGTGGCTGCATATGCGGCGCCATTATGGCTGCTGCATTTTCACCGGAAAGTACGCAATATGGAAATGAGGCATGAAATTTATCAATATCAGACGGTCATATCCATACTGCGAGGAATGGAGCGCATCTCGGTTGAGGCCATATTGGAATGGCTTAATCGGTTTGCTGTTATTTTTAAGATTCCCATTCAAAAAAGCTTGCTTCATTACGAACATGGCGCTCAGCTGGCATTGCTGGAGCTGAAGGAAGACGTCTGGTTTCCTGAATTTCAGCGGCTGGTGGACAAGCTGCTGCTTGCGGTAGATAAAGTACCGATCAAGGATGTTTTTGATGACCTCGATGGAGAAATGATATACAGTTTCGAGCGACGCAAGCAGGAGTACGAAGCGATGATCGATACGAAGGCCGCATGGGGGCGAATGATCGGTTTTACTCCGATGTATGCGTTGATCTTTATGTATCTTGTCATCCCGCTGATCGGCATGAGTTTCTCCCAGATGGAAACGTATTATGAGCAAATTCAACGATTATAACATTACGTGGATTGGTCAGCTGGAATCATGATCAACAGGATCAAAAAATAATTGAAAGAATGAGGGAGATTTCAATGAATAATGCATCATCCGCTTTAAAGGTTGCAGCAGGCATATTTCTGACCATAGCACTGATTACCATTGTTGTT
Source organism: Paenibacillus sp. p3-SID867 (assembly GCF_025142895.1). Lineage (NCBI taxonomy): Bacteria > Bacillati > Bacillota > Bacilli > Caryophanales > Paenibacillaceae > Paenibacillus > Paenibacillus sp. p3-SID867. Next base: position 36,555 of record NZ_JAMBDM010000034.1, read on the forward strand.
ATTTTGTTTATTTCGGCGCAGGAGGCAACCAAAACCGCTCAAAACAATTTTTCGGATATTCAGACAGAGTTGTCCCAGGCAGCATTTACCGTGTATGACGGAACAACCATCAGCGGTTCTCAGGTGACAAACGCACTGCGCAAATACAAGGATAAGGATCAATTTGGCGTTTTTATAGCAACAGGGAAAAATAAAGCAGGGCAATGGTACGGCAATGTGTTGGAGAAGGACGGTTCGATTCTCAATCCGGATTCAAGACAAGGGAATATCGAACTCGTCATGGATGAGAAAAGCCCGGAGTACGTCAATCCAAGCGGGAAATTTAAGGCAACCATCGTTAAGGATGATTCTAACGTAATCAGAGGCATTAAATTCGATCAATAGTTATGAATGGATAGGTGACTTGCCTTGCGTGGACAAACGATAAGCGCACTTGAATTGGCAGCAGCGGTGGCATTATTTCTTGGCGCAGCCCTGTATGCCTTCCATATTCAGACGATGGTGGATGGCGGTATATCAGCCGTAGGCAGAATGACTCAGGAGCAGCATGCGGGTGTGATCACCGTAGAGATGACGAACGAGAACAGAAAGCTCATTTATAAGGGAAGCGAAGTATTATTCACGCTGCGAGAGGTTCAAGCTGGCGGCTTCAATATGTATGTGGATGGCGTGCTGTTCCAATCAGGCAGTAATCCGGAGGAACTGGATCTTTCGATCATAGATATGGAAGCCCATTATGATGCGGAGTACGTTCGGAGGATCGATGGAGAAGTGGAGAGCATCCAGTTTGTAAAAGTGAGGTAACAACAATGTCAAACTCGGTTTCGAAATGGTTTGCTGCCTTTCTGGCCCTTCTTCTGCTGTACTTGGTTCCCGCAGGCGAGATGGCCAGAAGACAGGATGATCTGTCACGACTCGTTGTTTATCAATCCGTTACCAAATTCGTGGACAGTGTTCGTACGAAGGGGTATATTACTCCGATCATGTACAATGACTTCCTGCAAGAGCTGGCAGCCACCGGGAACATTTACAATGTGGAAATGGAACATCATCATAAGAAATACCACCCGGAATATGCCGATCCTTCAGATCCTGGAACATTCTTGAACCGCTATTCCATCGTATATGATGCTTATTATCAGGAAGATGTTATGGGTTATCTATTCCCGCAGTCGAATGTCGATAAACAGGATGAAAGGCGCCGATACCGTCTAACGGCCGGAGATCACTTTCAGGTAAGTGTCAGTACTCTGAATCGAACACCCGGATTGATCATGTTCGATGCGTTGACCGGATCAAATTCAGGTGGCAAAGCAGCAATCGCATTTCCATACGGAGGTTTGGTA
>NZ_JAMBDM010000035.1:0-36077 GCF_025142895.1 Paenibacillus sp. p3-SID867
TTTTATTCTGTCTTGCTTTAGCCACTCTCGGTAATTGTTTCTCAAAAATGGATAATACATTTGAAATCAAATGTTCGCTCGGACTTTTGTTGTCTTTTAAAAGTGCATATATAAGGTTCAAGAAAGTCTTTGCATCTTTCTCTGTTAAACTTTTGATTGATTCCATGGTGCTATCATTTGGAAAATTTTCTTCCTTCGTCTCCATAATTTATTCCTCCATCTTTAAATATCATTTATTCTTACGTTACAAAATATTAATGCGTTGTTTCCAAGCTACCTCCCTTGATTAAAACGTTTCCAGTGGTTGGAAAGTTGTTTTAATGTTTCCCGTTAGTTCAATGCGTTTAATTCTGTTTACGTCCAATGTACATGAAGTGTTCAGCTGAGCTTAGAAAATCTTCACGCTCACAAACTTTCTCAGCCAAGTCAATCCATGCTGAAACAACTTCTGGTGTGTGGTTAAGGAGTTCCGGCTCTCGTAAGTATAAGAAGCTCTCACAATTGAGCAGATGTAGCTTTTCCAAATTAAATGTTTGGAAAAAGGGGAGTACATCTCTCGGGCGAATAAAGAAATTTTCTGAAAACCCATGTCCAGTGAAATTTGTATCTTCGACAATAGAATAGATTTGAGATCTCATTTCTTCATTTAAGATTAAACTTGGATTCCGAATCAGGTAATCCCATACGAAGGAGTAAGCAGAAACAAAGCTTACAAATAGTGTTCCGTTCGGCTTTAGTTTTTTCAAACATTCATTAATCGTGATCACCCTGTCATGCTCATCTTTTAGGTGATACATTGGCCCCATGCAGAGCACATGATCATATTGTTCATCTTCAAATACTGATAAGTTTCGGCAATCCGCCCTCATGCCCTTCAGAGGTAATTCAAGTTCTTTAGCTTTATTAAGAGCAAAGTCTACATTATTCTGTGAGAGGTCCGCCAAGGTCACTTGGCAACCAAGTTGTGCAAGGTAGAGTGAATACTTGCCCGGTCCCCCACCGAGGTCCAGCACTTTATCGTGAGGCTGGACATAGCGAGTTATGAAACGTTTGCTAAGCTCAAATTCGACCTGGTGACGATCGAGTCTGTTCCACTCGTAGTTTACTGTTTCGTCATAAAATCTTCTTACGATCTCCACGCTGTCCATGTTACCCCTCCTGAATTTTCATCATTTTTTAGAACAAATAAAAAATCCCACCCCCAAGACATTGTCTCAGGGACGAGATTATAGCTCCTCGTGGTACCACCCAGGTTCGCCAATAGGTTACCCCATTAGCCTCTTCAAGTACGACATTCCTTGTATGGGAATGTGTATACCCTAGCTCTATAACAGGAGCTCCTGTCACACCATCACCGCTAAAGATGGATCCGATGTGCGGCTCGGAGGCTTTTTTCCATAAAGAATGCTTTACTCCTTTTCAGCTACCGGAGCTTTCTGTGAAAGAATTCAATTATGTACTTCCCTCTTCGTCGCCTTTAACTATTGGATTTATCCTAACAAGAAAATGAGGAATTGTATAGGGAAATGATTAAACAAAACTGCCCGTTAGCTTAACGCCTATAGCCACTGTCTACAACAATATTTTCACGGAATAATACTTTATTTTAATCGGACAGTGTTCCCTCTGGATATCAAGTCGCCGACTGCTCATACTTCATTTTCATATGGTGATATTGAACCATCAACTCATCTACCTTCCTACTCTGTTCCAGCAGCATGTGGTTGCCGGATAAGGGAATGGATTGCTCTAGTGAAAGTTTTCCAAGCTCGTTTAACTTTTGCCGCTCCATCTCCAGCTCCCTTAACAATTCATTCACCCTTCGGCCCTCCAGTTCATAAATTAAGCCCATTTAAAAAACCACTCTTCTTGTATGTTAAAAACTACCTATTATAGTAAGTTTAAACCTCATTTAAGTCAACTCTGTACTTCACCATAATAGGAGCTGTAAACTCATGTTCTATGGGAAGAAGAGGTGACTATACATGATGATTGTTTACGATAAACAGAAGGTAGGACAGCGCATTCGCAAGCAGCGAAAGGCTTTGGGTATTACACGTGAACAATTGGCTGAACAGGTTGGGAGAGTACCTCGATTTTGCGCAGATATTGAACGTGGGAATGCTGGGATGTCCATTGAAACGATGTTAAGCATTTGTAACTTACTTAAGCTTTCGCCCAACGACTTGCTTTTAGATAACTTACAGGATACAACTCGTGATGAAACCGAATTAATTCTAGATGCACTCAACCATTGCACAGAGAAGCAGCGAAAGGATGCCATTGCTCTATTAAAGTTGTTTTTGACAGCGATTAAATAACCCTTTCCAGGTATGCTAGACTGAACGAAGCTCCTTCCACGCCGAATTTCAATTAACTATCCAAACCAATAGAAAAGCAGCCGATCCAATAGGACGGCTGCTCTATTAATCGTTAGGATTTTCTTGAAGTGGTGTTTTACACAGTGATTGAAACCGTGAGCGTTTCAACGATGCAGTTATCGTCTGGAATGGCCTTACCCCTCTTAAGCATTGATTCGATCTCCATCGCAATCAGATCACGCGCATTTTCGCGTACTTCTTCAATGGTGTCACCTTTTGCGCCAAGTCGAAGTGCCGGGATGTATGCTGTATAATCCTTCTCTGCTTTGTCTTGTTCAATCATAATAATAAAACCTTGGTCGTGGAACGGTTGTGCCATTTCGAAATTCTCCTTCCAGTATGGTTATGAATTTAGTAAGGTGTCACTTTGGACAACCTAATTGAAGAATGGAAGTGTTAGCTATAGGTATCAGCATAACAATTCCATGCTTCTCAAGGCTATCCAAAGTCAAATCACTGACTTCAGCTGCTCAACTAGGTTCCCTTTATAGAATCCTTTTACAATTTTAAGTTCACCTTGCGTGGTATCGCAGACATACAAGCGATCTATCCAATGTTTATCGCGGAGGTTGGTCATGCTCTGGAGCCAGTCTCTTTGAAATGTGATCACCTCATCCAAATTGTTCAACGGTATTAAATGAGTGCCACAATCGTAGACATACCAGGCAAATACTCCTCCATTGGACGACTGTATTATTTTAAGATCACGTAAATAAAAATCAGATTGGAATTTTTTATTCACGATCAAGCTTTTAACTATGGACTCCATCTGTTTTATGAGCTCTGGATTCATATTCTGTTTCGGTCTTTCTGTAAAAATAGTCCCCACTGTTTATTCCTCCTTCAAAGTAAATGATTCAACGATTTATATAAAGTTGGCTATCGTGAGTTGGGATTCGTTCACAAACTCAGAAAGAGAGAGTGGCTTGCCCCTCTTACTCTTCATGGTGTGACCAAGATGTAATTCCATACGTTTCAGATACTCCCAATCTTCCGGATAAAGTTGAGCGACTCGCTCCATTTCCGAAGCGGTATTGAATATACAGAATCGACAGCTGCAGCGTGAAACCCATTGATAGCATGGATGGAGTTCGATATCATGGTTGGCGGCCAATTGCTTAACCTGGGATTTGAGCATATCCTTAATAGGTCTGAACCAGTGCACTTCACGTTTTTTACGAACAGTTGCATGTGCAGGATGATACTCAATGAATGGCTCCTTGGCTCGATCGGATGATTCCTCAGAACGTTCCCCGGTAAGCATTAGTATTTTGCAGTTATCGAACTGACGTACCCATTTGGCGTAGACATCCCGTTTGGTGTAAGAGGTACAAAACCTACAACTTTTATCCGGGAACATCTTTCGGTCACGAATACGTTCTTCTAGTGATTTCTCCCCCCATATTACGACTAATGGGATTCCCAGCTTCTGACTTGCATAGCGCAAGTATTCATCCGTCTGCGGACAATCGAAAAGCTGCTTCTTCTCTGGATCGCCGTCAACCCGCATATGGACCAGTACCATCTTTTCGGTTGGTATTTTGTATCCATATTTCATGATCAGTGCGAGTGCAAGCGAGTCTGCGCCGCCAGAAAAGTTAATGTGATAGGAGTCATACTGGTCAATGGCATACATGTCAGATGGTAGCGAGGGAAGCACGAATTCATCTGCACTCACTCTTTTCATCGAATCAGATATTTGATCGTAAATCGTCTATAACCTCCCATTAGGCAATAAAAAAAGCCATGGAAACACAAATAAGACACCAAAGGTGTCTATGTCTCCATGGCAAATAAAGCCGAAATATTTATTAACCGAAAATCGGTTGACTCTCTCTTTATCGAATCGTCAACGACAAAGAAAAATCTGAAAAGCATGTAATACTATATTTATAGCAAAAAGGACAAATCTCGTCAATTATTCCTAAAATATTTTATGGATTAGCGAGGGAAGAATTTCTTCTTCCCCACTAATTTGAACTAAGAGATCTCTTGATCTTTATTGCTCAGTGATTCTAGATCTAGTACTTCATCTACAAAGATAGGACGACAACCACCAGTTCTCGCCGAAAAATTTGATACGTGAACATGAATGGTATTTGAGGCGAAGAGCTCGTTCATAACTGTTGCAATATGCATGGCAGCTTGCTCATTCGCAATCATACGTTGTGGTTGATACGGTTCAGTGCCGCAGTTGTGAGATGGAGGGATTGCGTCTTGAGCATTGATTGGGTATACCTCGTTCAGTGGAGGCAAGATCACCCTTCCCTCTTTCTTGAGCCCTACGACAATTTGACCTGAATAACCACTCTCTACATGTCTTTCAATTTCATCATTTGTCCATTGGTCTTGAGGTCGGCCATCTGCAGGAAGAAATACTCCCTCGATGCCGGCATCAATGTAGATGAGATCGTCTGTTTGATTAAAATATTCGTTCATAATATTCCTTGAATAATCGTAGGGTAAGCCCCAAGCGCCAAACATGATCTCGCATGTCGGTTTCTCAAGGCTCCCCTCAGAACCGGACTTGAAGCTTTCACCTCATCCGGCTCCCTAGATAACTAACAACCTACATATTGCCTCAGTGTACCTTTGTGCAAATCCACGTGGCAGTTCTTACATAGTGCAAGAGTTTTCCGTTGTCTAGCGATCATTACTCGTTCCCATAGCTCCTTACCCTTCAGGCCCTTGAGTTTTCGTACATGGTGCATCTCCAAATCGGCCTGGGAAGCTCCACACCATTCACAAGTGTCTGCGGCTAGTCTTGCCATAAGGCTTCCTCTTCCAGTGTAGATAAGCTTGTTAGGCACTAGATCGACGTTTACATCAACGAACGCCTTCTCGGAGCGCTTAAAAGGTCCGTTAAAGAGTTTGTTGATTACTATCTTCCCTTTGCTGTTCTTATATGTGACTGCAAGAGAGCCGTCGATCGTATACTTTCGGCGTATTTTGCTTGCCGACGTTCTGTACTTGTTGGCAAGCGTTTTCTGGAAACTTTGATGAATAATGAAGTACGGATTATGGAATGTGAAGATGTTATGTGCGAGCTGGTAATAGTTATAAAACCCTCTGATTGATGCGTTATACGATCTGATGATTTCAAGTTCATCAAGGTTAGTTAGGGGTTTGTTATGTTTGGCTTTCCAACTTCCATCTTTACCAATTAACATATATCCGTTTTTCAAGAGAAACTCTCTTACTCTGTCGTGAGGCATGCGGAGTATTACATTCCCGTTAAGTTGCTTAACTAAGCCCTTTTTTGTTGGAATTCCCGCATTTGACCTTGCGATTTCAATTTCATATCCAAGAAATCTGATAGGCTTTGAATTGTGAGTGATGAAAGTTTTCTCATCGCTGAGATTTAACTTGAGCTCTTCCTTAAGAAACTGCTTGATTTTTTGTTTGATTTCTACCGCATCTTCTTTATTACCGATTACGCTGATAATGAAATCATCTGCGTACCGGAAATACTTTAGCCGACGAAACTCCGCGTCCATGTCGTCCTTACTTGACATGCTACGTTGAAACAGTTCAGCTTGTCTTATCTGTCCTAAGATCGTCTTTTTCTCCTTCAGTTCAGTACTAGCCGCATAGTGTTTGCGGAATTTCTTGACTTGGAAGTTGGCGCTAAACCAGGCATTGCTGTGTCCCCGTGCATCTCCCTTATTGAATTTCTGAATGAGCTTTTCCATGAATCTATCCAGTTCACCTAGATAAATATTGGAGAGAATGGGGCTCAGAATGCCTCCTTGTGGAGCACCACTGAAAGTCTTATGATACATCCAGTTCTCCACATATCCTGCTTTGAGGAATTTGCGGATCAGATTTAGGAATCTCTCGTCCTTTATCTTTCTACGAAGGATGTTTATAAGAATTTCATGGTCGATATTATCAAAGAATCCTTCAATATCCCCTTCAATCCACCATTTGGTACTTTTGCATCTATCCCTAATCTTGAGGATTGCAGTATGGCAACTTCGACCAGGTCTGTATCCGAAAGATTCTTCCGAGAAGGTTGGTTCATATAGGCATTCCAAAATCACGCGGACTGCTTCTTGAACTACCTTGTCATCCATTGAGGGGATGCCGAGAGGGCGTTTCTTACCGTTCCTCTTGTTGATGTACGTTCTCCTGGCGGGAGCGGGACGATAGCTTTCGTTCCCTAGAGACTTGATAATTCTGTTGATTCTATCGAGACTAAACCCATCGATTGTTTTGCCGTCCGATCCTGGCGTCATGTTGCCTTCGTTGGATGCTTTTTTCGAGTAGGCTCTTAGGAACAGTTCGGGATTGTAAAGAATACGGTACAAATCCGTGAATTTATAATCCTCCACTTTGGTTTTTATTTGTAGGATGTCTAAAACCACATCGAGTCTTTGCATGGTATTCCACCATAACCTTTCGTATGTTTTAGATAAGCCATCCTGCTCTCCTTCGCCAGCACCTTATAGGACGGTGTCACTCATGCCTCCATGAATGTGTGGGCGTCTTTCACGCTTCCGAATTTACGGCTATCCCTGTTAATCCAGGTTCCTCGGACTACTACGAGAGCTCCGACACCATATTGGATATTCATAGACCTTTGTCTAATAGCTCTGTTAAAGCATTCCAACGTAGGTGTTCTCCGTTTAACATTAAGCTGATATATGAAACGACTTAGGCTCCCATTTCGCTCTTTTAACTTGCTTATCGCAAATGGCTGAATCTATGGTAAGCGTATGTGAGGACAACGAACCCACATAACCTAAGATTCACCTTCACTCTTTCCCACGGTTACGTGAAGGGGGGCGCGTTATTCCCTCCTAGAGCTTGGGTTCAGGCATTCCAGCTTTAGCCATATCGTATCGTCTCACTCCCAAAGCACCCAAGTCCGACGTGGTTCCGTTCTTGTCGCTTCTTTTGTACCAGGCGATTGTCCCCCAGTCGGTTTCCCTCCGAGGTAAGGTATGGAGTGGCAAGAGGCTACACTCTTGGCAGGCTAACCTGTCATTCAGCTAAACGTCTGTTACGGACGCACGTTATCTACTGCTCCTATAAGCACCTTTTGGATTAATTGGGTTCTCTTGTGTCGGTAATCCGTTAAGGAGAAAAGTTTTTCTATTTGCTCGACCGACTCAACATAAGATTCTGGATATGATCCCAGTTTCAGCCCATAAGTGCCACCGTATCGCTTGGCCAGAACCTCGGATTTTTTAAGTCCAATATCTGAAGATATAAATGGCTGCCGTAGAATGTTTTTTTGTTCTACGGTATCCGGATCGGCAATCATAAGAAAGGAGCTTACTTCCGAGAACGCACTCATCATTTTCGTAAGACGTTGCACTGTATATCCACCATTACCACCGGCACCAATCAGTACGATGTAGTAGTATAGAGATTTGTATGTAGGAGTCAGCTTAAGAAGATTGACCATAGTTATTGTCTCCTTTTTATACGAATTTCACTTTATTAACCCAGTCATTGGGATATTCTATGAAGTCCATCCGATTGTTGAAACGATGGCTTCTCAGATCCCCCTCAATAAAAACCTGAGGGTCAAGAGGGATGAACTTTCCAGCCAATCCAGCCCGCGTTCGGATATCAAAGAACACTTTGCCCGCTTGCCCTCTATGAATCTTACCGATCACCCCGTACAGCATAGTCCCGACCTCGTCATTATCATCGATCGAACTGAAATCCGCTAGCATTGTGTTATGCGAGTGGATCTCGGCAACTTTGATCATATGCGAGGGAAAAAAGGTGTAATTCGGATCAATCGAAGTTTTGGTCACGCGTTGATAAGGGACATCCAGGATGTATCTCTCATGTACGATATCAAAATAAAACACACCCATGACCTCGACGTTATATTCTGTATAGTCCATAAAAAAGGAAACAAGTTGAGCAAGAAGCTGTGTAGGGATCCTTGGTAACTTAAATTTGAAGCCAGATCGACATAGCTCTCGATATTCAGACTTTGGCAATTCAGCATCAAATTCCTCGAAACCTTCCCAGTCACATAGTTCTTCAAAAGAAGACTTTCCTATAAAGACTCCAATTGGATTTTCGCGTATTTCATAATACCCATCTTGAGAAGCCAGGTAGCTTATAGGCTCCTGGTGCTCAATTAGTTCTTTGGCGGATGAATAAAAGCCACGGGTACCATTAATGAAATATGCGCCCTTTTTTCCACCGGTTACCATTGGAACGATGATATTCTTTTTCTCGTCCCATTCCATTTTAGTCCGTTGTTTCGATAGCTCGGGATAATCTTTTTCAAGCCGTTTCCGGACTTCTTCGAGTTCAAGTGTTGCCAGCTTGTCCACGGAGAAGAATTTTGTGATCGAAAGGTTTAGACCTGAGTAACAAATGAAAGTGGTATGATTAAAAACAGGCTTTTTCACTTCCTTCTTAGTTGCGTTCGACGGCGTTTTGATGTCTGATTTGGGTATTGAAGTATTCCCGCTGTCGCCGGCGAGCTCGCGCATGTCCGCTTCGCGTTCCTCTTCTCCTTCCTCTTTTAAAGCCTCTCTCTCCTCTTCATCCAAAGTGTCATTATTTCCACCAGACGCCACAGAATTATTGGCATCAGTACAGGCATCTGGAGCGGGGGAAGATTCTTTTTCGCATCTTTCCTTCTCCCTGTGCTGCTCCAGGGATATTAACTTGGATGAAATCTTAATGCCCTGATTATTTTCGGCCGGAGCGGGCACTGTGCTACCTGGCAGATCACTTTCCTTTGATTCCGTCAAACCTGTGGTTCCCGTTTCAGACGATCCCTCCGCTTGTATTCCATTTTTCTCATCGTTTTGTTGAAGAGGATCTACAAAGTTACCACCAAAGTAAGAAAAAAGATCACTCTGACCAAAAAAATCGTTCGCCATTTCTATTCCTCCTATTGTCTATTATTATTGAGCCTAGTGCCTACACTTCCAAACCAACGATGCGATTAAACCATTCCTGAAGCGTAAGGTTTGTAGGTGCGAGATATTCTTGCGGAAATTCTCGACCTTTGATCTTGGTCACCAGTTCTCGATAACTCATCTTGCTTTTATTGGCGTCTAGGTAGTAACAGTCCGAGTTCGGGGAGTTGAAGAACAATTCCGGAAATGTGGAGAGCTGCGAGAATCGCTCTATATCCGGCAACTGCTGTCCGCCCCAGCAAACTTGAAAGTTACTTTGAACGTTTGTGTAAGGATAAAAAAAGACCATCGATTCCTCATTGGGAATGATTTGGTCTTCCAATGCCGCAAGATATACATGGACGATTGCCCATTTCTTTTCACGTGCCTGAAGTTCAAAGCCGAATACTAGTCTCGGAAAAGGAACGTCCTCCAAGATGGCTTCATGATAAAATGCCTTCCTAGTATGAGGGGACACTTCCAGGAACACAAACCTCCGAGATTTGGTCAGTTCAACATAGTGGAGTGAGCCTCTTGGCATAACAGGTGTTCGTACCATTCCGGTTTCTAGCGATTGCAGGATCGCACCGGCGACTGCCTCGTGGGTGTATATTCCTTCACCAACCTTCACGCCGTTGGAATATTCCTCAATGATCGGAAGCGCGTAATGATCCCGAATCCGGATAACCAATTCATTTCCCGTCCTACCTTCACCACTGTGAACTGAGAGCACCTGACTCATGCAACTTCATCCTTCCTATTTATGGTCTCCTGGTCTAGAACATGGGTTAGTCTTGTCAGCATCATATCGAAAGTAAATGCGTCTTTACTCTCCATTATCAAATCAGCATGAAGATATTCCATGATTTTTGCAAAAACGATATCCGTCTTTTCACCGATGCCAACGTCTGGAACGGATCCAATCCTCTCCTGGACCTGTTTTAACAAAAGAACATTACGGGCGCCGGTTTGAGTTCGATATTTATAATCATGAATAACTTGCTGTACCTCTTGCCGTATGTTCAACAATACCTTAAGAAATGGAGACAAAATGCCGTAGAAGCCTGTTAGGGTAATATCGATGAAGGAAGTGGCAACTAATCCATCCATATTGAATTCGAGATATTCGCATTCCTGCTTCAACATTTTGTTGAACTTGGCAGCATAGTGACCGCTTTCTTCTTTATCAACGATAGCGAAAAATAGAGCCATTTCCGGAAACGAGATCCGATATGTACTCACTTCCTCCCAGTGTTGATTTAATCCTTCGTTCGTCTTCCTTACATCGCTAAATGCTCGTTTTATGCAAGTGATGAAGATAGGATATTGATCTCCCCAATCATAACAATAGTAATTGATTGGATGATTCACGATATCACACCCTGCATCGTGAATCATCTTCAACATGACAAGAGCATCGTAGGTTGCCTGCATTTGTCCGATCTGCTCGGAACAGAAGTAGGATTTCTCCATTTTCTAAACCACCCTTCAAAAAAATTGAACTTCCGAGACTTGATTTTCAGGGGCAGACCGTTTAAGTTCGGCAATAAGGTTACAACTGTGCAAGTATTGGTGAATGGCATTGTCTTTGTTGACATTGTCAGTGCCTTCCTCAATGTGTTCATAGGATTCATAATTCATTGCATGATCTAATGCCTCCTTAGCATCCGCAAGCGAAAATGAATTCCAATCGACATCCTTGCTGTTGTCCGACTCATGTGCTGCCTCAATCGCACGGAAGAGTCCAATCGTAGGTGGTGTGATGTTGCTCTGCCCCACCGATGGGACTTGTTTCAATGGGGGGCATGGCAGGATCTCTTTGAGAATATCCAGGTTGATACGCATTTCTATTCCTCCTTGTTTTGGGCATAAAAAAAGCCGTTGGAAACAAAAAAAGACACACCAACGGTTGTCTCTAGTTTCCAACGGCTTATTGTAAGCCTGATTTTTTGGCGACAAATTGCCGCTACTCCCTCTCTTCACCGAATTGTAGACGGTAAAGAAAAATACTCAGTTACTCGTAATAGTGTAAGTATAACACACTGAGAGATCCGAGTGAAGTGATCCTATCATTGAAGATGATATGAATATATACCACTTCATATTTAGTCCAGAAAGAAGTCCCCAAAGCCTATCGACAATAATCGCGCATAAATGGTGATTTATCCCTATGTACACCTTTCTAAAATAAGGGTATATTTGGATTAGAAAGAAATAAATTGTAATTTAGGAGGTATTATTGATGTCTATCTTCTCTAGAAATCACAAACTAGCATACTCACTTTTATTTACTTTCTTGCTTTTTTTCTCCACTTTAACCCCGTCATATGCTGCTGAATCCTCAGAATCTGTGACTTCTGAACTTGTGGTAACGGAAGTTGAAAGTTCAACTCCAAAATTTGAGACCAAAGCAGTTAAAAAATGGGGTCCTTATTGGGTAAGACCACGAAACATCGGGGATTTTGATGGCGCGAGCGTGTATACGAACTCTGGGGTCACTACTTTCCAAATTACCGACTTACAAATGATTGGTGTTCACGCCAATGAATCTGCATATTTTACTATGAGAATTACTGATTTTAATACAGGAGAAGTCAAATACAGCAGAACGTTTACTGAGGATGTTTCGGGAAAAAGTTTTGATGTGAGTAACGCCATTCCGGGGAGAACTTATCATGTAGTACTTGAATCTCACACCAATAATGATTGTGACGGAGGTTTCTGGATCACAGTAGATGGATATGCATATCAATAAAATAAATAAAGGATGCCCACACGAGGGCATCCTTTATTTATTTGTACAAACTACATTATCGTTTTCGCATACTTCATCATTAAATCTCGGTCGAAATATGCACTGTTCATTTCAAAAAGAATGTCATTCTTAACCCATGTCAAATTTCCACCTGATCTATTTCTGTATGGACTGTAATAGTAGTTTATTTTCCCTTCACTAATAACCTCTGTAGTGTCAGATTTATTTACTTCTTCTCCTGTAAAATTACTTTCTGAAATGCTAAGTACTGAATCCTTGTCAGATAAATAAGTAATGACATATGTTCCATCAAGCTTTTTATTAACTACTTCCCATTCCTTTGGAACTTTTGGGTAAAGTGGTTTGAAGTTCACTTGACTTCTTTTGGAATCCGATTCTTTGACCTGAAGTGGAGTAGCATATGCTGTTGGAATACCTACCAGAAGAACAACCAAACAAGCGATAATAATTGTTGTCTTTTTCATGTTTCCTCCTAATATTACGGTTCTATTCAATTAGGATTGTCTTTTCAACATGAAGGTATACCTGTATTACATAAATTGTCAATTTATATAGGTGATTCATATTATCTTGTGAAAATAGTATCATAATTTAATCCAAGATCAGTTGTGTAGATACATTCTTTTATTAGTGTTGGTAAAACACTGGCATTGGATCGATCGCTATTTGACGAATTCGGCTTTTGACGAACTAAGTTTAAAATTACATTCCACGACGTACCGCCACTAATTCCAGCCTCTAAATCTTTATGGTTTATCTCCCACTCTCCAAAGGTACCGTTTTTTTTACTTTGTCTTCAGAATAACCGTTTACTCTAAGATCTCCAATATAAACAGAGTTTGCATAACTCAAAAGCATCATTCTAAGTATCAGAGCTTGAAGTTCTCGAGCCGAACTTAATTTTGTTTTATGTAATATGCTGGTCATATGATTTTTTAATGTGTGCTCCCGAATGCTCAACCGACAACCGAGATCCCGGTTATTCTCGCCATGGATGGCCAGAGCCTTTACAACTTCAATTTCTCGTAATGACAGTCTGTATGTATTCTTAATCTCCTGAAAAACTTGTTCCAAATTTGCGTTTTTGAATTTCATAACTAAACTCATACTTTAACCTCCAGTTATGTGGGAATCTATGAAAAAAGTAAACCAAACGACACCGACGGTTGTCCCCATACAAAGGTATTCGATCAGGGTACCTTTAAATGTTCCGGTACTCATAATTCGAAGCCTTAAGGCGAATTGAAATGGGGGTAGAATACGAATACCACGATTCGTTAGTGAATCAGCAAGAATATGAAGCATGTAGGATAAACCTCCGGCTAACCAGATTGAGCGGTCACCCGTTGCAAAAAATAAGATTAAAGTCCAGCCGGTTAATCCATATAGGGTATGTGTTAATCCTCGATGCGGAAGGAAAGGCACAATGATTAAGATCGCTCCAGCGATATAGTTCCAGGGTGTGAACTGGTCGCCAAGTGTAAGTAGTCCGATACCACCGAGTAACATGATCACATTCTTTAATCTCCGGTTAGGCAGCATCGTGAATGTCATTATGAACAGTGCCACCACAAAATTCCAAGGGGTAAATGCCTTCCCAAGAAAGCAAATGCCAGCAGCAGCCAACAGTAACAAAAGTTGAAATATTCGAATCACTGATGTTGGAATTGCTCTTGATACTAACAGAGAGTTTGGTTCATCGATATCAGGTAACAACGAACTCAGCACGGCAACGACAACAACGGGAAGTGTTATGACGTGTCCGGTTAGTCCAAGTACAGACACGGATAGGCCCGTACTAATTACAAAATGAGCTCTCCCCATCATAAGTACCAGCTCCTTTCTACTAAATCGGTAGAATGTGTACCAAATCGGATACGGTCGATGAGTACTGACATTTTGGCAGTGATTTAATGATAAGTCCTTTGTATCGTTTGGTTCTCATTCGATTATCGAGGATAATGACGGCCCCTTGACAGTAAACGGAGCGATTTAGTCGCCCGAAACCTTGCTTTAGCTTAAAAATCATTTTGGGGAACATGTAGTCGAAAAAGCTACTACGATTGGCTTTCTCCAGCAGCTCGATTTGGGCTTTGATTAATGGGTCATCCGGATGTGGGAACGGCAATCTGGGGATCACAACAGCGGTAAGGGCATCTCCAGCCACATCGACTCCAGTCCAGAAACTTGAAGAGCCAAATACGATCGTTCGCGGCTCATTCTTAAGTTGCTGGATCAGTTCCTCTCTGTTACAGCCAGGATACTGGACCAATAGATGGTAACCTACCTCGCTGCAATAATTCTGAAAAGAACGAGCGACCTGGTTCATTGCCTCAAAGCTTGTAAATAGAACAAGCATGCGGCCGCCGGTATACATTGTGATTTCCTCCAACTTCTCTGCCGTGTACCGGTTAAATTCCTGGCTATTTGGATCCGGTGCATCATCGGGAACAATGATCATCGTCTTGTTCAAGTAATCAAAGGGACTCGAAACAACGACAGAATCATATTCCTTCACCCCGACTCGACCTGCAAAAAAGGAGAATTTCCCCCCATTGGACATGGTTGCGCTGGTTAAGATGACGGGAACCTTTTCGAACAAGCTTGAAGCTAAGATGACTTTAGGAAAAAGTGGAGCTGCATGTAGTGTGATGTGATCACGACCACGAACAGTTGCCCAGTAGGCCCAGGAACGCTTGGAATTACTACTTATAAAATCCAGATCGTCATTGCACTCGAAGAGCTTTTCCAGAATATCCGAGGCGCCCTTGACGTTCAGACTCTTTAGCTTATCAATGAATTCCTTTATCAAAGAGCAGACATCAGCAACATCGATTTTTTCATGAAGGAGTTGATACGCTTTATTTTGCATTCCATTTCCGACCTCAGTGTATACCTGATCGAGTTTTGACTGAATGTCCTGGCGAATCTGAGAAAACACGAGCTGCGTACGATGATCTAATTCTGTAAAGAAATCTCGACGGAATAGATGTTCGAATAAAGATTCGAATCGGTTCACATCAGCAGACTTTTCGAAAATCTGGCAGCAGACGTCCTCCATTTCATGCGCTTCATCAAAAATAACGGCGTCATAGTTTGGAAGCGAACCATTTCCAGTCTTCCTTCGTATAGCAAGGTCAGAGAAGAAATAAGCATGGTTGGTGACAATAATATGTGATTTATGCATCTTCTCTTTTAACTCTTCAAGTAGGCAGGACTCCGGCTTATTGATTGCCGGGCAGGTGCTTGCTGAAATTTTGTTCCACAAGCTATCTTCAACATCGAAACCAAGGCCGGTACGGTCGTTTACGTGCTCTCGCGTGACTCTCTTGAATATTTTCTGTACGGTTTTGGATTCTTCCGTCATACTTCGAAGTGTTTCCTGCCATAGGTTCTCTAGTTTGGAATAGCAAACGTAATGAGATTTTCCTTTCACGAGCTGGTATTTTAAGTTCTGATGCTCCATTTTCAGTATCTGTTGTACGCGTGGGAGCTCTACATTTACGATCTGAGTCATAAGCGGGATCGTATGAGTACAAACAATGACAGTTTTATTATTTTCTACAGCCCACTTGGCTGCTGGAATTAAATAACCAAGTGATTTACCTGTTCCAGTGCCAGCTTCAGCCAAAAGGTGTTTTTCATCCTCCAGTGCTGCCCCTACTTTATTCGAAATGAGCATTTGTGGTGGGCGCGGCGAGTATCCTTTTACAAGTTTGGAGAGGTGACCACCGGCTCCCAGCGCACGCTGAATAAATTCTTCCACAAAAACCTCCTTAGCACTATGTATATATATTAATTAATTGATATATATACATAGTACTATAAGGCTATAGAAAATCAAACTTTTTCATCTATTTATTCTCTGGAGTTAAATCGGTTGGAAATAAATAGAGCCATGTTCATTTTGAACACGGCCTATTTACAGCAGTTTTTATAACGGTCTATTATTGTTATATGTTAAACCTACGATATTTATATCTATATTCATTCTATAGTTCTTGAAGGATCGATCGGAAAAATTAAGACTGTGGATGATCTTATTTCCGTCACGGGACTGGAGGAAGCTCATGAGCTACTCGCGTAAAAAGGCTTTGAGATACTGCTCAGGGATCTTTCTCTTGTAATGATCCGGTAGATGTTCAAAACAATACACCATCTTGTTTCTATTGAGATTCGGTACCTGCTTTAGCAAGTCCCACTCATCCGCACTTAAAGTCTTATGACAACCAGCCATAATGCACTTTCGCTCAACCTTATGATTTGGATTTGCCAAACGTACCTGGTTCTGCCCCTCTATAGACGGATCGCTGTCCAATAGGTGCCGGATACCTGGATTACCTCCCCAATCCATCTTATTATGTGGGGCAAGGTCCCTCCAACCCATCTGCCAAGTGTCTAAGGCATCGACAAATGCACTGGCAGCAGCTTGATCTAGTGTATTAGAGATTTTAGGGCGCCCTTTGCTATCGCTATCGATATATGCTAAACCGTATCCGTCACGACTGTGGTCACCGATCGTAACCGTGACTATGACCTTCACATATAGATGTTCAAGGTTGATTTCAATGTCTTTTATCGATTTATTCCACTTCCCTTGAGTGGCTGCTTCCAGCCTATCCGTATAGATTTGATTCGGTATATAGGCTTTATTGTTATCGGATCGAAACTTCACAGTACCATTTGGAAACGATTCCTTCAATCGAAGAATAATTTCCGAGTAACTCAGCTCGTCCATATTTTCACTCCCCGAGAATTCTTCTCTAACTTCACGGCCACATCAACTTATGGGGTTTCCCACAGTCTACATTAATTGTATCGCGCTATGTATTTTTCGAAATTCGAATATACTTTCCGCGCCAGCCGAACCCGCTCCGGTAGCTCCCGCAACATCTGCATCAAATATTCGTTACCTGAATCCGTGATGCTATAGTAGCGATTATACCGATCATCGCCCCCCCATTCTCGAATAACATGTCCATTCTCAGCCAGTTTCCTTAGCCTCGCGCTAAGGTATGAATCGTTAACACCGATTCCGCCCAGGATAGCTGCGATTTTCTTATCCAGTTCACTGACATAAAGCTGTTTACCGTCCTGAAGTTCTGATAATACTACGAAATCAATCACCTGCTGCACTTTAATGACGTAACCAAGTGTACCTTCTTTTTCAATGGGATTATCGTCTCGAGGCATAGAAGATTCTCCTTTCTATTGTTCGATAAATGATCGCTATCAATATAAATGTACTATGTGTATGCGTAGTGCACCTTTCTCTAATGAATGAGTCTAAACCGGGTCAGATTTTAAGAATTGAAACTTGGAGCAGGTAAAAAGGGCTTCTTCAAAAGAATTATGGTATAACTCCCCTGTCTCCTCGTCGATGTTAAAGGTTGCGGTTTGATTGATTTGAACGAGAACACCGTTAGCATTTTGCTCTAATGCCTGATTTAACTGCTTTTGGCTAACATACTCAAACGCTTCAGGAAAAGTGTGGCGGAGCTCTTCGAGCTTATCTTTGATATAGTTAAACACGGTTTCTCCGTATTCCATTACTCTCTCTTTACTTGGAAAAGTTCCTTTGTGGGTTACTTCGTTCCTGAATTGAGTAGTCTTATTGCTTAACATATCAGGGGATTTATTAAAAGAAAGCAGATATAACATCATATACGCTCCAAGTTGACGTTCTGATTGCTGGGACATTTTTTTCCAAGTGGATATGTATTGGGAATTGAAGTTGTTTCCCCCATGGGGTTTTCCAAAGTTGTTTTTTAATGCAGCTGTCATAACCTCAATACTAAACTCGTGAAAACGTTCAACAGCGACAGCAAAATTGGTTGCGGCTTCACGGTAGTAACCATCATTCAATGCGTGTAGTCCCATGTCAAAAAGCAGCTCGAACCTTTGGTGGGTTAGTATCAATACACTGGGGTGCCCTTTAGGACAAGTAACAGACTGAATTATGATTTCATCAGTGATGTCAAACATGAAATAAGATTCATAGTCATTTTCTAGGATATCGCAAACAGCGCACCGTGTTGAAATTCTCATTCAAACGCCACCTTAAAAAAAGTATGATTTACTCATGAACTAATTGTATCATGGTATAAAGGCAGACTCAAAGCGTGTTTTTACTATCCGTGTTTGCACGGATTTGCCTCCCACTCTCCCCATCATACGTCGCACTCTCACATCCAGCCCCTTTTATACCATCCTTCTACTCCTTTGGTATCTAGATTCGAATCTAGTTGCAAAATTTAAATCTGCAACTTAATTCGTATTTATTCTTCTGCCATGTACGTACTTGCTGCAGATTTAAACTCTGCCTCTTAATCCGAATTCAGTTGCAGATTTCCGACCGCCGGGGGGGCCGCGCGCGGTGCGCGAAAACCGGGTTGAAAAGGTGACCAAACCCACAGTGTAGGGATCCGAAAACAAGATACATCGAAATCGTCGAAGGTTTACGAATATCCGGATAAAAAGGAGCGGGAGCCAGCTGTAGGACTGTGGAGGTCAAAAGTTAATCATGAAGTTATATCTCTAGGGTGGAACAGCCGACCGAACGGCAGATTGGTGATGACGATAGGCGGTGGAAGGAAATGAAGCGGGGAATGGTCGACGTGAGGGAATAACCGTGCAAACACGCTTAGTGAAAACACGAATATTGATATATGCAGTCATGTTTCAAAAAGTACTTGCCCTGTATTCATACTTCATCGATCCTGGTCCCCTTTGATAAGTTTCGCGTGTATTCAAAAAAACTGAATACTAATCTATTCATAAAACTGAACACTTTGTGGTATTATGGATGTATGAGATAGATATCATATATACGCTGTATATACGATATCATTAGGTATTTTCCGAAAGGTAAGTACCTATAATAAAAAAAGAGCCCACACCGATGCAACGGTTTAGGCTCTGAAGAACAAAGGCTGTGGATTGTCCACGGTATGTGCTTGTTCTATTCTTTTGCGAAAGACCACCTAGCCGGGAAGCTAAGAGGTGGTCTTTCTTTTGTTTGGCTTCCGACGAGTCCAGCGGTATAACTTCCGCAGGCTGAGAACGATGCTCAAGGCTGCTGCAATACCTTTCAGAATGTCTAGCGCGATCACAGGCGTCACCTCCTTTGAGGCTACATCCGTGATCGCTCCACCGCACTTTGTCCTATTTATATTATAGCAAGTTATGGTATTATCCGACACCTAGATATTCCAAGATTAACTGCGCTCCGTTTGAAAGACATCCTATTTTGATAGGTTTTTCTTCTTATACATAATCAAATCATTATTATACTTTATAGATTTTGCTATATTATCAAAATCGCCATAGATGCTTTCCAAATTTACACCTAAAAAATTTAACTCTTCAAGGATTGTTTCACTATTTTCAACTTCAATTGTTATGTCTGGAATAATAGATTGATAATTCAATACGCCATAGTTATAAACCTCCTCTACCTCATAGAGATAAGGTTGGTAAATAAACAATCCCTTTTGATTAGTGATCCTATCGAATAAATCTGGAGGCTGGTAAGTAAAATAAATATCCAATT
Source organism: Paenibacillus sp. p3-SID867 (assembly GCF_025142895.1). Classification (NCBI taxonomy): domain Bacteria; kingdom Bacillati; phylum Bacillota; class Bacilli; order Caryophanales; family Paenibacillaceae; genus Paenibacillus; species Paenibacillus sp. p3-SID867. Next base: position 19,591 of record NZ_JAMBDM010000035.1, read on the forward strand.
TAATGTCCACCCCCTCTTTATATGACTTTAAAAAATCAAGAATATTTATTAATAATGCCAAGTATGTTTTAGCTAATTTTGATTCATACGAGCCTGTCATAAAATAAATACTGGTTACTTTTTCGTTTTCTAGAAATTCTCTAATATTTTTCGGGCCTACTTTTCCTATTCCGTCTATATATTCTTCTAGAGTGTCATAAATATACTTATCAATCTTTCCAGTACTCAAATCAATATAAAACGCGGAACTTTGTTCATAACATTTGATTAAATCCTCGATCCAAATTTCAATGTATTCCTTATTCTCAATGAATAGTTTTTCTACCTTTTCAAGGATAATGCTTTGGACATTTTTATCTTTTACTAGTAGTTCAAAAAAATTCTGATAGTTATACTCGATAAGTAAATCAGTAATATCAATTAACCTATTTTTTTTGATCAAGTAGATTTCAGCACTATTAGTAGATTCTTGTTTTCCATTACAGGCAAAAAATAATGCCACTAGCGGTGATCTCGTGAAGTCTACAATATTTGTTGGTAATCCATGATGCTGACAAAAGGCTAAGAAATGCCGTTGTTCATCTCGTGAAAGTTTCCTAATCACTTTGTTGTAATAGTCTTTCCTCATTCCCTCAATATCATAAAAAGTATCTGACTCCCACCCACCTTTATACGGTCTAAAACCACTTGCTTGTATGCCTCCGTAGGCTTCATTTTGACCTCTAAAAATATAATGATAGTAATCCTTTTCTCTGATGAGGTCTATGTATTGTCCAACAGTAGATATAGTATGTTCAGATGTCATGGATTTTTCCTCTCTATAAATCACATAGTTTTCTCAAAATTATAACTTATAACATCCCTTCTGTGTCATTAATATGCTGTTAAAGGATACTAAGCTCCTTGTATACTATAAAAAAAGAAGAACCCACCGGGTCCTTCTTTTATTTAAACGACATACTCCAGCACAGCTAAACGCATCTTTCCAGTGCTCGTCCAGTTTCGAAACCGAACACCTATCTGTACATGGGGTTCGACAAAGACAAAATCTCTTGTCTCTCGAATTATTTTACGCTGCAGCAACGGGAACACTCTCTTACGTACCGTCTCGGTTAAACCGTACTCAACAACCCCTACCGGGATCAAACGATCATCTTCCTTAAGGGCAATGGACCAGGCTAGTTTTTTTCGAGAATATCCAGTGACAAAGACCGTTTCCCGGCTGTAGCAAACAACACGCTGCCAAACATCTCTCCTCGCCCCCGAATAATATCGGCTGTTCCGGAGTTTCAGTACAATGCCCTCCAGGGCCGCCTGCTCAACAGCGCTGTAAAAAGGGATGAAGTTATGATCAACATACCGAATCCTCTTGATCAGATCATTCTCTCGGAGAGTTTGCTCCAATAACTCTTTTCGGTCCATTAACGGCAGCCGGCGGACATCCTCGCCACATTTCTTCAAAATATCGAAAGCTACGAAAGTTAGACCTGGCGAGGGAGTCGGAGTTCGGTTTTGCATGAAACGGCGCATCATGGCTTCAAAGTTGGGCTTACCGTCTGGATCCGATACAATGAGTTCACCATCCAACACAGTTCCTTTCGGGACGGCAGCTTTAACCCCGCTCACGATTTCCGGAAATTTAAAAGTGATTTCGTTATTGTGTCGTGTATATATTTTCGTGTGATGATCGACTTCTACGACCGCTCGGATGCCGTCCAGCTTTAATTCAGCAATATATCGATCGTCCTCAAACGCTTCTTTTGCATCTGCTAATAGCATGGGTTCAAACTCCATCAAAACTCACCACCTACATATAACGGTAGCATGTGAATTTTCACAATCCTACAGGTATATGTTGGTCAATCAGAATTCATCTGGTTCCAGTTCCTTGGTGATAATCCTACTTACCTCAAAATTTGAGGGTATTTCATCCGGATTAATGGTAAATGTAAAGTCAACTCTGTGCTCCAATCCCTTATTTCCAATAAGGACGGGATTTTCTTGATTCACCAAATATATTGTTACATCATGACTAATATCAGCTACTGCATAGATGACGATTTCCTCACGATACACTTCTCGTTCGATATCATGCATCGAGAGACTATAAAATGGTCGTGATTGGATCTCAGTGTATTTGGGAAACAATTGTTCCCTATAAATTTCTTCTAAACTCTTAAGGTAGTAGTTGATCTCGTCGTTAATATCGTCCGAGAAATGTTCAATCACAAGTTCTTCTATGTACTCATATGCATGTTTTAGATCCCGATTTGCATCTATAGAAACTAACTTCTGGAAGTTTTCCTCTTCGGTTTGATCTTGTCTTAATTCTTCGAGCAACTCAGCTTGGTCCATCATGTATTTTTCAATCGATACATAACCTTTAATCCTTTTGGTATCTTCCAGCAGATCCTGATGGAGCTCTGTCTTACTCTCATCGAAAAACTCATTTGTATTTTCAGAAATAAAAAAGCAATTATCTAATTTGGATTCTTCGGCAAAGTAAGCATAAGTGAGCCATATGACAGTATCCTTAAACTCCTCTTTCCCATCTGTAAAAGGCTTTCTATTTGAAATAGCCCGATCCACAATTTCCGAAAATATATCATAGCGGTTATGTTCGATAATGACTAAAAGTCCTCTTGATTTCAAATCCTCGTAATAGTTTATAAGTTGATGAATATATATTTCATCCTCCTCTAACGTAAAACCCGGATCGTTAGTCATTATTTTCTTTAAGTCACCATAGGCTCGACTGAAAAGCTTTTTCCTCTTTTTTAATTCTTTTCGATAATTATTCAGTGTTTCTTTGTATACAACCTCCGATAAATAGATCCTTCCATCTAATTGAAAATATATCTACTAAGTTTCGTGCGGAATTCCCTTTTAAGAATGGGTCGTTGAATAGAATATTTGAATCAATAAAGATATTCACAAGACTCCCTCTCTTTTTCGTCATTTTCAATAGTTTACATAATGATATTTATGTATGCTATTCTCTAGTTTTTCTGTTCCCCAAACGTCTGTCTAGCCCATTCCTCTAAAGTAATTCCATTTTGGATTTTAAACCCTTCTGCCTCATCAGCTGCATCAAAAACCAGCAATTCCTCATCTTCTTGCTCATCAACTATTTTGGACGGTCCACGACCATAGTTGTATTCATTCGGCCGCGCATGAAGCAATCTGACATAATCACCTGATTTAGCACAGGCTCCGCCTAATGCGGTGTTATTAATATTATCCGGCGAGATCGGCCCGAATACAGCACAATGAGTCATTTCATCGTTGAGTTTTTCACAAATTCGGCAGGTTGGATAAATCTTCTGAGTACCCATAGTAAAATTCTCCCTTTTCCTTCTATTTGCTTCAATCATATAACGGAAATCGAAATTCACAAAATTTCTCAATAAAAAAAGACGCCGGCATCGCCGGCATCTTTATCAGATTAAGCTATATCTTTTATTGAATCCTCTTGATTATCAGAGTAACCCATACCCGCTTCAAATGTTTAAGACTATAGGGAGCTGTTATTCAGCTCCTCGAACTTTTAAAAATTAAAAGCTATCTGGCCAGCTCCTACATTATACCTCTTTTTTGTCTTGACCACTGGTCTTTGGCCTTCAACCATAAGCTCTATCTTTCCCTGTTGCTCTTGAACCAGTTTGTTGGTTAAATGAAACACCCACCTGCGAAAGCCGGCTGTCTCTTTGGGAGCCTTTGAACAATCCCAGGTCAAAATGGTCGAGTCAGGTCGGCTGGAAACATCCAATCCATCAACGCCAAGCTTTACTCGATCAACAACGTACTCAATCTGCTGCTCAAAACGAGGATAAAGATCAGCAGGTATAACGGCGTTTGCCCAACCAAGAAGGGCTTCCTGTAGTGATTGTGCCTCGAAAATTTCGACCCCCAATGACAATGTACTCTCTGGTTTTTGCACTTCACTGAGACTGAAATCGACTTCGGCGATTGGATCCTCTGCCGCCGGAGCAATTTGAACCAAATTATCCGGAATGAACTGACTTGCATCAATTGTCATCTTCCCCCAGATGGACTCTGCGCTCTCCACACCTTCAATGTTGTTCCCAACAAAGCGCTTCGCCAATTCAGTAGCTAAGCTACCCCCAGCTCCTTCAGTGAGGGCAGAAAGTCCTTCTTGAGAGAACTGCCCCTCTAAAGCCTGTGCAGCACTCATTTTGGCTGCCATCAAATTTATCGCAAGTTCCTGCATCGTTCCCTTATACGAATTGTACACGGTCAAACATTTATTTGCCTGACCGATCCGCCAGTGGCGTCTTGAAGCTTGGCGTACAATGTTCAGTCGGTATCCGGTCTGGTAAAAATAGAGCGACGGAAACATGAGAAGATCGAGTCCGGTGCTAACTAATACTGGATTCGTCAAGATGACCTGTACTCCTTCATGCACCCGATCAGCAATCCATTCTTCCCGATCTTTACCCTTGACATCAGACTCAAGAATCGCAGTTTTAATCCCTCGTTCTTCAAGCAGTCGAGAAAGCCGCTGCAATGTCTTCATTTTACCTGTATAGGTTGCGTAAATGCCGACTCTTCTCCCAAGTTTCAACTGCGAGCGCACGAACTTGATCATCTGTAGTTCTTTAGGATATAAGAGGCGGTCACTTAACCGATACTTGTCGGGTACAATACACTTTCCTGTATCCGGATGATAGACCCCTTTAAAGTTGAAAGGGACATCCGGATAGCTCAAGAGCGTATTGAGCAAGCTGCCGAGCAACAACGACTGTCCCCCTGCGGCGAGTTCTTTTTCAATGGCTGCTCTCAGAAGGTTTTCTACTTTGGTTATATTCTCTTTTAGGTACCCGGCAGGCGCAAGCAACCTCATTCCCTTCCTAAGCCCTCTCTTAACTCCTGGTCGACGTTCAATACGAGCGCTGCAGTTTACAAACTTTCGCTCACCCTCAAGTGGAACACTCATCGGCCCTTCGCTAAGTTCCGGCAACACCTCAAACATATCAGCCATTTGAATGAACACAGCAACATCGCTTAGAATGTCCGTAAAGAGCTGAGGAGCTGCAGCCGGTTGTTCCTTCACGCTGGTACGTTTCGATTTCCCGTTACTGGAGCTGTTTAAATCTCCTTCATCACGTATTTTCGTTACCCGTTCGCGGACGCCGTATAAGTCAATCCATTTTCCTACATCATCCCAGTTAAAACCTAACTGCTTCATACGAGCAGGAAACATACGAAATATCAGCTCGAATAAGGAGGAAGCGTAACCGTTTGACAAGGTGCCCGTCATAGCGATCCCACGTCTAGCACAGTTTAAGAAGACATGAAAGGCGTGTGCTTGGGCACTACCACCAGCAAGCTCATGGCATTCATCACCGATGGCCAAGTCAAATTTCCCCTTAAACCACCGCTTAAACAATTCTGCAGGAGATACCTTGCGTGGCGCCGTCCCAGTCACCGGCTTCGGCATGCCAGAGATGAACGTTTTATTGCGATTTTTTGCCTGCCAGAGCCGAGCTCCGCAAATACGGGTCTCGTCCTTATCCGGATCAGAATTTTCATACAGTCTTACAGGATTTGAGCAGAACAAATTACTTTTTCTTCGCTTGGGTTTTCCATGTTTATCGAAAAAGTCATCATGCTCCATGGGAACGAGGCCGCCTTCTTTTTCTTTCATCAACTGGCCTCCACAATCCGGACATTTCCATCCCCGAAATGCAACTTTTTCGACCATATAAAAATCTCCATCATTAGTCGGGATCCGCTGCTGATATGTACGGTCCGACCATTGAGCAGCCGGCTCGTAGATGTAACCAAGCTTAGCAGTATCCCTTGCTATGATAAACACCTCAATCTTTTGAGGCTTGGTATCCAACTTCCGACTATCACGAAGTCTAATGACATCTACATAATCAGACAAAAAATGAACCTCAAACAGATTCTTATCCAGTAATATTCCGCATTCCCGCTTCGTCTTCTTGATCAAATGATTGGGAACCATATAAAGGACTCGCCCAGCCTTCTTCTGAAGCAGCTCAGTAATGAGCGAATAGAAGACCGAAATAGAGACGGATGTTTTCCCTGTTCCAGGCTCACCAATCACAAAGAGATTCCGATGACGCTTAAACCCCTTGATTAAAGCAGTTACGACGTGAGCCTGCGCTTGAAATAAAGGACGTTTGAAGTTTTCTAACACCTCGAGTGGCTTATCATGTCCAGGATGATGAACCGGGACATATTCGTCATTCAGACGCCGAATAAGAGCGGGCCCGAATAATTCTAAATAATCCCCAATGTTTTCTATATCCGCAAGTGATGTTACACTCTTCTCCCCTAACGATGGATCGATCTCCTCGATCGCCATGTTATGACTTTCTACGTGAGTACTCATGAAGCAGCCCCTTCCTTCGTATCATCGACCAGTCGAATAGCGCCTGTTCTGAGTCCATAGGACACATATTCGTCTAAAATATCTTCGCCGGCCAACAACTCGAAGGCAGCCAACTTACTATAATCCCCCGTATAGTCCCGCACATCAAGCGGAATGAGATATCCATCCTGGAAAAGACGTTGATACAAGTATGGGATCCATTCTTCAAGTAACGGAGTTTCATAATAAGCATCGATTGCCCAGAAGAGCTTTTCATGAATGTTTCCATCCCACGCAAAGATACAGTAACCTTGGTCTTGACGTGACAGCACTCTTTCACTGGCCACAATTCCGGTGACCAGGGTTTCGTCTTCACGTTGTGAAAGGTGTTTGTACTTTCCGTATGGCTTCACATATAAGGCAGAGTGTTCACCGGGTTTTTCCCCAATTCGTGGTGCATGAAAGATTCGGAAGTTGACATCCTCGGCCTCTTTGGCATGATGAAACTGTGCGAATACAGCCTGCACGCGCGAGTCAATATCGATAACATTCGTATAAATGAGATAATGATTCTTTTGGTCTGAATCATACTTCGTTACCAAAAGTGAACAATGGACTCTTACGTAAATATCTTTATGATTAAACTCCATAAATTTCATATTCTTGTTCCCCTCTTCTGAAATCTTAAGCTGCTAGCTTTGAATCGTACGAATATTACCTGCTTGATCCACGATCCGGAACGTGATTTTAAAGGTCTCCCTTGTCGTCTCAATAGTTTCGTCACCGACCTTTTCAACCTCGGTTAGGGCTTCCTTCTTCACGATTCCTTTGAGAACGTGAAGAAGATCGCCGCTCCCGACTTTCCCATTTAATCGCCCTGAAGCCATGCGCAAAACCCGGTGCATTTCCTTGTCGGGAAGAAGGGGCTGCAACTTCAAAGCAGGAGCCTTGGGAGTTGTCCACTCCATACCTCTGCGCGATAATGAGGAATTACAAGATACCATTCTCAATTGGTCGACATCCATTAACATAGACCTGAAGTATTTCGGGGTTATGTTACCCGCCGGCACCTTATAGTACGGTTCCTCGGATTCAGGTAAACGATTAAGCTCCATACCTTCAGCAACCAAACCAAGAATTCGCTGCACTTCCGGTCGATTAATGAATTTGACGGATCGTTTACGGCCAAACACATACACTTGGCCGAAAGTATCGTCATGAGATTGGTACACCTTGATATCATCCAGGTTGGTAACCAGCAAGGTTACAATATCCTTTGTCATTCGTCGCCTTGGGATGTTATAGATGAGTATTCCGTCCGCAGCTAAGTACTGCATAATGTGACGAAGAAACACCTTCTCTTTACGCTCACGCTTCATCTCTTCCGATTCCGAATCGTCATCATAGGGTGGATTCAGGTAGATCAGTCTAAAATAGTCTTTCGAAATTCGGCATTGTTCATAGCCGCCATAACACGAATGATGAACACGTTCTCTAAGCTCCAGGTACTTCTCTTCATTGGGTTCAATTCCAAAGGTAACGGCCATTGAGCTTTCCGTAAGGATTTCCAGCGCTCGACCGCTTCCTGCACAGAAGTCTGTGACGGAAAATGGCCGTTGCGGGTAGTGCAACAAATTTCTGACACAGACCATATCTTTCTCCGTCGTCTCGAAGTTTCCCATTCGAATCTTGTTCCTCACGATACGATCGAACATCCGCTTCATGTTGTCGGACATATTTATCATCCCCCTGACAGAAAATAGAAAAGCCGCGCATACGCGCAGCTCTTTTTGGGCAACCCTGTAATTTACTATCTAACGGGCAATACAACGTTCATTACCGATGGATCTCCATCATACAAAACAAATGATGGGGTACCAGGTCCCGTGATGTTGAATAGAACATCATTCACGTCCCGATCACTAACTGAAAGTGCATCCCTCAAATAACGACCGTTGAACCTCACACCGTCCATGCCTTCGTCTACATAGGATCCCTCGATGGATTCAATAATTTCACCTGTTTGGCTTACTGATTTCACAATCAGTTCCCCGTTGTCTCCGCGCAAAAAATAAACACGATGGTTTTCAGACTCGAGGGACAACATTCGGTTTAATGTGTCATCAAGCCGGTTGAGAGGAATCTTTGCGACGTATAATTCCTCTGGAATTTGGCAAAGAGCATTAACATCAGGAAAGCTCCCCTCCAATAGTCTTCCAAAGTACACCGTATTACTGCTTCGATCCCGAAGAATGACATGGTGTTCAGTGATGGCCATGTCTATCCTCTCCGAAGTTTTAAATGTATCCACGATGTTTTTGAAATTCAATGCATCGATTACGCCACCATTGAAATGATCTTTAGGTACTTTTACGTCGGTGCTGAAACGGTATAGCCGGTGCCTATTTGTCGAAACAAAGCCAAGTCTACCTTCCACGGAGTAGATGTTTATACCGCAAAGGATTGCTGTAGTTGCATCAGTTGAGGCAAATCGTTGAGCTGCTGCCCCCTTCCGCAATACATCAATGGGGATCGAGATAAACTCTGCGCCGGCCAATGACGGGAGCTGTGGGTACTCATCTGGATCCAGTACCTTAAGGGATGCAGATCCACGATTTCCGTATGATATTTTTACAGAGTCTTCACTCACGCTGAATGACAACGGACCACTCGGTAAACGCTTTACCAACTCTATCCCTTCCCTCGACGGAAATAAGTAACTACCATCCAGACCACCAGTATTCTCTACCTGCAGCATCATAAGAACTGCCTGAGAATCAGACATCGCCGTAACGAAGAGCACATTTTCTTTCAAATCGAATCGAATACATTTCAATATTGGAATCATGCTGCTCTTCGGAACTACCTTTGCACATGTAGCTAACACATTCATAATGGCTTCATGTTCGACGGTAAACGAAGCCCCCTCCGCTTTAACGACCGTACCGACATGTTCCTTTACTGCTGTTGCCATCGTTTAATTCCTCCTTGTTTTTGAGCACAAAAAAAACCGTGGAAACAAAAAAACACACCTTAGGCGTGTCTTTGTTCTCCACGGCAGTTTCATGCCTCATATTTATTTCCCCATAAAAAGGGAGTACTCGCTCACCTGCCGAAATGATAGCGGCGGTGAAAAAAATGGTAAATCGGTAATATCAATATTATATTGAAATAAGAGCGGTCCTGCAAGACTAGACACCGACCGCAGGTAATCCTGTTTTCAGCTCACGCTGCCTTACTAAAAATTCGTCGTAATTATTCCTTGAAAGTAAAATACGTGTTGTTGAATTCCGCATTGTAATTAGATAATTGCCTTGAGTTACGGGATCGGGAAGAACCTCATCTACATAAATCAAATTCACCAGGAAACTTCGATGAGGGCAAAAAATGATCCGAGATGTTTGATCCATGATCTTTTTTAAAGGAGTTCGCGTCTCGACAACTTTCCCATCTTTTAAATAGATCTTTATCATTTTCATATCATTAATCTTTTCAGCGTAGAGAACCTTTTTCTCGTTAACCGATATATCCCGACGCCTTGATGTAACGGTGATCATATTCATATTTTCTTCCTGCAGCGTACTCAGCATGTTATCTGCTTTCAACTGGATGATTGCTTTCTGGATGGCCTTTTCTAATCGGTGATAGGTAACTGGCTTCACAATATAATCAACGGAGTCTAATTCATAACTTAATAACAGATGAGTTGAACTGCTCGATCCTGTAACGAAAATTATCTTTGATGAAGTACCACTCTCCCGAAGGACACGGTATGCAGAAATTCCGTCCATTTTCTCGAGCCCAATATCAAGAAGGACTATGTCTGGTTGGTGCATAACACAACTTTCAATCAATCGAGAACCGGAAGATACCATATCTATAACAGTATGGCCCATTTTTTCAACAAACATTTTTAGCTTACTGCGCTGAGCATACCCATCTTCTGCAATGATAACCGCATAATTTCTATCCACCATTCAACACCTCTACTCCTGTGAAGTACTACTATTACCTACTTATTCTCCTATCGGCAGCCATACATTAAACTGGATATACCCATCTTCCGGAAGTTCATATTGAAGACTTCCCTTGTTACGTTTAACCCGCTCCCGAACAATGTTTAAGCCAATTCCAGTGCTGTTCTTCGTGGATTCTCGCGGTAAGAACATTTGCTCAATTAAATCAACCGACATTTGCTGCTTCACTTTGTTTCTAACTGAGAATCGAAACTCACAGTTCCGTATTTCTCCGTTAAGCACAACCAGGCGTCGGTCCGGATTCATTTTTAGCACTTCATCAAAGGCATTATCGAGTAAGTTTCCAAGAATTTTTACAACATCCACCTTTCGGGAACCTGTAAGATTTGGTTTTGATCCTGTCAAATTAGTAAGCTCAAATTTAAAAGTAATGTTCTCAGCCATCGCTTTTGAGTATTTTGATAAAATCAGAGCAGATATTTCAGGGACGCCGATATCGATAATCTCATTTATTGTTGCTGTCTCCTCTACTATTTCATTGATGTATGCCTTAGCATCATCAAAATACTCAAGCTCAAGTAGACCATGCAAAGTATCCAAGTGATTATGAAAATCATGACGCTGTCCACTTACCTCAATCCATAGAGGATCCGTGGTACTTTCATGATGCTCCAAAGACGCCACAACAGGTTCCTTCTGGAATTTTGCAATTAGTTTATATAATCCACAAACGAAGACTCCAATAAGCGTTAAAATCAAGGAGAGGGTCGCATACTTCAGTATATAATCCTTGAATACATGGTTCGTGTGATCCAAGTTACCTGTAATGCTGATGATATATGTATAACCATTTGTATCCTGACAGTGATAAAACGTTTTCACGATTTTATGATTCTTTATCTCAGCCCCATAGGATGTATTCTCTCTTGCTTCAACCACTTTCTGAATATATTTCAAATCCCTCGGATCTTCGAATACATTCGTGCCAAATAGTAACTCTAATTTTTTAGGACTCCATTCTCCCGAGTTTTCTTGGTCATTTTGACTACTGCCCGCCGGATTATCCCAAAAGACGGCGATATCAAGCAATACCCCTTCTTCCTCACGAAGCATGGTTTCTATGTACTTATTAAGATCCATTCCCTGCTCAATCAGGTAAGAGTATCCATTATCTACATAAGGATTAATAATGTAGTTAGTTCTTCCATCGTAGTAAAAGCCGTTTTTATAAAAAGCATGAGAATTAAGAGCACCAGCTATTGGCTTATCTGACCAGTAATTCTTAAGCTGTGAGCCTTCCAAAGGCTCTAAATTTAATAACTGCCGAAATGCCGTGTTATAAGTATCAGAACCAGGAAGTCGCATACCTACCCGAGATGGTTCAGATGATCGTACTACTATAAAATCATTCCCTCTTGGCGCGATCAGCGAGATCACGTTAATATCTAGGTGTTCCGCGAGATCACTGAGCTGGTCATTAGAAACATCTTCATATGATTCAGGAATTTTATTCGAGATCGCAATCGCTGTATTACGAAGCGAGTGCGATAACAGAGAATCTGATATTTCTATATTCTTACTAAATTTTTGAATTTCTGAATCTAGTAGTTTCGAAGTGAGTGTCATTTCACTTGACACGCGTTCAAAAAAGGCCTTTTTACTTATATTATCGAACATAAATAGGTTTGTTAATAGGAATAAAATAATAGTTATTGTGAACAACCACGCAATTGTCCGGCTGGACATACAGATAATTACCCCCTAAGACCCACCCCCTTTTACCTATATTTTCAACAATTCAGGTCGCTTTAACCCCATTTCAGGCCGTTTTTATTCCAACACTCACTAATCTGATATACACTGCAAATAAGAACGCTCGCAATCAGGCAAAGGGGGTCCGTATTCTATGAGTCGCGTTTCTTATTTAGTCATTTATGAAGGAGATCGAGCTGCGTCGAATGTGGCAGCCTACGTACCAATTCTAGACTTAGAAATTATCGGTGATACCTACGAAGAGGTACGTTACCTTGTTCAAGAGATTATGAATCAGGAAATAACATCACTTGCTGCTTCTGGCCTGCTGATTCCAGAAGATAACGCTAAAACCGAGACGATTGTAATGGCTGGCGGTAAATTCCCGATTTTGTATGAGACAAATGGAAGTATGTCTCATCATAAAGCTTATATTCCTGGTTTTCGTATTCAAGTCCAAGGCTTATCATTTGAAGATGTTCAGCGGAAGGTTAGAATTCTATTGCAGGAAGAAATAAACACACGAAGAGAAAGTAATAATCCAGTGCCACAAGATTTTGTCCAGATCGACTGGGTAACAATTGCACAACGAGTTATTCACCCGTCGGTACAATCAAAAACTTTACAAATATCCTAGTATTTAATAAAACACTGATAATGTCAAAAAGTTTGTTCTAATGTCGAAAGTACTCAATCTCAAAAAATCAAAAAAAGCGAGGGCCAACAAGGCTCTCGCTTTCAATTTCTCGTTTATATTTAATACTTTAAGTTATTCGACATTATTCGTTTCTATGTATCAGTTAATGCTGGTATACGAATAATTAATTTCGTGAATCTCCATGTTCTTCAGACATTTATGTTCAATATGCTCAGGAAGGCTGCCTTACAGCGTTGGGCAGCTCCTTTTTATTATAGTTCATCGGGATCTCCCATAATCTCATGAGGGTACAATTGGCTTTTGATAAGGTGATATGCATCCTTCCGATCGTATAAAGGAGCAAATCTATACCGTTTATCATCATTTGTTCCTCGCCCTGCCAAAGCGATATGACGGAAAGCTGATGGTTTTTCACGTCCACTTGCCAGGATAGGGACACCTAGGTCATTACAACGACTCTTTGTCAGTAGCACCGCAAATGGATATGGCGTATCTGCCCAGCGCTTAGAAATTGAGTTGTAATATGGCAATCCCGTTTCTAACACTTCTTCTTTTGCGTACCAGCCTTTTTTATTGGGCATTGTCTTCATCCTCCATAAGCTAAAAATCCGGATCTTTCGGGTAGTACCCCCTCCATTTTCTCGCCAGACTCTGGCCATTATCAAATGGGGAGAATTACTCTCCCCATACCATAAATACTAGTTATTATTTTTAAGTGCAACTACCAAATTATCAATTTTATAATAAGCAATCACAGGAGGATTTGCATCCGGAAAAACGCAAAGAGCCCTGACACCACTCCTCGCTATTTCAATAATGACGCCGGTTCCGTATTGCTTATATTTTTTATGGACCACTCTATCCCTCTCCTTAGGGGCCTGCTGGGTTAGGGATAATTGTTCTTCAAAGGTTTGATTGGTCTGGATAATCACAAACATTCCCCCTACTCTTATGGCAAATCATCTCCAGAGCATCGATCAGTCGGCCATCTTTCTGGAAGGTAGGGATGAATATTTAGCCGGCGACAACAGCTTTAAACTATTGTAGTACTTCGGCCCACGACCCTGCCGCCTTCTTATGATAAATTATGAGAGACAGCAAAAAACAGTGAAAGTTAAGCAATGCTTACTTCTTCACTGTTTTTTTGTTGGATTTATTTTCGAAAAATGGAGAAACCATATTTGTTGCGTTATCCTCAATGCTCCTCAATATCACACTTTGTTTCCGGACCATCCACTTGAATCGTAGTATGTTTAATTTTAAATTGTCCCTCTAGAATACTCTCAGCCTTTTTAAGGACCACGGCACCATTTTGTATATCATTCACGACAATATGACAGCTAAGTGAAGGGAAGTCCGACGAAATAGTCCAGACATGCAGATCATGTACCTCGATCACATGTTGAATGGAACTAAGCATATCTTGAACTTCGTTGACATTAATATTGGATGGTACCCCTTCCATAAGAATGTTGATTGAATCTCGAGTCACCCTGAAAGCACTAACGATGATAAGAATGGACACCAATACGCTGGCAATCGGATCTGCTAAGTTCCAGCCGAAAAACATAATCAGTAAAGCAGCAATAATGGCTCCAATGGAACCAAGTAGATCACCAATTACGTGAAGAAAAGCACTCCTTATGTTAAGATTTTCGGACCTGTCACCTTTCATCAGAATATAGGCCGCAGCTAAGTTAACAATCAAGCCAATGGAAGCGATAATGATCATACCCGAACTCATAACTTCAGGTGGCTCAGAAAATCGTTTGTAAGCTTCCCAGAATATGTATAAAGAAATCACGATCAAAGTAATACCATTAATAAATGCAGCTAAAACCTCAAACCTTTTGTATCCGAAGGTTTTATATTTACTGGCTCTTCGCTCCCCAAATATCATAGCAAAATAACTTAATCCAAGGGCAGCAGCATCGCTTAGCATGTGACCTGCATCAGAAATTAAAGCCAGGCTGTTAGTCATGAAACCGCCAATGGCTTCAACAATCATGTATGCTGTAATGAGAATAAAAGAAAGTCTTAAGGCTTGTTTATTCACGTTTTTACCATGACTATGTGAATGCCCCCCCTCTTGGGAGTGGCCATCATGATTCGATTGTTGAAGTGAAACGCTTTTTTGTCCCATTGATTTCAACTCCTCATGCTATAGTGTATCTACACGATTTATTGCTCGAAATATAGGGTTCCCTAAACTAAACCAAATTACGCCATTTTGTTTTCAACCTTCACCTCTTACGTATTTCATAAATATTCTTGTTTTAATACTTACCTTTTTTAACAGACGGCAGAAAAAAGAACCTAATCGTAAAATGATCAGGCTCTTTTTGAAAAGTAATTTCATTTAACTAACAATATAAGTCTTAACTCAGGATATTAAGGTCATAAATCCTACAAATGAAACAAATGTAAATATAACTGCACAAATCAGAGCAGCGTAAGCATTCTTATTTTTCTTAAACAACAGGTACATTGAAACAATACTACAAAGTGCCACTATAAAGAGGAACACAGATATCGGACTCCATGTAATTTCAACTGGAACCCGCACTCCTTCTCCTTGGATCAACCACATATATAACTTAGATGCTGATGATTCCATCAATTGAGGATTTAAATCATGAGGGGCTGGCTGCTGATTCATATAGCCTGTAACGGTATAGATCAGTAGAATAATGATCCCCTCGACCAGCACCCACTTTTTAGGATTGAAATCCGTATGGTTTAGCTTCCTTTTTACTAAGAAACCGTTCAAGAAAGCAATGACCAAAAGTGGAATCACGAGAAGATGTTTTAACAATAAGGATTGACCATATGAAGTGATCCAAGAGTTCACATAATCAGGATCTGTTCTCATATTTAAAAGTAATCCAGATACAAGGATGATAACCATAGCGATAATTGCAAGCGGATGATACCATCTTAAAAATGCCTTCCACTCTTCTGCTTTATTGGGTATATACAAGCCGGCAACGACCAGAATGCCTGCCCAAACGCTTACAGAAAACAAATGTAAAAATTGTGTCCAAAAACCTATGATTCCAAAATTGGAGGATGCATGGCTTGACCACGATAGAGTCCCGATAATACCGATCGCTACCAAGAATAACCCCGTAAGAGCGATTTTATTGCTTCCTTTACTATTAACTCCTTTGTTCACCAACACGATACAGATAAATAATCCGGTGAAAATCACTGTCCAAATATATGCTTTCCCTTCTGAGAAAAACAGCATGACATTCTTAAATATAAGTGCAAAGCCTGCATCATCTGAGAAAAAGAGAACAATTCTGAGAACAGGTAGGAACGAAAAGATTGCGACTCCTACTGCTGCTATGATTAATAATTTGGCAGGGAATTTGACTTGTGTATGAATACGTGGGACGATAATGCCCCCGAATAAAATAGCCAAGCAACTATAAAGTATGGGTTCCCCTATCCAATACCAATTCATTTTTTCCTCCGAGTCATTCCTCTTCCTACTCCAGCTACAATCAGGATGATCACAATACCAACCACAAAATAAATCCAAATATTATTTGTTCCCGTTTGATTTATGTCCGACTCCGTATTCGCTTGATTACCGCTTGCAGTTTCGGATGTCACCTCAGGAGTTTCCTTCGGCTCAGCACCCTCTTGATCTGCTATTTCCGGTTCCTTCGCATTGGTTTCTGTAACCGGCTCCTTTGCTTTTATATCGACAACAAAGTCATATTTTCCTTCT
>NZ_JAMBDM010000036.1:0-31939 GCF_025142895.1 Paenibacillus sp. p3-SID867
CCGAAGGGTCCCGGGAGAGTAGGACGTCGCCAAGCGAACAACCATAAAGACCGTTATCGAGTCATCGATAGCGGTCTTTTCCTATATTCAATAACATGTGTTTACGAAATCGAGGACTATCCCGTACCGGGTTGGGTGATACTAAACGACAGCGATTCATTGTCCTAGGATGGTGCCCCAACGGTTGGCATATTGGCAGACAGGGCTTTAACCTGGGTAAGTCTCCATTTAATAGAAGAAACCCGGTCTGTTTGTCCATTCCAAAGAGACAGGATAACGCGCTGGATGGATACTTGCGAACTTCGAGCAAAGGGCGAATTTCAATCCTTGACAGCCTATGGGCCCTTTGCTAAGATGGCAATAATATATTTCTGAAAATACTTGAAAATGCCGTCCGGTCCAGCTCTGACAGTAGTTGTAGTCCGCAGGAAGACGACAAAAAGGAGGAATAACCCAGGTGTGGGAAGATAAGTTTAGCAAGGAAGGCTTCACTTTTGACGATGTATTGTTGGTTCCTAGAAAATCCGAGGTGCTTCCAAAAGAAGTAGATGTTAGCACCAAATTGAGCGAGCATGTAAAATTGAATATCCCGCTCATCAGTGCAGGAATGGACACCGTAACGGAAGCTCCTTTGGCAATTGCCATTGCTAGAGAAGGCGGAATTGGCATTATTCATAAAAATATGACCGTTGAACAACAAGCAGAAGAGGTAGATCGGGTTAAGCGTTCGGAAAGTGGTGTTATTACGAATCCGTTCTCACTCCATGCTGATCATCTTGTATCCGATGCAGAGAAACTCATGAGTAAGTTCCGGATTTCCGGCGTACCGATCGTAGATAAGAACAATAAGCTGATCGGTATTTTGACGAATCGTGACCTTCGTTTTGTTCATGACTACAATACGGTAATTCGTGAAGTAATGACCAGCGAGAATCTGGTGACAGCTCCGGTCGGAACGACTCTTCAAGATGCCGAAATGATTCTGCAGAAGCATAAGATTGAGAAGCTGCCTTTGGTAGACGAAGATAATGTTCTTAAAGGACTTATCACGATTAAAGATATCGAGAAAGCGATTCAGTTCCCTAGAGCTGCCAAGGACGCTCAAGGCCGCCTGCTTGTAGGTGCAGCGATCGGAATTTCCAAAGATACCTTCGAAAGAGCAGAAGCGCTTGTGAAAGCTGGCGTAGACGTCATTACCGTTGACTCTGCCCACGGTCACCACATCAATATCATTGATTCTGTTCGCAGATTGCGCGAAGTATATCCGGATCTGACGATTATCGCTGGTAACGTGGCTACAGGCGAGGGTACAAGAGAGCTTATCGAAGCCGGGGCATCCGTCGTTAAAGTCGGAATTGGGCCTGGATCGATCTGTACGACGCGTGTCATTGCCGGGATTGGCGTACCGCAAATTACAGCGATCTATGATTGTGCAACGGTTGCTAAGGAATACGGAGTGCCGATTATTGCAGATGGCGGTATCAAATACTCCGGCGAAATTACAAAAGCGATCGCAGCCGGAGCAAGTGCAGTTATGCTGGGCAGCATGTTTGCCGGTACGGAGGAGAGTCCGGGCGAAGCTGAGATCTATCAAGGACGCCGTTTCAAGGCGTACCGCGGTATGGGTTCCCTTGCTGCCATGAAACAAGGCAGTAAAGACCGTTACTTCCAAGATGACGACAAGAAACTGGTACCGGAAGGCATCGAGGGCCGTGTTGCTTACAAAGGGCCTTTAGCAGATACCATCCATCAGCTGATCGGTGGATTGCGCTCTGGTATGGGCTATTGCGGTACACAAAACCTGGAGGAACTGCGGAATGACACCCAGTTCATCCGGATCTCTGGTGCAGGACTCCGCGAGAGCCATCCGCATGATATCCAAATTACCAAAGAAGCACCTAACTATTCCTTGTAATTCACTTGACGAATAAGGATAAACAATATATATGTCATTTATTTCCTGGACAAGCTGGATGAAATTCATCTAGCTTGTCTTTTTTTGATACCCCCCCTATGATAGAATAGAACAAGTTAATGACTTATTGAGAATTAGAGGGGAGTAATTCCATTGATAGACAAGTCTGTAAAGAAGAATAAGCGACAACGCATTCAAAGAACGCTGGCATCCTTGATGTTGTTTAATATACTGTGTTTCTCTGCTGCGCCTGCGGTTTCACTTGCGGCACCTAATATGCTGGCAACAGCGGATACAACGAAAGCGACAGAAGACAAGGCGTCAACGAATAATGCGAAGCCGGATAAAGTGCCATCGATTGATCAACTAAATTTGGATGTAAGCTCTGCCGTACTGATAGAGCCGTCTACAGGACAAGTATTGTTATCTATTAATGCGGATGAAGCATTACCACCGGCTAGCATGACAAAGATGATGACGGAATACATCGTGGCAGAGAAGGTAAAACAAGGTGAGTTAGCTTGGGATGATGTTGTTACCGTGGGGGAAAATGCAGCAAAAACCGTGGGGTCACGGATATTTTTGGCCGAAGGCGATCAACATACAGTGGAAGAGCTCTACATAGCGATGGCTGTCGGTTCGGCGAATGATGCGACGGTAGCATTGGCTGAGCATGTGGCTGGTTCCGAAGCGGAGTTTGTTACCATGATGAATGATACGGCGAAAAAGATGGGGCTGAAGACGGCTTTCTTCATTAATTCCACAGGCCTGAGCCGTGCAGATATGCCGAAGAAATATCGTCCTGAAGAGGATAAGGAAACGGTAATGTCGGCGATGGATACCGCTCTACTTGCCAAATATATCGTTGAGGATCATCCTGATTTTTCGAGATTTACGGCCATTCAGTCCCATAAATTCCGGCCGCGCGACACGAATCCGATTATCAACTACAACTGGATGCTTGAGGCTAATAAAAGTATTACCAACTTTAAGTCCTATGCTTACGAAGGTTTGGACGGTTTGAAAACCGGTCATACCAATGCGGCGGGTTATTGCTTTGCCGGTACTGCTGAGCGTGACGGCATGCGTTTGATCAGCGTGGTTATGGGAACGAAATCTGAAGGAGCCCGTTTTAAGGAGACCAAAAAAGTCCTGGATTACGGCTTTGACAACTTTGAAGTGAAGGAAGTGCAAGCTGCCGGGGCAACCGTGCAAGGCTTTGAAACGGTCGAAGTGAAGAAGGGCAAAGGCAAAGAAGCTGCGCTCGTAACCGACAAGGCTCTCACTTTTGTTGTTCCAAAAGGTTCAAGCGGCAAGAACATTACTTTCGAAGCCAAGGTGGACTCGTCCAGCATGACGGCGCCTGTTGCTAAAGATACGAAGGTGGGCACGGTAACCTATACCTATAAAATAGAAGGCATGAAGGAAGCTCAGACCGAAACGGTGAATTTAATCACAGCGGAGGAAGTTGAGAAGGCCGGCTGGTTCAAGCTGTTCCTGCGGGCGATTGGAGACTTTTTTGCCGATTTGTTTGATTCCATCAAAAATCTTTTCTAACACCGATAAATTCCGAGTAAATGGGTTGTGTATTTGATTTTGATGCGGTAAAATATCGAGTTAGATTCATTGCAAGTATGCACCTATACGGGTACAGTCCATATCGCCAGGGAATGCTGTAAAGGCGATGAGATACAACATATAATCGGGGGGCTAGGGGACATGGAAACAGGAACATCAACTGTAAAAAGAGGTATGGCGGAAATGCAAAAAGGCGGCGTCATTATGGACGTCATGAATGCGGAACAAGCAAAGATCGCTGAAGCTGCCGGTGCAACGGCAGTTATGGCGCTGGAGCGCGTTCCTTCTGATATTCGCGCTGCTGGGGGCGTAGCACGGATGGCTGACCCAACCATCGTTGAGGAAGTCATGAAAGTTGTATCCATTCCAGTTATGGCCAAAGCTCGCATCGGTCATTATGTCGAGGCGAAAGTGCTTGAATCTCTGGGCGTGGATTATCTCGACGAGAGCGAAGTGCTGACACCGGCGGATGAAGTGTTCCATATCGATAAATGGGATTTCACGGTACCGTTCGTATGCGGCGCAAAGGACCTTGGTGAAGCGCTGCGACGTATTGGTGAGGGTGCATCCATGCTCCGTACGAAAGGCGAGCCGGGAACAGGTAATATCGTGGAAGCCGTTCGGCATATGCGCCTCATCAACAGCCAAATCCGTAAAGTTCGCAACATGTCGAAGGACGAGCTGTATGCCGAAGCGAAGAACCTCGGTGTTTCCTATGACCTCCTGAAGGGCATTCATGAGACAGGCAAGCTCCCTGTCGTTAACTTTGCAGCTGGCGGCGTGGCAACACCTGCAGATGCCGCATTGATGATGCATTTGGGCGCTGACGGCGTCTTTGTTGGATCCGGTATTTTCAAATCGGACAGCCCTGAGAAATTCGCTCGTGCGATCGTTGAAGCGACTACGCATTATGATGATTATAAATTGATTGCTGAAGTATCCAAGAACCTGGGTACTCCGATGAAAGGCATCGAGATATCCAAGCTTAGTCCGGCTGAGCGCATGCAGGATCGCGGCTGGTAAGAGAGAAGGGGTAACATGAAGGTCGGTGTACTGGCACTTCAGGGTGCCGTTGCAGAGCATATTCGAAGCATCACGCTTGCTGGTGCCGAGGGAGTGCCGATCAAGAAGGTCGAGCAGTTGGACGGCATTGACGGCTTGATTATACCTGGCGGTGAGAGCACTACCATCAGCAAGCTGATGCGCAAGTATGATTTTATGGATGCGATACGTCAGTTCTCAGCCCAGGGTAAACCGATATTCGGAACATGCGCCGGACTGATCGTGCTGGCTGAACGAATTCAAGGCGACGAAGAGGCCCATCTGAAGCTGATGGACATCACGGTGGCGCGGAACGCATTTGGACGTCAGCGTGAAAGCTTCGAGACCGATTTGCCTGTAAAAGGAATCGAGGAAACGGTACGCGCAGTCTTTATTCGTGCGCCGCTCATTCTCGAGGTGGGTGCGGGCGTTGAGGTTTTGTCCACCTATAAGGATGAGATCGTTACAGCCAGACAGGGGCATCTGCTTGCAGCTTCCTATCATCCGGAGCTGACGGACGATTACCGACTTCATCAATATTTTGTGGAGATGGTTCGATCCCGGTCTACGGCACCACAGACGTAATAGTTACAGTAGAAGACATCTTGACTCTTTGGCAGTATGTGGGAGTCAAGTTGTCTTTTTCGCTGAAATACAATAAGATGTATCGTATGTAATAATGTACACTGCAGCCTTGTCCCAAGGCTTTTTATCAACATATAGGGCAGCTGCTTCGATATACTTGATGGATGTTTTACTTTAGGAGGGTTTCCCGTGTTAGACGTAAAAATATTGCGCAGCGAGTACAGTCGTGTAGAAGAAGCGCTGAAGAATCGAGGCAAATCGCTCGATCTGATTGCGGATTTTCCTAAGCTTGACGCCCGGCGCCGGGAATTGCTGCAGGAAAGCGAAAGTTTGAAGAATCGCCGCAACACCGTGTCGGCTGAAGTAGCCAAGCTGAAGAAGAATCGTGAGAATGCAGATGATCTGATACTGGAAATGCGACAAGTGTCGGACCAGATTAAAGCGATGGATGAGGAAGTTCGTGAGCTGGAAGCCAGCATATCCGAGCTTACTTTGGCGATTCCGAATATTCCTCATGAGAGTGTGCCGGTAGGCGCCTCGGAGGAGGAGAACGTTGAAATCCGCCGCTGGGCTGAGCCAAAAGCTTTCGATTTCGAGCCTAAGGCCCACTGGGAGCTTGCTCAGAATCTGAGTATTTTGGATTTTGAAGCAGGTGCGAAGGTAACGGGTTCGCGGTTTACGTTCTATAAAGGTTTAGGTGCTCGCCTTGAGCGTGCCTTGATCAGTTTCATGATGGATCTGCACAGCGACAAACACGGCTATGAGGAGATGCTGCCTCCATATATCGTCAACCGGGACAGCTTGTACGGAACAGGACAGCTGCCTAAATTCGAAGAGGATTTATTCAAGATTAGCGATACCGACTATTACCTGATTCCAACCGCTGAGGTTCCTGTAACGAACTACCATCGCGAGGAAATCTTAAATAGTGAGGATCTGCCTAAATATTACGTGGCGTACAGCTCCTGTTTCCGTTCGGAAGCCGGCGCGGCAGGGCGCGATACACGGGGACTTATTCGTCAGCATCAGTTCAACAAAGTTGAGATGGTGAAAATTGTACACCCGGAAACATCGTTTGATGAGCTTGAGAAGATGACAGCGGATGCGGAACGCGTGCTTCAGCTGCTGAATCTTCCTTATCGTGTTATGGCTCTCTGTACTGGGGATATGGGCTTTGGATCCATGAAGACATACGATCTGGAAGTTTGGCTTCCGGAGAGCGGTGTATATCGCGAAATCTCCTCATGTTCGAACATCGGGGACTTCCAGGCACGCCGTGCCAACATTCGCTTCCGTCCGGAACCGAAGAGCAAGCCTGAATTTGTCCACACCTTGAATGGTTCCGGGCTTGCGGTAGGACGTACCGTTGCTGCGATTCTGGAGAATTATCAACAGGCTGACGGATCCGTGGTTATTCCTGAAGTACTTCGCCCGTACATGGGGAACGTTAGTATCATCGAACAGAAAAAATGAGTTGATAAAACAGTTTGTCTTGTGGTATAATGATTTTTGCACGTGATTCATTTGCATGGATCATTACCACACGGAGAGGTACCGAAGCGGTCATAACGGGGCGGTCTTGAAAACCGTTAGGGGGCAACTCCACATGGGTTCGAATCCCATCCTCTCCGCCATACATATCAAACGCAAACCGTTTCCTTAGGGAAACGGTTTTTTTGCTCTTTTTTTATTAGGAATCATTGCGTGGTCTTCCAATCAGTTGGATTCTGCTTTATGGAGGGGGCTGTATAAAACATCACCTGTTATCGCAATTTATAGAGAAGGGGAGGTGTGAACATGAACTCAGAACTGAATGTGGATCAGTCGACGCTGGTCAATGCCTGGCAGGAAAGGCTGCCCACCATATTAAAGCCGGGAGATCGCGCAGAAGTGGCTGCAGACGAAGGGGATCCGAACGCCATCCGCATTCACATTGATGCAGCAGGTCGCCAGGAGTATTCATTTGATTTTCAATGCACGTATGTGGATTCACGGGAAGTAAAAGTCGATTTGGTCGATGTAGAGCGTGATGGCGCAACGACGGATGAGCGTAATGAGAACATTCAGGGCATGGTCGGCGACTATACGCGCCATATTCATGAGTGTGCCCAAACGCTGCAACAAATCACGCATCACTAGTTCCATAAATGATGGAGACAGTTTCCATACTGTCCATCATGGTATGGACATCAAAGGCAGGATAGCGTAAGACATCGTTGTGATCCATGAAATGGAGGGCTATCAGATGAGCAAACCAAAAGCGATTCCGGTACCGGAAGCACAGGAGCAGCCGAAGCAGCGCAAGGACCATGACCGTGGCGGCCAGGAGCCGCTGTCAGGCTCGCATAGAGCGAAGATCCGTAATCAGGATGGACATTTCAATCCGGAGGGCTAGAAGCCTGTAGGAATGAATGCTGAGAGCTAGAAAGCAAGAATCGAGGGAACTTTCTGTCATTCGACAGGAAGTTCTTTTTTTCGTTCTGAAACCTTTTGCGTCCAACTTCCGTATTAGTTTTCAAGTGTAATATTTTGGGGCCCCACCTTATTCGCATGTTAAGAAGTTTGAAATTAAGATGGATGGAAAAAGAAAGGAAGGAAATAAAATTTCAGTAAATATTCCAGAAAGTGTTTCTCATTTTGGTTAAATGGTTTATGATTAGAAGGTCTGTTATTTTTTTGACTGTTAGAGGGGAGAGAAATTTTAATGAACAAGAAGTTTGCAGCTATCATGCTGACACTGCTGCTCACAGTGACAGTTGTACTTTCTGGCTGCGCCAAAAAAGAAGAGCCTAAGGCAGCGATGACGAATGCTGCTACGAACGCGATGAAGATGACATCCTACGAAATGAAGAGTAAATTTGTCATTGAAGACCTTCAAGTTAACATACCTGCAGTTGAAGGCGATCCAAGTGTAACACAGGCGATGACGATGTTGAAGAATGCTGAGGTTACGCTTGATGGTATCTACCAAGCTGATCCAATGCAAACCGAGATGAACATGGGTATCAATCTGAAGGGTGACATGGCGATGTCCTTCAATATTGATATGGTGATGACGAATGAGAAAATCTACGTTAAAGTTCCAAGCATTCCAATGCTGCCATTCCCAGAGGACGTTGTTGGTAAGTTCCTCATGATGGACATGAAAGAGCTTGCTGAGCAATCCGGTGAAACGTTTAGCCCAGAAAGCCTGGATACCGAGAAGTCCCAGAAATTCGTTAACGAAATTCTTGAAGCCTTGCTGAGCGAGTATGACCAAGCGAAATACTTCAAAGAGATCAATGTTAAAGATGCTGACCTTCCAGAAGGCGTAGACGCTAAACAAGTGGTTCAATTCTTTGTAACCAATGATAACCTGAATGAAGCACTGGATATTATGGTTAACAAGGTTGCACCTAAGGTTGTTGACATTGCAGCTAAAGACGAGTACCGCGAATTGCTGGGTCTGACCCAAGAAGATATTGACGCTGCTAAAGCTGAAGTATCTAACGTTAACCAAGACGAATTCAAAGCGGGCTTGGAAGAGATGCAGAAGTATCTGAAGATCAACACATTCAACATCAACACGGCTATCGATAAAAAGGATTTCCCTGCGTACCAGGATGTTGTGTTGAACGTTGATTTCAACGATCCAGAAACCAATGAGAACGTGAAGTTGGCTGTGAAGGGTAGCACCCAATACAACAACATCAACGCTAAACAAGAGTTCAAAATCGGTATTCCAAAAGATGCTGATGTCATCACGATGGAGCAATTTGAGGAATCCATGAGCCAAATGGGCACTTATTAATATTATTCATCACAGACAACAAAACCCGGCCTTCATGGCCGGGTTTTTACGTTGTTATACTTATACTCTACATAAGGATCATAGTTTCCCGCGTAAACGTCGGAAGAACTGAGTGAGCAGTGATGCGCATTCTTCCTGCAGCACGCCCTTAACCACATTAGTCCGGTGATTAAAACGCGGCTCTTGAAGCAAATTCATCAGTGTGCCGGCACAACCGGCTTTGGGATCACCAGTGCCATAGATCAGCTGTGGGACCCGGGATTGGACGATAGCTCCTGCACACATGGGACAGGGCTCCAGCGTCACGTATAATCGGCAGTCCAGCAGCCGCCATGCTCCAAGATGCTGGCTTGCCTCCCGAATAGCTACCATCTCGGCATGGGCTGTACCATCATAAGTCGTTTCACGCAAATTGTATCCACGGCCAATAATCTCATCGCCCCGCACGATGACAGCACCAATCGGAACTTCACCGAGCTCTTCAGCTTTCCGTGCTTCTGCAATAGCTTCTCTCATCCAGTGTTCATGATTATCGTTATCCACAGCCAGTGGGTCTATTGAATTTGATATCAAACTAAAGTCTCCTTTCACAGCACGTTAAAACCCTGTATTTATACCCAATGTTCAACGAACATTTATTCGTTTGTTAACATGTTGTGGACAGAATTGTGGATAAGTAAAATATTATACACAAAGTTATGCACACTATCCCCAGATAAGTTGTGTATTTGTGCGCAATCTGTGGATACGTTGTTTATTTTACCGGGATTGACCTCTTATATTGTAAGGATTCCTTATTTCAATAGCAATGCGATTGTGGAAAAAACCATATAGCCATAACGCCGCTTGTCTTTTCAAACGTTCGTGATCAAGGTATCATGAGGGTATTAGATTCGCAAGTCGTCTATGTGACAGCAGAAAGGTGAAGATGCCACTTGTCGATTAAGACGAAGTTATCGATGATCATGTCCATATCGGTATTATTTATACTTCTGCTCAACATTACGCTGAACTATTACACGACCCAGGAAAATTTGCAGCAGGATAGTGAAACTAAGATGGTGATGGCCGCTACTCAGATCGCCATTACGGTCCAGCAAACCGGCTTTAGTTCTGCATATGTGGATAACATATTCGGTGATATGCTGAAAGTGGCCGCGGTCAACGCGGCAAAAGCTTTGGATCCGGATATTAACAATATAACCAATCAGCAATTGGTGGAATTGAGTAAGGAGATTGGCGTCACTCACATTTCATTAATGGTTCGGACGAATGATGATATCGTTGTTGCCCGATCCTCCTCGCAAGATGAAATCGGCCTTTCAACAAAGAACTGGGGGTATTGGCATACGGCTTTTCTGGAATTGTTCCAGTATGGTAAAGTCGTCTCAGTTACCGAGGGCCAGCGCGCCGATCATTTTTGGTCGGGACCGTTTGAGTTCTCTACTTCCAATCCGGAATTCATTGATAAATGGGGATACTATTACGATAGCAAACGCAATTATATTATTGATCCCTACATAAGGAATTCCAATATCAAGGACTTTGTGAAGATTACAAGTCCGGACACCGTTGTGAAAGAGACCTTGAAGTCGAATCCGCGGATATTGGAAGTAACAGGCATCAACCCTGAAACGTTTGGCAATGAATATATGAGGGAAGATGGAACGGATGACGTTCACCACAAGCTTCGCAATCGACCGATTACATTCGGCACCTATGACTATGGGAGCCTGGACCAAGATGCAGAAGCTGTGCAGAAAGCTGTTTCTACCAGCGATAATGTGGTATTTGTCAGCACCATCAATAATAAGAAGGTGCTGAAAAGCTTCATCCCTATCGTATCCGAAAATAAGCCGACCAGTGTCATTAGTGTCGTTATGGACTATGAAGCCATCTCCTCTGTGATGAGGGAGCAAATGATCAGTCTTGTGGCGATCTCATTGGTTTTATTGGAAATTGTGATATTCGGCAGTTATATTGTTGCAGGGTATTTTACCAAGCCGATCCAGGCTATCCTTGGAACTGTAAATGATGTGTCGGATGGTCACTTTGATCGAAGGCTGGAGGTAAGCAGCCGGGACGAGCTGGGTCAGCTTGCAGGTCGAATCAATGCGATGACACGTAATCTGGGCAACTATACGAGCCAGTTGAAGCAAATGGTCGATGAGAATCAGTCCGTTAAGGAATATCTGGAGTCTGTCATTAATCAGACAGCCGACGCCATTCATACAACCGATACCTATGAACGGGTTATTAGTGTAAATAAAGCGTTTGAGCAATTGTATGGTTGGAAGGCGCACGAAGTGGTTGGACGGAAGCCTGCACTTGTCCCTCCGGCTAAAGAGGAAGAAGAAAAGGAACGCATCCGCCGCCTGCGGGCCGGAGAACGGCTTCCTCCAGTGGAGACGGTCCGCCTTCACAAAGATGGAAGCGCTATTGAGGTCAGCATCAGCACCTCGCTGGTGCGCGATGAGAACGGTGAGGTTACCTCCATGATTAGCGTGTCTCGGGATGTGACGGAACGCAATCGCATCGAGGAGCTGCTGCGACGTTCGGAGAAGCTCAATACTGTTGGCCAGCTGGCCGCCGGCGTTGCCCATGAGATCCGGAATCCGCTGACGACCCTCCGTGGATTTCTGCAGCTTCAGCAGCAGACCCACAAGGTCAATCCGGACCATATTGATCTGATGCTGTCGGAGCTGGATCGAATTAATCTGATTGTCAGTGAATTTCTGATATTAGCGAAGCCGCAGGCGATTCATTTCCAAGAGAGGGATGTACGAATCATTTTGAGAGATGTCATTTCTTTCCTCGACAGCCAAGCCCATTTGTACAGCATCGAGTTCAAATTGAAGTTTACTGAAGCACTAACCTACGTACACTGTGAGGAGAACCAGCTCAAGCAGGTGTTCATCAATCTGCTCAAGAATGCGATTGAAGCGATGCCGGATGGCGGCAGGATCTGGATTGAGCTTTCAAGGCCGAAGGGTGAATGGGTCCAAATCGACATTCGGGATGAAGGGCAAGGCATTCCGGAGGATCTGATGCCGCATCTTGGCGAACCGTTTATTACGAATAAGGAAACGGGCACAGGGCTGGGATTGATGGTAAGCCAGCGTATTATTCAGGGCCACCGGGGTATGATGGAAATCGAGAGTGAAGTGGGAGCGGGAACGAAGGTGAGTATAGTTCTGCCTGCGGTTCAGCGGAATGCGATTGAGAGATAAGCAAGAAGTAGTTACAGATAAGGGGATGGCATCTTGAGAATCAATAAATTTATCAGTGAAACGGGATATTGCTCACGGCGAGAAGCGGACAAACTGGTGGAGAGCGGGAAGGTTACCATCAATGGCGTGGTTGCAGTCCTTGGGAGCCAGGCAGAAGAAGGAGACGATGTCCGGATTCAGGGAAAGCCGCTTCAAGATAAGAAGAAGCATGTGTATATTGCTCTTAATAAGCCGGTCGGGATTACAAGCACCACCGAACCGCATATTAAGGGCAATATTGTAGACTTCGTAGGCCATAAGGAGCGTATTTTTCCTATCGGACGATTAGATAAGGACTCCGAGGGGCTGATTCTGCTGACGAATGATGGGGATATCGTCAATAAGATCCTTCGCTCCGAGGGGAAACATGAGAAAGAATACATTGTGACGGTGGATCGCCCGGTAACGGAATCCTTCCTTAGCGGGATGTCCAGCGGCGTCAAGATTTTAGGTGAGATGACGCTGCCCTGTGAGGTCACTCGAATGTCCGACCGAGTGTTCCGAATCATTCTGACAGAGGGGAAAAATCGTCAAATCCGCAGAATGTGCAGCGCTTTTGGTTATGAGGTCCGTAAATTACAGCGAATACGGATTATGAATATCCGTCTCGGCAGTCAACGCATTGGCGCTTGGCGTGATCTTAACGAGAAGGAAAAGGAAGAGCTTGGTCGGCTGCTAAACTATAGGCTCGAGTAGCAGGCTGAAATACATCTATAACCCTACACAAAAACAACCGATGGATCTGGAGACCAGATGCATCGGTTGTTTATTGTGTGTTATAGTCTGTAGGGGCCGTTCCCTTTTGAGTTATTCATTCACGCTGGTAAAGGTCGCACTATCCTGGTATTTACGTATAATGGAAACCTCGACTCTGCGGTTCTTCGCTCGTCCAGCAGCGGTGTTGTTATCGGCAATCGGATGGTATTCACCATAACCGATCGGCATGAACCGTTTAGGATCCAACTCCGAGTTGGTGAGCAGAATCTTCATGAACTGCAAGGCACGATCCGAGCTTAAATCCCAATTCGACGGATATCGGCTGTTAGAGATTGGCACATTGTCCGTATGTCCGGATACTATAATTTCATAGTCCGGGAACTTATGAAGCATTTGTGAGATTGCCTTGGCCAATTTGCGGGCCTCCGGTTTCACAACGGCTTCGCCGGAAGGGAACAAGGCGTTATCCCGTATCGTAATGACAAGCTGGGAGTGGTTCAACTTGGTGCTGAGCTCCGAGGTTAAACCGTTATTTTTAATATAATTATCGAGCTGCTTCTTTAGCTTCTCCAGATCCTGTTGTTCCTGACGCATCAGCTCTGCACGTCGTTGGTCAGGTGTTGTTGCGGGAACGGAAGGGGATGTCGCTTTATGATCTTTGATATTGGGCGGATCATCACTGGATTCCGTTTTGCTGTAATCCAGCACGCCGGTCCCGCCAGTGAGAGCAACGCTGAAGGCTTCGCTCATTTCTTGAAATTTGCGTGCGTCTGTCGCGCTCATGGCGTATAGCACCAGGAACAGGGCCAGAAGCAAGGTCAGTAGGTCTGCGTAAGGAAGAAGCCAGGATTCGTCGGCATGCTCCTCATGCGGCTCGTGCCTAGTCTTTTTGCTCACTAGCACCAGCCTCCCTCTCGCTGAGCTCAGCCCGTTCGGACGGTGTCAGGAACACGGAGAGCTTTTGATTGATTGCAATGGTGGATACACCGGATTGAATAGACAGCAGGCCTTCTACCATCATCAGGCGGATTTCAACCTCGCGTTTGGACAGACGCTTGAGTTTATTCGCAATCGGGTGACAGATAACATAACCGGTGAAGATACCGAGCAGGGTAGCAATAAACGCAGCCCCGATAGCATGAGCGAGTTCGCCCATATCTTCCATGTGGGACAGTGCAGCGATCAAACCGATAACGGCTCCGAGTACCCCGAGGGAAGGTGCATACATGCCGGCCTGCGAGAAGATCAATGAACCGGAACGATGGCGCTCCTCGGTGGCATTAATATCTTCCATTAAAACGTCACGTACGAATTCCTGATCGTTGCCGTCGATGATCATGCGCATCCCATTACGCAGGAAGCTGTCATCGATTTCATCAACTTTGGTTTCCAGAGCCAGAAGTCCTTCACGGCGTGTGATCGAAGCCCATTCCATAAACAGCTTGATCATGTCCGTCTTGTCCATCAAATTCTGTTTCATGAAGGTCATTTTGACCAGCTTCGGAACCTTTTTCAGCTCGGATAGCGGAAATCCGATGAATAAAGTTGCTGCCGTACCGCCAAGAATGATTAGATAGGCTGCCGGGTTATACAAAGCGAGAAGGGAGGCACCTTTAAGAATCATGCCCACCAGTACCGCGACGATACCGAGGATTAAGCCTATAATTGTTGAAATTTCCATACCACACCTCATCCGTGAGAAATAAAATAACGAATCCATTCGTCAGAACGGCTCTCATGGAGAACCGGGCCCCTTATGTGGGGCGTTATCCTATTTATCGTCAGGTCGGGCTTTTTTTTTTAGTTGTAATTTCCGGTATAATGGAAGGAAGGGAAATGAAGCTAAGTACGGCAAGGAAAGGAGTGATTAAGATGGGCGTTAAACACGGAAGGGATTATGGCGAAATTCTGGCAGAACTGACCGAGGCGGTTGGGCGAATTTCTGACAGCTATGTCTTCTTTGAAATGGAAGCTGAGGATTGGGGCAATTTGGGCGAAGCCGAGCAAAATGAGGTTCATGAGGCGCTGGCAGAGGATTTGTTCTATGCGCTGGGCACAGAGCCGGTGATTAATGTTGGCAGCGGCGTGGTCATGCATGATCAGACGAACCATCGAATACATATTTTGATTGGTGAAGAAGAGTTGGCTTTTGTGGCCCTTGTGTAATCACTCCAGTTATCAACAGATACAGGGCAGAATAGAATAGATGACAGATAGCCCATATTACGGTTAGTCGGCTTTAAGATAGGTTTTTTTCGGGGAGGAAGATAAAAGATGCTTTATACGCAGCAAGAAGTAGAGGCTCATCTGGAAAAGCTTGAGGGTTGGGAATTTGAACAAGGGAGATGGATTGTACGAAAGTATACCTTCTCCTCCTTCATGAAGGGAATCGCTTTTGTTGATGAAGTGGCAGCTATTTCGGAAGCTTTCGGACATCACCCCTACATCACCATAGATTATAAAGTCGTTACACTTCGTCTCACTTCTTGGGACGACGGTGGCATTACGGCTGTGGATATTAAGGAAGCGCAGCAGTTTAACGAAGCCTATGAGAAGAGTCGTTCGAAGGATGGCAAGGCGGGACAATAGAAGGGGAGACCATGAGTCCCTTTAGAGGTCCCGAATATGTAAAAAAACACGCTTGCACCGGGAACAACTCCAGGTGCAAGCGTGTTTTGCGTATAAGCTGATTTATTTTTTCTCAGCAAGGTACAGCGCGATGTTTGCGATTTCTTCAGGTTTAAGTTGGTCTTTAAAGGAAGGCATTCCCTTACGACCTTTGGTTACAACGTTGAAGATCGCGTCCGCATCCATGTGTCCGCCTACTTGATTCAAAGCCGGTCCAGCGCCGCCTTGAAGTTGGTCGCCGTGACAGCTAATGCAGCTTGCTTTCAGTGTGGCTTCCGCTGCGGCTGCATCGAGAGTCACTTCCGGCATGGTCGGCTTCTCTTCCTGAGCTACCTGTTCCTTACCTGGGAGCGTAAACATCAGCGCGATAGCCAACGCACATGCGACGAAGAACAATCCGCTCATGATCCATTTTTGCATCGTCATATCGTCCCTTCTATGTATACTGCACTTTTGCACTTGTCTCCATTATAAACCAACATCCATAGACAGCATAGCCAGTTGTGACAAAAAAAGCAACTATACGGCGCGGCTTCATAAAAAGTACACAAAATTGTGCTTTTTCATATAGACAAAGATTACTATTCCTCATTTGTCGGGGGCTCATACACCATACAGTGGAAAAGGGCATTGCCCGTTGGCGTAAGCCGCTCATACGTATCGGTGATGTGAAAGCCTGACCTTTGATAAGCGCGGATTGCTCGCTCATTCCAGGTCATTACCTCAAGGTCAATTTCGTCGGCAGGCCGCCTCCGTCTGGCTTCCCGGACAATCGTCTGCATAAATCGTTTACCCATTCCACGCCCGCACCAATCAGGACGCATGCCAAGTCCGATTCGTGTAACCTCATGCATCGGAAACAGCTGGGCAAATCCCCAGAGGGCCTCCCGCTCATCCAGTACCGAGAGGTACTGTCTCTGGCGAATGTCCGGATCGCCAAACTCCACCTCAAGCCCTTTCATCTGCTCCCAGGGAAGAAAGCCATAGATATTATAGGGAGGAGGGTAGGCCCAAGCGCATATTTCTTCGGCGTGCTCTTCACGCATGACTACGGTGTGAAATGTAATCGGTGTGGCATCCATTTGCGAAGTCCTCCTATCGTCTGCATAAAATAATAATCATATTACGAACATCCAAGTCGCATCAAAAAAGCCCGCAAAAGAGAGGTAAGGGCTCCTTTAACGGGCAAGCAGTATGTATAGGGAAGATTAGCCTCTACAGCTTAGGATGATTCACCGACCGACTCTTCATACTTATCATCGCTCATGATACGCTTTGCACCGACGTATCGCTGATCGTAGTAATCCTCTGCCAGGCGGTTGATAACCACGCCGCGGTTGGAGGAAGCATGGGCGAATTTGCCATCGCCGACATAAATGCCGACGTGGGAGATGCCCTGGCCCGATGTGTTAAAGAACACCAAATCGCCAGCGCGCAGCTCCTTACGGGACACGCTTGTCCCCATGTCGAATTGAGAGCCGGATTGATGCGGGAGCTTTAGACCGAGTTTAGCGTAAACGTACATGGTGAAGCCGGAACAGTCAAATCCGCTCGTGGTTGTACCACCGTAGCTGTATCTTGTACCTAGAACCTTATCGATTTCCTGATCCAGCGCACCATTAGCAAACACGCTGCCAACGCCCAAAGTGAACAACAGCGTGATACTTAGGGCTGCTGTCGATAATGTTTTCTTCAGCATGGAAAGCTCCTTTTCGTTGCCGGGAGGCATAGCAATCTATATATTAAAGCACTTACATTAATGACAAAGTTGTTACTGCTCCATTCTATCAGACCGCAAGCGAGATTGGCAATTATTTCTTGATGGATTTCGCTATTTTTCAATAGCATTAACTGTCGAAGCACCAAGGAAAATCAATATTTTTCCAAAATGGGTGTTTAATGACGAGAGAGAAGGGTAAATAAAGGATAGATGATGTGAAGACATGGCGAAGCGAAGTGGAACTGAAGTGAACTTGTATAATAAATTTCATTTTTTTTCGAAAAAGCGGGAACTTTTTTGCTGTGCTGAACGTTATAAAGGTATACACACAATCAACAAAAGAAAAAAGCCGCTGGATGAGATCGGCACAATCTCATAAACCCAGGGCTTTCTTGTAAGAGTAAGTCAATTAAGTTCCAACATTAATTGTAGTTCACAGCTACAGATTTGTACGTATTCTGACTCATAATTCTCTTAGCGCCTACATATCGGTTGGCGTAATAGCTCTGGCTCAGAGGACTGATAATGACACCGCGCGAAGATGAAGAATGAGCGAATTTGCCGCTCCCGACATAAATACCCACATGAGATACACCTCTACCGGATGTGTTGAAGAACACGAGATCGCCAGCTTTCAGTTTGCTCTTGGATACGGCCGTACCTACTTTGTATTGAGCTGCAGACGTACGGGGCAGGCTAAGACCAAGCTTCTTGTAAACATAGCTGGTGAATCCGGAGCAGTCAAATCCATTCGTTGTAGTTCCACCTGTTTTGTAAGAAACACCAATGGCTGGTTTGATTGCAGTATTTAATTTGGAATCGGCGAAAGCGCTTCCGGTCCCTAATGTGAGTGCGAGTGCGAGGCCTAGAGAAACAGCCGTTAACTTCTTTTTCAAAACAAAAGCTCCTTCCATTGCCTGCGAGGTTAGCTTAAGGGTTCGGTTGAAGGTCCCCTATGATCCCTCTCTTGCGAGATCAATTCACCCAAAACGGATCCCCCGCTTCCCATATCGTTATGGGAATTCGGCTCCTTAAAATGTTGATGAACCCATTCATTGACGTTTGACGTTCCAACATAAAAGTTACAGTAAAGATGACAAAGTTGTTACTAACATATTCGTTATTTTAGCAGAGTATTAACAATTTGGCAAACGAGGAAACATTATTTTTAAACAAAAAAACCTGTCCCCATCTTAAGGGAACAGGTTTTTTTGTAATATGGCGTTCAGAAATTTGTAATATTAAGGATAAATGAACTCTTATTCTCTGTAAAATCTAGCGCGGGATAGAAACGTGTCGCTTCTGATTACAGCTTATTCGCGAGCGTGTTTCATTATTTTAGGTGCCAAATTGTAACCATTAAGGATGCTGTGAGCAGGAATCTCTCCACAAATGATATTGAGCGGACATTGCCCAAATTTGGAAAAGTCCATTCAGGAAATAAGAGGCCTGCTGAATAATTAAGCCGATCAACCCGGCCCAGAAGAGCGAGGCCGAGCTCAGGAGCAGCAGAATGACACAGGCGGATCCGCCGATGGTGATGGATAACAGCATTGCTGTGCCCAAGCGGCGGAAGAGCGCATGGATAGAGCTGATCATGCTGGAATCGCCGGTACGGCCAAATTGCATATAGAGCAAAAACAGGCGGATCAGATAGGCGTACAAGAACCAGCCAGCTGCATAGGGCAGTGCATGAAGCAGCAGTACAGGCTCCTGAATTCCATTCAGCAGAATCGGGAGGATTTTGGGCAGAATCCAGTAACCGGGCGCGAAGGTGAGAATAAGCTCAACCAGATAGAATAGCGTTACGGGTTTCCACAGTTTCCGCATGCCAGTGAAGAAGAATAAACCGCGCTCGCCCTTGGCTTCCTGGTGAAGGTTGTAGAAGATGCCGGCCCGAATGAGCGGGGTGAGGACCATCCGGATCAGAAGCAAACCGGCCAGAAGCCATCCGTAGGTGTGTACTGTGCTGCTCAAGGACAGGCTCATCTCGCCCTCGTAGAAGAATAAAAGACGGCTGAGCTCGTTAGGAGCGGCATCCGGATATCGCATTAGAAGGGGGACGACTGCCGATTTTACGAGTCGGTACAGGCAATATCCCCACAGCAAACGGTATAAGAAGAGCAGAATCAAGACGTATAGCTGGTCTTTAACACTGATCCACCCTTGGCCTGCGTAACTTTTCATGTGCTCCCCCCTCACCATGACAGGCTGCCGAACAGCGTCTCCACAAGCTTGGTAATACTGAGATTCCAGCGTGTAACCACCGTCGGATCCATTCCTGCCTTCATATAGTTATTAATGTGTTTATTCTCCAGGACGATGGAGTACTTCGGATCAACCATGGCCCAGGCGAGCGGAGAGCTGTACTCCAGGGTGTAAGCAACTTTTCCGTCTTTGCCGCTCCAGGTTCGTTCCACCGTTTTGCCGTCCTCAAAGGCGAACACGATCGGCACATCGGTGATATCCCCGTCCTTGCTCGTAATCTGAACCGTGGACTCATACCGAGGATTTTCAGCCGTGCCTTTATTTTTGGTTTTGATCACGTCGATGGCGACATCCGCCATCTGGCTTCCATATACATATTGGTCAAAATACGACTGCCAGGACGTTTGGCTTACTTGCTCGACGACTTTCTGAAAGTCAGATGTGGTTGGATGCTTGAAACGGTATTTCTGGGCATAGGTATGCATAATCTTGCCCATCATCTGTGGACCGACCTGCCGTTCGATGCCTTGCAGCACCAGCTTGCCCCTCGTATAAACATTCAGTGCGTAGTTTTCGTGAGAGCTGTATTTCCAGGATTCCATCTTCAGCGGTGCAGGGGAAGTAATGGATGCTCCCTGAGCCGCCGTATTGGAGGTAATCCCGTATTCTTTTTCCATCACTCGTTCTTCTGCATAGGTCGCAAAGGCCTCGTCCAGCCACGCTTCCTCAAATTCGTTACTTGCAATCATTCCGTAAAAATATTGATGGGCGATCTCATGAATAACGGTCCGCTCCAGTTCATATCCCGGCGAATCGTTCTTGGCACCGAAGGCTGTGACCAGCGTCGGGTATTCCATGCCGCCTGCACCGTTGCCCGATTCAGGCGGTACGACGATGGACAACGTGGAATACGGATAGGTTCCGTACCATTTTCCAAACGAAGCGAGTGCCGACTTGGCGGCATCAAAGTAACGCTCCTTTAAGTCTTTATGGGCTGGATCGAGATACAGCTTGATGCGGACGCCAGGTACGCCAGGTGCGGAGAATGCTTCTTCTGCCGTGACAAAGTTTGGCGATGCCGACCAGGCAAAATCATGCACGTCATCCGCGTAAAACTGATAAATTTTTTCCCCGTTTGATTTTTGGGCAGGCTTGGTAGGGAATCCGGTCGCGGCGACAATGTAATTTTCGGGCACTCGAATGCGAACGCTGTAAATGCCGAAGTTGGAATAGAATTCGGAGTTGCCGTGGTATTGATGAAGATTCCAGCCTTCCTCTGCTCTTCCGCGAAGACCGGTCGGTTCATAGACCGAAATTTTCGGAAACCATTGGCCAGCCATAATAAAATTCTCGGTGGTTCCCATGCGGGCAAATATTTTGGGAAGCTCCACCTCGAACTCCAAATGAATGGTAACACTCTCCCCGCTCTTGATGGGTTTAGGCAACCTTAGCTTGGCAAGGCTGTGATCCTTGATGTTGCCGTCATCGGGTTGAACAAATTGAAGGCGATGGGTCAGGGCCAGTCCTTCGGTTGTTTTCACGCTGGTAATGGTCATGGAGCCGTATCCGTCATCTGGCATGGGATCGGAACGAAGCCTGCCGCCTGATTCCTTCATAAAAGTCGTATCATTGGAAGCAAAAGCATTGGGATACAGATGAAAGTACAGCTCGTTTACGCTTTTTTTGCCTGGATGAGTCCAAGTGAGTGTCTGTTTGCCCTTAAGCTTGTTCTCCTCAGGCTCGTACCGAACATCCATATGATATTCCACCAGCCGGTCGCTTAAGGCCGGAGCGGGAATATTAGGCTGCACCTTAGGCGGTGAGAGCGGGGCCTTCTCCACGGCAGAGGCGGAGGGCTTGCCCGCATTTGGGGCAAGAGCAGACGCTGAGGACCCTGGATTCAGAAATATCGGCATCGATCCTGCAAGCAAACCTAGGGCAAGCAGGGATGATAGAAAGACTTTGGCACGTGGTGGGACCATATCGAACAACCTCCCGTTGACAAGCATCTAGTGCATGTATATGTTTGCTTTTGGGGGATTATTAGTTAAAATAAAATTATTGGGACATGGTTATCAATTTAGCAGCTGATACGTAAGGATCGGCTCTGATATAGGAGGTCGGCAGCAGTGGAGAATGAAGAGCAGAAGCAGGGTGCGAAGAAACCGATTGCTTTGAATATTATTAATAGCAAGAGTAAGCATAAAGGGTTTGGATCAGGCTCCATCGATCTGAACAGTCTGTCACCCGTCATTATCGATAATGGCGAGGCCCGAGTGGATATTGGGGCCATGCATGCCAAGAGTAAGGTGGAGAAGGGTATCCGTTTCAGCATGAACCGGGATGAAGTGCCCAATGGACGACAGGTATGGATCGTGTGGGTGGCTGTAGATCGTACGGCGGAAGGACAGCATTATGCAGGCATGACCGCCTGTGAAATGTGGATCGACCAGGAGGCCCGTCGCGGCTGGAAGATCCTCGCCGATCATGTGAATAAAATGGATGCGGCGATGAAGCGCAAGATCATTCTGGATGGTCTTGGCGACGTCGAGAAGAAGGCACTGCG
Source organism: Paenibacillus sp. p3-SID867 (assembly GCF_025142895.1). Classification (NCBI taxonomy): domain Bacteria; kingdom Bacillati; phylum Bacillota; class Bacilli; order Caryophanales; family Paenibacillaceae; genus Paenibacillus; species Paenibacillus sp. p3-SID867. Next base: position 22,018 of record NZ_JAMBDM010000036.1, read on the forward strand.
CGAGCTGCTGATTTCGCGTAACGAGGAATGGTGGAATGCATCGCCAGAGGAATTCAGGGAAGCTCTTCAGACAGCGGAATGATACAATAAATTAAAGAAGCCTTTCCAAAAAGGACGAACATGAAGAAGACCGGTTGGATTCGTAAATGAATCCGGCCGGTCTTCTACTTATTTGCATATCGATTAGAATGGAAGGGTGTAGGTCAGCTTTTCTTTTTGATCGAGAAACGGATTGTTGTATTGGAACGTCAGCTTCCCGCCGGCATATCCGATATACGTAAGGCCGTCACCGATGAAGCCCACCTCGTTCGGCGGCATTTCCTCAATGACCTTGATGGTTTCCTCGTCCAGAAGCTCAGGATAGATAAGCTCGGCTGTCTTGCCTGTCGGATGGACGATATACAAGGTCGCCTTCGTGTATGGTCGGACGAGCAGGAAGTCCTGTTCAATCGCTTCTACGACAAAACTATCCTTTACTCCCGTGACCGCGGCCAGGTCATAAGTTTTGACCGTTTTGCCCATCGGATGAACCAGCTCCAGCGTACTGCCGTTCATCATGGCAATATTGCCTTTGTAGCTGAGTTGGTCCGGATGGTAGTTGATCCCGGCAAAATTGGAATGATTGGTTTTGGATAGCTTCAGGATTTTTTTGTCCTGTATGAGCACCCGGTATCTTCCCTCATGAATATGAGGTTCGCCGTAATAATTGGACAAGTCGACCACATAGGTATTGCTGTTGATCCGATGTGCGCTTAAGCTGACTTGATCGATCTCCTCTACCGGGATCATACCGACTTGGGCTGGCATGGATCCGGCTTTACCCATGGACAGCATACCATTCTCTCGATTTACCCAGAACAGCATATTGGCCTTGGAAGCATAGGCGTATTTTGACCAAGCATCAAAGGTCGTTCTAAGTCCGGATTTGCTGTCATATTTCAGAGGGATGCCGAAAGCTTTGGTAATCAGACTGGCTGGAACATAAGTCACGCCTTTCTTCACGACCGGAGCCGCCTCAAGCTTGAGAGGGGTCCCCTTGGCATTGACTGCGCGCGACTGACCGATGATAATGCGAACAGACTGTGTCGGGCTGTTAATATACAGCTCTTTTTTTCCCGGGATCGTCAACTGCAGCTGCAGTTGTTCGGAAACATCCTTCAATGGAATGAATACGACGCCTTTATTTGTATAAGGTTTATGTTTCACGTCCAGCGTGCTCCAGTTTGCCTTGCTCTGTGATGTGGAAGCTGCTGCCGCATGGGCAGGAATCGTTGCGAGCGATGAGGACGTAAGCAATAAAGACATGGCTATGGATGCGGTACCTGCTAATTTGATGAGTTGCACGGATTTCATATCAGTTCCTCCTTATGGTTTACACTCCCGCCTATATAAACGACTAAATAATGGGAAATGTTTCACCCTATCGCAAAATCATGTAAAAATTGATATATGCTTATGGCGTAAAGATCAGAGCTAGTGGCCAAAGGACGAACTAAAAAAACCGGAGCTGCCCTGAAAGGGCGAAGCTCCGGTTATATTAATATCCTGATTTCAGCTCCTGATCCTTGCCAAGCAGGATGGTGAGACCAAGCAAGGTAACGATAATGGTGGCGCCCATGTCCGATATGATTGCAATCCACAGGGTCAGCCAACCTGGAATCGTTAGCAGCAAAGCAATGGCCTTCAGCGACAGAGAAAGTCCGATATTCCACTTGATAATCTGATTGACCCGTCTTGCGGTTTTGATGGCCCCCGGAAGCTTGCCAAGGTGATCCTGCATCAATACAACGTCGGCGGTTTCTATGGCACTGTCAGTCCCTTTTCCCATCGCGATACCCAGATCAGCAGCGGCCAATGCAGGGGCGTCGTTAATGCCATCGCCAACCATGCCGGTTTTTTTGCGGGAAGAAAGCTCCTTGATCTTGGCAACCTTCTGTTCCGGCAGGAGGCTTGCGAATACCCGAGCTACACCGGATTGTTTCGCGATGGCCTGTGCGGACTGCTCATGGTCGCCTGTCAGCATGACCGTATCCGTGATACCGGCCTCGTGAAGCTTGCGGACGACGGTTGCCGTCTCCGGTCTGATCTCGTCGGCAAGGCCGAACTGGCCTAATACACGATCTTCGCTTACAGCAGCAACAATCGTATAACCTTGGGCCTTCATGCGCCGAATGTCATCCTCCACGGCACGGATATGATCTTGCTGGCCGTTCACATGCTTCAGCACTTCCTCGCTTCCGACCCAGAACAATTTCCCTCCAACTTCAGCCCGAATGCCTTCGCCTGGCAGTACCGTTATCTGTTGAGGTTCATTGAACATGCACTGCGGATTCTTGATCTCCAGATGTTTCATGACGGCTTTAGCCAACGGATGGAGAGACGATTGCTCCAGTGCGCCTACAACGGCATAAAATTTGGTTTCATCATATACCGTCTCTGCATAGACGGCAGGCTCGCCTTTGGTCAAGGTTCCCGTCTTGTCAAAAGCGATGGCTTCCAGCCGGCCAAGCTGCTCCAGGTGGACCCCGCCTTTGATCAGAATACCGTTGCGTGCCGCGCGGGTCATCCCGCTGACCAATGCAATCGGAGAGGAAAGCACAAGCGAACAAGGGCATCCGACAATGAGGATGGACAGCCCCTGATAGATCCAGGTCATCCAGGGCTGATTCAGCAGCAGCGGAGGAATCAGCGTAACGGCCAGCGCGATGATCATAATTGCAGGAGTGTAGTACTTAGCAAATTTATCGATGAAGAGCTCTGTCGGCGTCTTGCTGTCCTGTGCCTCCTGTACAAGATGCATGATCTTGGCCAGGGAGGAATCCTCATAGGCCTTCGATATGGCGATATAGAGCACACCGTCGGTGCTGACACTGCCGCCAAACACAGCATCGCCTTCCCGTTTCGTAACAGGTACCGATTCCCCGGTAATGGCGGCTTCGTTCACCGCCCCGGTTCCTTGGGTTATGGCTCCATCGGAAGGGATTTTCTCCCCGGGTCTTACCCGGACAACGTCCCCGGGAGTGAGACTCTCGATCGGCACGCGCTGGGTTTGACCGTCTTTCCATAGTTCCGCTTCTTTGGGCGCTGCGGCCAGCAGCGCTTCCATCGATTGCCGGGCCCGTTTCATGCCGTATCCTTCCAGCAGCTCGTTAAGACCAAACAGAATGGCAACCAATGTGGCTTCCCGCCACTCCCCGATGATGACGGCACCCACGAGCGCAACGGTCATCAGGGTATCCATATTGAATTTAAAGCGGGTCAGATTACGCAGTCCGCGCAAAAATGTCGTATATCCGCTCAAAATCATAGCGCCTGCATATAATGCGATCACAACCGGTTCGGCGACTTTTCCTTCCAATAGAAAGGTGAAGAGATAGAAAACAGCGGAGATGGACAGCAGCCATTTCATACTCCCTATGCCGCCATGACTACGTTCATGAGCATGATCATGGCCATGTTCGTGATCATGTCCTTGTGCCGATCCGTGAGCATGCGATGAATGGATAGGCTGCACTTCAGCACTGGCGGCCGATAAGGCTGTCTGCGGAGCATAAACGATGCGCGCACCGTCACTTTTCAGAATGGTTTCTACTCGGCTTAGATTGACATGGGGAGAGAGGGTCAGCTTCCCGCTGTTGTAACTCAGTCGGGCATTGTTCCCATGATCCAGCTTCTGGATCTCCTCCTGCATTTCACGTGTACAGTTAGGGCAGGAGAGCCCTTGTACCCGGTATTCAATAAGTTCGCCGCTTGTCTCCGGAGAGGATTGGGAAGGTTGATGGTTGTCCTTGCTCATCTACATCTTCTCCTTCTGGTGCTCCAGCGTCATGTGAAGCAATGTTCGGATATGATCATCTTTGAGTGAGTAGTATACATTCTTTCCGGCCTTGCGCGATTTGGCGATATCTTTGTTCTTCAGCGTCCGCAGATGATGGGAGGCCGTTGCCGTTGAGCTTCCGAGTACTTCGGCTACATCGCAAACACATAACTCGCCGCCGCGGTCCAGCATATAAGCTACCTTGACCCGCGTCGGGTCGGCCAAAGCCTTGAAGATTTCTGCCATGCCGATCATATCCTCATCGGAGATCGTTTCTTTTAAGGAAGCAATTCTTTCAGTTGAAGGACATTCCGTTTCACACAGCTCGAGGGCGATTTCTTCGTTCATCGTCCGTACATTCATAAGAACAACCTCCTTGGAGTAGGAGCAATAAGTGCTCTTTATTCTATATATATTCAAACGTTGATTTGATTGTTAGTCATAATATACCCGATTTACACTCGATATTCAAACGAATATTTGATTGTTCACAAGCATTTCACAGAACGAGATTGAATCAGCAAGTCATATAGTATTAACCAATTCCAAGGGTTAGGCGCAGTATCGTCCCTCAGAAAATCCTTCCATTTCATAACACGCCAACTTATACTATTAGCAAAAAGATGTAAATTCGCATAGAAAGAATACCTGGGCCCAGAGCGCCTCATGCTACATAGCATCCTTGCACGGGCCAAACGTTTCGACTTGAATGTGTACATTATCTAATACCTATCTTCGATTTGCGGATGTGTATGAACAGGGGAGGCCAGAGTATGACTTGTCCAATATGTCGATATGAAACGGGAGATGGGAAGTATTGCAAGAAATGCGGGGCAAGGCTGATTATCGAGGATTCGCCCGTATTTGCCGCCATGAAAGAGCAAGCAGCAACGTCGGAGGCGTACAGTGTCACTAGGCGAAATGGCGGCAGTAGAGGGGAGCTATCTCATGTACGCCAGACCGAATCTGTTCTGCCGGTATATACCCCGCCGGATATTCCGTTCCGAGCGGCAGGCCGGCAGCATTCTGAAGAAGAAGAGGAACCCAATCCTTATTGGACCAGCTTAAAATTGTACGGACAGCTCTATGGGGATTATTTTCTGAAGGGATTAAGAAATCCCTTTGGCGCAGCTGCCGGAACGGAAAGCAGCCAGTTCTTCAACGCGATCGTGTCCATGCTGTTCTATGTTGTTCTTTTTCCACTCGCACTGTATGCAGCGCTTCATCATGAGCTGCAAGGGCTGCCTGAGGGGGCATTTGCAGATCTTGTCCTAAAGCCAATCGTTTGGACTGCGATTTTCCTATTCTTGCTGAATGTCTTTACCTTCGCTGCGGTCAAGCTGTCCTTCAACCCGGCTGCAAAGCTAAAAGAAGTGATGGCAAGGTTCGGCGCTTTGTTGCCCTTGTTCCTCGTGTTGTATGGGGTCAGCTTTCTGTTTCTGTTCCTGAATGGCGATATCTCGAAGGTTATCATCCTTCTGTCGTTCATCAGCACCGTGATGACCGTCCCGTTATTCGTTATGACCAGCTACAAAAAAAGAATGGTTGGCGGCCTGGATCCGCTGTATGCGATCCTCCTGGTCTACGTTGCACTGATGCTCGTGATCGTGATTCTGGGTAGTTCCATGATCGAATATATAACCGTTTTATAATGAAGCCATCTACATTACATATCGTGAAAAAAAGAAAAACAGCAGGTCCTCGTGCGGGAACGTCCCGTATAAGGAGCTTGCTGTTTTTTTTATGTGACGGGTTCGATCCGATTTACTCGACCCACCATCGTTTGAAATCCTTCCACCAGGAACGCTCTTCCTGTTTCTCGGCCGCATCTGCAGGGTTGGCCTTCTTGGCGGGCTCCCCGCCTGCATGTTCGTCGCAATATTCCGTAGGCTCCGTTCCTTTGACGAAGACCTCCAGAACTTTGTCCGGACAGCTGGCGCCGGCGAGCTTGCCGGTCTTGGGATCCACATATGCGTTGACGACTTCGTCCGGGATCGGAAAAATTTTAGGCGGTACGTTCTCCAAAGCCTTCTCCGTATACTGCGCAAAAATCGGAGCTGCCCGCCGTCCGTCCACTTTGCTAATCTCCCGTCCTTTGTCATACCCCACCCATACCGCCGTCGACAGCTCCGGCGTATAGCCAACAAGCCAAGCGTCGGTGTCGGTGGTGCCTGTCTTTCCGGCCACCGGTCGTTTCATTAGGGTCGAGACTCGGTTGCCCGTGCCACCAGTCTCGAATACCCCCTCCATCATGCGCGTCATCACGTAAGCAGCGGAAGGCTCAACCACTTGTTCACCTGCATCTTCCGGCGCTGAATACAAGCTGCGGCCGGCAGCGTCGGTGATACTCAGCACCGCGACAGGGGAGACCCGTATGCCGCTGTTAGCCATGACGGCGTAAGCCGAGGCCATCTCCAGCGGGCTGACGGGCGAGGTGCCGAGGGCCAGGGAAGGAACAGGCTCCAGCGGACTTGTGATACCCATCTTTTTCGCCATGTCGGCGACTTTATCCGGGCCGATCTTCATGATGGTGTTCACGGCATAAATATTATCCGAAGCGGCGATAGCTTCCCTCATGGGAATTTCGCCTAAATATTTATCGCCGAAGTTGCTGGGCTGATACGTCTTGCGGTTGTTATCGTAATGAAACAGGGTGGGCTGGCTGTTGAACACGCTGGTGCTTGTCATTTCCTTGGATGCAATGGCCGTTAAGTACATGATCGGCTTAAATGACGACCCGGGCTGCCTTGTTTTGGCTAAAGCGTGGTTGTACTGATTCTCCCGGTAGTTCTTACCGCCTACCATGGCTTTAATGTGCCCGTTACGCGGGTCGATGGATACCAGCGCCGTTTCCAGCTCGCTCTTGCTGTCCATGCCCGCAGATACAGCCTCTTCGGCTGCCTTCTGGGCCCGCGGGTCCAGGGTTGTATAGATGTTCAGACCACCCTGTTCGAGCTGCTGATCCGTAATGTTCAGCTGCTTGGTGACGAGACTCCGGACGTAGTCCCGGAAATAGGAGGCAATCACTTTATTCTCCTGTCGGTCCTGAGGAAGCAGGGCGAGCTTGGCCGAGGTGGCTTTATCGGCTTCTGCCTCGGTAATGAATCCAGTCTCCGCCATCGCATTCAAGATAATCTGCTGTCTTTTGAGCGCGTTGTCGATATGGTTATAGGGCGAGTAATAGGTCGGACCCTTTGGAATGCCGGCCAGCATCGCGCTTTCGGCCAACGTCAGGTTTTTTGCCGACTTGCCGAAGTAGAGCAAGGACGCCGACTCGATGCCGTAAGCACCGTGTCCGTAATAAATTTCGTTGAGGTACATCTCAAGTATTTCATCTTTCGTATATTTCATCTCAAGCTGGACGGTGAATTTGGCCTCCTTGAGCTTCCGTGTCCACGTTTTTTCATGAGATAGGTATAAGTTTCGTGCAAGCTGCTGGGTTAACGTGCTTGCCCCCTGTTTGCGATCCATATGCTGCAGGTTGACGAGTACGGCTCGGGCCATACCCTTCATGTCAAACCCCGGATGATCATAGAACTTCCGGTCCTCCACTGCCAAGGTAGCCTGGATCAGGTGCGGAGATATATCGGTTAAGCTCACTTGCTCGGAGGTATGTCCCGTGGTGGAGAAGGTGGCGATTAAATCTCCTTGGTTGTCGAGCAGACGGGAGTAGCGGGATGTTTCCGCGACGGGCAGTGGCGTTATAAATAAATAGGCGAGCAGAATGCCGCCGGCGATGATGGAAATGCCAAGAAGTACGAACAGAAATGTAGCAAGCCGGACGAAACGACGTTTGCGCTTGGGTGATTTTTTTTGTCCCGGCATGATGGTTCTCCTTCCAGTCCTTTTTGTAAAGTTGAAGGCTTTAAGCTGCCAAGGATCGAGATGTGTTGGAATTCCCCTTGGCTGCCTTCTTTTTCTATATAGTATGGGGCTGGAGCGGGCAGGATATTCATGGGAATCCATGAGGATTTTGCTTCTGTCCGTGCGATCTGGAACTTTTGGTTGCAATTTGGGCTTGATTTAATATAATCTAATTTGTTTGGTACAATAGGAAAAGTGTGAAACTGTAAGCTAAAGGCATCTGCCCCGAATAAAGTTTTACGGCTTGGATCTGGACGGCTGAACATTATTCTAGCGGAAAGAAGGTAGTGACGATGGAATTATGGTACACAGAGAAGCAAACCCCGACTTTTGGCATCACGGCTAAAATCCGGGAGACTTTTGTACATGAGAAGACGGAGTTTCAACAACTGGATATGATCGATACTGAGGAATTCGGGCGCATGCTCGTTTTGGACGGTATGGTTATGACTACAATTAAGGATGAATTCGTCTATCATGAGATGGTCGCTCACCCCGCGCTGAACACGCATCCAAATCCGAAGAAGGTTCTTGTTGTCGGCGGAGGAGACGGTGGCGTCATTCGCGAAGTGATCAAGCATCCGGGCGTAGAGAAAGCAGTACTCGTTGAAATTGATGGAAAAGTTATTGAATATTCGAAGCAGTATTTGCCTGAGATCGCCGGCAAGCTGGATGATCCGAAGGTCGAAGTGCTGGTTAACGATGGATATATGCACATTATTGAGCATAAGAACGAATACGACGTCATTATGGTGGACTCCACCGAGCCTGTAGGCCCGGCAGCTCCGTTGTTTGAGCGCGGATTCTATCAAGGGATCTATGAGGCGCTGAAGGAAGACGGTATTTTCGTTGCCCAAACGGACAACCCTTGGTTCAAAGCGGACCTGATTCAGCAGGTCAACAAAGACGTGAAGGAAATCTTCCCGATTGTACGCGTATATGGCGCGAACATCCCTACGTACCCAAGCGGTCTGTGGACATTCACCATGGGCAGCAAAACATATGATCCGCTCGAAGTGGATGAGTCCACCATTGATGAAATGGATACGAAATACTATTCCCCTCGTCTGCACAAAGCGGCATTCGTGCTGCCGAAATTCGTTGAAGACCTGGTGAAATAAGGAGGAGCGTATAAACTGATGAAACTGGATCAAGGTTATTCCGGCAACGTGTTTATTCTGAGCTCCGAGGATTATGAAGGGTCCAAAGCCGTCATTTATGGTATGCCGATGGATTTCACCGTCAGCTACCGTCCCGGCTCCCGTTTTGGCCCTGCCCGTATTCGCCAGGCGTCCGTAGGTTTGGAGGAGTACAGCCCTTACTTAGATAAAAGCATTGAAGACATGACGTATTTCGATGCAGGCGACCTGATGCTGCCTTTCGGCAATGCGGGCCGCAGTCTTGAAGTGATTGGCGATTATGTAGGCAAGCTGCTGGATGACGGGAAATTCCCGATCGGACTCGGCGGTGAGCACCTCGTTTCTTGGCCGATCATTCAGAAGGTGTATGAGAAGTATCCGGATCTTATTCTGATCCATATCGATGCCCATGCTGACCTGCGCGAGCATTATGAGGGAGAGCCGTTGTCCCACTCCACGCCAGTCCGTAAGGCGGCGGGTATTATGGGCGGAAAGAACATTTATCAGTTCGGTATCCGTTCCGGCTCCCGCGAGGAGTTCCAATATGGACGCGAGAACATTAACTTCTATCCGTTCGAAGTGGCGGCACCTCTTAAAGAAGCCTTGCCTTCCATGGGCAACCGTCCGGTCTACGTGACCATCGACATCGATGTGCTTGATCCATCTGCCGCACCGGGCACCGGTACCGCAGAAGCGGGCGGCATCACATCGAAAGAGCTGCTGGAAGCCGTGCATCTCATTGCTGGCTCCGATGTGAATGTGGTCGGATGCGATCTTGTGGAAGTGGCGCCGATCTATGATCCAACCGAGCAGACCCAGATCGTGGCTGCGAAGCTGATTCGTGAGATGCTGCTGGGATTTGTAAAATAGTCCACCCACCCAAACCCTCCCTGCCAGGGAGGGCCCAAAGGGCGCTGCCCTCTGGACACCCGCAACTTTGGTGTTCGGAGTGGGGATGAGGATATGAGCGGGGCTGGTGCTTGTGCCCGGCCACCGCTCGGTCTCCCCTGCGGGGACGCCCTCGTGGCCTCTTGTGCGCCCATATATTAGCCGAAGCTAATCGCTCCTCGGCTGTTGAAGAAAAAGCAAGCCTCCCCTACCT
>NZ_JAMBDM010000037.1:0-31766 GCF_025142895.1 Paenibacillus sp. p3-SID867
GCCCCATCGCGAGGCAGGCCTCGCAATAGGCGCAAGCCGCCGAGCCGCACGCGGCGCATGCCGTGCGGCTTCGGGCCTCGCTGCCGCATCGCCGGCAGCGGGGGGCCGTGGCCCGGCGGCGCAGCGGGGCGGGCTGTGCCAGCCCCGCTTCCAACCGCAGGCGGCCCAGCAGGACGCCAAGCTGGGCCACGGAGCGCCAGTCCCCGGTGTCCCCCCCGGAGACCTCCGCCAATAAGGCCTCAACCTCGCCGGCAAGCAAGGCTCGTCCTGCCATACTCTGAATCAGCAGCTCCGCCTGCTGCATCAACAACCCCCAAACCTCAGCCTCGTTCCAATCTACGATAGAGTAATTTACATACGATCCGTCCAACATTTGAATCTCCTTAAACAAAACACTCCATTGCGATCTGCTTCCTTCAGGCTCCTGGAGCAAAAACGGAGCCAAGCTCTGGTACAAATATTTGTGCCAATCCGATTTCCCCCATTGATCCATGTCTTGGATGGATCGAAATCTCTCTTGAATGAATACCGCCCATCCTAGTGGGACCTGTGTTGATAACAGCACTAATGAGAAGGCACTCGTCTTCTCATCCGTCCATCTATTCACTTCACACCACCATCGAGTATCCACCCGCATATCCAGCGAGAGATAACACTTCCATTTCTCTGATGTTCGAATGGCATATACGGCAATCCGCATGAAATCATCTCCAATATCGAGACATATAAATTACATTATGAAACAGATCCTTCTCACGGTGCCCTATGTTAAAATCTGTCACCTCCTTCTTTTAGCTGCCTTATTCCCACTTCTCCTAGTCGGGTACACGTACTGCTACGAGGGACAGTCAGTCACAGGGAACCAAAATCTGAGTTGAGTGTGGGAGGTTCAGCTAAAAACAAATCAAGAACAAGCACCTATAGATACTTATGGATATTGGAAAGAGGCTCCTCTCCCCAGAAAAACAAAAAACACACCCCTCGCTTACGCTAGGAGTGTGCTTCACGCCTTTAACAATATGAATACGAACCTGGTAACCAAAACAACTTGCAGATGTTTATCCCTGTACATATGGAATTCGAACAGCCTCCATCGGGTTTCTTAGATCGATCCGTATCACTTCTTCTTCATTCGGATCGGCATCCACTTCCCGTGTCGAATCATCGGACCTCCAAGTCCCATATACCAGCTCAATTCCGGACAAATGAGTCAATCTCTGGACAATCTTCAGTGTATCATCGTACGACTGATCATCAAGGACGGTGACACGCACGCGCGTCCCGCTCAGCAGGGCATACCATGAAAGGGCTCTCAAATACCATTCCACCTGCCGCTCATGGTTGGACGTGATCAGCACATAATGCCTGCGCCGCCCCGTGCCTTCATCGGCTCTTCTGAGTTGACGGGCATGCATAATATGAATCAGAGCAACAGCAATCCCGTACACCGCGAGTATCCACAGCAATTGGGCAACCATGAGACTCACCTCCTTCTCTTATCAACAGTATATGCTGATCAGGAGGGGACGGTGACAGTTAAGAAACCAGGGCCCACACGGAACTTGATGGGAACGGCACAAACACCGTTAGCAGAACATCTATGGCAGCACATCTTCACTGAAGGCTGACCTCCGATGAATAAGTTCTTCTTACTATTATCAAGGTTTGTTCAGCTTCGGTAGAAACTTTTAAATTCCATATCATAACAAAAAGGAACCGCCCTTGGCAGTTCCCTCCCTATGTAAGACGCTTCCGTGCATTCGGATCGGCGATTACAACGTCACCCAGCCATATTTGATCGAGTTGATAACCGCTTGCGTACGGTCGTCCACTTCCATCTTCTGCAAAATGCTGCTGACGTGGTTTTTTACAGTTTTTTCACTAATGAACAGGTACTCCCCTATCATCTTGTTGCTCTTGCCTTCAGCCATTAGTCTAAGCACTTCCGCTTCGCGCCTTGTCAATGGGTTATTCTCGCCTGCCACGAACTTGACTCCAGCTTCACGCGAACCGCTTTCAGCCATAGCGCCTGCTTCGTTTACATAAGTCATCCGGCGGAGCTGTTGAATAAGCTTGCCCGTAACCTTCGGATGGATAAATGCATATCCCTCATGTACCGAACGAATCGCATTAATCAGTGACTCGGCTTCCATATCCTTCAGGAGGTAACCGTTGGCTCCCTTACGGAGCGTTTCAAACACATAACTTTCGTCGTCATGAATCGACAGAATAATAACTTTGATCTCAGGAAACATTTCACGTAGTTTCTCAGTTGCTTGAACGCCATTTTCGGTAGGCATGTTGATATCCATCAGCACGATATCCGGCTTCACTTCATTACAGAACTCAAGTACTTGAATTCCATCGCCGCATTCTCCGATTACGTCAATGTCGTCCTCCATATTCAGTATACGCTTCAGACCCTCCCTAAATAGCTGGTGGTCATCCGCTAGTAATACTTTTATAATCGTGTTCTCTTTTTCCAAATGTTCCATCCGATTACTCCTTTCTCTTTTCTACGTTCGTCGGGATATGAATCACGATCTTGGTTCCTTGATTCTCAGCTGAATCGATCTCCATTCTCCCTTCGAGCAGCTCAACCCTCTCCCGCATGCCAATTAACCCAAAGTGGTCCTTGCTTTTCTGCTCCAGCAAATCGACATTGAATCCCAGGCCATTGTCCTGTACAACGATTTTGACCAATTGCGCCTGGTACGTGATTTCAACAAGCACATAAGTCGGGTAAGCATGTTTTGCAGCATTCGAAAGTGCTTCCTGCACCAACCGGTAGATGGCAGCCTCCATCGCAGAAGAGAGACGATGCTCTTTTCCCCGTGTCTCGAAGATCGTGCGGATTTTCGATTTCTCTTCATAATCATGCACGTATTTACGCAGTGTGGGGATTAATCCTAGATCATCGAGTGCCATTGGACGCAGATTGAAAATGACTTTTCGCATTTCCTCCAAGCTCGATCGAACCTGGCCCTTCAAATCTACTATTTCGTCCTGCACCATCTTAAATTCCTGCTTTGCAAGCATTCTTTCTACAATTTCCGTCCTAAGAACCAGATTCGCCAGCAATTGTGCAGGTCCGTCATGAATCTCTCTGGAAATGCGTTTCCGTTCCTCTTCCTGCGCCAAAATAATTTTGAGACCAATGACCTGCCTGTTTTTCGCAGATTCGATGATTCGGGATACCTGCCCCAGCTCTCCGGACAAGTATTCCAATACCACGCCCATCTGAGATCCGATCGATTCTGCACGCTCCACGGAGTTCTCGACATTACGAACCCGCTTCTGCAGCTCATCTCGTCTTGCCTTCAAATACATTTCCTTTTCCCGGTAGATCATGAGGTCAAGCTGAAGCTGCGTCGCTTTCTCATACGCCTGCTTGATGTCCTCTTCCTTGTACCGGACAAAATCCCGGCTGACCTCGGTCAGCCGGATCCGGGAACGGCGGTAGTTCAGCTCCAGCTGATCTACCTTCTCTAAGGTTTCCGTCGTTTCTTTTAATGTCCGCTGCAGTTCATGATTGAGAGACGCGAGCTCCTGCCGCGACGCCTCCAATATTTCGAACATTTGGTATTTGCTGTCCTCCATCACTTTGATGGCATTTTTTATGACACGGTCGATGGCATCGGCTTGATAATCCACGCACTCTACTCCATTTCTAACGTTTCATATACATATCATACCATATCACGATTCGATCGTAACGGTCTTCGTGTTCTTGTCCCATTTTACTTTAAGGCCTAATTGCTCGGAAACGAGACGAAGAGGGACCAAAGTCCTACCGCCTTGAACCATAGGTGCTACAGCCGCCGAACTGCGCTTACCGTTTAGAATGAATTCCTTCTTGCCGACCGTCAGTTCCATGAGCATGCCGCCCCTCAGGACACCCACCCGCTGAGCGGATTGGTTCCAGGTTGCTTGCCCGCCGAACGCGTCGAGCACATGCTTAATCGGAACGTAAGTCGTTCCATTCTTCAATATTGGTGCCGAATCAATTGCCACTTTCGAACCATTCAGCATCAGCGATTTTTGCCCAATGGTCATGACCGCTTTGCCTGTTGGAAGACCTTCATTACCGGATAGGGACGGCATCGTGAAGCGGATATCGTCAAAAGATACAGCTCCTGTCAATGCGCGCTCATCCTGGCCTTCTTCCACGTTCACCACATACAACCGCTTCATCTGTGCCGGGAATGCAATGTTATGTCCGCTGAGATCGATGCTCAGTGTCTTCCAGCCGCTCCAATCAATTACTTTTGCCAAGTCGACGTACACGGTTTTCCCATTATTGTCCTTGAGCTCGGCGCGCAGCCAGTTCAGGCTGTTATCTCCCTCCACATCGATGGTCATGGCCGTTGCCTGTGCAGGGATCACTTTGCCAGTTGCGCCGTTCAACTCAGCGTAAGCGTACATTTTTTGACCTAATCCGCCTGTCATATCATAGGTCAGGTTCAAGACTTTAGATGATGCTTTTGCTCCGCTGCCATTTTTGATCGCCGCAGCCCCGGTAACTGCCGGCACATTGGTCGTGAACTTCACCGGGTAATTCACATTCTCGAAGTTCTCCCATGTGCTCTCGCCCGCTGCCGATAAAATAACGACCGTGCTAAAGCCGTCATAGCGTGCGATGGCATAACCGACTTTCGTATTGCTGTTCACTGAGGATACGGTCAGGCGGCCGTCTTTTACGCTGCCTTTAAATCCGATAAACTCCCATTTCAGCGCGCTGCTCGGAACCTCCAAGCTTTGACCATTGCCTGTTACGGCCGTCACCGGCACGGAAACGCTCGTTCCAGCCTGCAGCGGTGCGCTTGATACGCCGGTAGTCAATGCAACAAGATCATCCGCGCCCAGCACCTTGACTTGCATCGTAGCTTTCGTGCTGCCGCTTACTGCTGTCAGTGTTGAGGTACCCGGCTTTGTCGCTTTAATGCTTTGTCCGTTGACCGCTAGATTGCCGTTGCTGGACTTCCAAGTCGGTTTAATCGAACCTGCTTCAATTGGATTATAGTAGGTATCATAGCCCTTCAGTTCATACGTGCCGACTTGACCGATCAGGAGCGTGTTACTTCCGCTTACTTTTAAGCCCTTCAAGCTGCCCTGAGGTGCCGTGGAGAACACGCCAAGTGCGTTAACAATGCTGCGCTGCGTGGTGCCGTATTCCGTATTGAAGGTCAGCTGCGTGTTCATCTCGGCAAGTGGACGGTTTACCATCGTTGTCGATCCGCCGCCGTCCAGGTTCATTCCCTTCCATACTCCAACCTTCGTCATGAAATCCTGAAGCTGCTGCAGCGTCATGCCTTTGCTGTTATCGTTGCTCTCCGTGGCAATCAGGTAAGCGTAACGCCCGTCTTTGGAGTATCCTACGGCTGTACGTGCCCTGCTTCCTCCAATCGAATTCACGTTTCGCGAGAATGAAGTTGCCTTGCCGTTATCCACCAGTATCGTATGGCCGCCAATCATCATTTGGAGTGTAGATGGGTCCAGTTCTTTACCTGATTTTTTGGACACCAAAGCATAATCGGCTTCCAGCCTTTGTCCGACTGCCAGATTTTGTTTCACGAACTCTGCCGCAGCCCCATGGGTTCGCAAGATGTAGCTTCCCTCCGGTATCACTGCTTGCAATCCTGCCATTACTGAAATATCGGTGATGACCCCATCCGTTACCATAACCTCCGTTGGCGTTGTCGAGCTGTTCTTAGGACGCTCAATAGCCTTCCATGCGCTGGTGTAAATATAAGCTGAATTCGCATGGCTATACGTTGATCCGGTGCCCTCAGGAGCATAAGAGGTTTTGTTCATACCCGCGAGTGGGAACGAGGCTCCATTTTCAGCTGTAATACTCCCCGAAAATGCAAACTCATCCAGAATTGGCGTTCCATCGTTCGTTACTCCAAAAGCATACATGCCTTTCAGTTCCGATGGGGTTGACATCAACTGACCGTTCGATACTTGAGCACCCATCGGAGCCCCTTCGCTGCCGGTATTAAAAAAGTCACCGTTAATAGCAGCAACCGCTCCGTTCTCCTTAGCCATTCCGCCCGTGCTTTGTCTCGTTGTAAATTGATTCCCTTGGCCTGTCATGACATCCAGTTTCACGTACTTGTTGTTCAAGTCCACCCGAATGACATTGGCCAGCGATTTTGCGCCAGTACTGTTGATATACTGATATTTCATTAAAACCGCACCGGAAGTAATGATTTCCTCACCAAGCTTCTTAGCCGATGTTGATGCCGCATAAGCTACCGAGGATGTTGATAGATTCCCTATCACTGGTATTCCGCTGCTCAGCACAGGACCTACCCAGATGACCCCTGCCAATGTAATAATCAACCATTTCTTGCCTACACCATATGTTGTAGACTTCAGTGTTTTCCCCTGACTAACCATGTAATCGTAACTCTCCCATCTCTCGTTCAACACGGATGCCGAACATATAAAGTCTCTAATTAATAGACTTCATTTTTGCGGAAAAGTTACGAATTTGTTATAAAAAAACACTTTCGCGTATCGTACACCAAGTCTTGTACAATTTGTAGCGGCATTTTTTAGGAGTCTATGTAAATCAATCCTATGTTACTATATTTTCTTGCAAAAGTAACTAGTTTGTCATAAATTATATTCCTGATTTTCCATTTATTTAATGAAAATCTGATAACCACGATAGTTCATCAACTTTTATAATTATTTCATTTTTGTCATATTCTATGGTTCAGCTGAGTTGAATCTCTACTCATAATTAGAAAGAGAAGCAGAAAAAAGGCATGCACCGATTTTTTTCAGAAGAAAAATTAAATCAGCACATGCCTAAATTTTATATCTGTTACATATCTTAAAATTACCTTAGTTTACGCCAGCTTGTTCTTTCAACGCTTCCGCTTTGTCTACGCGCTCCCAAGGAAGATCGAGATCCGTACGTCCAAAATGTCCGTAAGCAGCGGTTTGTTTGTAGATCGGACGACGAAGATCCAGCATGCGGATGATTCCGGCAGGACGCAGGTCGAAGTTGTTACGCACAAGCTCAACCAGCTTCTCTTCGCTCACTTTACCTGTTCCGTAAGTATCTACACTAATCGACACGGGGTTAGCGACACCAATAGCGTAAGCCAATTGAATTTCGCACTTGTCCGCAAGTCCTGCAGCAACCAGGTTTTTAGCCACGTAGCGAGCCGCGTAAGCAGCGGAACGATCAACCTTTGTAGGATCCTTACCGGAAAATGCACCGCCGCCATGACGAGCGTAGCCGCCATAGGTGTCCACGATGATTTTGCGGCCTGTCAGACCAGCGTCCCCTTGAGGACCACCGATTACGAAACGGCCGGTAGGGTTAATGAAATATTTAGTTTCTGCGTCCAGCAATTCAGCCGGTACGACAGGAAGAATAACTTGTTCTTTAATATCCTTCTGGATTTGCTCCAGTGTTGCTTCTTCGGCATGTTGAGTCGAGACCACGATCGTATCCACGCGAACCGGGGTATTGCCGTCATACTCAACCGTTACCTGGGTTTTACCGTCCGGACGCAGGTATTCCAGCGTACCGTCTTTACGAACCTCGGACAAACGACGAGCGATACGGTGAGACAATGCAATCGGAAGAGGCATCAGTTCTGGGGTCTCGTTCGTTGCAAAACCAAACATCAGACCTTGGTCGCCAGCACCGATGTTCTCAGTTTCCTTGTCCACTTGGGAAGGATCACGATTCTCCAGTGCAGCGTTTACCCCCTGTGCAATATCGGCAGATTGCTCATTCAGCGATGTCAACACCGCACATGTATTGGAATCAAAACCGTATTTTGCACGGGTATACCCGATTTCCTTCACGGTATTGCGTACGATGGATGGAATATCCACGTATTCAGATTTAGTGCTAATTTCACCAATGACCAAAACAAGACCAGTCGCAACGGAAACTTCACAAGCTACGCGTGCGTTCGGATCGTTAGCCAAAAAAGCATCGAGTACCGCATCAGAAATCTGGTCACAGATTTTATCCGGATGTCCTTCAGTTACGGACTCAGATGTAAATAAACGTCGCCCTGTTAAAGACATGAGATCAACCTCCCATATGAATAGTATGTGATATATCAAGAGGTCCTACACAAAAAATGAACCTTTTCCGACAGGAAAAGGTTTGAAATGTACAATCCTCAACATGCATATTAACTTATTTGTTACCAGGTGTCAATCCAGTAAGTAAGCTGTTTTTCAAGGATTCTCTTGGGTTTTTCAATCATTTTAATCAAGAATAAGTTCCACTTGTAACTGAAAAACGACTACAGTCTACCGAAGAGACTTTGTTCAGCGTTTCGAACCAAACGTTTAGTGATCTCTCCACCAACGGATCCGTTCTCACGGGATGTTAGATGTCCCCATCCAGGACGACGGCTGGAAGATCCACCTCCGATGGTTCCTAACTCAGAACCAAATTCCGTATCGGCTCCATTGGAACCGTTACCATATCCCACAGGTAATCCAAACTCTGCTGCAATTTCGTATTTCATTTGCTTCAGCATTTCACGACTCTCCGGTACCACTTGACGGTTACGACTGCTGCGTGCCATGAAAATACACCTCCTGTATTGGTTTTTACAGAAGTATTATTTGTCGATTTCAAGGCACTCACACGTATAAAACGTTGTCACAACTGGCAATAATTATAAGAGGATTAAGCCGGACAAAAGTCCTCGCCATTCCACTCGAGGATAAAGAGATATCAGCAGATGTCTAACGCACCTTAGTTGCCGATCATTACTTAATGGTGTAGCCGCCGCGCACCATGACAATCAAATTGATTGTCTGTCCTTCTTTCACCTGAATACCCCGACCTTCACGCGGGAAGGAAAGCAGATGGTTCTTAGGCGCCGTTTCTCCATTTAACAGGTCTTTACCGTCCGTTAGGTCTGCTACGCCGCTAGAGACTTCTGTATAGATCACAGCATTACCTGAACGAACAATGAACTCCGTTCCTGCGTCGGCAATCAGGATCTTGCCAGGTTTCAGCGCAACATTCTTAACTTCATCGGTACCTTGGGATGGCTGGGTAGGATTCGTCGGGTTCGTAGACCCTCCACCACCGCCATTCAGCGCTTGCTGGATTTGTTGGTCTACGTAGCTCTTGGTGACGACCGGATCGTCGGCGGTGCCTGGGGTGGTGCCTGCACCTGTAGCCGTGTTGCTGAATACGGCACCAATCCATATGCCAGCGCCTATAGCTAGTGCTGCCATTGATACTTTCAAGTATGATTTCATATTGATAAATCCTCCCTAACAATGCTGTATTTACTTAACTATAAAAAATTTATAGTTCTCTTACAAGCAAATATAGCAAAACCTTGCTTCTGTTAGAAGCAAGGTTTTAATTGAAAATCATCCGGTTCTTTATTTTGTCAATAATAAGAGCCAGAGAACTAAGTTCTCTGGCTCTTATTTCAATCTAATAATTACTTGGAGTTGTTGATAAAGGTACTTACGGTAATTTCCTTAGTACCATCCAGTACTGTTGCAGAGAAAACTCCTTGAGCCTTATCGTCAGCCAGATTTACAATGATTGCTTTACGATCAGCACTCAATTTTACATTTGCATCAGCGTATTGTTTGCCGTTAACAGTCACTGAACCAGATTTAATACCAGTAACTGCATTGTTCAAATTAACAGTCAAAACTCCGCCTTTATAATCTACACCATTAGCAAATTTCAATGTAGCATCATCTTCCACATCAGTATCTCCAGCAACATTTGCTACGGCACCAAACAGAGAAGATTGACCGTTGTTGATTGCACTAACCAATTTTTGAACTTTTACATCTTTCGCCACTTTGTAAGTCAAAGTAGCTTCATCAAATGTAATGCTACCAGCTGCAACTTGATCTGGTCCAGTACCTACTTCATAAGTTGAAATTGTAACTGTATTTGTGTTAACGCCAGTTTCAGTAGCTGTTAAAGTAATTTGCTTACCTTCAGCAACCGCTCTTTTACCTTGAACTGCAGCGTCTACTTTTGTAGAAGTTACAGCCAGGCTAGTTCCTACAGTAGAAGGAGCTGCAAGTTGGGTCACGCCGGAATCAGCAGCTCTTGTAGTGGTACCAGCAGCAACAAGATACTTAGCACCTTTTACTTGAACAGAGATCAGCTTGTTTTGAACAGATTCTTTAGTAAGCAAGACGGTAATTGTATCTTTATCTACTTTTGTAACTGTGTAGTCACTCTTCGGTGTCAGTGCAGGGAGATTATTCGCAGACTCATCCTTGATAAGGAGATCATTTGAAACATCAGTAGCGTCTGCACCAGCAACTACCTCAAGAGCTGTAGTAAATTTAATCGTAAATTGCTGCCCACCATCAACATTTTCTCTAGCAGTTACAGAATCAACACGTGGTGCTGCTGCGTTATTTACTGGCATTGTTACATTAGAAGGCAGATTCAGTCTGTTGTTAGAATAAGTCTCAATGGAGTTGTTAGCAAACAATGTAACAGTGCCACCGACTTCATCTTTCGCAGCTTTCAGTGTTACTTTATTTTCATTGATGCTAACAGATGCAGGATAAGAACCATTGATCAGGAAATCACCAACATTTGCATTAGCAATAACATTGTTGAATGTCAGCTCATAAGTTCTAGCATCTTTTTGTACAGCAGCTGTCCACAACAGCTGGTTGCTAGCAGCTAACAAAGGTTCAGTATGCAGGGATACCGCTTGACCTGTTTTGGATTTCATACCAGTTACAGTAACCGATTTAACGGAGCCGTTAGGTCCGAATGTAACTCTAGTTCCGTCGATATACTCAGGGAACTGAAGAACTACGGATTTACCACCGTTTACTACGTTCACATTTACTTCAGTTGGAAGTGCGACGTTTTGTGCGCTACCGCCGTTCTTCTGGAAGTTAATGTAGTAGTTGCCTTTAGTTTGCAGAGCTGCAAGATCCATTTCCTTACCAAAGTTCAACGTAACCTTACGAGTAGTGTCGTTATAATCAGAGAAAGCTACCGTTGGAGTCGCAGCGTCATTAACGACGAATGTACCGTTGTACTCTACCAGAGTGTTTTTCAAAGCAGTTGTATCTTGTACGTCTGCCACTTTCAAGCTATATGTTCCGTCTGCAAGCGTGTTGTAGAAATGAACATGGAAAATTTTATTGGAAGCATCAGCTGCTACAACGCTGCTAACTGGGATGACATCGTCACCTTTTTTAACAGTGAAGTATTTCTTATCAGCTGCGCTAACTGCTTTGTCAAAACGAACAGTCAATGTATTATTCAGGTCTCCAAAAATAGTTTCAACTACTTGAGGGCGAACCAGATCAACACTAGCTGTTACTTTGTGTTCTTTTACAGCATTAACGTTACCAGAGTAGTCTTTAACATTAATGTTCAAAGTTGTTTCGTAACCTGGCAGTCTGTTGTTGTTCACGTTGAAGTCAACTTCGTAAACATTGCCAGCAATTTGTGTTGCTTTACCAGTTTTCTTGGTAGTACCAGACAACCAGTAGAAGCTCTCATCATTTACAGATGCCGGATCGATTTCTTCGTCAAAAGTCACAAGTACTTTTTCCAAAGTAGCAGTGATATCAGTCACTTTAGGACCTTCAGTATCAACAGCTGCAGTAAATTCAGTTGTTTGCGCCAAGGACTTCAGACCAGCATAGTCTTCGATCAAGGAAGCAGTCAACTTGTGAGCTCCAGCAGAGATTGCTCCAGTGTAGCTCTTAAGGATAACTTCTCTCTTGTCAGCACCTTGTGTTACAGAACCAACAAATGCCTTATCGTCCAATTGGAAGTTGCTAGCAGTTGGAGCAAGAACAGGCTCAGAGAATGTTACTTTAATTGCAGCAGTACCCAGACCTTTAACTCCGCTCACAGTTGGCAGCGTGTTGTCGGAAGAAGTAAAGGATACTTCACCTTGTGGCAGAACGGAACCGCTCTCGCCTTTAACATTCTTAACTACAACTTTGTAAGTTGTACCTTGTGTAAACTTGCTGTTTTCGGACAGCAAAATGCGAACTGTCTTAGCATCTTCCAACAAGGTTACGGATTTAATGCCTTTGGAGTTGCTATCCACAGTGTAGTTGTTTTTGTCAGTAGCAGTAGCTTTGTCTACTTTACCGTCAAATGCAACTTCAACCTCTTTGAGGTTAGTGGAGCTAGCGGACTCAACTTTAGTAGCGGAAGTTACAACCCAAGTTACACTTTCAGTGTACTCGTAGTTGTTATGTTTGAACTTAACTTCAGTAGCTGTGTTAGCTTTCAGAGCTGTTTCCAGTTCAACTTTCACTTCTTCGTTGTTAGCAAGTTTGAAAGTTACAACTTTACCGCTCTCAGTAACTTCATAAGAAACTACTTTTGGTTTTTGTTGGCTCAGGTAGATTGTGTAAGCAACTTCAACCAGTTGGGAACGGGAAGCGTTCGCTTTAGGGTTAGCTTTAGCGTCTACCAGACCAGCGTTGATTGCTGCTTGAACATAACCTTTAGCCCAGTCAGAAGCGTTGTTGTTCGTTTCTGTTGGAACTTCCAGTTTTTGAGCAGTAACGAGAACCTTCGCCATTTCTTGAACGGTGATTTTACCGTTGAAGTCGAAGATCATTTTCGTTGTGTTTTTACCTTCCATCAGACCAGCAGCATAAACTGCTTCTACATAAGGAGCTGGCCATTTGTCAGCTTTGTAGTTTTTGTCTTTGAAAGACGCTTTGCCTTGGATTGGCTCAAGACCCATGATGCCTACCAAGACTTTCGCGAACTCAGCGCGAGTCATTTCTTTGTCAAGACCAGCAGTTCCATCTGGATAGCCAGTGAAGATACCTTTTTCTTTCAGTACATCAAATTTCTGTTGTGTGTTAAGCGCATCGTCACCGAATGCAACAGAAGCAAACATGGAGAATGCCATTGCTGTAGACAGTGCTACGGATAAAATTTTCTTCATAACCTTTTTTTCTCCTCCTTGAATCATCACTTGATTGTTTTCTTTAATTTGGTAGCTCTTATCACTCATTGTCCTGCACCTCCTTTCCCGAGTTGAGCATAAATCATAAATGATGTCTGTGACGATATCACAGAATCTTGTTAACGAGAGAACACTACAAACTAGAATAGATTCCTAATCCTACCTAGGTATTATACAACGAGTCCCATACTCCGTAAAGAACATTTTTCTAATTAATAGACAAGTTTCTTGTTTCGGATAATCTTGGGTTGCTCATTGGGTTCTACATTATAAACGTTTGATTTCTCGAAAAGTTGCGGTTGTTGCAAAGTTTTTTTTAAAATATTTTCGAAATCATTTTAGATTCGCATAACATTGGGTTCATTACATATTGCGACAACAAAAAAAGACGCCCTATGGGCGCCCTTTGTAGAATCCTAGCGAATCTTCATAGCAAGCTGGATAATGCGTGCACGCATCTCCGGGTTGCTATGCAGTGTTTCGTACATCAGATCAATTTCCGCTTTATTCGTACGATATGTTTTGTCATGTTTTATTGTTGTATGAGACCACTGGATCAACGCATTCTCTGCCGCTGTCATTTCGTTAAATGAATCATGAAAGCCTGTCTCAACAACGAGTCCCTCCATGACTTCCTGAGTTATCTCATCATGAGCGGCACGAGCCAGCTCAATCTTCTTCTCCATCACTTTGGCTTTTTCCTCGAACTTGGTCTTCGCCTTCAGGTAGTCGAGCTGCGCTTTTGATAATATCGGCTTCATAAATTCATCTTCACCCTCTAAAAATAGTATGTTCTTCCGCTATTGTAGCGTATTCTACATGAAATTACAAAACATTAGATATTGGTAAACGGTTTCTTAGTCCCTAATACGGTCCTTAAGATCTTGTTAATTATGTTATATATAACCTTATCCTTCAAAATTTGTACATAAGAAAACGAGAGCAAAGCCATCAGAAATTAGGCTTCTGCTCTCGTTCCCTTTGTCCAACAGTTTCTTCTTATTTATATAGTCTACAGCATTTTGAGTTTACCCATCATGCGTTTCACGATTGTCGCCGTATCTGCACGATTCAGCACGGCATCCGGATTGAAGTTATACGTTGGTTTCTTCTCGCCTTCTTTTAAGCTATTCGCAACACCAGTGATGATACCGGCCTTACTTACAGCAAGAATGGCTGGGTAAGAATAATTCGATTTGATTTTGCCTACATCTTCGAACTGCTTCTGAAGTGCTGTTTTATCCTTCTCGACTTCACCCAACTTCAAGTTCAATGCACGTGCGATGATATTCGCCGCTTCTTCGCGGGACAACTCCATATTCGGAGCAAAGCTTCGAGGAGCGATACCGCGAATGATTCCTTTTCTGGCCGCAGTCTCGATATAGCGGTAATCCCAAAGCATACTGTTTACAACATTCTCCTGATAAATATCATCAAACGTTAACTTACTCTTATCGGTATCGTAATCCAGTGGGATATCCAGCAATTTCACTACGATCGTAGCAAACTCGCCTCGAGTCATCGGGTCATAGATACCGAATGCATCCGTCTTGGATGCTTTCATATATCCTCTTGCCAGCATCAGTTCAATGTCATTTCGAGCAGTTTTGTGAGAAATTGCATCGGAATAGCTGTAACGCAGTGACTTTACGACATAGTATCCAAAGCCTTTAAAGGTAGCCGTAATCGTCTTCTTCTTAGCGTCTACCTTCCCGCCAATGTTAATCCATTCCCCTTGGGAAGGATTGTACCACCAGATCCCTAAGTTACTGGAAGCTGCATTCACAATTCCAGAATCATATTTCAGCGTAATGGTTCCCTTCTGCGAAAGCTCCATCCAGTTCTTAGGCATAATACGTTGAAGGACATAATCCGTCCCTTGCTCATATGGATGCGTTGCCGGTTTTACATTAAAGTCGTTTACCGGATCATTGACGTCTGCATTTAATGAACCCGCGTCCAACCAATAAAGCGGAGATGCATACCCAAAATGAGATCTTGGATATAAACGAGCCGCAAGATCATTTCTGCCAGGTATCAAAGCCAGACGCCCATCCATTTCCACACCGTTCTCTGTTTCTCCAATTCGGTTATAGGCTTTAATGGTCCGGCCATCAATCGGATTGGCAATACCAAATAGGATATCATGCTCTCCCAAAAGATTGATTGTAGGCACTTCAGCATTCGGGCTGAAATCTGCCTGTTGAAGAACCGTTCCTTTTGGCAAGGACAAGGACAAATCTCCTTTGAACACCTTGACTTTACCTGATTTGGAGATGTTGGTTTTATATTGGGACCCTTCTGTAGCATCATCGGTATACGTCACTACAAGCGATCCGTTTGTCTTCTTATTGCCTTGTTGAATGGTAAACTTAATGGTGTTCTTACCGCTCTTCAAATTCTTGACTTCAAGACGGAAAATATCACTGATTTCGGACTTCACCATAGGCGTTTTACCAATCATGATTGAGTCTGCGCCTTCTGCCTTAATGCTGACCATTACGAAGTTTTGCTTAATCACGCCCTCATTCGGCAGTTTAGGAGACAATACTTCAAACGGAGCACGCTCACGCGTAATTTCTATAGTATCCGTTGTCGTGACAGCTTGATAACGTGAGTCGATACTGATTGCCTGCAATCCAACTTCAGGAAGGGCAAGTTGTTTCAGTATCACCTGAACAGAGTTAGATGTAGGAACCGAGACCTTATAGTACAAGTCATGATCAGCCTGATTAACGGAAGCAAGTTGTGTCAAAAGCGAACCGCCTGATAATCTCCAATACCCATTACCATCTTTATTAAATACCGCATAGATGGTTGGCGTCGGATGACTGATATTCACCGTAATTTCATCTGTATATTCTACTTCGAATCGAAGCCCAAGCCCTTTTTCATACGTATTATAGGTATTCTTGTCCGTTTCTCTAAACAGCCCATCATCATTAGTGTATGTTGATGAACCGATAGGGAATGGAACCATATTCTTGATCACTGATTTAGTATCACTAAAATAAAGCAATGTCAGCTTCGTCGAGATTGTACCCTTCTCGTCCTTAATGATCAATGTATTCGGTCCCGGGATCAACTGTAGATAACTCGTGTCGGTAAATTTGAATTCGCCATTTCCATCAATCGGTAAATCCCGAATGTTACCATTAAGGGAAATGGTAAACTTAGGGAGCTGGTTTGTGTTCTTATAGTTGACAACACGTCCTGACACTTCATTAAAATCCGAACTGTTCTTAAACAGCTGATTATTATACAGTTTGTAAATATCGATGTAGGTAGAGGACAGGAATGTTACCGGTATAATCCGTGTGTCCGATACGCCACCGGAACTGTCCGTAGCCTTAATAATCAGGTTTTGCTGACCTGACGACAGACTCGTAATTTTGAATACGGTATAGCCATTGTATGGGTTACTGGAATTTTGTGGGTCTGTATAGGTATATTTATCTGCGTTAAACGAACCTTTACTAGATTCGATGGTAACATTGCCCGCGTTTTTCTGCTTCAGCATTAAATAAATCGGCAGCTCGTTCAGTACCGTATCATTGCCGCTCGGGAACACAGCCATTGAAGATGCGGTCAGAGATTCACTTAATGGGTTATTGCCATACAGCTGATATACTTCCTCGATTGTTGGTGCATTGTCATTCCGATAATGAAAAGTCTTCTGAATCCCGTTGCCATTATCCTCAATGTAGACCAGGTACTCGCCACTCTGCTTGAGAGTCACCACGTCTACGGTCTCAAAAGGGTACATGTAGGAGTTATTCAGTATCGTAGCCTGCCCTACAATAGTAGGGTTTTTATCGAGTTCCTTGGTTGCTGATCCTACAAGTGAAAAGCTTACTTTTACATCAGGCTTCAGCGGGGTTGTTCCATTTGCCGGAGCATCCACGATGACATATCCTGAAATCTTGCCGCTGACGTGTCCAGATACTACTGCTCGTCCGTCAATACTTACGCTCCCGATCTGCAGTTGAGTGGCCGTTAGAGAACCCGACGGGTGGTATACGACCTGTCTTGTGATAGTCTGTGTTTTCGATTCAGAACTTACCACAATGACCAGTTCGTTAACGCCTTCTACCAGCGTGATACCTCCCGAATAGAAGGTATCACCGCCGCCGGCGTACATGCTCTCACCATTGACAGTTACACCCTTGGATCCATTCGTTGCTCTAACGGAGATACTGATTGTTTTTGTATTGACAATGACCGGATTAGGGCTGTTCTCTTCCAGCACGCGTCCATCACTCAAGGACACTTCATATGCTGCCGGAACATCCGAGAATTTCACATAGGCTGTAGCACTTACCTTCTCCCCTGTTAAGCTGTTACCCGATACGACAATTTTATTCTCGCCCTGATTCAGTTGCACATTCAGGAATTGAAACGTATTCGTTGCCTCGTCCAGAATCGGTTTTACACCTGTACCGCCTGTGATTGTATCATCAAAACGTTTGATCTCATAGGAGATCGTATTAGGGTTAATCTGACTATAGGTACCTGATACGGTAATTGAGCTTCGGTTCTCAGGCGTTGGTGAACCGGGATTCATACTTAAATTTGTAAAATGAAAAAACGAAGCCCCATTTGCAGCTGAAGCCGGTAATGCCGGAATTAGGGAAAAGAACATAGCAATGGCCAATAACAGGCTTGCTATTGTACGGAAATTTTTCTTCAACGGTTGTGCCTCCTTGATCATTCGGACGTTGGCGTCCGTTTTGGGTGTTGCGTCGTTCACTGGGTCCCCTCGCTTTCACTGACAGATTGGTTCTAGCGCATAGTTCATATATCGGTCCCAAACATTCAATTATTTAGAAAAAACCACAAAAAAGCCTCACCCTTTTTGGGTGAGGCTGGCATGTCCAATCCGGACACATCATGAAAAAGAATAAGTTCTACTTCGTGCGGCTTTCGGGATTTGCCTTCATTCGCATCCGGTTGATCAGACCCAGAATCGGCCGTTTGGTCTTGCCAACCAGTCCGATAATTTCCGCACCGATCTGCATGAAACACATCATGACGCAGATCACGACGAAGGTGACCCAGTTGGCTTCATACATGGCAGCCGAAGATTGAATGACGGCCAGTACGCCGAAAAAGGCGGCAATCACGTAAATAATCAACACCGTCTGACGGTGACTGAATCCAAGCTCGCGCAGACAATGATGCAGATGTCCCTTGTCCGGAGCAAAGATCGGTTTCTTCTGGATTTTACGACGGATAATAGCGAAAAACGTATCGGACAACGGAACACCGATAATAATCAGCGGCGTAATGAAGGATACAATCGCAATCTGTTTAAATCCAAGCAGGGACAGCATGGCCAAACAAAATCCAAGGAATAGCGAGCCCGTATCCCCCATGAAAATCTTGGCCGGATGGAAGTTGAAGAACAGGAACCCGATAATGCTGCCGAGCAGAAGCAGACAGAGCAAGGCAACGGTGGTGTTGCCCATCAAGACGGCCATGACCAGAATCGTGCCGATCGCAATGCCCGAAACACCAGCTGCAAGTCCATCCAGTCCGTCAATGAGATTAATCGCGTTGGTTACGCCGACAATCCAGAAGATTGTCAGTGGAATCGATACCCAGCTCTCCAGCATGGAGTACCGATCCTGGAACGGTATATTTACAAAGTCCACGGTAATATTAAATCCGAATACAACTACGCAAGCAGCTGCAATTTGAGCCAGAAACTTCACTTTGGCCGAAAGTTCAAATCGATCATCCAAGGCTCCGATCAATACGATCATGGAACCGCCGATTAGAAATGCCTTCATAAAGTTGGCATCGCGAGGCGACAGGCTATCCGGAAGAAAAGGAAGAACTGCAATCAGTCCAAGAATAAAAGCCAGATAGATGCCGAGTCCCCCGAGTCGGGGCATGATCCGGGTATGAACCTTGCGGGCATTAGGAACGTCAACGGCACCAATCTTAACCGCAAACTTCTTCACAAGCGGCGTTAAGAGCAGGGCGAGCGTCAGCGATACGATAAACCCGATGATGTATATCATTAACATGTAATCATTCGACCCCCAATATTGTCTACCGGTTGAATTATACTCCCTTCGGGTCCAAAAACCAATACCAATTTCCGGTGAAATCCCGGATTTCCCCCACAGAAATGAGCCATTTAGCTCGATTTCGTTACGTTTTCTTTCTCGCGCAGCACTTTCACTACGAATTTCGGCAGCGCAAGCATTCTTTTGTAACGGGTTGGCTCCTTCAGAAGGCGGTAAAACCATTCGAGACGAAGCTTTTGGAATACTTTCGGCGCCCGCTTCAGTTTGCCGGAGATAATATCGAAAGATCCCCCGACTCCCATAACAACCGGAACTTGAAGCGCTTGTTTATGCTGCGCAATCCAAGGCTCTTGGTTGTCCGCACCACGGGCGACAAATAAAATATCCGGTGAAGCTGCCCGAATCTGCTCGATGACGGCAGCATCTTCATCAGGTCCAAAAAAACCGTCCCGGTAGCCGCATATAATCGCAGCCGGATATTGCATTTGTAACCTTTCGGCAGCTTCCTGAATCACTTCGGCAGTAGTTCCCAGCAGAAAGAACTTCCATCTATAGGTTTCCCCGACCTTCAACAATTCATGTAACAGCTCAAAGCCGGTAACGCGCCCCTCCAGCGGTTCGCCGCCCACACTGGCAGCCCAGACGATCCCCGTCCCATCCGGAACGATGATTTCGGCACTTTGCATCATCTGTTTATATTCCGGTTGGTTGACGGCCGTCATCACCATGATCGGATTCGCCGTTATGACATGGTGGGGCTGCCTTGACTGAACAGCCTCTGTCAGGAATTTCACCGTATCTTTCATACTAAGCTTGGAAAAAGGAATCTCGAACACCGATACGGTAGGAAATGGATAGGTCTGTTTCATGTTTATCATCCTCTATGGCGTAAATATTGGGCAATGTGGCGTGCAGGCAGCGCAGCCTCTTGTTTCAATACAGTAATCTGCTCGCCGTGCTCCGCTTTCCATGCCGCTGCATCGTCCAGCAGCTTCAGCATCTGATCCTTTAACGCAACTGCGTCAAGTGATTCACTGCTTCCCGCAGGTTCGCTGCCCAGCCGCTTCAAAAAGTGATTGATTTTCGGATCATAGGAAATTCCGAGTAACGGCACACACTGATTCGCGGCATAGATCAGGCTATGCAGACGCATGCCCAGTATCATATCACAATGGCTGACCTCTCGCAGCATGTCCTGCGGCTGCTTCTCATCACGATAGAAACTGATAATCGAACCATTCTTGGAAATATCGCCAATGCCGCTAGCAATAAACTGCGAAGCCTCAAGATCATCCGGCTGATGAAAAGGGAGAAAGCGAAGATGTACCGGACGCTGTGCGGCTAATGCTTTTAAACCTTCCGTAACAGCCTTCAGCTCTTTGCGTTCCGGGTGCCAATATCGAACCGAAATACCGATAACCGGCAGAGATCCTTCCCCTTCCGTTTCGCGATTGGATAATGAGGACTGCACTAAAGGTTCTTCGAATGATTCACGATGTTCTTCTATAGAAGAAACTGATGCGACATCGTTCTCTTCTAACCCCGATCCCGGGTTAAAATCACGCTGAACATCCTCACCCTCTGGCAGCGGCATGCCCATCACCGGATCGGGTACGACGTGAATGGCTTCCGCAGATATTCCCATCGACTGAAGCAGTTCACCTGACTGAATGTCACGCACCGAGATGTAGGTGCATTTTCGGAAGATCGAGCGAATCATCGGATAAAACAGCTTACGGTTGACAGGTCCGACGCCCTGCGCATAAATAAACGTCGGTTTACCAAGCCACTGCGCGATCTTGAGGACGCCCAGATAATACGGGATTGTCTTCGGGCTGGTGGCATCCTGCAGCAAGCTTCCTCCACCGCTGATCAAACCGTCACTGTCCTTGATTGCCTGTCGAACTTCTCCCAGCTTCATTCGGTGAACGGATTTTACCCCATAGGCGGCCGAAGTCCAATCCGGGTCAATGGAAAGTACAACGGGATTGATCTCAATCCCCGTTGCCTTACCCTCCTGCTCCAGAGCGGTCAAGATGGATTTGAGGACCGCTTCGTCACCGCTATTTTTGAATCCGTAGTATCCGGAGATGACTATTGTCTTAGAAGTGGAGACCATCGTTTCCAGATCCTTTCTGCCACTTGCCATACCAATATCGCGATCAATCCGATAATCAAGCCGAGTCCAAGACCCAGTACAACGCGAATGGCCGAAATATAGAGTGGCGTGTGAATATGCGTGAATGTTCCGACCATCGACAGCTGCCCCATTACACCGATAATGAGCAGATAAACGGCATGACGGTATTTAAATGACAGGAACACGCCGAGTACCATCATTGGATGGGCAAGCAAGAACTCCTTATTACGCGGACGTACGCCAAACGTATTTTCCAGGAATGTACGGAATGCCATTTCGATCGACGACACAGAGCCTGCATTACCTGTACGAGTGAGATAGTACCAACCGACAATAGCCACAATGCCGGCTGCGATGACCCATGTCAGCGAGATCGGTGCTTTAAGCAGTTTCAGAATTGAGCTATAAGTAGATCCGCCTCGGTACAGAACCACGTAGATTGCAATGAGTCCTATCGGCGCTGCAGCCAGCAAGCTCACGCCGCGGAACTGATCCAGAACGAGCATATAGGTCACATTATTCAATAACGCAACAACGATTGGTACGGCTGCAAGCGACAAAATCGTGGTCTTTATCAATAGTACGATCGAATGGGTCACTCTTCTGCCAGAACTCATGTCCGGTATGCTCTGCTGCGTTTCATTGACTTTACGAATCGCCAGAATGACGGCAACCGTTGGAGCACTGATCGCCGCAAATAAAGCCAAGGCCTGTTCAAGCAAGGTCGGCTTCAGAACATACAATCCCGCACTGCCCAAAAGCCCGATCAGGAAAGCGGCAATCGTAAGGAACGGAATGTAATAGGAAATCATGAGCGAAATCAGAGCTACGGCTCCAACGACAGCCCCAAGCTTGAAGTAACGCTGCAAGGAAGAGTCAGTCACCTTAAACGGCTCTGCAGGACCCATGGTGAAGCCATTGTCCTCGATCTGCTTAATGGCCTGACCCGTACCAGTCAAACTGTCAATCAAATTATCCAGCGGGTGAGTAACGGATGCTTTGGTCATATCTCGGCTCGGCTCCGCGTTTAAATAGAACATTCGAATGTTGCGGTCTTTGGAAGCCAAAGCAAAACGGTCTCCAATAACCTCAGGCTCCAGATTAGCATCCCGCTCGCTTAAGGAATAAATACGGGTTACGTTGTAATCTGTTAAATAAGCAAGTTTCGTAAACCCTTTTTGCGGACGCTTGATATTCTCAATCGCCACGAGGCCGATGCCATGTTGGTTCAAAAGCTCGCCAAAGGAATCCAAGCTTTTCATGTCTGCATCATCATTGAAGCCTCTTGCGGAATCACCTTCAAACAAAATTCGTTTTACGCCGTTGTCCGCGAAGTACGCCATCAGCTTCTCCATATAGGCCTGGTCATACGGAAGACTGTCCGACAGACGCGGCACAATATTAAAGCCCTTCTCTCGCAGCATGCTTATGGTAATAGGGTCTGGAGACAGCGGCTTAATCACCGCATTGGAACGCGGAGTTTCCAGCACCAACCCATCCACTCCACGATCGAACTGCCAGGATCTTACCGGAATACCCAATCTCGTGTAGGTTTCTTCGATAATGGGTTTAATTAAAGTCGCGCTTTCCTCGTTCAGGAATGAAACATACGTAAAATTCTCATTCGGGGAGACCGTCGTACCTGTCAGATCAGCGACCTGCTGCCCGTCATATACCGATATTCGCCGCGATTTCACCAGCTCGTCCAGCGTGCTTTCATAAAGCGCCATACTGATTACGCCGGCTTCTTTCAGGCGATCCAGCTGCTCAGATACAAAATCCTGCGGCTTGGATTGATACGCCGCGACATCCAACAAATCCCGATAATCAAACACCAGTTCTACATTCTTTGATGTTGATTCTGTTTGCAGTCGGTCATAACCTACCGGCAGGGCCGCTGCAACGCCAAGAACAACCAGAATCCACAGCCACTTGCGGGCTGCTGTGTTCCAGCGTTTCCAATTCTGAACCACGAAAGTACCTCCTCATTGAACCTATGGAAATTTACGATGGAGGGCAATAGCTCGTAGGGGCCTTGCAGCAACCATCGTAAATTCCCTTCGTTCTCTTCTCTCATTCAATGTATTTATGTTTAAGCGTCTACCCGGGCCATGACTTGAGCCGAGAGCGATTGAATTTTGCGATTCGCATCGGCGAGAGATTCGCCGCGCACGGCAAAATACACTTTGATCTTCGGTTCGGTACCGGAAGGTCTCAGGCAGAACCAAGATCCGTCATCAAGCAGATACTTTAACACATTTTCCTTCGGCAACCCGTCCAGGCCTTCGGCATAATCAAGCACCTGCTTAACCGGCACGCCTCCGACTTCTCCCGGTGGATTGTCGCGCCAATCCGACATCTTCGCTTGAATCTGGGCGACGCCATCCTTGCCCTTGAGCGTCCGGGATTCCAGTGTCTCGAGGAAATAACCGAACTGCTCATACAGCTCCTGCAATACATCGTACAGCGTCTTGCCTTGTCCTTTATAATAAGCGGCTGCTTCGCATATCAGCATCGAGGCCAATACGGCATCCTTGTCGCGGGCATAATTGCCAGCCAAATAGCCGTAACTCTCCTCATAACCAAACAGATACGTATGGCTGCCGGACTCCTCGAACTGGGTCATTTTCTCACCAATGTATTTGAAGCCTGTCAATGTATTAAATACGGTGGCACCATAATGCTCGGCAATCGCCGCCCCCATCTCACTCGTTACGATCGTCTTGATAACCGCACCATTATCAGGCAGCTTACCCGCTTCCTTCAATTGCCCCAGCAAATAGTGGATCATAATCGCACCGGATTGATTGCCTGTCAGCACCACGTACTCGCCTTGGCTATTCTTCACGACAGCCCCCATACGATCCGCATCGGGATCTGTTCCGATCAAAATGTCTGCTCCCACTTTCTCGCCAAGCTTCATCGCGAGGGTAAAAGCTTCCCGCTCCTCCGGATTCGGGGATTTGACGGTGGAGAAGTTAGCATCCGGCTCGGCTTGCTCCGGAACAACATGAATATGCTTAAAGCCAATGCTCTTAAGCACGCGCTCTACGGGCGCTTGCCCTGTTCCATGTAACGGCGTGAATACGATATGGATATCCTCGCCCAGCTTGGATTCGATAAGATCCCGGTTCACGCTGACATTCGCCACCGTATCCGCAAAAGCCTGGTCCTCCGCTTCACCCAGCCAAACCAGCAGGCCTTGAGCCTCTGCATCAGCTTGAGACAGCCTCTTGACTGCAGAGAAGGAATCCACCTCCTGTATCCGGGCAATCACGCTCTCTGCTTCGTCCGGTACCAGTTGGCCGCCTTCACGGTTGTACACCTTATAACCGTTGTATTCCGGCGGATTATGGCTTGCCGTGATGACAATCCCTCCGGTAGCACCCAAGTGACGCACGCTGAATGACAATTGCGGCGTTGATCGCAAGGAAGGATACAGCTTCGCTACAATCCCGTTTCCGGCCAAAACCAAAGCAGCCTCTAACGCAAATTCCGGCGAGAAATGCCGGGAGTCATGGGCAATGACAACAGAAGGCTTGCCCTCCGCGGTGCCGTGAGTCTCCAGGATATATTGCGCAAAGCCTTGCGTTGCGCGGCCTACCGTATATTTATTAATCCGGTTGCTGCCTGCACCGATAACACCGCGCAGACCGCCCGTGCCAAATTCCAGATCACGATAAAACCGTTCCTCCAGCTCTTTGGTGTCGTGCTCGAGTAAACGCAGTTCCTGTTTCGTCTCCTCATCTACATAAGGATCATTCAACCAACGTTGCACCGTATCGATTGTTCTCTGACTCATCTCTGACATGAAAAAAAGTCTCCCTTCCTCATCCAAACAAGAATAGTCTGAAAATTACTCCTTATCCGCGAGAGCAAACATAATTTCTCCCTCGGCAACTACACGTCCATCCACTGTAGCGGTT
The DNA here is from genome assembly GCF_025142895.1 of Paenibacillus sp. p3-SID867. Lineage (NCBI taxonomy): Bacteria > Bacillati > Bacillota > Bacilli > Caryophanales > Paenibacillaceae > Paenibacillus > Paenibacillus sp. p3-SID867. Next base: position 25,052 of record NZ_JAMBDM010000037.1, read on the forward strand.
GCTTTCCCTTTACCGATCATGCCCTTCAAACGAATGATCTCGACTTCCAGCCGCAGCGTATCACCCGGTACCACTTGCCCACGGAAACGGAAACCGTCAATGCCCGCCAAAAAGCCAAGCTTTCCCCGGTTGCTCTCCACATTAAGAATCGCGACAGCACCGACCTGCGCCAATGCTTCTACAATCAGGACTCCCGGCATTACAGCATATTCAGGAAAATGGCCGACAAAAAAAGGCTCATTGATCGTCACGTTCTTGATGCCGACCGCTCGTTTGCCGTCCTCAATCTCCACAATTTTATCGACCAGCAAAAACGGGGGGCGATGGGGAATAATTTCTTGAATCTGTTTGATGTTCAACATAGTATTAAAATCCTCCTTATGTACGTACCCGCCAAGCATAGCGTTTGAAAAGGGTTGTTCGTTCCATTTGCTGCCGCTGTGCCGCTTTCTCAAGCCGCGGGAGGTATTATTTACGGCTGTATCATGCTTTCTCTTGAGGTTTTCTTAACGAATTTCAGATCATGTGCATAAAAAGAAGGATCTGCGGAAAAAATGATGGATATCCTTCACCGCTGCAGAAGTGAAGGTTTTAGATAAGGGGCTTTCTCCCATCGGACACTTGTGTACGAGGAGAGGGCCCTTTTACAAGTTTTTTGGGGTCCCCGCAAAGTATTTGGAATAAGCATCGCAGCATAGGCTCCACTTTGTGGGGTTATTTTACATACATCCGTCCATTGTCATGAAATGACAAAGTTAATACGCAAGTCCCATCCCATTATACCGTTTAACCCCAAAAAAAGAAAACTCCCTTAAAGGGAGTTTGGCATCTTATCTCAAGACATTGTATTCACCTTGACCTCTCGTCACGGTGCAAAAATCAAATCAAAAACATGCTTCCATGTGCCCCATTCAAACACTTCACTGAGCTCCTGATCGCCGAGGACAACATATCCGAAGACCATGCCTCCGAATAATGCCAATACGAGCAATACAGGAATCATGATGCGGACAGCGATTTTCCATCCGGATGTCTTGGATCGTTTTTTGGCATTTGATTCACTCATGATGCCCACCTACCCTCGCATTGTGTTGGCAAGGTTCATCATGGTATCGCTTGAACTAAGCGCACGTGCCGTCAGCTGGTAGGCCCGCTGAACTTCCATCATTTTGGTCATTTCATCGGTCAAATTGACATTCGATTGTTCAATAAACCCGGAAAGCACCTTCGATTTCGGAGGCTCGCCCGGAGCCGACGGTGTTAAATCGAACACATCGCCTTCCGTCAAGCCGTTTCCTACGACAAACAGGTTATCGCCGACAGCGACCAAGCCCTCCGGACGCTCAAGCTCAACCAGCTTCAAGGTTGCATAAGGAGCCGTTCGACCCGTTGGGGTCTCCACGATAATCTGCCCTTTTTCGTTAATGGCAACTTTCCCCTTGGCCGGAAGCGAGATTGGATTATTGTTCACGTCAAGCACTGGATAGCCTTGTGAATTGACCAGCAGCAGGTTGTTTGGGTTCCGGGCATCCGGAGATACATGAAATCCGCCTTCGCGGGTATATCCAATTGCGCCATCTCCCTGAACGGCAAACATGGCTTGTCCATCAATCATCAGATCGAGCGGATTACCGGTTTCCTTCATGGCCCCCTGCTCCATGTTCTGCACGACGGAAGATAGTCTCATGCCATACCCGAGTGTATAGCCAAGCGGTGTCGCGCGGCCCGTCCGGTCGAAATCCTTGTGATGCCGCTGAACCTGCGTCAGCACATCTTCAAAGGATCCCTCCTTTTTCTTATAACCAGCCGTATTGACGTTTGCTATATTGTCCGCAATGACATCCAATCGCTGCTGGAGGGCATTCATCGACACCATGGCGCTAATCATCGAGTTGTTCATCACTTACCTCCCGTGGGCTCACATTTTCATACAGCAGTTGTACTGCCTGCCTACTTACAAACACAGCTTAGACTCGGCCGATCTCATTGACCGCCTTCTCCAGCGTTCTGTCGTAATACTGAACGATTTTTTGGTTTGTTTCATACGCGCGCAGAGCAGCTGTCAATTCAACCATCGATTGCGTCGGATCCACGTTGGACCCCTCGATGAATCCCTGGCGGATGACTCCGTTATCACCGGGTGCCATAAAACGCACTTCCCCGTCCGGATCGGCCATACGGAACACGCCATGACCTTCACGAATCAGCCCATGAGGCTCGCTCACGATGTTGACTCCGAGAATGATGCCTGTCCCATTGCCTTCTGCGTCCATGATTTCTCCTTGCTCATTCACTGTAAAGTTACTCGCCGAGCCTGTCAATACAATCGGTCTGTTATTGTTATCCAATACCTGATAGCCGCTCTCGCTCAAGAGGCTCCCATTCGGGCTAACCCGGAAGCTGCCATTACGGGTGTAACGGATATCCCCATTCTCATTCTGAACCGTAAAAAAACCTTCCGGCCGGTAGATCACCTCGCCGTTCTCATCCACGTATCTGCCGGAAGCATCAAAGGGATAAGGTTGGCCCGTTGCCGGATTCTGTACTGTAAAAGAGGATACCAGCGCAAAGTCTGTCGACTTGCCCGTTTCACGGAGCGCGCCTTCAGTATAAAGCGATATGCTCTCCTCAGCGTAAACACCCGTGTTGAACTTACCGAGCTTCCGCCCTGCATTCGTCGAATCATTGCCGCCGATCATGGAGACAAGAACTTCAGGGAACGAACGCTGTACGCTGTTGGTTGCCTTGTAGCCTGTCGTGTTGACGTTAGCGATGTTCTGCGTCACCGTATTATGTCGCTGCTCCTGAGTCATCATCCCTGAAGCGGCTGTATATAGACCTCTTAACAATCAAGGCACTTCCCTTCCAAAATAGATGCGTGAATGGCCGCTGCGCTGACGGATTGTATTTCCAATCGCTGCAGTTCAGCATGACCATTGTATAAATTGCAAACCTATGTAGCTGCATCGTATGGATACAGATTGATAATCCAATATCACGTTTCTATTATCTATATCGGAAGGTTAGAACTTTTTCTTTACGACCTTGTCCAAATTATCCAGCATAATTCCCGTTCCCTTAACCACACAATGCATCGGATCCTCCGCAACAAGCACCGGCACCCGCAGCTCGTCCGTTAACAGCTCGTCCAAACCATGAAGCAGTGCGCCACCGCCGGTCAATATGACGCCGCGATCGATAATGTCCGCTGACAGCTCCGGCGGGGTCCGCTCCAAAACAGATTTGGCTGCGAGTACGATCGATGACACCGGATCCCACAGTGCTTCCTGCACCTCTGCCGAAGACACCGTTACAGTAAACGGCAGCCCCGATACCATATCGCGTCCGCGAATATCCATCTCAGCTTGTCTACCGCCTGGACGAACCGTTCCGATTGCTACCTTCAAATCTTCTGCCGTCCGTTCCCCGATCAGCAATTTATATTTATGCTTCACATACTTCGTGATCGCCTCGTCGAACTTGTCCCCCGCCATTTTAATCGAAGAAGCGGTGACGACATCGCCCATGGACAGGACGGCCACATCCGTGGTGCCGCCCCCGATGTCCACAACCATGTTACCGCTCGGCTGGAAAATATCCATTCCTGCGCCAATTGCCGCTGCCTTCGGTTCTTCTTCAAGGAACACATCCCTTGCGCCGCTGCGCTCAGCCGCTTCCCGGATCGCCTTCTGCTCTACCGAAGTAATGTTGGTCGGTGCACAGATGAGGATTCGGGGCCGGCTGTGCCAACTGCGCGCGCCCACGCGATCAATAAAGTACTTCAGCATCGCTTCCGTAATTTCGAAGTCGGCGATGACCCCGTCCCTCAGCGGGCGGATCGCCGTAATGTTGCCGGGAGTGCGCCCGACCATGCGCCGTGCTTCCTCACCGACGGCAAGGACTCGTTTGGTGTCGGTCTCAATAGTGACAACGGAAGGTTCGTCTAACACTACCCCCTTCCCCTTTACGTGTATGAGCACGTTCGCCGTTCCGAGATCGATTCCAATATCCTTGCTCAACATCATGAAAAGCCCCCAAAGTGTTATTTTATGGTAAAAGAGTCTGTTCGCTGTACCGAACCATCCTTCGACATAATCTAGCAATCGATGATGATCTTCGGCAAAACAGGTCCCATATTTCGATCCTATACCAGCTTTTAACATATCATACTTTAGGGGAGGGATTCAACGTCAATCTAGTGACCTAAGCCCTAAAAATCAGGATTTCGCCGTGGCCACCGGTTCGCGGTTGCTGCCGGTTTTTTTGTACTTGATCTTGGTAGCTTCTCCGCCTCTCAGATGGCGGATGGATTTGTGGTATTCGAGAATGTGCTTCACCTGATCCGCCAGGTCCGGGTTGATCTCCGGCAGACGTTCGGTTAAGTCCTTATGCACCGTGCTCTTCGACACGCCAAATTCTTTGGCTATAGTTCGAACCGTATGCCTCGTTTCCACGATACAGCGTCCGATCTTAATGGTCCGCTCTTTGATGTAATCGTGCACGCTCCCGCCTCCCTACTGTGTGGATAGTTTGGTACATTATATGAGGGGCATGACGGGATATTCTCGGTTTCAAGGGGTGACAAGCTTACTTGGACCCATTTATTTTCTGGACATGCCTGTGACGGACAAGTCTAAAAAGTCCAAGAAACAAGGCCCAGCAAGGGTTGGACTTGCCGTCCGAAACCGCAACAAAAAAAAAGACAGGATCACAAGATCCTGCCCTCTTCATGTGCGCGGTGGGCGCATGGCTACAAAGAAATGAAATTATTTTTGCGGAAGCACGCTCACAGGGTTGACCAGTTTCCCGCCCTCGTACACTTCGAAGTGCACATGGTTGCCGAGATCCTTCTCAAGCTCACTGCGCCCGGCAGTCGCGATGGAATCGCCCTGCTTCACTTCAGCGCCTTCCTTCACTTTCACTTCGTTCAAGCTTTGGTACACGGTTTTCGTGTCACCTGACGTAATTTCCACAACGTTGCCGTTAACCGGATGATTCTCGACCCGGGTCACTTTACCTGTCAGTGCGGCACGAACTTCAAACATCGTGTCATCCGCAGCAGCCAGGTCGATTCCCATATTCGGCGTAAAGGTGTCATTATACTGTACCATCGCCTCTTGATGCGAATCCGGGTTCGTCTCGTCAAAGTAAGGCTTGACGATGCTGACTGCCACGTCATCGGCTACCGGCCAGATCATCGATTGCGCATTGGCCGTCACTTCTACAGCTTCTCCGTCATTGCCTTCCGTTGCAGCAGGTTTCTCTGAACCTTGTACGGATTCCGATACGGTTGTTGCTTCCTCTTGTGGGTTCAGCGTCTTTTGGCTGGCGTCCTGGTAGACCCACACGAGGGTTAGTATAATTGCCGCTGCTGCTAAGTATGCTGCCGGGAACACCCACCGTTTGGATAATGCTTTCTTCCACGAAGATGACGGTACCGCCGAATCTCCTTGCACAGTTTTAGGAGTTTCTTCGTGGGGTTTACTATTTTTGTTCTGTTCATTCATTTGCAATCACCTCAGTAACCATTGTTACCGGGGGCAACTCTTTTATACGTTATCTAACTATTATTTTTTTGAGAGGTTGTTCAAAAAGTCGTCTTTTGATCACGAAGTGAATCAAGAAGTAGTTCGGCATCGAATCTTGAATTCAGCCGGGCCTTCCAGTGCTCACGTACCCAAAAAGTACGCTCCGCTCCTCAGGCCCTAGCTTCATTCAACCTTCTCGGTGCTGAAAATCCGACCTTTTGAATTTCCACTTAAAGAGAGAAGATTTGAAGTTTTGTCAAAAGAAATATTCGTATAGTAGTGTGCCAGAATCTCTTTCGCTTCATATCCTTCGCGGGCCATGCCCTCTGCTCCGTACTGGCTCATGCCCACGCCGTGACCGTTGCCGTAGGTCGTTATCTCAATCTCGCTGTCTTTCATATGAAGGGTGAATTGGCTCGAACGAAGCCCCAGCTTCTCTCTCACCTCGCGACCGGTGAACTTCTTGCCGCCGACCCGTACGCTCTCAATTCGATGACCTTGCGTATATGAGAGTACTTTCAAAAAAGAAGCTCCCCCATCCCCGCCTGCCGATACCGGTACGGCTCCATCCGCCAGACCAAGCTTTCCTATGAATTCCGAGCGGGGCATCGTGATCGTTGTCTTGTACTTCGGTGAAATCTGTTTATCCCATGGACTCTCCACACTGCGCAGGTAGGGAATCTCGTTCTTCCAATAATCCTCTGAATTTTCGGTATAACCGTTACTGGTGGAGAAAAAAGAAGCGGTAATCGGCTGACCCTCATATGTCATCACCACTCCTGCCGTTTCCTTTACCGCTCGCTGGAGCTTCGCCAGCTCGGCTTCCTTCCCGAGCCGCTGCCATTCCTTCGTCAATTCGTCTTGGGCGATGTAAGCCTGGTGGCTGACCGTATCGGTCACCACGGCCTTGCCGTCCGGCACGCCGCTGCGGTCGCCGGACGCCAGCCGCTGCACGATATAGGTCCGTGCCGCGATGGCCTGGGCCTTGAGTGCCTCCAACTGGAACTCGGCCGGCATCTCGGCGGCCAGGACGCCGACGAGATATTGTTCCAGCGGCAGTTCCTCCACGGTATCCGTCTTGGTTACGTAGACGGATACCGTGGGCTCTTCCGCCGCCTGCGGCTCGGCGGAAGGCAGCGGGCCAGGCCCCGGCGGAAGCGGCTCTGGTGCGTTGTTGCCGGGGGCAA
>NZ_JAMBDM010000038.1:0-26844 GCF_025142895.1 Paenibacillus sp. p3-SID867
CCTCTGCCTCTGCCTCTGCCTCTGCCTCTGCCTCTGCCTCTGCCTGCACAAGGGTATCCGGATCTTCCTCTACATGCAACAGTTCCTTTAAATCCAAATACATTCCGGTCAAGAATGTCTGAACCCGGGAACGGAACGCTTCCCAGCTCTCCCCATTCGGCGGCGTGACTTCTGCAGGGTTATCAATCCAGCGCCGATAAGAGATATCCGACTTCAAATCCTCGTAGGTTTTCCCTTCCCAATCTCCGAAATCGAGCTCGCGCAGCCGCGGATCATACACGACGCCCGGTATAATTCTGCCCAAAACTTCATCATCAGGAATAGCAGCCATTTTGGAGTCCGATAGGATAACATTCAGCGTCTGCCTGCATCGAAGGAGATCACTGCAATAGATCCGAACAAACTGCCCGATAAAAAACCTATCCCGCAGCGGGAGGAGCTGCTGTCTTCCTTCCATCAGAATTCCCTGATCCTCGTGACCGAGATAACGGCGTTCCTCGTTCCACAACGTGCGGCCGTGGCGGACCAGATGCAGCTTGATCCTCATATCCATAGGCTTCCTCCGGCTGCGGCAACAAGTCCAAGCACCAGGGTACCCAGCAACGTAAATAATACCGATACGCCCAGCAGCAGACGGTTTGTCACCCGAATATGCTCCGCTTCAAGCGGGCGTTCGGGATCCCCCATATAAGCCCGGAACGAGATCACGCCTTGATAGGAATTCTCGCCTCCCAAACGAACCCCCAGCGCACCGGCCACGGCCGATTCCGGGAAGCCGCTGTTCGGACTGGGGTGCTTTCGCGCATCCCTTCTGACCATTTTGATCGCTTTTTTCCATTGCAGCGACAACATGGCAGCCACCATGGTCAACAGTCCTGCCGTCAGACGTGCCGGTATCCAATTGGCGATATCGTCCAGCCTTGCGGATGCCCAGCCGATATGCTGGTATTTGTCGTTTTTATATCCGACCATGGAGTCGAGCGTATTCACGGCCCGGTAGGCCATCGCCAGCGGCGCTCCCCCGATCAGGGCAAAAAACAACGGAGCGATGACCGCATCCACGATATTCTCCGCAACCGTCTCCACCGTTCCCCGCACGATCTCCGGCTCATCCAGATGACCGGTGTCTCTTCCGACAACCATGCTGAGCGAGCGTCTGGCCTCCGCGATATTCCCGGAGCGAAGATGGCCGTAGACCTCCAATCCGGCTTCACGCAGCCCTTTAATGGCAATCGTAGTCGCAATAAGCACGATCTCTACTCCCCACGCTAGCCAAGGATGAATCGCTCCGCACAGCTCCAGCAGCAGCCATGCCAGCACGAAGGATCCGCCGGCAACGATCACCGGCAGCAGAATGCCCGCTCGCTTCAGGCTCTGAGCGGTAGTCGCCCGTTGGCGTATCCAGCCTTCAACCCGGCGAATGGCTTTCCCCATACCGATGACAGGATGGGGAAGCCATCTCGGATCTCCGATCAGCAGGTCCAGCACGACCGCTGCCCAAATGACCCATACGACGGTCATATCCGGTCCTCTCTTTCGGTAATAATGCTTTCCATAACACTCTCGTAGACAAGACGGCCGATCATGCCGCCCAGATCGGTTGCGGTTCCGGCATAATGGTGGTTCACGCCATACGCTGCATTGCCGCTGACCCCAAGGACCATCGCGTCCGTTGTCGTTCCGGTCGCAACGCCTCCGGTCTCATGATCCCTCACGCCAAGATCATGCAGCGCAGCGGCTTTCGCTTCCGTCGCCGTCAGCATCGCGTTCACCATGCAAGCCGGCGTCATCATCCCGTCCACCATCAACATGATATTAATCGTGCCCGGCTGATAAGCGGCAAAGGTCGTACGACTCGACCCGGCACGGGCTGCATTGCCCACGCCGGCGGTGGTGCAGCACAGGATGGAGGCTTGTTCAATCCGCTCTTCCCGAATAGAGGCATACTTCAGTTTTACCGCTGTCATCAATCCAGCTGTGGATTCAGTCGGATAACCGTGAACAGCCATAAAGTTAACCATATCGTTCACAGGGTCGCTGCAATCGTAATGCTTGTCCACATAACGGTTTACGATATGATCCAAATGCAGAAATCCGCCGCCGTATATGGCGCTGCTTATGGACGCAGCCGGCTCCGGAAGCGAGATCCGGATATGCGGATGCTGCCGCTCCGATTCCAAGTACACTGTGGCTCCCGGCCATGCATCCGAGCAATACAGACGCGTGTTGCCTTTCAGAAAAGGTACTGCCATGTTTTTTTCTCTCCCTGCTCCTTAAATATCTGAACCAACTGTAGCGTTCTTCCTATAGATCTGCTGCTAGACATCCCTATGTCACGCCAGCAGAAGGATTTCCAAGGACCTCCGCGGTTATGGCCAGCAGCCTGTCATTAGCTCCGGCATCCTTAACGGCTAGCCGGATATGACGCTCACCAAGGCCCGGGTACATGGCGCAGCTGCGGACAAGCACGCCGCGTCTGCCCATCTCCGACTGAAACTTCTCAGCACTCCATGGCCGCGGAAGCTCCATGAGTAGAAAATTAGCCTCTCCCGGCGTAACGTCAAGCTCCAGCGCTTGTAACCCCCGTATCAGCTTCTCGCGCTCTGCGCGAATCAATTGCAGCGTATCCAGTTCATATTCCCTGCCGCTGCCAAGACAAGCCTCTCCGGCAAGCAGCGCCAGTCCATTGACGCTCCACGTCACCTGTTTGCCTGCCATCTTGCGTATCACGTCGGGATGCGCGACCGTATATCCGAGCCGCAGGCCCGGAATCGCATAAAACTTGGTCATTGACCGGACAATGACCGTCCGTGGATAGTCCTGCAGCTCCGGCATCAAGGTCTGTCTGTCCTCCGGCGGAATGAAATCGATGAAGGCTTCATCCAGCACCAGCCAGGTCCCTTCTTGCTCTGCGCATACCGCTATTTCACGAATATCCTCCAGGCTGTATTGAACCCCATTCGGATTGTTGGGCTGGCCCAAAAACACGAGATCCGTACGAGCCAGCAGTTCCATCACATCCGCCTTGTCTGCACGCCAGTCCCTCTCCGGATGCCCGCACACGGAGCGGATGTCCGAACCAAATTTCAAGGACAATTCCCGATATTCGGAAAAACACGGGTCAACCACGCCCACAATCCCTGGCGTCAGACCCATCAACAATAGCGCCATGCACTCTGCCGCTCCGTTGCCGACAAGGATTCGTCTGGTATCGGTGCCTAACTCAGCTGCGAGCCGCTCCTTGAACCTGCGGTGTCCCGGATCCGGATAACGAATGACCGCACTCATTCCCTCTTGCAAGGCCGTAATAACCCCTTGCGGCGGTCCGAGCGGGTTAATATTGGCGCTGTAATCCAGGAAAGCCGAGGCTTGCCTTCCGAATGCGGCAGCAGCCGTCTCCACGTCTCCTCCGTGGCCATACACCTCGATCAAGGGTTGTTTTTTGTCATTCATAAGGGCTCCTCCTGTTCCATGTCCTGGCTCTTGCAAGCCCTGCCGTTATGTAATGCCATCATTATGTCGCTACCGTCCCTGCCTCGTCAACATGGAATGCTTTGTCTCTGCCTTAAAATTGGTTTACAATAGTCTGGAAGCACCACATTTTGATTTGTGACGACGGAGGATGCTATGCTATTTATCGATAATCAGGGGATCCACGATCCTTCCATTAACCTAGCGATTGAAGAATATGCCTTGAAACACTTGTCCATGGACGAGAGCTACCTTCTTTTTTATATCAACAAGCCTTCCATTATTATCGGAAAGCATCAGAATACGATCGAAGAGATCAACCAGGAATACGTTCGTGACAACAACATTCAGGTTGTGCGCCGGCTGTCCGGGGGCGGAGCCGTATACCATGATCTCGGCAACCTGAACTTCAGCTTCATTACGAAGGATGACGGACAGTCCTTCCACAACTTCCTGAAGTTCACGCAGCCGGTTATCGACTTCCTGCAAAAGATGGGCGTGCCCGCCGAGCTTAGCGGCCGGAATGACCTGCAGGTCGGCGAGAAGAAAATTTCGGGGAACGCGCAGTTCTCGACGCGCGGACGCATGTTCAGCCACGGCACGCTCATGTTTGACCTGAACCTGGATGATGTCCAAGCCTCGCTGAATGCCAATCCGGAAAAATTCAAATCCAAGAGCACCAAATCCGTCCGCAGCCGCGTGGCGAACATCAAGGAGCTGCTTGGCTCGGATATGACGATTGAACAGTTCCGCGCCGAGCTGCTTCGCTCGATTTTCGGTATGGAGCCGGATCAAGTACCGCAATATGTCCTTCAAGAGAAGGACTGGGAGATGATCAACCAGATCTCGAAGGAACGCTACCAGAACTGGGATTGGAACTATGGGCTATCCCCTGAAAGCAACGTGAAGCATGCCAAGAAGTTCCCGGTGGGCATTATCGATATCCGAATGGACATCCGTGAAGGACATATCGGAGAGATCAAGATTTACGGCGACTTCTTCGGCGTCGGCGATGTCGCTGATATCGAGAACCTGCTTCGCGGCAAACGGTATGAAGAAACAGCGGTGCGCACCGCGTTATCCGGCATCGACGTCAAGTTTTACTTCGGCAACCTTGAGCTCGACGATCTGATCGGCTTGATTTTCCTAGAGGAATAGGAGCCGGCTCGTATTAAATAAGCCTCCCGCCCGTATGCTGCATGCACAAGGGTGGGAGGCTTTTTCATTTCAAACAGGTATACCTCGGATCAAGAGGAGGCCATAAACACATACCAAACGAGGACCAGCGTTAACACAATGCAGGCATTCTCTACCGTGCGTCCCCATTTGCTTCCGGTGCTCATGATTTTCAGTTTAATTCTCCATTTGAACGGAGGAAGCGGGCGGATTCCGCGATTGGTCAATGCATCTGCAAGCAAATGAATGGAGTAGGATAAACCGCCGGCAAACCATAGGCTTTCCCCGCCGATCTTACCCTGCGATGCAAAATACAATAGGCCCGTCCATCCGGCAGCGGCATAGACGGTATGGGTTAACCCCCGGTGGGTCACCAAGGAGCCTGCAATAAGCACGCTGCCTGCGATCGTGTTCCATGGGCTGAAGCCCTGCCCGAAGGATATCAGTCCGAGACCGATCAGGAACATGACGATATGGCGCAGGGTCCGGCTTGGCAGGTACGAAACCACTCCGATCAGTCCGGCCAGGGCGATGTTCCAGGGGGCATACTCCTTGCCGTAGAAGACAACAAAGATGGCTGCGCCGATCATGGCCAGCTGTAGGATTCGCAGCAACCCGGAAGGAATCGCCTTGCGCACCAGCAGAGAGTTGGGCTCGTCAATATCGGGAAGCAGCGCGCTAACCAAAGCCACTGCGGCAGCCGGCAATGTGACAGGCACTCCGCTCATGCCCATGACGGATAACGTGACCCCTGTGCTAATAATCAAATGAGCTCTGCCCATCATGATGACAATCTTCCTTTCTAAGCTCAATGCTGACTAAGGGATCGATGGATCGCTTGCCGACCTTCACGTCCGATAGCCCAGGGTCATGAGAATGTACGTTCGGTTCATTAGTATAGCAAAATCATCCTCTTTTTGTCTACCCCTTCCACTTGGGTTAGGCCTAAAAATGGTTGTCCGATTCTCTGATATGGGATACAATTTGATAACTTGCCCAAGGTTACGACCGGGAACGAATGTACGGGAATCTCATCAGGAGTTTCACATCTTCAAGAAAGGATGACTACCGAGTGAATCGCTCACGAATTGCCGATCTCAGCCTGCTTCTGGTGGCCATGATGTGGGGATCTACGTTCCTCATCGTTCAGCATGCGGTCCGCGTGCTCCCGCCGATGGCTTTCAATTCGGTCCGCTTTCTGGGAGCGGCCCTGCTCCTTGCATGGATCATCACCCTCTTTTACCGGAGCCAGTGGAAGCTAATATCCGTCAAAATGCTGCTGCATGCTTGCCTGCTGGGTCTTTTTTTATTTATAGGGTACGCCTTTCAAACCGCGGGCCTTCTGTACACCACCACGTCCAATACAGGCTTTATTACCGGCTTGTCCGTCGTGCTGGTCCCTTTCATATCCTATGTCCTGCTAAGGCACTCCATCTCCAAATTCACCTGGATCAGCGCCTTGCTTGCCGTGGCAGGGCTGTATCTGCTTACCTTCACCGGATCCGGCATGAGCCTGAATAAAGGGGATTTGCTGGTGCTCGTTTGCGCCATCGGTTTTGCGCTCCATATCGGTTACACGGGCGTTTATGCCGGCCGATATCCCTCTTTGCTGCTGGCGGCGCTCCAGATGGCTGTCGTGGGGATATTGAGCTTAGCGGCATCTGCGCTAACCGAGCATGTCGGCAATGTGACCGACCTGATAGGGAAGCTGACCCAGCCGAACGTGCTGTGGGCGCTGGCTGTATCCATCGGACCTACCAGCGCATTCGCCTTCTGGATCCAAACCGTCTGTCAAAAATATACGACGCCGTCCAGAGTGGCCATCATCTATGCAACGGAGCCGGTATTCGCCGCGCTGACCGGAATCCTGTTCGCGGGAGAGCGGCTTACGCTCATCGGCGGCATCGGTTGTCTATGCATTTTGGCAGGAATGATGATTGCGGAATTGAAGTCTGCGCCACAGAAGGTACAATAGAGTTAAAGACAGAGACAGAAACAAAAGGAGAGATACCCATGACAACTTACAAATTGATGGCCATCGACATTGACGATACCCTGATCAATGACGACAAGGAAGTAACCCCCGGCGTCCAGCAGGCGCTTGAGCAAGCCGTAGCCCACGGTGTCGTTGTGACACTGGCAACCGGGCGTGCCTATGCGTCCGCTCAAGCTATTGCGCGTCAAACCGGACTCAACGTTCCCATCATCACCTACCAGGGTGCCCTGATTAAAAATCTGCTCGACGAGAAGGTTCTCTACGAACGCTTCGTACCCGTCGATGCAGCCGTGAAGCTGTATGAATACTGCGTAGAGCACAATCTCCATCTGCAAACCTACATCGATGACAAGCTGTATGCCCGTGAAGAGAATCAGAAGCTGATCGATTACTGCGCCCTGAACCGGACGCCGTATTACATCGAGCCTGATTTTATGAAAATGGTTCAGCAACCGACCCCGAAAATGCTCATCATTGACGATCCGGACTATCTGGATGAACTGATCCCTGTATTCCGTGAGCTGCTGGGCGATGACATGCACATTACCAAATCCAAACCGCATTTTCTGGAGTTTATGCATAAGGAAGGCACGAAGGGACATGCGCTCACCTTCCTGGCCGATCATTTCGGCTGCGATCTCAAGGAAACCATCGCTGTCGGCGATTCCTGGAACGATCACGAGATGCTGGAAGCCGCCGGTCTTGGCGTCGCCATGGGCAATGCGATCGAGCCGCTTAAGGCGATTGCCGATTACGTTACGCTTGGGAATAACGAAGACGGCGTGAAACATATCATTGATAAATTCGTGCTCAACCAAGGTTAATATCCGGAACAAATAAATCTGCGCAAATAAGCCTCCATGGTATCCATGGGGGCTTGTTCATGCCCTTTAAAAAACGCAGCCAGTGCGTTCCCTAACCGCTCACCTGGGATGGCGCAAAGCCGTCGCGGCCTGTCCGTCATTCCCGATCCGGGTTAAATGTTAGAATCGGCTTCAAAAGCGCCGCATCGTTGAACTCCAGCAGGCCTACCTCCATGCAGAGCTCCATCAATTTATGAATGCCGTTGTATTGCTGCAGATTCCGTTGATGGATAACGGACAACGCTTCGCGAACCATTTTTTGGGCCTGCTCAATGCTCTGATGCTCCACGGCCTGAATAATCTCCTTGATGCTCTCCAAGTAATATACGGTCCGCCTGAGCGAGCGGATCAGCAAAATCTGCCTGACTTGCGACGGGGTGTACAGCCGATATCCATTCTCGGGGTTTCGATCCGGGGTGATCAAGCCTTCCTTCTCCCAGTGACGGATGGCGGACGATTCCACGTTGGTCAGTTCGGCGACCTCGCCGATTGTCATATGGGGTTTGAGCTTTTTATCCTTGATGATGTTAAGTTCGGGATTCTCCAGCAAGGCTAGCGTTTCATCCGCAATATTTTTTTCCTGCAGCAGTTTGACCTGCTCCCCGTTCACGAGCCAGAGGGCTTCATCCATCTCCCTCTTCTGAATGTGGCGAATCACATCATAAGTAACCGCGTAACCAAAGCCCGGAAACATGGCGCGCAGACAACGGAAGTAGGCCATATGCATTTGCGTGTATAAACGGTAGCCCTTCTCGTTCCGGGCAGGAGGGGGTACCACTCCCCAAGATTCATAATGCCTTAAAGCACTCGTGCTGATTTGCAGCTCTTTGGCGATATCTTTCGGCTTGTAGTAATGCATGCCGTTCCCTCCCCAATCACGATTGAGAACCTACTTTACCAGAATCGCAAGCCATTGGCAAACCTTAAATTAAAACATTAAAGTTCTCTGAGAATGTCTGTTGAATGATGTCCTCGGCTTGGTTGGATCCGCTGCAAGACATCTTCTCACTTGCATCAATGTTGTATATTGAGTGGTGTAGAGGCAAGATAAACTTAATATTATCCGCGGGAGGCGATTATGATGAACGTGAACATAACCGAGGAGTTTCCACAGAATCAAGAATACATGGATCTAAAAGCAGTTACAGGGCTGCCTGAGGTTGAGATTTCGGCCATAGCGACGGCGCTAAACCGCAGCGTGCTGTCCCTTCTGGCCAGAGACGACAATGACCGGCTGATCGGGATGGGAAGGGTCGTAGGCGATGGTGCTTTCTATTTTCAACTGGTGGACATTATGGTTGCGGCCTCCCACCTTGATCAAGGGGTTGAAGAGATGATCGTGTCCGAACTGCTCTCCCGCCTGAAAAAAATAGCGCCAAGCGGAGCCGAAGTCACCGTCATCACCGACGTGCCCGGAATCAAGCTGTACCAACATGCCGGCTTCAAGCTGCTGTACCCTGATCGATACGGCATGGCCAGGTCTGTGTAAGAGAGCGGGGCCTTCAAACCTGTGTATGGCATCTCACTGGGCTGCGAATTGGTTCCGCTGCATCTCGCTTTCTTTCATTATTCAAATAGTCCTCGAATTGTTGATAAATCAATATTGACTCATGAAACGGCTGTTCCGGATTGTTTCTATTGTGGTATAATCAATATATAGGAAGCGTAAAATAATAAAAGTCACGATGCTCGATACATCGTGACTTTTAACAAAGGCCAGTGGGCTACCCACGGCGAGAGATTCATACGAAATGAAAAACCACCGGTTAGGGAGCCAACCTATCGCCGGTGGTTTTTCTTGTCTTTACGTGTTTTCTTCTGTTTTCCGCTACCATGCAAAGTCTTCAGGCCAGCAAAAATACCAACCACTTTTAGTAGCACATCCAGAATCTTCACCAAAAGATCAAGTGACACAGCGTCACCCCCTTTCGGGTAGCTTCGCCGTGTCAACAT
This sequence comes from Paenibacillus sp. p3-SID867, assembly GCF_025142895.1. Classification (NCBI taxonomy): domain Bacteria; kingdom Bacillati; phylum Bacillota; class Bacilli; order Caryophanales; family Paenibacillaceae; genus Paenibacillus; species Paenibacillus sp. p3-SID867. Next base: position 9,460 of record NZ_JAMBDM010000038.1, read on the forward strand.
CCCACCGGTTACTTTGTCTTCTCTATTATACCATAATCAGGGTATTTATCTTTCTAGTTCTGGCCCTGGATTAGTTTTTGGGAGTTCAACTACATTGGACTTATCGAGGACCTTTGGCTCGTCTCATTTCATAGAACCCTACGGCTACTTCTATAACTACATCCATACCAGGAATGATTTCTCTTTAATAACTTCCTGGATACGTTCTCTGTTCAAGTGATCGATCTCGCGGATAATGTTATTAGCTGTCTTTTGGATCTCTCCCAGTGCCTATCTAGCCAAGTTCACATCTTTAGCCCAGGTTGCATTGTAATCGGCGCTGTATGCATCCGTATCGAGTCCATCATATTTTTTTCACTTGCTTAGACTCACGGTCATCCCTGTCCTCGCCACGCGGACTTCCTCCGGAAGAGGCAGCTCCTTCCGAACGTCGACGTCATGAGACATATGGGTATACACCGTTTGGCGAGGCTTCACCTCGGCGAGCAGCTCTGCCGCTTCCTTCATGTCATAGACGGAGCGCGTCTCAAATTTGGCGGTTTCATGAACAAAGCTGGTTCCGAGGACCAGCAAATCCACGCCATTCAGCGGTTCCTTTTCCGCAGGGCTCAGATTAATCGAGTCGGAATTGTATACCCAGATGTACCCGTCCTTCTGAAACCGGTATGCATAAGAATATCCGTTCTGTCCATGGTTTACCTTCCAGCAGGAAATCTCCCAGCCGCCCAGTGAAAATCCATCATCGACTGGCGTCATCTCCATCTGTCGCGGGAGCCATGGATACTGCCTTACAATCTGCTCCAGCACCTCGGCAGGTGCGTATAACCGTCCCTTTTCCCTCTGCCATCTGCAGGCATCGCTCCATTCCGGAAGACCGCCGATATGATCAAAGTGGGCGTGCGTAATCAGCATATCGCTCATCTTCCGCTTTCCCAGCTCCTCCATCATGGAGCGCCAATCCGGGCCGCAGTCGATCATGAAGCACGTTTCATCGCACTCCACCATAACGGCAGAGCGCAAACGCCGATTGATCCCCGTATTCCGGGCTTCCGTGCATACCTCACAATCGCAATATACCCGCGGAACGCCCATGGCATCTCCTGTTCCCAAAAAAGTCAATGTATCCCCGCTCACATGACATCCCCCATTTGTGTTTATAGATTTGTTCTTGTTTGCGTAAACCTTGTCCCTATATTGTATAAGCGCACCAAGAAAAAACAAAGACCGCCCGGATCATCCCGAACGGTCTTTCGTCTTAAACGGTATCATAGCAATTCATTAAGCAAATGAGGGCTTATTATCGTCAACAGCTCCGCTGATGACCTTGACGTATTTCTTATCTACACCTTCCACAGAAGGACCAACATATACACTGTTCTTGCTTGGGCGTCTGACCGAGCGCTTCCGGGATTTCAGCGTACTCATCATCGGTACGGGTCCCCGAACCACCCAGCTGCTGCCATTGGCGGACCCCTGCGGATGACCTGACGTTCTCTTCTTCTCATTCCTGCTCACGACGAATCCCCTCCAACTAAATGCCTGATGGTACGAAGCAGCTCACGATTCTGTTCTACAACCTCCGCGAGATCTTCATCCGTAAGAATCTCATGTCCCGTAAAATGCACGGACAATACATGATTTACACCTAAAGGATAGCAGAACACATACACCTGCGCAACTTCCTCTTCGTGATAAAATGCCCATTTTCCACTATTATAGACATCTATCACGTAAATCGACTGGTTACTTGGCGTATGTTCCTTACTCCCATCGAACGGGAAATACCGTCCTCTACCTACATTACCCCCAATTTGGGCAATGCCTTCATCTCTTCGGCCCCAGAAGGCGGCGCCGGTCACTCTGAAATCCCCTGCAGCCGGCGGGAGCAAGGAGTTTCGGACAGCTTCACTCAGTGCATGATATTTTTCCGATTCATCCGTCACACGCACATTTCGATTATATTCCCAGAAAAAATGCAGCACACTTTGCTTGCGCCTCAGCTCCGCATCCTTCTGCTCAATCACGGTGCTCGGGTTGTTGTAGAACCCTTCGGTTTCGATCGCACTCAGAATATGCCCGCAAGCGACATCGACGGCTGATTTGTAATCGTCATCGCTTCGCAGTTCGTATTCGAGCAGCGTTAAGCCCTGCAGGTCGGAGAGTAGATGGTAATCCTTAACAATCACGTCTTGAACGGAGCTGCTGTCTGCCTCCACCTGATCCGGGATGATGCAGTACACCCTTCGCCGCCCGAGCCTTCCCCAATACAGCCCCATCTCGAACAGCGTGTTGTCGCGGGTAACAAATACATGTTTGCCTCGAATGAGTGCCACATCATCCGGAGAAAAGACGAACACACCAAAATCACTGGACGCCAGCTGCTTCTCCAAAGCTTCCATCGTATACAGGTTCGCCCCGAACGTTCCGCCGTACCACGGTGTCACTTGGGCGGACCGTTTGAGCTGTTCGTGGATCGCCCTTGCATACTTGATGGCCTCTCTGGAAGAGCCTATGAATAAATTCGGCTTCGGTATGGTCATAGGCACATCCTATTCTCCCTTTGTTATACATTTTAGTCTTATTCGACCATTATAACAAAGTTGCCTATTTTTGGGTGAAAATTATGGCAGGCGCATGTTGGTATAGTATATGCTAAGGTTTCAAAACAGACCCCATAAATAACCATGTGCCCGTGTCCCGATCTTCAATGGCAAAGAAAAAAGGGCGGTCAACATTCATGACGATCGGCTCGGTAGGCTGAACGGCTCCTGTCTCGACCCCAACCGCTGTGATCGCAGCGGCCTCTGTGCCCTTCTCACTGACATCCACCACCGTTTTGTGTTTTACCTTGTCAATCCAAAATTTCTCTCCATCGGCAGCCATGGCGCTAAAATCAGCTGCATCCCTGTCGAATGCCTGAATCATCCCCAAACTTTGAAGCGCACGCGGGAGCTCGAAGGTCTGTTCCACCTTAAATTTGGGCAGCCCAAGCTGGATGGTCTCATGCGGGAAATCACCTTTCCAGAAGGACGCATCCTTCCACAACTGCTGCTGCAGCTCATCCATGGATGAGGATTCCTTCGGCAGGACGACCAGCATATGCATGCGGCCATCTCCATAAGGGATGCGGATCGCCTGCCAGGACTCCCCTTCTTTGTAACTGTATTGCCCTTCCCGCTTCATCATCGGAATTTTTTGAGTGGTGCCGTCAGAAAGCGTGAATTCTTCATCCACGGTTTTCGCCGGATCAAATTCATCCATCCACCCGCCGTTAAAATATATGGCATTGATCAGAACCGCAACGCCGCCCGGTGGCTTATCATATATCGAAGGAATCATGCCGCTCGTCTTGTCGTTCACCCACTGGTTTATGGCATCCATGGCATCGGCATGCATCAAGTCGGCCTCCTTAACTTCAGCACGATAGCTATCCTTAACGGCCTGCAAATACGTCTTCTTCATCTCAAGGCCTGGCTGGTGCCAAACGGAATTGGCCACATTCAGCACGACGCCTCCCCCGTTCTCCAGCAATGATCGCAGCTGGCGGTTCCCATCGTTGATATCAGCCACATTCATGCCCTTCCAACCAAGTACGTCGGACATCTCGGCGGCCGTACCGCCCGCTGTCCCGTTATAGGCCAGTGCCAAAGCTTGCGTAACGCTATACGGGGAAATAATCAGATTATCACTTTTGTACTCCGGGTTATTCGCTAACGCCTGATGCAATCGTAAGCCAAAATCATTCTGCGCTTCCACCATGCCGGTATCAATCTTGGTCAATACCTCTTTACGTTCCTCAGCCGACAATTCCTTCACTTTGGGCAGCTTAAGCTTATCTACAATCGCTTGCGGTTCCCCTGACTGGATATCGCTGCCCTGAGCGCAAGCGGTAAGCCCCATAAGTAAACATAGGCCCGAGAGTACCATTCTTTTTCGCATAACCTTGTCCCCCTTCAATCTCAAATTCCTTGTCTATCTGCTATTGACGGAATAATGTCACCTAATGTTTCATATAAAGGATCATTTATCCAAATTCAGTTGGCAACCAACTTGTTCACCGTTACAATGTAGAGAACCCGGACCGTACTTAAGCATGTACAGAAATACAGAGCGAAAGGAATTTCTACATATGCAAAAAATTCGCCTTGAAGGCAGCAAAGTGACGCTAAGATCCAGGAAACCCGAGGATACCCCGGTTCTATATAATCTGATCTATGGCAAGAAGAATCCGGAATGGAAAAAATACGACGCTCCTTATTTCCCGCTCAAGCCGATTTCCTACGAAATATTTGAAACGCAGTGGAATGCCGACTTCGAAACCGATCAATTTCCGAGTGATTTGCTCATCGAAGCAGAGGGAAAGACGATTGGCATCGTCACGTTCTATTGGGAGCATGAAGCCTCACGCTGGCTGGAAGCGGGCATCCTGATATACGATCCGAGCCATTGGAGCGGCGGATACGGCACGGAAGCGCTGTCGCTGTGGGTGGAATACCTGTTTCAAAATCTCACCATCGCTCGTGTCGGCATCACCACCTGGTCCGGCAACCCGAGAATGATGCGCTGCGCAGAGAAGGTTGGCATGCAGCTCGAAGGCCGTATGCGAAAGTGCAGATATTACGAGGGCGTCTACTACGATTCCATTCGCATGGGCATTCTGCGCGAAGAATGGGAAGCGTGGAAATTGAGCGTGTAGGGCAAAGATTGTACGGCACCATCCGTTTACATGGAAACTTCCCAGTACATGAGGCGTTATTCAGATCATTGTTTAATGTTCAATATATACAAATAAGAGCCGGCCAGGAGATCCTGGACGGCTCGCTTTCATTCTTTTTTGATTGACGGGTCATTTGCGAAACGCAGTTCAGCACGCGACTGCCCCTCATGAACCCTCAATCGCTCCCGTTTGCCGCGAGCATCATAGACCGGCCAGCACCTGATACCAGACTCCGCGCTTGGAATACAGCGCCTCGCGCACCTGATCCCATCCACCCAGATACTCGATATCGAATAACCCCGGCGGATTGGAAAACTGATCCTTCGTCTGTTCAAACACCGATTCTTCAACTGGACGGAACCCATACTTCACAAATATGCTCTGCGCCTCCGGCGTGCGCAAGTACTCTACGAAAGCTGCCGATACATCCAGCGTGCCGTGTTTTTCAGCGAAACGCTCGACGACTGCAGCCGGATTCTCGATCAGCATCGTGTGCTGCGGCACAACGATATCATACTGGACGCCTTGAGCAATCCGGGCGAGCAGCTCGTTCTCATACGTGACGATTACGTCGCCGACCCCGTATTCAAAAGCAGCCATGGAAGCCCGCCCGCTTTTATCGAGCGATTCCACATTGCGGTGAACCGCTTCAAGGAAGGCTTTCGCTTCGGCAGGGTCACGCTTTCCGTTCTCTTCCGATTGTTTCAGCCCCGCGCCGTAGATTGCGTTAATGTCCCACTGGGCGCCGCCCGATGTCTTCGGATTCGGATACAGCACCTTGACGTCCGATCGGGTCAGATCGTCGAAATCCCGTATTCCTTTCGGATTTCCCTCGCGGGTGCCGAGAACGACTATCGATCGTGTCACCATGCCGTTATACGGCTGAGATTTCCATTCCGGGTCCACAAGCCCTTCCCGAACCAGCTTGTCGACATCACCTTCCATGGCAAGCAGCGTTACGTCGGCCTCAAATCCGCCCGTGATGGCACGAGCTTGTGTTCCGGAAGCCTCGTAGGATTCCTGAAACCGAATGGTTTCTCCCGTCTGCTCCTTCCACTGCGCTTGAAAAGCAGGGATGATCTCGGACAGGGCATCTCTGGCCACGCTGTACGCGCCCAGAACGATCGTTCTCTCTCCCGCTCGGGATATCACTTCTTCGCGATCCGGCGGATCACTGGCGCATCCTGCCATAAAAAAACTGAAGAGAAGCGCCATGCCAACCAGCAGGAATGAGGTGCGTTTCATATTTAAGATCCGCATGAATGAATCCACTTCCCTTCGGATATTTAGAACCATCAGATCATAATTGGCATCGGGTCGACCTTCAGTCGATTCTCCTCGATCCAGCTGTGCTCTTCATTAAAGAGATAAGCCCGGTGAACGAGGACCCGGACCTCTTGACCCGGATACAGCGTTTCCTTCTCCAGTGAACGGTAGGTGATCAGCTTATGTCCCTTAACCTCCACCTCCACCAGCCATTCGCTGCCGCGGAAATGCAGATGACGGACGATCCCCGTCTCCGTTGCGGACAACACGCTGAAATCATGCTTGCTTCCAATCTCGATGTATTCCGGACGAATCAGCGCACGCGTCGCATTCTTGTTAGCCGCTGCTTCAAATCCCTTCAGCTCGGCCGCGCTCGAAATCACGGTGGATTCCCCTATGAATGAAGCGACAAACGGCGTCTTCGGCTCCTTGTAAATATCCCAAGGCGTCCCCTTCTGCTCAACGCGTCCCTGATTAATAATCATAATTTCGTCGGCGACTTCAATCGCCTCATCCTGGTCATGCGTAACAAATATCGATGTAATGCCGACCCGCTCGATCAGCTCGCGAAGCCAGGAGCGCAGCTCCTGGCGGATCTTCGCATCGATGGCAGCGAACGGTTCATCCAATAAGAGCAGCTGCGGTTCGGGTGCCAGCGCTCTGGCAAAGGCTACTCGCTGACGCTGTCCGCCCGATAACTGGTGCGGATAGCGGCTCTCGAAACCTTTTAAGCCGGTCAGCTCCACCAATTCCATTACCCGGTCCCTGATTATCGCCTTGGGAGTCTTCTTCACCTTCAAGCCGAAAGCGATGTTATCAAACACGGTCATATGCTTAAACAAGGCATAGTTCTGGAATACAAAGCCGATGCCGCGCTCCTGCGGCGGCAGATCATTGACCACTTGGCCATGAAAGGAGATTTGCCCGGAGTCCGGATTCTCAAGCCCGGCCAGCATGCGCAGGATGGAGGTTTTGCCGCCTCCGCTGGGCCCCAGAAGTCCAATCAGATGTCCCTTCTCAATCTCGAAGCTGACATCCTTGACGGCATGAAACGTACCAAAATGCTTGTTCAGATCGCGAACCTCCACATGCATATCAATGCACATCCTTTCTTTTTTTGGCCCATTCCATCAGCAGCAAGAGTCCTACCGAGAAGGCAGCCAATACCAATGCGACGCCATTCGCCGCAGCCACGTTAAAATTCTCCACATCCTGGTATACTAACGTTGTCGCCGTCTGAGTTTTATTCATGATATTACCGGACACCACCAGCACCGCACCAAACTCGCCCAATGAACGGGCTACCGTGAGTACCAGGCCATATACGACAGCCCACCGGATGGAAGGCCATGTTACCTTTCGGAACGTTGTCCATTCGTAAGCCCCCAGCGTCGCTGCCGCCTGTTCCTGATCATTTCCAATTTCCTGCAATACAGGCATGACCTCACGAACCATGAGCGGAAACGTGACGAACAGTGTGGCGATTACCATACCTGGGAAAGCATACACCACTTTAAACCCGATCCCTTCAAAAAAACCGCCGATGATGCTGTCGGGTCCGAGCAGCAGGACAATCATCAAACCGCCAATGACCGGCGATACCGCATAGGGCAGATCGACAATGCTGTTCAGAATGCCCTTGATCTTTCGGCTCAGCCAATTCGCCCGTACCAGGTACAACGCCATCATGATGCCAAACAACGCATTGAAGAACGTTACGAATACCACTATAAGCCCCGTCATCATCAGGGCATGCAAGGCTTCCGGCCTGAACAAACCTTCGGCAAACCCGCTCAGCCCTTTATCAAACGCACCGATCGCAATTCGGGACAGGGGGATGATTAGCAGAATAATAAATACAGCGTACGTAAGTCCGATCCACAGACGTCTCAAATTCGTCTCCCCCTCTGCTGTACGGCATTGATCACCCAGAGGATGATGAAAGAGAGGGTAAGGAGCAGAATAGATACCGCAGCTGCTCCAGCAGGATTATCGCTCTCGACCTCACCAAAAATAAAAACCGAGGCAATAAGTGTTCTTCCCGGAATGTTGCCGGCCACCAAGACAACGGCCCCGAATTCGGCTAATGCCCTTGAGAATGCCAGCATTCCTCCGCTGATAATCCCGGGCAGCATCGACGGCAGGATGACTTTAAAAAAAGTTCTCGTCCTGGAAGCTCCCATCGTATAAGCCGCTTCTTCCTCCAGCGGGTCGAGCTCCTCCAGCAGCGGCTGAACCGCACGGATGACAAACGGAAACGTGACAAACATCATCGCTATCACAATCGCGGGCTGGTGGAATACAATTTCAAAACCCAATTTCTCTGCCAAACCACCGAGAAAGCTCCCGGGGCCCAGCAGCAGCAATATCATCAGACCGCCAACGGCTGTCGGCAGTGCAAAGGGCAGGTCGACCAGACTGTTCAGCAGCGTCCTTCCCGGAAACTTATATCGGATAAGCACCCATGCAATCATCGTTCCGATAAGCACGTTGATGAAAGTAGAGATGACGCCCAGCTTGATGGTAAGCAGCACAGCCTTCCATGCTATCGGATCCATAATGCTCTCCGTAAAATGACTCCATCCTGCAGAGAATGATTGCACATATACCCCAAAGATCGGCAGTACGATCAAGGCAAGAAAATAAAGCAGTACGGTACTTCGAAACCCCCAAGTCCAACCTTTATGACGAATCCATGTTGTCATCTCGTATCCCTCCCGCCTCCGGATGGCATTCCGGTCGACACTTTCGCAAACCATCTTTATATTTCCTATTTGTATACTTGGTTTTCTTTACACATACTTTACCAAAAGCTGAATCCCATCGTCAATCCATCTTTTGCACTTTATCGGGTAAAATAAAAGAAATGGCAAATAATGAGGAGGTATCTACATGCTGTATACCGGTGAATTGGATACGCAAGGTCGAGATGAGATGAGGGATATTACAAGGGAGATCCACTCCTATGTGAAACAAAGCGGGGTCCAGCAGGGAACGGTCCTGATCTACTGCCCGCATACGACGGCGGGGATTGCCATCAATGAGAATGCGGATCCTGATGTGAAACGGGACGTCCTGATGTCGCTCGATGAGGTCTATCCTTGGAATCATCCCAAGTATCGCCATGCGGAGGGCAACACCGCTTCCCACCTCAAATCGATCACCTGCGGCCCTTCCCAGACCGTGATTATTCAGAACGGGCACCTGCTCCTCGGACGTTGGCAGGGCATTTATTTCTGCGAATTCGACGGACCGCGGCAGCGCCAATATCATGTGAAGATCATGGAAGGATGATCCCTCAAATAAGATGTTATGTTGACGCCAGCGTATGTATAACAACACAAAAAGCAGACAGGCACATGCTAGGGGGCGTGAACCTGTCTGTGTTTTATTCATTAGGTGATTGACGTTTCAACGCTAGATCGTTGTAACGGATTGAAGCATCAAGCTGCGCGTTTTGACCGTATTTAAACATCAGACCCTGCTGTACAAACTCCGGCATAACACTTTGATATGGGTAAGAGCGGCTGGTTTAATCTCATCAAAACCAATTCTGTCCTGAATATAATACGATATAAATCCATGCAGCGACAAAAACAAAGTCAACGGAACGGTTCGCCGTTCTTCCTCACTGTAATTCTCCTCAAGCAAATACTGACGGACCAGCATAGCAAACATTTCAAAACAGCGTCCCTGCTCAGAGCGACAGTAGGACAGCAGCTCTTCGTCCCGAATCATGAACATGATTTCGTACTGGTAAGGATTATCCAGACCGAAACGAACGAATTCCAGCATCAGCTGCTCCAGCTTCGATACCCCGTCACAGGGAGGCTTTCCCGAGACTTCCAACAGCAAATCACTTAGATCATTAAAGTCCTTCATGACAATGGCGTAGAAAAGCTCCGCCTTTTCCTTAAAATGATAATACAAGGAGCCGTGGCTATAACCCAGATGCTGCCCGATGCTTCGCATCGATATGGCCCTGTATCCTTTGGTTATGAACAAATGCCTGGCTGCTTCCAGTATCCGCTCTCTCGACAACTCGCGTTCGACTGCTCTTCTTGCCATATTATTTTATTCCCCTTCAATAAAATAAAGCCGCTCTCCCTCTGTGATCAGGGACTGCCCCTGTGTCAAATCCACCATCCAAGACATAAAGCTCTCCGCATCACCATCGAGCGGCAAGCAGGTCAAGGTCACCGTGTCGGCAAAGTTTGTCTCTCCCATACGAACGTCTCGGTTGCGTAGCTCGTTCTCCACTTTACCCAGCCAGGTATAATCCAGCTCCACGAAAATCTCCCGATGAAGAACCCTTGTAATCGGATCGCCTGACTCAATCGCAGCCACGGCTCCGTCGGTGTACGCCCGGATCAATCCGCCCGCACCCAGCATAATGCCGCCAAAATAACGCGTGACCACAATGGCTACATTCTTCCGCCCCTGATTGCGGATCACCTCGAGAATTGGCTTACCAGCCGTTCCGCTCGGTTCCCCGTCGTCCGATTGCTTCTGAATCTCATCCCGCTCGCCGATCATATAAGCGGAACAGTTATGGGTAGCATTCCAATGTTTTTTCTTGATCTCTTCAATAAAAGCGACGGCTTCCTCTTCGGTTTCAACCGGCATCACATGCCCGATGAAACGCGATTTCTTGATGACGATCTCTTTGGAGCCCGCCTGACGTACCGTTTTGTAACGATCCAGCATGAAACTACAACCACCTCTATATTGCCAAGAAAGCAGTCCACGGCAATGATATGCCAGCGGACTGCTTCCTTCAGCGTCTTACGTCTAATCCAATGAAAGTGTCAGGTTATTCGGAAAGTCTAGCTTCCAATTCGGCCTTCTCTTTCTCATACCCAGGTTTGCCGAGCAGTGCGAACATATTTTTCTTGTACGCCTCTACGCCCGGTTGGTCAAACGGGTTGACACCCAACAGATAGCCGCTGATACCGCAGGCCTTTTCGAAAAAGTATACCAGATATCCGAACGAATAGGGAGTGAAATCTGGAATTGTCACAATCAAATTCGGAACTTGTCCGTCTGTATGGGCCAGCATCGTGCCTTGGAAGGCCTTTTTGTTAACAAAATCCAATGTTTTCCCGGTCAGGAAGTTCAAGCCGTCCAGATCGTCCGGATCCGATTCGATCGTAATATGCTCGGATACGTTCTCCACCTGAATGACCGTTTCGAAGATGTTGCGGCTGCCTTCCTGGATAAATTGACCCATGGAGTGCAGATCCGTAGAGAAATCGACGGATGCCGGGTAAATCCCCTTGTAATCCTTGCCTTCACTCTCGCCGTAAAGCTGCTTCCACCATTCCGATACAAAATGCAGGGAAGGCTCGTAGTTCACGAGGATCTCGATGCCTTTGCCTTTACGGTAAAGCGCGTTACGAACCGCCGCATATTGGTAAGCTTCGTTCTCGGCTACGTTCGGGCTGCTGTATTCCTTGGATGCGTCAGCCGCGCCTTGCATCATTTCTTCAATGTTGATGCCTGCCGTAGCAATCGGAAGCAGACCGACCGCTGTCAGCACGGAGTAACGTCCGCCCACATCGTCAGGGATGATAAAGGACTCGTAGCCTTCTTCGGTAGCCAGCTTCTTAAGGGCGCCCTTCGATTGATCCGTCGTAGCGTAAATGCGTTTGCGAGCTTCTTCTTTGCCGTATTTCTTCTCCAGTTCCGCACGGAAAATACGGAATGCGATAGCCGGCTCTGTCGTTGTGCCGGATTTGGAGATGACGTTGACGGAGAAGTCCTTGCCTTCAATCAATTGAAGCAGGTGAGTCACATAAGTGGAGCTAATGTTGTTACCCGCAAAATAGATTTCCGGTGTCTTGCGCTGGTCCTTCGACAGCTCATTATAGAACGAGTGCGAGAGCATTTCGATGGCCGCGCGTGCCCCGAGATAGGAGCCTCCGATTCCGATAACGATCAGGACGTCCGAATCGTTTTGGATTTTGGCAGCCGCTTTCTGGATGCGCGAGAATTCTTCTTTATCATACTGCGTCGGCAGGTCGATCCAGCCCAGATAATCGGAGCCGGCTCCCGTACCGTTATGTAACTGTTCATGAGCTGTGCGGATCGGCTCAGCGAAATAATCAACTTCGTGCTGATTGACAAAAGTCAGTGCTTTACTGTAATCAAACTTGATTTTTTTAGACATGCCTTAAACCTCCTGTGAATTTAGAAATAGGATACTTTAATTTAATAAAGACCGCAAGTTTCACGGGCCAACTGTCATCTATTCTTCATGCGCGGATCTCCTTACCGCTTCCATTCCTCACAAACGCTGGCTTCGTTTCAGGAACCCATGCTAAGATAGAGTGGATCAGGAATCCATAATCGAAGGTGATATAGCTATGAAAAAAATCGGGTTTATCGGACTGGGCACCATGGGCGCTCCCATGGCCTCCAATCTGCTGAAGCAGGATTACGATGTGACCGTGTATAACCGCACCCACGAAAAATGCCGTCCGCTCGCCGAACAGGGAGCCTCCATTGCGGAGACGCCTCGTGAAGCGGCTGATGGACAAGATCTTGTCATTACAATGGTAAGCAACGACCAATCCATCCGCGATGTATTCTATGGAGAGAATGGTCTGCTCGGCTCCCTGACGAGCGGGATGACCGTCATTGACTGCAGCACGATCTCCGAGAGCCTTGTCAAGGAAATTGCTTCCGCCGTATCCGGTCTCGGCGCTTCCTTCCTGGATGCCCCGGTAACCGGCAGCAAGCCTGCAGCGATGGATGGAACCTTGGTCTTCATGGTTGGCGGTGATGCCGCGGTCATCGAAGCTCATGCGGACGTATTTGGCACCCTGGGCAAAAAAGTCATCCACATGGGACCTAACGGAAGCGGCGCTGTCGCGAAGCTTGCGCATAATACCATCGTGGGCATTAACAATCTGGCCCTTGCCGAAGGCTTCGCCATCGCGGCGAAATCAGGCATTCCCGCTGACAACTTCCTGGAGCTCGTGCAGCTGGGATCAGCCGGCAGCAAAGCGGCTGAGCTGAAGGGACGCAAAATTATCGAGGGCGACTTCAGCAACCAGTTCTCGCTTGCGCTCATGCTCAAGGACCTCAAGCTGGCCTCCTCGCTCACCGATGGCATCGGAATGCCTTCCCCTATGCTGAATCTGGCCAAGAGCCTGTTCCAAGCCGGTGCCAGCGAAGGTTATGGCGAAGAGGATCTTTCCGCTGTCGTGAAATGCTATGAGGCCTGGATCGGCCAGAAGATCGGCGAACAACAGCAGTAATAACAAACAAGCCGTGCTAAATCTTATAATGGCTCCTTCTTGCTGGTTTTCGGTTCATCCGGACCAGGAGGAAGGAGCTATTTTTTTGGTCATTCCATCATTTCCCTCTCGGAAAGAAACTTTTTGCATTTCACTTCCGTCTACTATGCAAAGGGAGGAATTACAACATGAAATGGACCAAAAGATTAAAAGCAATGGCAGCTGCTGTCATACTAACCGCTGTTCTGTCTCCTGCAATAGCCGGTACACCTGCTTCTGCCGCAGCCAAACCAACCGCTTCGATTAACAATGTTACCGCAAGCGGTGACGTGCTGATCAGGCAGGGCACCACCTTTGTTACCCTTACCGATCTCAAACCGCTGGGTAACTACGTCATGAAGTACGACAACAGCAAGAAACAGGTGACGATTCAGGGTGACCACCGAACGGTGATTCTCATGGCGGGAAGCACCCACATGGAAGTAAACGGAGTTCAGAAGACGCTGCCTGCAGCCCCGCTGCTCCATAAAGGCAAGACCATGATTCCCCTGAGGGCCGTAGCCCAAGCTTTTGATGCCGACATCAACTGGAACGGTTCTCTCAAGACGGCTTATATCAACAAAGCAGATGCCGCTATGCTCGCTGACTTAAAGAGCTCCGATCTGGCCACCGCCCGGAATGCTGCAGCCAAGCTGCCTTATTCATCCCAACTGCAGAAACCTGAGCTGGAAATGCTCCCTGTGGAAATGCAGGGCGTGGATTATTATTTTCCAAGAGGCAAATCCAATCGCTTCTTCCTGGTCGATAACGACATCGCCGAATATTACGAGATCCAGGGTGGCGTCAAATATTTGAAATGGCAAGGCAAGCTGGATTACTCCGCCAAAGCGGCTGCGAATCAGAACCTGTTCTTCCTGCCCCCGGTTCAAGCCGAGATCGGTAAGCAGCCGGATGCCAGAAACTGGACTGTAGCTGAATTCGCATTCCGTTATCCTTCCGGCGTCACCAGCTACAAACTGCTCGACCGTAATCAGGAATGGAGCGAAGGATACGTAGAGCTTGATAACCGGGCTCCCGGATATAAAGGCGAGATCGTGACGATCCCGGAGGAATAAGTCCATTATAGCAACCAACGTTAACGGCATGCGTTGATATCCTGCATTGACAATAAGGGTTCAAAGCCAACGGCTTTGAGCCTTTTTGTTTTGTATTTACGGACACGAAATCACATGCAACATTTCATCTATTACATGGTTGGATAAGAGCAGCAATAATCCGTCACGGTGCGGATTTCCAGCTTAAAGCTTGAATTGCCCGGAACGTTAAAGGTCGCAGACCCTTGAATCTCTAACCACTCCTGCTCTCCAGGCAGCAGAACGCGCAAATCGCCGGACAAAATCTCCATAATCTCAGGGCCATCCGTTCCGAATTCATAGCTTCCCGGAAGCATGATACCGAGCGTTACCTTCTCGCCATTCTCCAGCAGCACCGTACGGCTGGTTACCTTCCCCTCATAGTAAACGTTGGCTGCCTTTGTAACGGTAGCATTCTTAAATTGTGACATCGACAAACTCTCCTCCTCCAACATCGTTATGGCTTGATATATGGACGGCACCCGCATGATGCGGGTGCCGGAAAATCAATATAGAGTTAGATCCGCTTGGATTACAGCAAGCCTTTTACGCGGCTAACCACGTTCTCAACGGTAAATCCGTATTCGGCAATGACGCGGTCGCCAGGAGCCGAAGCGCCAAATGTGTTGATGCCCAGGATGTCGCCTTTGTCTCCGACATAACGCTCCCATCCGAACGGATGAGCCATTTCAATAGCCAGACGGGCTTTTACGTCAGGAAGCAGCACGGAATCTTTGTATGCCTGATCCTGGCTGTCGAACAGATCCCAGCTCGGCATGCTGATGACGCGTACGGCGATTCCTTCTTCAGCCAACACTGCTTGTGCTTTAACGGCAAGCTGAACCTCGGAACCCGTTGCAATGATTTGAGCTTGTACGTTGCCATCCTTCGCATCGGATACAACATAAGCGCCGCGTTTGATGCCCTCGCGTGCATGATCCGCCGTGCCTGCAAGGATCGGCAGATTCTGTCGAGTCAGCACCAGCGCTACCGGACGGTCTGTGTTCTCAACCGCATAAGCCCATGCCGCGGAAGTTTCGTTGGCATCCGCAGGACGGATCACCGTCAGGCCTGGAATGATGCGCAGGGAAGCCAATTGTTCAATCGGTTCATGCGTAGGACCGTCTTCACCGACAGCGATGCTGTCATGAGTCAGTACATACGTAACCGGCAGCTTCATGATCGCAGCCAGACGTACAGCCGGACGGAGATAATCCGTAAATACGAAGAACGTACCGCCGAAAATCTTCAGTCCGCCATGAAGAGCGATACCGTTCATGGCACCGGCCATTGCGAATTCACGAACACCATAATACACGTTGCGGCCTTCGTAGCTGTTCGCTGTGAAAGAGGCCAGGTCGTTCAAGTGAGTCATCGTGGAGCTTTCCAGGTCAGCCGATCCGCCGAGCAGCTGCGGTACGCCTGCAGTCAACCCGTTCAGCGCTTTACCGGAAGCCACGCGAGTGGATAGCGCTTTGTCATCCGCGCTGTATTTCGGAAGGTCTTTGTCCCATCCTTCAGCCAATTCGCCGGATTCACCGCGCTCGAATTGCGCCGCCAGCTCAGGATAAGCTTCTTTGTATTTCGCAAATTGATCAACCCAAGCTTGATAAGCTGCAATGCCGCGCTCTTTCACTTTGCCGAAATGCTCGCGCACTTCCTCAGGCACATAGAAATCCTCTTCATATACCCAATTATAGAAATCCTTGGTCAGCTTCGCTTCATCAGCTCCAAGCGGAGAACCGTGCGTACCGCCATGGCCGCCTTTACCTTGTTTGTTCGGGCTGCCGTAACCAATGACGGTCTTCACTTCGATCAGCGTCGGACGGTTCGTATCGGCTTTTGCTTCCTCGATCGCTTTCTCGATCGCAGGCAAATCGTTACCGTCTTCTACGCGCAGCACTTGCCAGCCATAAGCATCAAAGCGCTTCGCTACGTTCTCGGAGAATGCCAGGCTGAGCTCGCCGTCAAGGGAGATATCATTGGAATCGTACAACATGATCAATTTGCCAAGCTTCAAATGACCTGCCAGGGAAGCTGCCTCGGAAGCCACGCCCTCCATCATGTCACCGTCGCCGCAAATCGCATACGTATAGTGATCCACTACGTTGAAGCCGTCTTTATTGTAAGTCGCGCCCAAATGAGCTTCAGCCATTGCCATACCTACAGCCATAGCCACACCTTGTCCAAGCGGACCTGTCGTTGCATCTACGCCGGCCGTGTGGCCGAATTCCGGGTGACCCGGGGTTTTGCTTCCCCATTGACGGAACTGTTTGAGATCCTCAATGGACAAGTCATAACCGCTCAGGTGAAGCAGGCTGTAGAGCAGCATGGAGCCATGGCCTGCAGACAAGACAAAACGGTCGCGGTTAATCCACGCCGGCTGGTCCGGGTTATGGTTCATCGTCTTCGCGAACAGCTGGTAGCCCATAGGTGCAGACCCCATCGGCATGCCCGGATGACCGGAATTGGCTTTTTCGATCGCGTCGATCGCCAGTGTCCGGATCGTTGCGATGGACAGGTTGTCGATCGTTTGGTTATGTTCAGTTGTCATGATTCGTCCTCCTCAAATCTTTTCCATAGTAAGCTTCGAAAATGAAGGCTTCTTACGTCCCTCCAGCCCCGATCCACATGGTATCAGAGCAGTTAGGAATGTTGAGAATATCATTTTGACTCTTATTGTATCACCACACGTCTTTCATTTCCATAACGTAATTGTCAAAGTTGTGTAAAAGCCGCCAGGGCGAACGACATCCCCCTTGCATTATTTCCCTTAATAGTCCGGTTATAACCGGATTCGACATCCGTTAAACGATTTTACGGACATCGGCGGCATGGAAAAAGTTACTTCATTCGACAATAAAAAAAGCTTCGGCCGAAGCTGCACATTAGACAGCTTAGGCCGAAGCGTGAGACGGCACATCAGCGCGTGCCGCGTTTTTTGGCTTTGAGGAGGCGATCCATGGAGGAGCCTCCTTCCGGAGCCGGCCCGGTCTCCCCGGGCCGGCTGCTGCCGTCCCCCTGCGCC
>NZ_JAMBDM010000039.1:0-26012 GCF_025142895.1 Paenibacillus sp. p3-SID867
GTCTGATGATCTCCGTTCTTTTTGCGTTGATCTGATCGATGCCCATGATTCGAAGAGCTAATTCTCGCCGATTCATGTTTGAAGGATACAGTTATAGAGTCACGTCACATGTTACTTTGGTAGTTTCACTGCTCCGTGCAAGAATAGATCTACAATCTCAACAGCCATATCACGAGGGCTGGCATAACCGCTTCGGGTATCTTCACGATTTCCCAGCATCAGCATCGCCGAGAAAGCCTGCGCCATAAGCAGAGGATTGCCTTCCCGAAGCTCGCCTGAACGCATCGCTTGATCAAACCGATTGGCAATGACTTCATGAATGCGCTGTTCCGCCTCACGGATCGCGGACATCTGCTCCTGGGATAAAAAAGGCTCCGCTTCCCGCATCATCGTCTCCATCTCGGCATGCGGACGGGCGATCTTCGCTTCAGCCACCCGGATTAATCCGGACTCCAGCGTATCGGCCTCTTGCAGAAAGCGATGAGTGGAAGCATATGCTTTATCGAGAATCGTGGTTACCGCTATTTTAAACAGCTCGGGTTTGTTTGTGAAATGATAGTAGATGGAAGCCTTGGTCACTTGGCAAGCCTTCGCGATCTGCTGTAAGGATACGGACTCGTAGCCATTCTCCATGAATAACTTGGAGGCGGTCCAGAGGATGGTTTCCTGGATAGGAGCCTGATCGGCAGCTGCTTTGGGACGCCCGGGATTTCGGGGGTTGCGTATTTTTGTCATGATGACCTCCTGCCTATAGTGTAAGACATGCCGGTCGCTTTTTCAAAATAAATATACGCTTCCGATTCAAGTATTGGTGCAGTAGGTGGTTGTTGACGATTTTGACGAGCATGAAGGGGAGCTGGTAAGATAAGGGAGAGGGCGGCGTTATCAATCAAAAGGGATGTGACCTATGGCAACGATACAAGAGGCTATTGAACTCCGCACTGCAGGTCAACCGGAGGAAGCCAAAGAAATTCTCCTCGGGCTGTTAGCCCAATCCCCAGACGATCCCGAAATCCTGTATCAGCTGGCCTGGGTGCATGATCTGATGGGGCTTGAGGGTGAGGCGGTTCCTTATTATGAGAAGGCGATCTCTTCTGGCCTGAAAAATCCTGAGCGATGCGGTGCATTGCTTGGACTTGGAAGCACCTATCGTACGTTGGGAATGTACGACAAATCCAAGGGGATTTTGGAGCAGGGCTTGCAGGAATATCCCGAGGCGAGGGAGTTTAACGTATTTTATGCGATGACCTTGTACAATTTGGGACAATACGATAAGGCGATGGCACTTCTGCTTAAAGAAATAGGCGAAACCAGTAATGACGAGGGAATCAAAAGCTACCGAAAAGCGATTGCTTTCTATTCGGATAAGCTCGATCAGATCTGGAAGTAATCTTGAAGGGCTACTACATAATTAATGTTATGTAAACCGAGAAATTAGCGTCTGACAATCATAAAATATGGCTTGTTTAATAGCAGTGATGGAATTCATGCAAATAATCATTTCTTCACTTTGCTTAACTCGATTTTAGGCTGCCTTCATCTCTCGTTAAGGTTTGGACCTTATACTAGGTTTGTCACTACAAGTGATGGAAGGAGCAACGCAGATGAACAAGAAAAACAAAATGAATATGTGGTCTCTAGGACTTGGGAGTGCTTTTCTGATGATGATGCTAGCTAATCATGACAATGTGCATGATGGACAAGCCCGATCGGGCATCGCTTCAAGTGCGGCCAGATCCAATGTGGCCATCCAATCCGTTGATAAGAGCCCGGCAGTCAAAATGCCAGAGAACCAGGAAATAACCCCTGAAATGATCAATCAATTCTTGAAATTAGTGGCAGAGACATAAGATAAGGTTGATTCTCTATACGTAGCAGTTTTGAAGACCAGTCTCCATGTTAAGGGGGCTGGTCTTTTTGGCGTGTACCCAAAAGGGTCACTTTGATCAGACCGATATTGCGGCAGAATCGTCACAAATCAATCGGCTGTAAATTTTTTCGAAAACAGGAACCCATGTTCTTGTCATATCTATCCAGGAAGCTTATTATTATCAAGAGGGTTAACCTGAAGCGGGGGGATTATAGACGAATGCAAAGCGATCACATGTTACACAGCAAGCGAAGGACCACGGGGATAGGCATGTACAGGGAGATGTTATTCCGATACGTATTCCCGCATAAGAAATTGCTGGCAGCCCTGAGCGTGCTGCTGTTATTTTCAATCGGACTGCAACTGATTAATCCGCAGATCATCCGGTATTTTATCGATACGGCTCAAGGAGAGGGAAGTCTGACATCGCTTTATTATGCGGCAGGTTTTTTTATCGTATTTTCATTGCTCCAACAAGGCGTTTCCATTGCGGCTGCTTACTATAGCGAGAATCTGGGCTGGACAACAACCAACAAGCTTCGAGCTGAATTGGCGGAGCACTGCCTGTCGCTGGATATGAGCTTTCACAAAACCCAAACGTCGGGCTCTTTAATCGAACGGGTCGATGGCGATGTGAATGCGCTTGCCAATTTCTTCTCCAGCTTTATTATCCATCTGTTCGGCAATCTGCTCCTTATGATCGGAATACTGGCTCTTCTGTACCGGGAGAACTTCTGGATTGGATTTGTCATGACCGTGTTTGTTGTCGGCAGCATTTACGTCATTCAACATATCCGTCGATTTGCAATACCGGTATGGAAGCGCTGGCGTGAGCTAAATGCGGATTTCTACGGATTCATTGGCGAACACCTCGAAGGCACTGAAGATACGCGTGCTAACGGGGCAGCAGGATATGTCATGAATCGATTCTACGAGATGGCCAGACGCATGCTGCCGGTTCGAGTTCGTGCGTTCATCGGATTTTTCCTCATGTGGAGCACAACGATATTGGTGTTTGCGCTTGGCAATGCGGCCGCATTTATCGTCTGCGCCATACTGTGGAAGAACGGACAAGGCGGTTTGACGATCGGCTCCATATATTTAGTGTTTTATTATACCGAGCTGCTAGCCAAACCGATCGAGAAGATCCGCACCCAGTTGGAGGACCTGCAAAAGGCAGATGCCAGCTTGATGCGAGTCCGGGAATTGCTTGCAACCGAGCCCCAGATTAAAGACGGGCCCGGAGCTCCGCTTCCGGCAGGCCCGTTGTCGGTGGAATTCCGCAACCTAAACTTCTCCTATGAAGAGGGCGGGCAGGTTACACTCGAAAATCTGCAGCTGCGGCTCGAGCCGGGCCAGACTCTGGGGCTGCTCGGGCGTACAGGCAGCGGTAAAACGACGATTGCCCGCCTGCTGCTGCGTTTCTATGATCCGCAAGAGGGAAGCATCGAGCTGGCAGGAACGGATATCCGGGACTGCAAGCTTCATGAACTGAGGCGCAAGGTCGCGATGGTTACGCAGAATATTGAGATTTTGGAAGGGACAGTTCGTGATAATCTGACCTTGTTTGATGAAGGCATCGAGGATCGCCGAATTATATCCGTGCTGGAGGAGCTTGGGCTTGGAGACTGGTATGCTTCGCTTCCCGAAGGGCTCGGTACGAGCCTTGCCTCAGGCGGCGGAAGCCTGTCGGCCGGTGAGGCCCAGCTGCTGGCGTTTGCCCGCGTCTTTCTGACGGATCCGGGTCTCGTCATCCTTGATGAAGCATCGTCCCGCCTCGACCCGTTAACGGAATATCGGATTGAAGCAGCCATTACGCGTCTGCTTCAGGAGAAGACATGTATTATCATTGCCCACCGCTTAGCCACGGTTCAGCGCGCCGACCGGATTCTTATTTTGGAGAATGGTAGAATGCTCGAAAGCGGACGCCGGGAAGAGCTTGTCTCAAACCCGCAATCACGGTTTAGCCGCATGCTAGCCGTTGGAATGGAGGAGGTGCTGGCATGAAAACAAGTCATTTTTTCTGGCGGTTGATTATGTACCGCCCGGGGTTGTACCTAATCAACCTGTTCGCGTGGTCCCTTATACATATGGCACCGCTGGTTCCCGGACTGTTAACTAAGGCTTTCTTCGACCATTTGGAAGGTACATATGCTTTTCCCTACGGCGTTTGGGCAATTGCCGTGCTGCTCATTGGCGCTGCATTAGCCCGAATTGCGCTGATCTTCGGCGGTTTCATGACAGACGTGCATTTCCGCTTCCGGATCAGCACCTTGCTCCGCCGAAATATGCTGTCCCATGTCATGAAAGAGCCTGGAGCACGGGCAATCCCTTGCTCCCCGGGAGAAGCCATCAGCAATTTCCGTGATGACGTGGATCAGGCAGAAGAAGCGACGAGCTGGTCAGTGGACACTCTAGGACTGGTCGGATTCGTAATCGTTGCCAGCTGGATTCTCATATCCATTGATCTGCAGCTGACGATTCTCGTATTCGTTCCTTTGATATTGGTGGTCACTGCGGCTCAGATCGCAACCGCGCGCATCCAGAAATACAGGGCGGCAAGCCGGGAATCGACGGCAAAGGTAACCGGTGCGATTAGCGAAATGTTTGCTAATGTGCAAGCCATTCAAGTCGCAGGGGCTGAGAAACGAGTAGTAGAACGGTTTGTAAGCCTTAGTGAGAAGCGGCGCCAGTCCATGGTGAAGGATAAGCTGCTAACGGAAACCTTGTCTTCCGTGTTCACCAACTCCGTCAATCTCGGCACAGGATTGATCCTTGTGCTTGCGAGTCTTAAGATGCGAAGTGGCGATTTTACGGTTGGGGACTTGTCGCTATTTGTGTATTATTTAACTTTTGTCACACAGCTTATATCGAACGTAGGCAACTTCATGACTTACTACAAGCAGATGGGCGTCAGCTTTCAGCGCATCAAATCCATGCTGCAAGGGGCACCGGCTTCGCTGCTTACGGCAGCCAATTATATCGGTATCGGTAAGTTTAAGAACAAACGGAATCAAGAGAAGGAAGCTCATCCTGATCACAGGGCACAGATAGATTCGTTGACCGATGGAAGATTCAGTCCTTCCGCTATTTCCACTGCCGAAGACGGCATGGAACCGGCTATTATCAAGGCACCGCCCCTCTCGTTGCTTGAAGCGCAAGGACTGTCGTATCAATATCCCGAAACCGGACGCGGCATCTCGAATATTAATCTGACCCTGAAACGGGGTACGTTTACTGTCGTTACGGGGATGATTGGCAGCGGTAAAACGACGTTAGTTCGCACATTGCTGGGCTTACTTCCTGCCGAAAAGGGCGAAATCCGGTGGAACGGTGAAAGGGTGATTGAGCCAGCTGATTTCTTCATCCCGCCACAAAGTGCGTATACGGCACAGATCCCCAGGCTGTACAGCGATAAACTGCGAAACAATATCCTGCTAGGCATAATGGAGGAGCCGGGGAGTCTGGAGCGCGCACTACATGCGGCTGTAATGGAAGAAGATATCAAGCATCTGCAGCATGGCCTGGAGACGATGGTAGGACCACGCGGAGTCAAGCTGTCCGGTGGTCAAGCTCAGCGGACTGCGGCTGCACGGATGCTCGTACGGGACGCGGAGCTGTATGTGTTTGACGATTTATCCAGCGCATTGGATGTTGAAACGGAGCGCAAGTTATGGGAGAGACTGTTCAGCGAGCGCGGAGGAGCGACTTGTCTCGTGGTATCCCATCGAAAAGCCGCGCTTAACCATGCTGACCATATTATCGTGTTGAACGGCGGAGAGATTGAAGCCGAAGGCACGGCGGAACAGCTGCTGGCTTCAAGCGAAAGCTTCCGACAGCTATGGTATGGCGAAGAAACAGGATGATCAAGTAGCTTAGGATTGCAGTGGATAGAGTAAGTTATGAATCCATTTCACCATATACAGAGGAGATGTACCCATGCAAAAAGCAGAACATATTCAGCTGGATTTCCGTTCGGCTGAGCACCTGCCCATCTTGAAAGAATTCGAGCTTCCGGATGATCAAGTCCAATTTACCGCTCATCCAAAAGAAGCACTTAACGTAGTTGAGGGTCAGCATCCTATCGTTATTTTAGCGGATGGTCATCCGGTTGGCTTCTTTATCCTGCACGCGACGGAACGCGTCAAAGAGTACACAAGCAATCCTCATGCCATGCTGCTAACCACCTTATCCATTGACCATCGGCAGCAGCGTAAGGGATATGCCAGAAGAGGGATCCTTGCGCTGTCATCCTTCATCCGGAGTCAGTTTCCTACCTGCAGTGAGGTGGTATTGGCCGTAAACCATAAGAATGTTCCGGCTCAGCAGCTTTATGAACGGGTTGGTTTCCAAGATACGGGCAGGAGAAGAATGGGGCCGATCGGAGAACAATGGGTGATGAATATAACCCTATGAGTAACAATGCCGCAAAGACGCCTGGTCTTTGCGGCATAACTTTATTTAACCTGGTTGACACTCCGCCAGGTCGCTTCCAAACTTGAAGCAATATACTCCAGGATCGGTTTGCTGTAGAAATAACCGCTGTGTGACAGGGGATTCCAGCTGGTTAGCCAGTTTCCCACGTTAACGGATATATCGTTACGCACCGTGCGGTCATATTCTTCATTTATGCCTTTGAGAGGGTAAGCAAGGATATCGTCTTTATCATAGAAATTAACCCATTCTCCCAGCAGCCGATCATGATAGTGCTTCAGCTTTATGGAAGGGACTTCGATCGGCCTATCAAAATCGCGGTACCGCATGCTCCACAGCGGCAAGGTGGTTCCCAGCGTATAGAATAAGGTCAGGAGCTCTCCCCGCTCCAACGGAGCTTCCGGGTCAACGACAAGACGATGCCCGCGGGAGGAGAATTGCAGATCATAGAAGAAATTGCTGGCGATTACGGATCCCAGGCTATGAGAAATCACGCATAATGGAGCCTGGGGGCCCGCTGCGAGGGCAAGTCGGTGCAGCGCTTCACTGATGGTCCGATGAATGGCCTCATAATTCTGATCCTCGGCTTCCACGGGTTGGTAAGCTACGGCATCCGCCAGATTGTGGATCACGTACTGCCGAAGGTGCTGATAACGTAAACGGTAAGGTTTAATGCTGCTGCTGATTAATTCGGACTCGCGTCCTGCGAATACATCGGCCCAATGCACGGCCTCCATGGCCAGTTGCTCATGCGGAATGCCAGATGTTTGAGAGAAGGTTCCTCTCAATTTTTTCATAAATTTATCCGCATAGTCTTTCTTTTGTGTTCCCAATCCGTGTACAATGATCACTGCAATTTTTTGCTTCATCTAACTGCAGCTCCCTTCATCGGAAATGGAATGAATGGATATCTTTTACTCTTTATACGCGATTTGTACTCGAATTGTAAATAGGTTATTTCAGTACGGGTGAAACTGGTAAGGTCAGTAGCTCTTTAGAGTCATTCCGTTTATGGTCAATCTTGATTACAATGAAGGGATAGCCAGTTGCTATATGATAGATAAAGCGACGGGTGCATTTATGTTTTGAAATGAAATAGGAGGCAGGGTATGTCCTATAAACAAATGAAATGGTTGATTCTGATCATTCCCACTTTGACGATTGGCATATGGGAGTATGTTCGGCATGAGTTTCTGCTGCCTTATATATCGATGGATCTTGGCAATCTGCTGGCACCTGTAATCGTGTTCTTGGTTTCCATTCTGTTTCTTACCCAGTTGTTCTCATTGATTGAACGGAACCAGGAGGAACTGAACCAATCCAGAGCACTGCAAGCGGCCATGCATGAAAGGGAGAAGATTGGCCGAGAGCTCCATGACGGAATCGCCCAATCCTTGTTCTTGCTGAACGCACAGATTGACCGAATTGAGAAATCGGGGCTAACCGGAGAAATTCCATATCAGGATATTAAGGAAAGTGTCCACCGAACCAATGCCTATGTACGAGAAGCTATTGCTAATCTCCGATATCCGGCAGATCCGCAAGCCATTCCGTGGATGCATAGCATGGACAGCTTGATTAAGGAAATTAAGGAGGAGACGAATCTGCATTTCGACGTGCAGTGGGAAATTCCGGATGAGATGTTATCTGCCAAAGAAAAGGTGGAGCTGCTGGCTTCGATCAGGGAAGCCTTATTGAATATCCATAAGCATGCCGAAGCGAAGCACGTAATAATAACCGCGACAGCGGCGGACTCAAGCTGGCATTGCTCCGTCAGCGATGATGGCAAAGGGTTTGAGTTGGATAAGCCGCTTGGCAGCAATCGGTATGGAATCAAAATTATGAAGGATCGGGCTGAGGCCATGGGCTGGAAGTTCATGGTGGAAAGACGCAACAACAAGACGATCATCAGCATTCGGAAGGAGAATACCGCATGAACGAGCAGCCGTTTCGCGTGTTAATCATCGATGACAGCGATCTTGCCAGAGAAGGAATTCGCACCATTCTAAGCAGCGACCCGACCTTTGAAGTCGTGGCCGAAGGACAAAGCGGCGAGGAAGCGCTGGAACTGACCGAAATATGGATGCCTGATATTATTCTCATGGATATTCAGATGCCTGGGATGGACGGATTGGAAGCGACCAAGCGAGTGAAGGACAAATTTCCTTACGTTAAGATTGTCATGGTCACGGTGTCCGACGACATTGCTCACTTGTTTGACGCCCTGAAACGTGGAGCGC
The DNA here is from genome assembly GCF_025142895.1 of Paenibacillus sp. p3-SID867. Taxonomy (NCBI): domain Bacteria; kingdom Bacillati; phylum Bacillota; class Bacilli; order Caryophanales; family Paenibacillaceae; genus Paenibacillus; species Paenibacillus sp. p3-SID867. The sequence goes on from NZ_JAMBDM010000039.1 coordinate 8,545, forward strand.
AAGGCTATCTGCTAAAGAATCTGAATCCCGAATCATGGCACGAGTACCTCAAGGCCATTGCCGTAGACGAAGCGCCGATGAGCAGGGAGCTTGCTTTCCGTATATTGAAGGAATTTTCGCAGCATGACAAGCCGGATCCAGGCAATAGTCCATTAACGGCACGGGAAAAAGAAATATTGGGGCTCGTAGCCGAGGGGCTGTCCAACCGCGATATTTCGGTTGACTTGTGCATATCAGAGAATACGGTCAAGAACCATCTGAAGAACATTTTGCAAAAGCTGCATTTGGATAATCGGGTCCAGCTGACTCGTTACGCCTACGAACAAGGTTGGATGGGGAAGAGATAACGTTAACACCGGGATCTGACGTCCGAGAGGATGTTGGCAGAGAAAGGGATCAGGCGAAAAAAGCATCCGTGCGCTAGGTACGCTCATTTCTGTTTAACAAGGAATATGCCCAGCGCAATGATACCGATGCCGGCCCAATTTTTCCATGTAGGGACTTCCTTCAGGAACAAGTAAGCCACCCCTAACGAAATCAGGATTTCCAGGCATTTGGAGAAGATCAACGTATAGCCTAACTGATCGGTGGCTTTATATCCATATCGGATTCCGTATCCGATGCACATGTTGGCGATGAGGAACAGAGGAAGCATGAATAACTGAAACTGCAGCGTAGGCCAGAACAGGTGCTGGATATGCTTGGTTTGGTATGAGAAGACAAGGTTAATAATCGACAGTCCGCCGAAGAGTAGACCGACACTGTAGATATAAAACATAAAGGGCCTCCTGAATGATGTCTTTGTCGTACGCCATTAATGTTTCCATGCGGCAACTTTTTTATCCAAGGACAATGAGGCGAAAATTCTGTTGCGTATATCTTGATAGCTTGTCTAATGATTCAATTCATAAATAGTCTCGAAAAAAAGGATGCCTCGCTTCTAAGCGGAGGCATCCTTTATATATTTGATACGGGATTTCAAGAAGATCAGTTCAGTATTCATGTAAAACTACGGATCATAGGTTCATTAATGAACTTGGTGAAGCCTGCTGTACACGCCGCCGGAATGAATCAATTCCTGATGCGTCCCCTGTTCGGCAATGCCTTCGGAATTGACAACGATAATCCGGTCCGCGCTCTGGATGGTGGTGAGCCGGTGAGCGATCACCAGCGTTGTTCTGCCGACGGACAGCTCAGCCAGGGACTTCTGGATTTGCGCTTCCGTTTCCGTGTCGAGTGCCGAGGTGGCTTCGTCCAGTATAAGAATCGGCGGGTTCTTAAGGAACATTCTCGCAATGGACAAGCGCTGCTTCTGACCGCCGGACAACTTGACACCGCGTTCCCCAATCACCGTTTCCATACCGTCCGGCAGGCTTCGGATCAGTTCATCGAGCGAAGCACGCCGTGCAGCTTCCCAGATTTGCTGGTCCGTGGCATGTAAGTCGCCATAAGCGATATTGTCACGGATCGTACCGGAGAAGAGGAACACATCCTGCTGCACAATGCCGATATGCTTGCGAAGATTTTGCAATTTGATATTCCGGATGTCGATCCCATCCACCGTAATTGTCCCCTGATCCACGTCATAGAAACGGGGGAGAAGGCTGCAGATGGTGGTCTTTCCCGCACCGGACGGTCCTACAAACGCAACCGTTTCTCCGGCACGGACCGTCAAATGGATGTTATTCAGTATCGTCCGCGATGGTTCGTATCCGAAGGTAACGCCTTCAAAGCGGATATCTCCCCGTACAGATGAAAGGGATACGGCATCAGGCACATCGGCGATCTCCGGCTCGGTATCCATGATTTCCAGATAACGTTTAAAACCGGCAATCCCTTTGGGATAGCTCTCAATAACGGCATTGATCTTCTCGATCGGACGGAAGAAGATGTTGGAGAGCAGAAGGAAGGCCATGAATTCACCCATCTCAATTTTGCCTTGGATGAAGAACCAGGCACCGCAGATCATGACGAATACCGTGATCAGACGCATCAGCATATAGCTGATGGACATGCTTTTTGCCATCGTTTTATAAGCCAGCAGTTTGGTCGCCCGGAATTGTTTGTTCTCTTCCTGAAACAGTTTATTCTCATGCTCCTCGTTCGCAAACGATTGAACCACACGGATACCCCCGACATTGTCCTCGATGCGGGCGTTGAAATTCCCTACATTACGGAACAGTTGACGATAGGTCGTGGTCATTCTGCCGCCGAACTTAATGATCAGCCATGCCATAAACGGCACGATGATAAAAGTCAGAAGCGCTAGCTCTAAGTTGATGTAAGCCATTAAGGAGAAAGAACCGAGCAGTGTCATAACGGCGATGAACACGTCTTCCGGTCCATGGTGGGCTACTTCTCCGACGTCATTAAGATCATTTGTGATGCGTCCCATGAGATGGCCGGTTTTGTTGTTATCAAAGAAACGGAAGGATAACTTCTGAATGTGGGAAAACATCTTCTCCCGCAGATCCGTCTCGATATTAATGCCGAGCATATGCCCCCAGTAAGTCACGATGTATTGCAGCGCGGTATTCAGCGCATAGATGGAGAGAAGGACGATGCAGGCAATCAGGATAAGCGGCCAATCCTGGCTGGGCAGCAGATCGTCAATGAATTTGCTGACGGCAAGCGGGAAAACAAGCTCCAGCAGTCCGGCAATAACGGCGCACGTAAAATCCAAAATAAACAATCCCTTATAGGGTCGATAGTACGAAAAAAACTTTCTGATCAAGAATTATCACACTCCAAGTTCTACCTCTGTTAGGGTTATTGGTTTAAGATTAGCGGACAGCCATTATGGGGTGTCTTGCGATGGTTTCGTGTCATACAGCTCAAAAGCCTGAATGTACTCCTGAATGATCTGGTCTACCGCTTTCAGCTCTCCGCTGACCACTTCTCTGATGGCTTCAAAGTCCGGATCATTCACTTGTTTCTTCAAAGTCTCCCGTTTCACAATCAAATTGTCCAAAAAGGAAAGCGCGCGCCCCCGGCGGAACGTCTGCGCCATCTTACCGCCTTCCCTGCCGCCGTAGCCTTCCTCTCGCCGTCTTCCGTGCCGCCCGCCGTGCCGGTGGCTGCTATCACGCTCGCGGGGCTCCGCCCGTTTTTGACTCGATGAGTCCTGATCCTCTTGGCGCATATAACATCAACCTCCTTATCAATAATCACGTATACATTTGTATACCATTAAAGTGATTGTATACGTTTGTATACACTTCGTCAATCCATTTTTCTCCTTTCGACTGGAAAAATGGAGGAGATCAAAGGAAGATATGCTATGATGATAATTAGCTGTCCCAGGTGATTGGCATGGATGGAAAACAGCACCGGGATCAGGATGAACATGGGAAGGGAGCTGTACACAATGAGCGAACATAATCATGAGTACTGGATGCGTCAAGCAATTGCAGAGGCCCATCGAAACGTTCAACATGTGGAGGGTGGTCCTTTTGGAGCGATTGTGGTGAAGGATGGTCAAGTGATCGGCAGGGGCCGTAATTTGGTTACCGCGCTGAACGACCCGACGGCTCATGCCGAGGTGCAAGCCATAAGGGAAGCATGTCAACACCTGGAGGATTTCCAATTAAAAGGCTGTACGATTTATACCAGTTGCGAGCCTTGTCCGATGTGTCTGGGGGCCATCTACTGGTCCAGACCTGATGCCGTTTATTATGCAAGCACGAAGGAGGATGCGGCTGAGATCGGATTCGACGATCATTTCATATACGATGAAATCGCGATGCCGGTGGACCAGCGCTCCATCCCTATGAAGCAGGTTCAAACAGCGGATTATTTGCTGCCATTTCAAGCGTGGAGCGCAGCCGAGCGCAAAGTCGAATATTAACAATAAAACCGGGCTCCCTGCATGGGAAAGCCCGGTTTATTCTTATTTATGGATAGGAATGCCGAAATATGTATAGAGTGCTTCGGTATATTCCCGTGCATTGCCCGGTTTAAAGGTGTGGACGCCGCTGGCTTTGTAAATTCTGAATTCGTCATCATCCACGGTGTTTCTGCCTTCTGCCGTACGGATGGACACCCGAGCCGTTTTGTTAAAAGGCGAATCGGGGGCATACTCGCACCAGAATGAAGTGGTGATGAAATCTCTCGGCAGGTTAGGTTCTTCCGTAAAGGAGAAGACGGGATCCCAGGCTTCTTTTTTCCACTCTTCGAGCATCCAGCCATACGATTCAGTTTGGACGAGCCGATAGGTCTCGTTCCCCTGGGTCTGCACAAGGCCATCCACCAATTCCAGAGGATGGCGAGGTCCGGCTCCTCCGACGCCGACATCGGCAATATATCGTTGTTCTTCAATATCCACCTGCAGAATATGATGCCGACGTTTAGCAGGCGTATCGGTTTCATCTCGCCAGAAGCGTCCGAAGTAATGAGTGACCTTGAATCCCAGTTCCTGCAGCAGCCAGCCAAACAACGCATTGAGCTCGAAGCAGTAGCCGCCGCGATGCCGAGTTACGATTTTATCGTAAAGATCGGGGATATCCAGGGACAGTGGAATTCGATCAAGGATATCGAGATTTTCATAGGGTACGGTATGCACATGCTGTTCCTGCAATCTGGCGAGCATATAAGCGCTGTTTACAATCGGGCCCGTGTATCCAATACGCTCAAGATATGGGTTTACATCCAGGCCATGTATCGGGTTACTCATTTGATCACCGCATCTTTCGTCTTTTGTCAGCTTGGTAGAAGTAAGCCGTATATAATTATATACTTTATATCATATATTTGGGCGTACTAATAGAGAACAAGAAGGAGGAGTAACAGGGACTATGCTAATGGATGATGCGGCGCTTCGGGCATCTATTGGCTTAAGGGAATACAACAAGGTTACCGGCCGGCCCCGTACAGGTACTTGAGCGCATAAAGAGGGTGTCCCTTACCGCCGATCCCACGGCGAGGGACACCCTTTCTTATGGCATATAGATCAACTCAATATTAACCGCAGGTGCAGTTCAGAACCGGTTTGCGTGCCGCCGTCGTTTCGTCAAGTCGTTTCACGACCGTGGTATAAGGGGCGCCTATGACAACCTCCGGCGTGGTTTCGGCTTCTTTGGCGATCTGGATCATCGTATCAATGAAACCGTCCAGTGTTTCTTTACTCTCCGTCTCGGTCGGCTCAATCATAATGCATTCCTCTACGTTGAGCGGGAAGTAGATGGTTGGTGGATGATAGCCAAAATCAAGCAGCCGCTTGGCAACATCCAGTGTCCGCACGCCAAACTCTTTTAGTTTTTTGCCGGATAGCACGAATTCGTGCTTGCACAGGCCCGGGTAGGCAACTTCGTAATATGGAGCCAGACGGTGCATCATATAGTTGGCATTCAGCACTGCAAGCTCCGAGACACGGCGAAGTCCTTCCGGTCCATATGTGCGAATATACGTATAGGCCCGGACCAGGATGCCAAAGTTACCATAGAATGCCTTCACGCGGCCGATGGATTGCGGACGATCGTAATCCCAATAATAGGTGCCATCCTCGCGTTTGGACACGATCGGTTTTGGCAGGAACGGAATCAACAAACTCTTTACGCCGACAGGGCCTGCACCGGGGCCACCGCCGCCATGCGGCGTGCTCATCGTTTTGTGCAGGTTGAGATGGACCACGTCGAAGCCCATGTCGCCTGGGCGGGTAATGCCCATGATGGCGTTGGAATTGGCTCCATCATAGTAGAGAAGACCGCCTGCCTCGTGCACGATTTCGGCGATTTCCACGATTTGCTTTTCAAATAGTCCGAGCGTGCTCGGGTTCGTCAGCATCAGTGCGGCTGTATCATCACCAACGACGGCGCGCAGAGCCTCCAGATCCACCATGCCGCGCTCATTGGATTTAATCGTGATCGTGTCGTAACCGGCAACCGTTGCGCTGGCTGGGTTGGTGCCGTGCGAGGAGTCAGGAACAATGACCTTGGTTCGTTTCTCGCCGCGGCTTTCATGGTAAGCACGGATCAGCATGAGTCCCGTCCACTCCCCATGCGCACCCGCAGCGGGCTGCAGCGTTACTTGATCCATCCCGGTAAGTGCCGCCAGATCATTCTGCAGGGTGTAAAGCAGCTCCAGAGCGCCTTGAATGCTTTCTTCTGGCTGGTACGGATGAATCTTGGCAAAGCCGGCAAAACGGGCAACGTCCTCATTGATCTTCGGGTTGTATTTCATCGTGCATGAGCCGAGCGGGTAGAAGCCGTTATCGATGCCGAAATTACGCCGCGACAGCTCCGTATAGTGACGAATGACATCCACTTCATATACTTCCGGCAATTCGGCCGGTTTGCTGCGCAGCAGGCCCTCTGGTATTAAGGATGCGGCGTCGATCTCCGGTACGTCGCAATCGGGAAGGGAATAGGCGACACGGCCGGGCTTGCTGAGTTCGAATATCAATGCTTTCTCCGGTTTCATACGATCGCCTCCAATTCACCAATAAATTGGTCGATTTCTTCCTTCGTCCGCCGTTCGGTCACAGCGATAAGCATACATCCTTGAAGCTCAGGGTACGCAGCGCCAAGATCATAACCTCCGATGTAACCTGCAACCAGAAGCTTCGAGTTGATCTCCTTCACGTTCGTTCCTTCAGGCAGCTTTACCGCAAACTCATTGAAGAACGGCGAGCTGAATGGAAGGGAGAGCGAGCCTTTGGCGACACGATCGGCAGCATAATGGGATTTACGAACATTCAGAAGCGCCGCCTCTTGCATGCCTGCTTTACCCAGGGTGGACATATAAACGGATGCACACAGCGCGAGCAGCGCCTGGTTCGAGCAGATGTTCGACGTTGCTTTTTCGCGGCGAATATGTTGTTCACGTGCCTGCAGAGTCAGTACAAAACCCCGTTTGCCGTCCTGATCGACGGTTTGACCCACAATACGTCCGGGAATGCGGCGCATCAGCGGCTCGGATACCGCGAAGAATCCGCACGTCGGTCCGCCAAGAGAAGCTGGAATGCCGAGCGGCTGGGCATCGCCGACAACGATGTCGGCTCCAAGCACGCCAGGGGATTCCAGTAAACCGAGGGACAGCGGGTTTACGCTCAGCACAAGCAATGCTTTTTTCTCATGAACCAGCGGTTCGATCGATTTCACGTCTTCAATACAGCCGAAGAAGTTCGGTGATTGCAGAAGGACGGCGGCGGTATCTTCCGTTATGGCAGCGGCGAGCGCATCCTGGTCGGTAACACCATTGGCGATGCCGACTTCCACGACTTCCAGATCGAGGCCGCGAGCCGAAGTCAGAACGATTTCCCGGGCTTCGGGATGGACGGCACGCGATATGACGATTTTCTTCCGTTTGGTTGCACCGCTGGCGAGCGCCGCAGCCTCAGCAAGCGCCGTGGAACCGTCATACATGCTGGCATTGGCCACTTTCATGCCGGTCAATTCACAGATATAGGATTGAAATTCAAAAATCGCTTGCAGCTCGCCTTGGCTGATCTCCGGTTGGTAAGGCGTATACGCCGTGTAGAATTCAGATCGGGAAATCACATGATTGAGCACAACCGGAATATGGTGGTCGTACAAACCGGCCCCGAGAAAGCTTGTATAACGGTCAAAATCGGCATTTCGGTCCGATAGGTCGCGCATATGCTTCAGAAGTTCAGGCTCACCCAGCCGTTTTGACATGGGGAGGACACCGTTGTAACGGACCGCTTGGGGGATATCGGCAAATAGATCATCGATCGTTTCCGCGCCGACCGCAGCAAGCATATCGGCTTGATCCTGATCCGTCATAGGCAAGTAACGATGCTTCATGTTAAGGCAGCTCCTCTTTTGTAAAATGGTGTCTTTACTACTTTGGCTTTTAACTTCTTACCGCGGATCTCAACCCATACCTCGGTATCGAGGCTCGTATATGGCGTTTCGATCAAGGCCAATCCGAGACTTCGCTTGAGTGAAGGGGATTGGGTACCGCTGGTCACTTCACCGATGGGTTCTCCTTCATGGTTGAATACGGGATAGTGGGAGCGCGGGATACCGCGATCGATGAGTTCAATGCCGACCAGCTTACGCGGCACACCGTCTTGTTTTTGCTGTTGAAGCGCTTCCCGACCGATGAAATCGCCGCTGTCCAGCTTCACAAAGAACCCGAGACTGGCTTCAAGCGGAGAGATCGTGCTCGAAAGCTCTTGGCCGTACAATGGCAGTTTCGCTTCGAAACGGAGTGTATCACGTGCGCCCAGTCCGGTTGGAACAAGGCCATGTGGTTCTCCGGCGGTTAAGAGCTCTCTCCAAATTGCGGGAGCATCCTCTGCGGAGCAATAAATTTCAAAGCCATCTTCTCCGGTATAACCGGTACGGGACAGTAGGGCGGAGCAGCCGCAAACCTGTGCGTTCTGGATAAAATGGAAGGAGGGAAGTTCGTCTAAGACCTCAGTCGTGGCCTGTGACAAGATGTTCATGGCCGCAGGTCCCTGAAGTGCAATCAGAGCCGTCTCAGCGGACACATTACGGATGGTGACATCACCTGCAAGATGGTCTTGAAGCCACTTGAGGTCTTTGTCGATGTTGGATGCGTTCACAACCAGCATGAATCGGTCAGCCGACAGTTTATACACAAGCAGGTCATCTACCGTACCGCCGTTGTCGTAACACATCAGCGTGTATTGGGCCTGACCCATCGATATGCGGGTTACATCATTCGTGGTCATCTTCTGGATAAATGCTTCAGCGTCTTGTCCGGTGACGATAAATTCACCCATATGGGAGACATCGAACAGGCCGGCGTGCTTGCGTACAGCTTCATGCTCTTGCACAATGCCAGAAAATTGCACGGGCAGTTCCCAGCCGCCAAAGTCGATGCAGCGGGCAGAAGGGAAATCGGAATAAAGCGGGTAAAGCGGTGTACGTTGTAATGAACTCATCTCTTCACCTCTTCGAATTGGCATGATCAATCGGGGAAACACCAAAAAAGGACAGACAGAAGGATAACAAGTCGTGCTGAAAAAAGCCCGCTCGTTGCGTAATCCTTCTGCTCTGTCCTTTGTACCTGAGAGTTACCCCACATGTCATGTAAGTATAATGTCAAGCGTGTGTGAGTTTCCCCGTGGGTGATTCTACATTCAGAATTCTCTCCAGAGGTGCGTCCGGTAAAGGTCCTTTTGCCTGAGAGATTCACCGTGTTACGGCTTACTCCTTCGGCGCTACCTGTCAATCCTGTCGGTAATCTCTCCCGCTACCATCATCCGCGTGAAAATTATTGAGTTGTCATCATCTTCCTTGCGTTCTTGTGATTATTATAAACGTCTCTCGCCATAAAGTGTCAACCTTTATTTCACTAAAATATTTTCAGTCTTAAAATTTTTGTCAGATATCTTGACATCACTTCGTCCCTGTTTTATTCTGTGGGAGAATAAGCCAACCGAATATGCGGATGACGATGGATGGGAGAGACCGCCTCGCGAAGGTTGAAACCTTGGCGGCACCGAAGGAGCAAACCGTTACGCCCGCCAGGCTGACGAGTAATCTCTCAGGTAAACGAACCGCCATCTGACGCAGCTCTGGAGAGTGCGCAAGCCACCCAAGGGGAAAGATCGGACCATAAGAAGCGGTCGATCATAAACTCTCAGGTATCGAGGACAGAGAGAAGGCGAATGCCTTTTTTCGCGTCCTTTTTTTTCATTTATTTACCTTGATTTCATTTCTTTAAGAAAAGAGGAGTATCCGTAAATGAGCGAAATCAGAGAGAATTTGGTTTACAGCGACGATCATGAATGGGCATTGAAGGTAGATGGAAATGTGGTGCGCGTCGGTATTTCCGATCATGCGCAATGTCAGCTGGGCGATATCGTATTCGTTGAACTCCCCGAGACCGGCGCTGTCGTTGCCGCAGGTGACAGCATCGGTACCATCGAATCGGTCAAAACCGTATCGGAACTATATTCCCCTGTATCAGGTACTATCACGAAAGTGAATGCTTCTCTGGAAGACCAGCCGGAGCTTGTGAACGAAGAGCCGTACGAAGGCGGTTGGATCATTGAGGTTGAGGTGGAAGGTGACCTGGAGGAAGCACTCGGAAAGCTGCTGACTGCAGAGGCATATCGTGCCAAAGTGGATTAAGGATTGAATCATAACATGGAATAATGAAACATAACGGCTGCTACTCGTGATGAGGTTTACGAGTGGCAGCCGTTTTAAATTATGGTGCTAATCCTTGGAACCTTGAAGGGTTCGATATCAAGCGCTTGAAGCCACACGGCGCGCGATCCGGCGTGCTCGAAGCTCAGGCAGATTCACGATCAGAATCCCGCCGATGATGAGCAAGCTGCCAACGATGGAATAAAGAGAAATCGCTTCGCCGTACAGAAATGCACCTAATCCTAACGCAATGATCGGAGAAACAAAGAGCCAGGTGGACGGAAAAAAGGCATTCGTTGCTTTTAGCAGCCAGGCATACAGACTATGGCCCAGCATCGAGCCCACTATCGTTAAATACAAGACAGAACCGAGGGCTGGCAGCGTTAGAATACCATTCCATTGTACCTGTTCACTGAACAGGGATAACAGCAATAGGGCAGCGCCGCCATACATCATTTGCACCGCATTGATCGTAATCGGCGAAATATCAGGCATGTCAAAGGATAATTTCCGGGTAGCGAGGGAGCCCACGCTATAACCGATTTCGCCTATAAGAATGGCGATGCAGCTCAGAATCCAGATGAGATCGCTTCCCATCGCTATCTCGGGCATGATGAGCAAACATACTCCCGCAAAACCGACCGCGCACCCCCAATAATCACTGCGCCGGGCATTCTTCCGCATTACAACCGATTGGATCATCAGAATCATCATGGGGCCTGTTGCCGATAGGATGGCAGCGATCCCTGAGGACACGTGCTGCTCGGCCCAATATAGCGTTGCAAACGTCAAGAATGTGCTGGTCATCCCGATTAGAAGGAATTCCTTGCGCAGGAGAAGGCTTGGTTTTGCCTTCCGCTGCAATACCATCCACAGGAAGATGATGGCGCCCGCGAGAAGAAACCGAAGTCCCGCCGAGAGAAACGGCGGCAGTCCTGCTTCAACGCCAATCTTGATGGCGAGAAACGTCGTGCTGAATATGGCGCACATAAGCAAGTAGTTAAAAATAATCATGCAGCATCCTCCTTTTTCTATACTATAATAGGTAGTTAATAGAACAGATTGGCGATTGGTAGAACAGATATGTTCTATATCGGATCGGAGGAAGAACAGATGGAATTAACCACGCTGGACGACAAACATCAAGGTAAGCGGACTTTGCAGCAGTCGGTCTATGACACCATTCTGGAAGGAATTGCTCAAGGAGAGTGGAAGGAGACTGATAGAATCCCGTCCGTGAGGGCGATGGCCGAGCGTTTGAACGTTCACCGGTTAACGGTGCTGAAGGCTTATCAGCAGCTCCTTGAAGACGGGATCGTGGAAGTTAAATATAAATCAGGATATTTCGTAGCGCCAAAAGCGCCTGCGACATTGAAGGAAAACTATATATCCAGCCGGCCTTGGGAATATCAGGCCAAATCGATATATGTCAATCGCAGCCGCTTGTCCGACATTCACAGACATCAGGTCGATTACCAGATGTCGGAAGCGCTGATTGATCCTGCGCTGCTGCCGAACGCGTTCCTGTCCAATCACGTGAAACAGGTGTTTGACATGCATCCGAAGGTATTAAGCACGTACTCTTCCGTGTCCGGAGATTTGGAGCTGCGCGAGGAGATGGCCAGGTATTTTATGGATAAACAAGGCATAACGGTCCATCCGGAAGAGCTGCTCATTACGACGGGGTCCCAGCAAGCGATCGACTTGATCTCGCGTTCGCTTGTCAAAAGCGGTGATTCAGTATTGATTGAGCGGCCGACGTATAGTCCGGCGATCGATGTTTTTGTGCAGCAAAATGTCAAGCTGCTTCCCATTGAGATTACGCCGGAAGGATATGACCTGGAGCAGATTGAATGTCTTATGCGGACGGAGAAGCCGAAGCTGTTCTATATGAACCCGACTTTTCAGAATCCGACAGGGTACACGGTGCCGATTAAACAGCGCAAGGCGCTGGTTGAACTGGCGGAACGATATCAATGCGTTCTGGTGGAGGATGAGGTCTATCACGACATTTATTTTGGAGATCCGCCGCCGCTGCCCTTTTTTTATTACGATACCGAGGGCTATGTCATTCACATTCGAAGCTTTAGCAAATATGTGGCCCCTGGTTTGCGAATATCGGTGCTGGCGGCACGTCCGGAGCTGATGAATGTCATCCTGCCGACCAAGGCGCTGTCGGACAACGGGACGCCGCTGCTGACGCAAAAGATTTTCCAGCACTATTTCTTCTCGAGCAGGCTTCAGGAGCATGTGGCCAAGCTGCGGATTGCCCTGGAGCTTCGTAAGGATAAGATGGAAAAGCTGCTTGAGCCTACAGAATGGCGGTGGAACAGCCCCGGTGGCGGCTTGAATCTGTGGATACAGCTGCCGGAAAATATCAACGTGGATGCGTTGTTGCGGCAATGCCTGGCGGAATCGGTAGCTTTTGTGCCGGGGCGTATATGCGACCCGCTGGATCAGATGGATACGTGGATCAGACTCAGCTACTCCTATATCAGCGAAGTTCAGCTGGAAGAGGGAATTCGTCGTCTCGTCGAAATATCGGAACAGGTAAAGCAAGGCTCGTTGGTATGAGCAATAACATGAGTCATGAATTTCATCTCGAAGTCATGTAGAGATCATGTCTGCCGATAAATTACGGAATATTTTAAAAAAACGGTCTGATTGAATGTCACAAAAACAGCCCTCTTCTCGTGTTATGTGCAAAATCGCATAAAACAAAAGGAGATGGGTTGTCTCATGAAGGATCTAACATGTGTTGTCGTTGGTGGAGGCTTTGCAGGTATACATGCTCTAAAAGCGATTCATAAAACTTGTCATAAAGGAATAGGCGGAAGGAAGCTGCGCCTGATCCTGATCGATATGGGTTCCGCCCATGTGCGGAAAGTGCTGCTGTTCCGTCCTGCAGTGAGTGAAGAGGGGATTACCGTTCCTTGGGAACAGGTCATGCCGGAAGGTACCCGTTTCATACAGGGCAGGGTGACCGGCATGGATAAGGAGAGCAAGCAGCTGACTTTGGAAGACAGCACAGGGCTGGAACATAAGCTGGAATATGATGTGCTTGTGATGGCCATAGGAAGCATCGTGCGTCAGGCAGCACCGGAACAAGGCGGAATATCGCTGACAGGCTTGGAAGCGGCGGAGCGGATCCGGGAACGGTGGCACGCAAACCTTAAGTTGGCAGTAAAGGAAACGAATGTGCAGGAGAAGCAGCGGCTGATGAGTGCAGCCGTCGCTGGTGCCGGCATAACGGGCATCGAAACGTCAGCCGAGATGGTCTACGCCATGCGGACAGAGGCGGTTAAGCTTGGTTTAGATCCGAAGTTAATCCGTGTGCACCTATTCAATTCTCAGGAACGGTTGTTCCTGGAAGGGCCTGCGAAGGTGGCGCATCGGCTTGAACGATATCTAACCGATCTTGGCGTAGTCCTTCATCATGGAAGAAGAGTGATCAAAGAGGAGCTGGGGCTGGTTCATGTCAACGATGGATCTCCGATCCCTGTGGGCCTCACGGTATGGACGCTTGGCCTCACTCCTAACCCCGCGCTCCTCAGCCTCGGACTGCCGGTTACGATGGACGGTCAAATCGTTGTAGATGAAAGCTATCGTGTCAAGGATGCCCCGGGAGTATATGGCATCGGCGATTGTGCGCATGTGGTTGATCCCGCTAACGGTGCTGCCGACCGGATGACATGCAAGGAAGCGATCCCCCAAGCGACGCGACTTGGCGGCATTGTGCATGCGGATTTAATCGGTGCGCCTGCAGCCAAGCATAAGAGTGTATTGGAGGGGTATACGGTCGGGCTGGGACCGGGACATGGGTTAGTCTGGTCGCGTACCTGGGGAATGGATATTATGATCACAGGAAAGCTGGCTTACAAAGTTAAATCGTTCATGTGGAATTATTCCAGCATGGTTCGATAAATTAGCCGCAATCCTGCTTGAAAGGAATGAAGAAACGGCATGTTAGAGCTGTATGAGCAGTATAAGGGGCTCCTGTTTCATCTTGCTTATCAAATGACCGGAACGGTGTCGGACGCAGAGGACGCGGTTCAGGATGTGTTCGTGAAAGTTCAAAGTCTTCCCCCGGAGAAGCTGGAGGAGCCAAAAGCTTATCTGTGCAAAATGGTAACGAATCGCTGCATCGACGAAATCAAGTCAGCTCGAAATCGAAGAGAGCAGTACTACGGCCCCTGGCTTCCGGAACCGATCCCGGAAGCCTATAGCGAGTCCTATGAAGCCGTCGAGAATCATGAACTGCTCTCCTATGCCATGCTGGTTCTGCTGGAGCGGCTGTCTCCTTCGGAGCGGGCCGTGTTTGTTCTGAGGGAAGCGCTTGGATTCGATTATCCGGAAATCGCCGGTCTGATCGATAAAACTGAGGCCAACTGCCGCAAGCTCATGAGCAGGGCGAGAGGAAAGATGGGGATCACGGAGGATGATCTGATTGGCGTGGGGTCCATGGCAGAGGAATGGGTGAGCCGGTTCTTCACGGCCCTCTCCGAAGGAGATGCCGAACATGTCCTATCCCTGCTAGCGGATGATGCTGTATTGTTGTCCGATGGCGGCGGTAAAGTAATCGCAGCTGCGAGACCGGTTGAGAGCAAGGAGCGGGTTGCCCGTTTCCTCATCGGCATTCTTCACCAAGCGCAGCTGGAGGATGGAGTAGCGCTGGAGATCGAGGTAAAGGAACTGAACCATCAAACCGCTGTTATATTCCGCCAGGGAGGAAGTATTACCGGCGTTATCTTTGTCAATATTCGGAACGGATTGCTGCAAAATATTTATATTGTGAGGAATCCGGATAAACTTGCGGGGATTTAAATTTAGGCTTGGAACATCGCCGGAGTACCATCTGAGCAGTCCGCCTCTAGGGAGGGGGGCTGCTTTTTTTGTTGAAGACAGGAGATGGAGGCGCTCAAACCCAATCGGACGGTTAGATGAGCTTTTCATGAAGGAAGTTTGATTCTGGATTCGTTTTCCAGTATGCAGGGTAAATACATTTCGGGTTCGCAAGCGGATCTGTTACCAAGTGCATTTACGTCAGACACGCATCTACTACCTACATACCAGGAGGTTCCAACAAATGGACAAATCAAACACCAATTTGAATGCTAACAACAGCCCGGGCAAGACAAGCAAGGACCAACAGCTGGAACAATTTACGGTAGACAATGACGGTAAAGACTTGACAACCAATCAGGGACTTAAGGTCTCAGAGGATGAACATTCGCTTAAAGCGGGCGAGCGCGGTCCAACCTTGATGGAGGACTTCCATTTCAGAGAGAAGATGACGCATTTCGACCATGAGCGGATTCCGGAACGGATCGTGCATGCCCGCGGTTTTGGGGCTCACGGCTATTTTCAGTTATATGAATCCATGAAAGATTATACAAAAGCCAAATTCCTGCAGGACCCTTCCGTTGTCACGGCGGTGTTTGTCCGATTCTCCACGGTGGCTGGCTCCAGGGGATCAGCCGACACCGTCAGGGACGTACGCGGCTTCGCAACCAAGTTTTATACGGAAGAAGGGAATTATGATCTTGTGGGCAACAATATGCCGGTCTTTTTCATACAGGATGCCATGAAGTTTCCCGATTTCGTTCATGCAGTCAAGCCGGAGCCGCATAACGAGATTCCGCAAGCGCAATCCGCCCATGATACGTTCTGGGATTTTGTTGCGAATAATTCGGAAAGCGCGCACATGATCATGTGGGCGATGTCCGACCGCTCGCTTCCGCGAAGCTTCCGAATGATGGAGGGCTTCGGCGTCCATACCTTCCGTTTCGTGAATGAAGAAGGACAAGCGCATTTTGTGAAGTTTCACTGGAAGCCCGTGCTCGGCACGCATTCCCTCGTATGGGATGAAACGCAGAAGCTGGCAGGCAAGGATCCCGACTTTAACCGGCGTGATCTGTGGGATGCGATCGAATCAGGAAATTATCCGGAATTTGAGTTTGGCGTTCAGATGATTCGGGAGGATGAGGAATTCAATTTTGGTTTTGACATCCTTGATCCGACCAAGATTTGGCCCGAAGAGCTCATTCCCGTCAAAATTATCGGCAAGATGACGCTCAATCGCAATACGGATAATTTCTTTGCGGAGACGGAGCAGATAGCATTCCATCCGGGACATGTCGTACCGGGCATCGATTTTACCAATGATCCGCTTCTGCAAGGCCGCTTATTCTCTTATACCGACACCCAGCTTTCACGGCTCGGCGGACCCAATTTCCACGAAATTCCGATCAACCGTCCAATCGCAGCTGTTCATAACAATCAGCGTGACGGGATGCATCGTATGACCATCAATAAGGGCCCTGTCAGCTATCATAAGAACGGTATTGCCGGTAACACGCCGAAGCCGGTTCCAGTGGAGCGCGGGGGTTATGAGCATTTCACCGAGAAGGTGGAAGGACGTAAGGTGCAGGCACGCAGTGACAGCTTTAAGGATCATTTCAGCCAAGCGGCCCTGTTCTGGAACAGCATGTCCGAGGTCGAGAAGCAGCATATCGTATCCGCATTCCAGTTCGAGCTTGGTAAAGTACAGCGAAAGGAAATTCGCCAGCAAGTCGTTGACCTGTTCGCGAACGTCGAGAGCGAACTTGCCACCCGGATTTCGGAGGGCATCGGAACCATGCCTCCGCAAACCAGCGGCTCCGCTTCCAGTGAGTCTTCTCCGGCACTGAGCATGATGAATACCGTGAAGCTCCCGCTAACCCGTAAAGTGGCGGTGCTGGCAGGCAACGGATTTACAGATGAACTCCCCTTTGTGCTTACACAGCTGCAGCAAGCCAGCATCATCACCGAGGTGGTTAGCGCGAAGCTCGGCGTCATTCAAAGCAAAGCCGGTGCGGAACTGGAAGTGAACCATTCGCTGCTTGGGGCGGATTCCGTCTTGTTCGATGCAGTGCTTGTCGCAGGCGGCGCATTAAGCGTATCGGAGCTCCTGGTGGAGCCGAAGGTGCTGGATTTTGTCAAGGAAGCGTATCAGCATTTCAAGCCGATCGCAGCCATAGCCGAAGGGGCAAATTTGCTTCCATCATCCAGTGGTGAAGGGGTCGTGGTTGCGCATGAGAATGAGGATTTGAAGCCTTTCGGCGAGGCCTTCATTGATGCCATCGCGGCGCATCGCCATTGGTCGCGTACGATCTAAGAATGGATTGCCCTTGAATATATAACACGATTGCGCTATAATTCCCCTAAATCATTTGGCGAAGAATGAAGGGGAAGATACCATGATCAACATCAAAATCAATCAACTTCATCATCACAAGCAGCGTTAGCACGCCTGTCATTTAACAGGGTGGGCTAACGCTGTTCGCGTTGGCCTCCCTGCCGCATATTCAGCGCGCGGGACCATGAGGTCCGGCGCGTTTTTTA
>NZ_JAMBDM010000004.1:0-585357 GCF_025142895.1 Paenibacillus sp. p3-SID867
GGTCAGCAACGCCTGCTGACCTGAGCCGGCCTGTGCGGCACTGCCGGCTGCGCCATTCGCAGCAGCTCCTTGCTGCGGTACCGCAGCGGAGGCCTCCGCGCCAGCAGCCGTAGCAGGCTTAGCGGATGCTGCTTGTTTCCCCGCATCCACCAAGCCTCCGTTACCTGTGCTTAAAACAGACGCTAGCTGCTGCTCCAACGATTGCAGCAGTTGATGAAGCTGGGGTCCGAATACCGCCTGATGCAGTCCCTTCACGCTTTCGGGGGTAATCGGCAGTCCGCGGTGAAACGCGATCGCAGCCGACTCCGCCCATTCCGCCGCGGGAATCTGCGGAGGCTTCACGGCCAATGCCTCACGGAACATGGCGATATTGTCCTTCGTCAGCGGGACTCCCGCGCTCTGCATACCCTTGATCATTTCGCGGTTTTCCTTCGTATCCGGAAGACCGGCAAAATCCAGCACCTCAGCCATGGAAGACGGGGACAGCGGCTGTCCTGGCGTTTGACTAAGCGGCTTGAGAACGGCCGTCCCTCCCTCTCCTGGCGGCTGAACCTGCAGTAGAGCGGTTTCCCCGGCTCGAAGCGGCGTTTCCAGCTTCGCCTTCACTTGAACGCCCTGGATCTGCACCACAGCTTCCTGCCCGTCCTCCGATACGTTCATAACGACACCGCGAACGACCTGACCCGGCTTAAGTTCCAACATCTTGGCGTCTCCCGGCTTCTGCTCACCCAGGAGTCCGCGAATCAACGATCCGATGTTCACGATAGTTCCTCCCACACCTTCTGTATACCTTATATATCGGCAGCAGCCCGCCTTTTGACGAGGGCGGGCTGCATCGAAATCTAGAATAGGGACAATTGCTCAATCTCCATATTTTTCAGAAAACTTCTTCTGTGCATCGCGGTAGGTCCGTGCAGCTGCAGCTGTTCACGGTGAAACTTGGTAGCGTAGCCTTTATGTACGGCAATTCCATATTCCGGATAACGCGTCTCCCATTCCCCTTCGCACAATTTGTCACGAGTCACCTTGGCAATAATGGATGCCGCGGCAATGGACTGACTGTTAGCATCACCTTTGATGATGGCACGCTGGGGAATATCGCATTCCACCTTCTCAGCATCAACAAGCAAAAACTGGGGAGTAACAGCCAATTGCTCGATCGCCATCTTCATGGCAAGCCTTGCGGCTTGTTTGATGTTAATGCGGTCAATCGTTTCCGCGTCCACCAAACCAACGCCGACCGCCAGTGCCTGTTCCATAATGAGGTCATAAAGGGTCTCCCGCTTCTTGGCACTGAGTTTCTTCGAATCGTTGATCCCCTCAATCACTAATCCCTCCGGCAAAATGACCGCTGCTGCGACCACATCGCCGAACAAACAGCCTCGGCCGACCTCGTCGATGCCTGCAATATGTATATAACGGCTCCAATACTCACGCTCGTACATCAATAAATCTGTCATAGGTTTAACCCCTTTGGTTCCGAATTACCGTTTGTTACCTATTCGTGCACACGGTGTATCCTATCTGTTCTATCAATCTAGTAACTCTTCTAGAGTATCATACTCGCCACGGAGCGTCACCCTTTTATCCCGGCCTGCATCCCGGCAGGTATTGGTTCGTGCATCGCCGAACTGTCGGTTATAATCCCACGAAAAAAAGAGCCGCCGGCAACGGCAGCTCTCCCCTTATTCGATTATCGCTCCCTCGGCTTCAGGGCCAAGCCGCCATCGCTGACGATCCGAACCGGCATCAGGCTCATTCATTTCAAGCCCCGAACCGTCAGCCCTTACGGCAATCGCCCGGCCATCGTGCACGGATCGGATGGTTACCGTATCATCTTCCTGACGTTCCACTCGCCATCGCTGATTGTTATAACCGAGATATGTGTATAACTGAATCCGGTTCTGCCCGGTATCTACATCCAAAGCCTTCCCTTCTGGTGTACGAATGGAATACGTATCGTCCTCTCCTGTTGGTACCAATACCCATAACGGGTTCCCCGTACCCGTTGATTCCTTCACGGTAACGGATTCGCCGTTTACGGATTTCTCGGTATAGATTGCCTGGTTCACGGCTTCGTTCGTGAAGCTGGTTTTCGTCAGACGAGCTTCAGACGAATGACGGAC
Organism: Paenibacillus sp. p3-SID867; assembly: GCF_025142895.1. Classification (NCBI taxonomy): domain Bacteria; kingdom Bacillati; phylum Bacillota; class Bacilli; order Caryophanales; family Paenibacillaceae; genus Paenibacillus; species Paenibacillus sp. p3-SID867. The sequence goes on from NZ_JAMBDM010000004.1 coordinate 2,127, forward strand.
GTAGACATTTTGATAGGAAGCTTGTCCGCCGAACACATTGACGCCAAAATGCCCTTCGGCAAATGTCCCGTCCATCACATCGATTACCGTCTTCCCGTCCACGTCGACTTGAATATGCGGACCTTTCGCTTCAATCCTCAGGTGATAGGTTCTTCCTCCTTGGATAAAGCCGGGGACTCTGGCCAGGACTTGACGTTCCTCAAATCGCCCTTCGACCATGTAGAAGAGCCGAATCGCCTTCATACCAGGATCCAGATTCAGATAATATCCGCTTCGTCCGTCCTCGCTTGCCCGAAACAGCATGGACCCGGCACCGCCTGCTTCTCCAAGCCGCATGTCTCCTTCGAACGTGAAGTCTCCTGCCTTCTCTTGCGCCATATAATTGGCATCGCTTGAATGGCTGCCCCGGATTCCATGCTCGGTAAGGACCCACTTCGAGGCCTTGAGATCCGGTTTCCATCCCGTCAGATTCGTTTTGAACGTTCCGCTCGAGACTAACACGCGGGTGCTCGCTGATATTTTTCCGTTTGGGGTTGATGCCGTAATGACGGCTTCTCCCGAATTCAAAGCTTTCAATACGGCATGGGTCTCATCGGATGAAACAATCCGGACCGTATCGGGATGACTGGATGACCATACCAAAGTTTTCTTCCCGTTGCCCTGGACACGATCCACGGCTGCGTACAACGCTTCGGTCTCTCCCTGGGACAGGTCCAGCTCGTATGAATCCAACAGGATTCGGGAAGCAGGTTCCGATAGATCAAGATGCCTCCACACGGAATCCAGCTCATGCACCTGAAGGGATTTCAGCTTCACTTGGCCGCCTTGGGTGTAAAAGCTCAACCCCCGTCTGACCCGATCCGGAAAAATAACGTCCGAGAATACAACGTTTCCGTCATTGCCGAACACCTCGACAGAAGATTCATCGACGTAAATACGCAGCTTGACCACTCCATCTATGGGGTGCAGCAAAGCTTTGTGTTCGGTCGAGAACAGACTGGAGAAATCCGTGGTTCCCGATGCCGAACGGTCAATGAACATGTGATGCGCAGAGTTGTTATAACCAACCACCGTCTGTTGTCCGCCGCCTTCCCGCAGACGGAAGCCGAATTCCAGCTCGCTGCTGTCCGAAGGAATCTCGACTTCCGCCTCGATTTCAAACGCGCCTGCCTGAATTCCCTTTAGAACATTCTGCGAGGTCTCCGTCACTTCCCTGTTGTTCACATGGATTACCGTATTCCGGAGGGTCTCAAGCTCAGAGATTGGAGACTGGTGCAGACGTATCCCCTCACTCGTCGTTCTGAGCGACAGCTCTCTAGGGATGGTCAGTTGCCCCTTCCAGCCTGAAGTTGGAAAACTGAAGGGATAATCCCAGTTCGTCATCCATGCCAGCATGATTCTTCGATTGTCCGGCAAGTCGGAGAAGGACATGGAAGCATAGAATTCCTTGCCCCAATCCGTTCTCAGCACGGTCCCCGCCGTATGATCATTCATAAATTTGCCGTCTGGCGTCACATCGCCGATAAAATATTCCGCATCGGAGCCTTGGGTGTTCGGATTAGCGCCGCTGCTGATCATCAACACCCATTTACGCTGACCGGAGCCGTCCACGGCAAGCTGAAACAGATCCGGACATTCCCACACGCCTCCACGGATATATTCCCCATACCCGAAACGGTCCGTTAAGGTCCAATCGACCAGATTGCCGGAGGTATAGAAGCGGATATGATCTCCTCCTGATACCACCATGATCCAGCGGTTGTTGGCTTCATCCCGAACCACTTTGGGATCGCGAAAATCCCATCCTCCGGGATCCTCGCCCTGTTTGCCCGGGTTCTCGATGAGGATCGGCCGTTCTTTCGAATACGTCCAGGTCCGTCCGTGATCGGTGCTGTAAGCAAGTCCGATCTTCTGATTCCCGCCCGGCCGATCAGGATTGAAGGATGTGTAGTAGGCAATGAGTCCTTTGCCTCCAGAATCCCCGAACAGACCTGAAGCGTTCGTTGTGTCGGCTATGGCGGAACCCGACCAGACATGTCCGAGATCGTTCCAAGGCAGTGCGATCGGCAGCCGGTTCCAATGCACCAGATCCCGGCTGACCGCATGCGCCCACTGGCCTCCGTCCTGATGGAAGAGATGATACTCCCCTTCGAAATAGACCAATCCGTTCGGATCGCTTGCCGAGCCTCGGATTGGGCTATAGTGATACTGCGGGCGGTATTCCTCGGTATAATAATCCGCCATCGGGGTTACGTACACGTCCTGAAAGTAAGCCGTTCCGGACTTTACCTTCATCCCGATCGATCCGCCCGCATAACTTCCGTCGGATATGCGGATCGCAGCCGGTTCGTAACCATCTACAGCGATTTGAATTCTGTCTCCGGAGACGTGGATCTCCACATGATGCGCACTTGTGGGCAGGCTTGGGTATGTACGGCTCGATGCGCCGATCACCTTTCCATCCGAGGTTTCCAGCGTTACCCGGACCTGATTATCCGCTCTCCTGAATATGGCTTCGTATCCCTCCGTTCCTTGGTCGTTCCCTCTCCAATAGAACCCGGCTTCAGCCTCTCCCCCTAAGGTGATATTGCCTTCCAGCACATGATCCGCAGCCGCATTCTTATAGATTCTGTAGGCTTCGAGCCCTTTCGATGCCGATCCCTTAAGCCCTTTGATGTCAGGCTGCCAGTCCCCGCTCGTATTTACCGGTCCGAACAGGTTGCCTTTCCACTCGCTCACCTTGATATTTTGAAACAGGGCGGAACCATCCCACACATGTAGACCCAGGTGTCCTGTGGAATAAGCCGTATCATCGACTTCCATTATCGGTTCATATTGGTTTCCCCAAAATACCTTGATATTGCTGCCTACCACCTTGACCTTTAGGTGAACGATTTCCCCTTGACTCAACGAGAGCGCTTTTTCAACCTTCAATCTTCCGTTCCCTTCGCGGGCATCCTTGAGGCGAACCAAGCCTGCACTGGGTACGATTTGCAGCATATACGATGACCAGCCGTCAACGCTTGAACGAAAGACCAGCGAAGCATCTGCTTGCATATCTGTAATCATCACATCGGCTTCATAGACAAAATCATCTGCTCTGGTTGCGGAGATCGCCGCTGCATTCTCACTTGAATCGGAGCTAAGCCGTAAACCTTCTGCCGTTTGTTCCATATTGCCATTGCCCTTCAACTGCCACCCTTCGAGGTTGGTCTTTACATTGGATGCGCTTTCAAAAATGTCGTTTTCTCCTTTCCCTTTCAAAGCTGCATTCGCTTCTTGGATCGCTGACGCAGCCCATGCCGAATCCGGAATGACGCTTGTCGCCAGCAATAAGGTCATCGTGATCGCAGACATCGTGCGCAGCAACATGGTATGTACATTCTGCGGTAATTTCATATATCCACCTCGTTTCGATTCTTTACCACACGTTATATAGGAAGGAACAGCCCGAACACTCGGGCTGATCTCCTAATGACGAACCTGTTTATGATTGCGAATCTTGCCATGCCCGGATTCCCAGAGCCAATGCGCCGCATAAACCGGACTGGGTGCCTAATACCGGAGGAACTATATAATTCTCGATATCGTGTACAATTTCGTCGGCAAGCACATATCCGTTCAAATTGCGCCTCACCTCTGCACGAATGAGGGAATACAGCTGAGCTTGCTGCATAACCCCGCCGCCCAGTATGATCTTCTCCGGGGAATTCGTCAGGATCAGTCCGGTTATGGATTGCGCTATATAATAGGCTTCGATTTCCCAAGCGGGATGATCGGCCGGCAGCAGATGTCCTTTCAACCCCCATCGGGCTTCAAGCGCCGGCCCTGCTGCCAATCCTTCCAGGCAATCGCCATGATAAGGACAGGCTCCTGCAAAAGCATCTTCGGGATGGCGCTTAACGGGAACATGGCCGCCTTCCGGATGAACCAATCCATGAACCAGTCGTCCTTCGGCATAAAGGCCGAGACCAATACCTGTACCCACCGTATAATAAGCGCAGCTGCTTAGCCCTCTCGCTGCTCCCCAAATCGCTTCTCCCAAAGCAGCTGCATTAACATCCGTATCCCAGCCATAGGGAATGTCCATATGCGACTTCATCTTACCGAGGACATCTGTATGCGACCATCCAGGTTTCGGTGTTGACGTTACATATCCGTATGACGGGCTCTCCGGTTTCAGATCGATGGGGCCAAATGACCCGATGCCAATGGCTTCTACCTCATGATCCTTGAAATAGGAAATGGCTCTGGATAATGTCTCTTCCGGCTGTCCTGTCGGAAAGCTGAAACTGTCCTCGACGATTCCATCTTCACTTCCAATACCGCAAACAAATTTGGTGCCACCCGCTTCCATTGCTCCAATACGCATACTGCCGGATCTCCTTGTGTCTTATCGATTCATATTACTTTAACTGGCCACCAGATGAAGAAACCTCATAGATATGGAGGGATTCTATAACCTTCCGGTTATCATCGGCAAATACGGTTATTCCCATTGAAGCAGCATCAGGATAAATTAAATCCGTGATCACCGCCTGCCCGCGATCCGCGAACAGCTCCACGGACGAACGGTCCACGAAGATCCGCAGTTCCAGCATAGAGCCCGGTGTCTTTAACGGTGCCGCATGCTTGCCGGGGAAATCTTTATGGAAATCCGCTTGCCCTGAACGGCTGCGATCCACGTATACTTCGGCTAACCTTGCATCCCAACCGACCAACGTTTCTTGTCCTAATCCTGCCCTTACTTTCAAACCAAGCGAAGATGTTGGATCAAAGCGGACAAGGATCTCGAAGTTCTCCAGCCTTACAGCCGCTAATCGGACAGCAGCCTCATCCACGGCTATATCACGCAAGGAAAGCACCTCATGACGATACTTCTCGATTTCACGAATCGGCTGCTGCGTTACCATGACCTCACCTTCCAGCATCTCCAGCTTAAGTTCCCGCACCAAGGTCATGGCACCCCTCCAACTATCCGTTGGTGTCAAGTTTGCGTATTTCCAATTGCTCATCCAGCCAATGAACAGCCTTCTGCCATCCGCTGCAGGAATGTCGGACCAGCTTACTCCGGCATAATTGTCCCTGCCGTAATCCAGCCACCGCACATCACCCTTGGAGCGCTTATCCGGAATAAACGCTGTTCCGTCAAAATCTCCAATGAAATATTGCGTTCTGGAGCCCTCGACAAAAGCCGAATCATCGCCAATGCTGACAAGCATAACCCATCGTATTTCATTGTCCTCCGTAGTAAGAGGGAACAGATCGGGGCATTCCCATACTCCATCATGAAATCCGATGCCCTCTCCAAACTCGCTGGCAAATACCCATTCTATTAAATTGGAAGATCGATAGAGACATACCGTCTGTCCGCACGCCACAATCATCACCCACTGCGATGACAGCTCATGCCAGAACACTTTGGGATCCCGAAAATCAATATAGCTGTCATGGCTAAGGACCGGATTTCCTTCATACTTCGTCCAGGTTCTTCCTTCGTCCTTGCTGTACGCCAGACTTTGATACTGAATCATTTGCTGCGCGCCCGGCGCATCATGATGGTGAGTGAAAATCGCCACAAGCCCGGGCCCTTCGTCGAAAAATCCGCTAGAATTGTTCCAGTCCACAACCGCACTGCCCGAAAAAATCGTGCCATGCTCATCGGGCGCTAACGCAATGGGGAGCTCTTCCCAGGAAACCAGATCCTTGCTGACCGCATGTCCCCAGTGCATGGGTCCCCATGTGGTGCCAAATGGATGATGCTGATAAAACAAATGGTATTCCCCATTAAAATAGACCATGCCGTTAGGATCATTCATCCAGTTCTTCTGAGGTGAAAAATGGTAGGCATTTCGATAGTTTTGCTGTTCCGTGTTCGTCATTCGGTGATCTCCTTCATTATCGTTATCATGTGGGTTTACGGCCGTACTTCAACGATATGCATGAGCGGCCGCTGCATTCCACACGGTTACTTCATGTTTCTGTCGTATCCCGTTTGCTTGATCGTCAGCCACTCCTGAAGTCCAAGTCGATCCAATTCCTTCAGGTAAGCATCCCATTCCTGATCTACCTTTCCATTCTGGTACCATTCGGTGCGCATTCTTTCCAGGTAAGGGAACAAGTCCGCTTCGATCGTGGATAAGCGATCCAACTCGTCGATGGAGAAGAACACTTTCGGGTATGTATTCTCCGCTTTCATGTGCGGGACCATGACGTCTTTCATGAGTTTGAGCCTCCACGCCGCATCATCCGGCATCGTGGTGTATTTTCCATAATACTCGTCCAGGATCGCAAGCGGCCCCGCGATGCTTGTTTTTTGCCTAAGCTCTACCGGAGCCGTGCCTTCAAGCGGAAGATGCTTCAGCATCCCTTTGGCTTCATCCAGCTCAAAAATATTCTGCTGCGTATCGTCACCGTAAGTTCCCCAGTTGTTCTGAACCGATTGGAGCGGTTCATACATCGCGTCAATCCATTTGGCCGTTTCCTCCAGCTTCTTGTTGCTGCTGGTAATGACCAATCTTCCCCGGTCAAGACCGATTCCGTTCGTCCTTGTTACATTGATCTCGCCGGTTGGCCCTGCAAGCGGCGGCATCAGATCATACGTTTCGTTCATGCCCGTAATGTTAGCTTTATCCCATGTAAAATACATGCCGTACCGGTGGTCCTTTCCCTTGGCCAGGTAGGTATTCCAATCCTGCTGGAATGCTTCGATGTCGATTAATCCCTCTTCATATAATTCGTGAATGAATGCTATGGCTTCCTTATACCCCTCGTCGGCGGCGGTAAACACGACCTTCCCGTCATCCGTAACGACGGTGTGATCCCAGTTCTCGCCCAAGCCGAATGAAGCAAACAGGAATGTCAGATCCTCACCCCCCGGCTTATTAATGAAGGACAGTGGTATTTCGTCCGCCTGTCCGTTGCCGTTCGGATCTTGGGTTTTGAACGCTTTCAATACAGTTTTTAGCTCTTCCGTGGTGGTTGGCATCTCAAGCCCCAAGGCGTCGAGCCACTCCACGTTAATCCAGGGGAAGTTATCCACCGATTGAATCCGCTCTTTCCCTGAACCCAACTCCTCGATCCATGGAAAAGAATAGATATGTCCATCCGGTGCCGTAATCATGTTGACGTATTCCGGTGCTTCCTCCAGGACTTTTTTTAAATTGGGCATATGCTGTTCGATTAAATCTTCCACGGGGATGATAACTCCGTCCTTTGCCAACTTCAGCAGATCGTAATCTCCGTACCCCGCATCAAAGATGGCGTCGGGCAAATCGCCACTCGCGACGGCCAGATTGCGTTTTTCCGCAAATACATCGCTTGTATAGTTCTTCCACTTGATGTGAATGCCCGTTTTCTCCTCCAGCCGCTTGTTGATCAGCTTCTCGTTAGGATCGGCAGGAGCCAGCGGCGAGCTTTGCGTCAGGACGTTCAGGGTGACCTTACCGTCCGGCGACTCATTTGAGGCTTCCCCGCCCTTGCCGCACCCGGACAAGAGCAGCACGGCTGCCAGAGCTGTCAGAGTTACCGCTTTTTTGCGGTTTTGTTTCTTGAATCCCTTCTTATTCATATCAATGACCTCCCAAATCATGTATTAGGATTACTATGTTGAAGGCGGCCCGCTATTTGAGAGAGCCAACCATAACACCTTTCTCGAAGTACTTTTGGAAGAACGGATACATAATCAATAGCGGAAGGCTGGATATCACGATAGCGGAATATTTAATCATTTCCGAAAGCCGTTTCAGCTCCGCCATCGCAAGCTGGTCGCTGATCATGCCGGGCGCAGCCTGGTTTTGTATCAGAATCGATCTAAGAACGAGCTGCAGCGGGTGCAGTTTGGGATCGTCCAGATAGATCATGGCATCGAAGAATGCGTTCCACTGGCCAACAAAAGCATACAGCGCGAGCACAAAGATAATGGGCTTGGATAGCGGCAGAACGATCCGGACAAAGATCTTCATATCGGAAGCCCCGTCCACATTAGCAGCCTCCTTCAATTCATTCGGCACCCCTTTGAAGAAGGTTCTGGACAAAATGATATTCCACACATTCACCGCACCCGGGATGATCACGGCCCATACCGTATTGAGCATGCCAAGCTCCCTCACGAGCAAGTACGTAGGAATCAGTCCGCCTCCGAAAAAAATGGTGATAATGAACAGCGTCATGAAGAAGTGTCGTCCGGCCAGCCGGTTCTCCGAAAGGGCGTATCCCGCACAGACCGAAACCGTGACCGTAAGAAGTGCAAATGCTGTTGAATAGAACACCGCATTGCCAAATCCGCGAAGCATCGCAGGATTGGACAGGATCATCTGATATCCTTCCAGGCTCCAATCGGAAATTTTAAAAGATAGTCCTTGATTCAGCAGTACGGTGGGATCCATGAACGAAGCAACGACAATGTAAACCAATGGAACGATCACGACCAGTACGGCAAGCGTTAAAAAGATTGCATTTAATGACAACAGAAAGCGGTCGAAGCGTGAATGTTTAACGGCCATGAATATGTCTCCTTTCCTAGTAGAGGCCTTCGCCTCCATTGAGTTTTCGGACAATAAAGTTAACCGTCACGAGCAAAATGACATTGATGATGGAATTGAATAAACCAACCGCTGCCGAGTACGCGTAATCGCCTGACTGTAAGCCGACCTTGTATACATAGGTAGCGATAATTTCAGAAGTGGGAAGATTCATGGAGGTCTGCATCAGATAAGCCTTCTCAAAGCCAATCGACATAATGCCCCCTGCCGCAAGTATGAAGACGATCGCCATAATCGGCCTAATCGTGGGCAGATCGATATTACGGATGCGCTGGAGAAGATTAGCTCCGTCCAGGCTGGCCGCGTTATGCAGCTCCGGGTCCACATTCGCAAGAGCAGCCACATAGATAATGGAGGCCCACCCGGCACTCTGCCATATATCCGATAGGATATAAATCCACCTGAAATATTCCGGCTGCGACATAAACATAAACGGATTTCCCGTCATCCAAATGACCAATTGATTGATCGGCCCCGTTGGCGACAAGAAGATAAACAGCATCCCGACAATCACGACCACCGAGATGAAATTGGGTGCGTACAGGAATAACTGAATATTCTTCTTGACTGCCGCTCTCCGAACCTGGTTTAACATGAGCGCAAGCAGGATCGGCACCGGAAAGCTAAAGATCAGACCAAAAAAACTCAATTTAAGCGTATTCATAAAAATGACGTCAAAATTCGGCGAGGCGATAAACTTTTCAAAATGCTTGAGCCCAACCCACTCGCTGCCCAGAATCCCTTTAATGGGACTGAAATCCTTAAATGCGATAACGGCACCGTACATCGGGACGTATTTGAAAATAAGGGTCAATATAAGCGCTGGAGCTAGCAGTATGTACAGAAAATAGTTTTTCTTGATGAAAGCGAGCATTCGCCCCGCAGAACTCCGTTCTCTGATTATCCCTGCCCCCTGGTTGGCTGGTTCCATTGAATTTTCCAAACCTGTTCCCCCGTTCTTTCTAGAGAAGTTTACATATTGCTTACAGAAAAGGCTTTCATTTTTCACTTATGTTGAATGTCGCTTTTACAATTTATCAAATATTGTAACTTCAGTCAATCGTTTTTGTAAAAATATATTTGTGCAATTGGCAATATACATTGTTCGTTTACTTCATCCATTTGCCATAAACAAGGGTAATCCATGTCGTTCATTACGCAAAATTACGGATTCCCACCATTTCCATCCTTGTTAGATGATGTTTTAACAAATGTAATGGAATAACGAAGTCGATTTCAACTAAATCACGGTTGTTTAAATGTTAAATCGATTGTGCATTTGTAAAGTTGAGGTTGCTATTTTAGCTAATCTATTATACATTTGATTTAAGATATTCAGGTCAATAGCGCCTGGAAGAAACAACGAGACTGGTATGAAGTTGATCATTTGAGGTGAAATCAGATACATGACGAAAGAAAAAGTCACAATTCAAGATATTGCGGATGCACTGGGGATCTCCAGAAATACGGCATCCAAAGCTTTGAACGGCAGCGAAAGTATTCCGGACGAGACGCGCAGCAGGGTTATCAAAAAAGCGATCGAACTGAAATACAAACAATTTGCCTTCATGGAGACGGACAACCTGCTGACTAAAAACCCGGGAAACATCGCTCTTCTTACGGCGAATCTTCCGAGCACCTCCCATTTTGGCTCGCGCTTAATCAGCGGGCTTGAGAAACGAATCAGCGCGGAAGGCTATAACCTGTCCATTCATATTGTCCGGGACATCGATCGAAATTCTCGGACGCTGCCTAACAATTTTGAATCCTCCAAAGTGGATGGAATCATCTGTATTGAGTTATTTGATATGGAATACAGCAAGGAGCTCACAAGCCTCGGCCTTCCTACCGTATTTATCGATTGTGCCGCTGACATGTTCTACCCGGACTTGCAGGCGGATTTACTACTGATGGAGAATGAACACAGCACCTGCCACATGACCAGGCGGCTCATTGAGCAGGGCAACATGTCTTTGGGATTTATCGGGGACATCCATCATTGCAAGAGCTTTAATGAACGCTGGGTGGGGTTTAATCGGGCTTTGACCGAAATGGGGATCCGGCTGGATCTGGAACAATGTGTTCTAAACCCGGACCGTGAGTTTTTCTCCGAGTCCGACTGGATGGAGAAGCGGCTGAAACAGATGAAACAGATGCCGTCCGCTTTTGTATGCGCCAATGATTTTATTGCGGTCAATGTGATGAAAGCCTTGAAGAATAACCATATCGCCATCCCCGGCGACATTGCCGTATGCGGCTTCGATAATGCGCCTGAATCGCGCATCGTTGAACCCCATTTATCAACGGTACATATCTATAGCGATGAAATGGGAATTGCTGCGGCCAACATGCTGTTGTCCCGGGTGAAAGAACCGGCGTTACCCTATCAAGTCACGCATATCCAAACAAAACCGCTCTTCAGGGCATCGACCGAAAAAACAGACTAGGGGATTGCAGAAGGAGAAGGGCTTGAAACTCCATCATGGACTTCCCGCTTACCCACAAGAAAGACGCTGCGATATACTTGCACAGAAGGTCGGAGCACGATGAAAGAACGTTTTTTCTGCCGATAATGTGGTCCTGCTTCCGATGTTTATCCTTTTATTAAAAAAAGAACCGTTCTCCCGGTATTCGGGCAGAACGGTTCTTTCGGGTTGAGCTGGAGTGAGAGGCAGTTCATCCTCCCATTCTCCGTTAACGATTCAATAAGGCGATTCCATGGAATATCGCCCTAGTTTACCTGCGCGAAGCTCACGCAGGAAAATGCTTGAGGCTTTTTCCAGATCGACTCTTCCGCCGCTTACGATACAGCCGCGTTTTTTTCCGATCGCTTCCATGACCGCGACAATTTCATCCGGGTTATCCAGATCCGCGGGGCGCTCCTTAAGATCAAAGCGCTCGCTCATCGATTCCCAATAATAGTTGGAGAAATATTTAATCGCAAAAAAAGCAATATCCTCTACATTCAATATTTCCTCTTTAATGGCGCCGGTGACCGCCAGGCGGTACCCTACATTCTGATCCTCGAACTTTGGCCACAGGATACCGGGTGTATCCAGTAATTCCATCTCACCGCCGGCAACCTTAATCCACTGCTGCCCTTTGGTGACACCCGGACGGTCTCCCGTCTCGGCGATGTTCCGGCCGGCAAGCCGGTTAATCAGCGTGGATTTGCCTACATTCGGAATCCCCACGATCAATACCCGCATAGCTCGCGGGTTCATGCCCTTGGCGATTTGTTTGTCAATCTTCTCTTTCAGCAGCAGCTTGATCTGATTCGGAATATCCTTAACACCTGTCCCCGTGGATGCATCTACAGGGAAGGCGGTTAAGCCGTTTTCTTTGAAATGGGCTTGCCATTGCCTTGTTACCTCAGGATCTGCCAAATCGGCTTTGTTCATAATAATGAGCCTCGGCTTGCCCTGCAAAATCTCGTCAATCATGGGATTTCGGCTTGAGAGCGGAAGCCTCGCATCGATCAGTTCAATTACAGCATCGATCAGCTTCAGCTTCTCCTGAATTTGGCGGCGCGCTTTGGTCATATGTCCGGGAAACCATTGTATTGTCAACGTCGTCACCTCTACTTTGCTCTGCAAACTTTCATCGTTTCTATAGCGCCATGGCTAATGGTTGATGAGCCCTATGTCTTTAATCGGCCAGAAGATCAAGTCTGCTCGCCCGATAATATCCCCCAAAGGAACATATCCTATCATACGGCTGTCCGTGCTGTTGGAGCGGTTATCCCCCATCACAAACACATGGCCCTCTGGCACAACGCCGTCCTGAACGAACGAGTTCGGGAAGTCCGTGTTATTGTATAATCTGTTTTCAGCATGCGCTTGATCAATTGCTTCCTGTATGTAGGTTTCATTCACAGGCTCCCCATTGACAAGCACTTTATCGCCTTCAACTTTAACCGTATCACCAGCAACTGCGATCACGCGTTTAATGAAATCCCTGCCCTCATCAGGAACATGGAACACGATAACTTCTCCACGCTCGGGTTTGCGGATATCATATAAAATCTCGTTGACGATCAGCTTCTGATTGGATACAAAGTTAGGTTCCATGGATGGACCCTGCACAATAAACGGTTTAAAGAGAAGCCAGCGAATGAGAACGACGAGAACCAGAGCAATGAGAAGAGCCTTCAGCCATTCTACAAGCTCGTTCTTAGCCTTTTTGGCCGGTTTCCCCACGTTGGTTTCAATGGCCTCCTGGTGTTGATCTTTCTCCATAACCCACCGTCCTTCCCTATAGATCGCTTTCGCATGATAACGATTTTTGGATATACAAAAGGGGCTTGTATATTCGCACAAGCCCCTTTCTACCGCCTTGTAATTAACGACGAATTTCTTTAATTCTCGCTGCTTTACCGCGCAGTTCACGAAGATAATAAAGCTTCGCACGACGCACTTTACCACGGCGAGCCACTTCGATTTTATCGATTTTAGGCGAGTTGATTGGGAAAGTTCTTTCCACACCAACACCGTAAGAAATTTTACGAACGGTAAAAGTCTCACTGATTCCGCCACCGCGACGTTTAATTACTACACCTTCAAACAACTGGATACGCTCACGAGTTCCCTCGATAACCTTAACGTGTACTTTTAAAGTATCACCAGGACGAAAGCTCGGAATATCTTTACGAAGTTGTTCTTGAGTAATCGCTTGAACGATATTCATCTATGACTCCCTCCTCTCACACAGGTGTTCTTGCATCTTCCGGAAACTTTATGTATTTCCTTCATTATCCGCAGCGGACCACCGTATTCACAACAAAAGAAATAGTAACATATTTTGCTGGCTGAATCAAGTATTTTATCTTTACACCCTCATCTACAAACTCGTTCGACGCTCACGGGTCTTTAAAAAACCACTTCCAGCATGAAAGATCATGCCGGAAGCGGTTAGGCTGAACTTAATTTACGCTTTCTTTCGAATCATGCAGGCCTTTGTGGCGCTTGCCATAGTATTCAAGAATGTCGTCTACCGTTTGGAATTGGACTTCTGTATGGTTTGTTTCTTCTATTTTTGCTTCCTGTTGTTGTCGATGTTCTGTCATCACAAGATGCCTCCCAGTCTCTCAAGTGTTTCTCCAGATACTTATTACCCACCGAAGGAGACGATGCATCAGCCATTTTTAAAAAATGACATTGAAGTATACAACAGACGCTATGAGCCGATTCTAAAGGTAGAAATTCTTGCAGCGGTTTGCGGTGCCGTTATCGATTTAGTGACCGGCGATAAATTATAAAGCTCAACGGTATTACCTGCACTTAAATTGATGACGGCAGAGCCTGAAACTTCGGCGTTGGTTGAATTCGAGTTCATGTTCGCCGTATTCGTAGTATTTCCATTCACAACGATCCCGAATGTGTTCGGAGCTGTCTGACCATTAGCAATAGAAACTTGCCAATTAAAATAGTAAAAGCCTGCTGTCACTATAGTCAGCGTCGTTGTACCATTGAAGGTTACGCCTTGAAGCGTACTGGTTGAGAAAGTAATCGGTGAGTTGATGGCCACATTTTGAGTGGCTCCATTGCTAGCATAGATAACACTTCCACCCACAAGGGTAGTAGAGCCGGTTGGACCCGTCGGGCCTGCCGGACCTGTGGCACCGGTTGCTCCTGTGACCCCTGTTGCTCCGGTGGCTCCCCTTACTCCTGTAGCACCTACTGCACCGGTTGCTCCTGTTGCTCCTGCTACTCCGGTTGCTCCGGTGGCTCCTGTCACGCCTGCAGCTCCCGTTACTCCCGTTGCTCCAGTTACTCCGGTTGCTCCCGTAGCGCCAGTCGAACCTGTTGCTCCTGTTGCTCCTGTCGCTCCTGTAGCTCCTGTGACGCCAGTTTCTCCTGTGGCTCCCGTAGCACCGGTCGGGCCTGTTGCTCCCGTAGCGCCAGTTGCACCAGTCTCTCCAGTGGCTCCTGTCACACCTGTCGCTCCCGTAACTCCTGTTGCACCAGTCTCTCCAGTCGCCCCCGTTGCTCCTGCTATTCCCGTTGCCCCCGTGGCACCTGTTGCTCCCGTGACTCCGGTGGCTCCAGTTGTACCAGCCGGACCTGTAACACCTGTCGATCCGATTGCACCTGTGGCTCCCCTCACGCCAGTTGCACCAGTCTCTCCAGTGGCTCCGATTGCTCCCGTAACACCTGTTGCTCCAGTTACTCCCGTTGGTCCTGTAGCTCCTGTTTCACCAGTTACTCCCGTTGCTCCCGTGACTCCTGTAGCCCCTGTTGCTCCCGTAACACCAGTTTCACCAATTGCGCCCGTTGCTCCAGTTGCTCCGGTTGCCCCTATACCACCAGTTACTCCCGTAGCCCCCGTTACGCCAGGTGCACCAGTCTCCCCAGTCGCCCCCGTTGCTCCGGTTGCACCCGTTGGTCCTGTTGCACCTGTCTCTCCTGCTGCTCCTGTGGCTCCTGTTGCACCAGTTTCTCCTGTTGCTCCGGTGGCTCCGGTGGCTCCTGTTACACCAGTTACACCTGTGGCTCCCGTTACACCTGTGGCTCCAGTTACTCCCGTCGCTCCCGTTTGTCCTGTAGCTCCTGTTTCACCCGTTACTCCCGTTGCTCCTGTTGCCCCAGTGACTCCTGTTTCACCAGTTGCACCAGTTACTCCGGTTGCCCCCGTGGCACCTGCTGCTCCCGTGACACCGGTCGGACCTGTTGCTCCCGTTACACCTGTGGCTCCCGTTGCTCCTGTGACTCCTGTAGCCCCTGTTGCTCCCGTAACACCAGTTTCACCAATTGCGCCCGTTGCTCCAGTTGCTCCTGTGACTCCGGTGGCTCCAGTTGCACCAGTCGCTCCCGTTGGTCCTGTAGCTCCTGTTTCACCAGTTATTCCCGTCGAACCTGTTGCTCCCGTAGCTCCTGTTACTCCGGTGATCCCGGTTGCTCCTGTCACACCTGTCGCTCCCATTACTCCTGTTGCACCGGTCTCTCCAGTGGCTCCTGTTGCTCCGATTGCACCTGTTGCTCCTGTTACCCCAGTTGCTCCTGTTGCTCCCGTTGGTCCTGTCACGCCTGTCGCTCCCGTAACTCCCGTTGCTCCCGTGGCACCTGTTGCCCCCGTTGCTCCCGTGGCACCTGTGGCTCCCGTTACACCCGTCGCTCCCGTTGCTCCGGTTGCCCCTGTACCACCAGTTGCACCAGTTACTCCCGTAGCACCCGTTGCCCCTGCTGCTCCCGTTGGTCCTGTGACTCCGGTGGCTCCCGTAACTCCCGTTGCTCCTGTGGCTCCTGCTGCTCCAGTGGCTCCAGTTGCTCCCGTTGGTCCTGTTTCACCAGTTACTCCCGTCGAACCTGTTGCTCCGGTGGCTCCTGTTACTCCGGTGATCCCGGTTGCTCCTGTAACACCTGTCGCTCCGATTACACCCGTTGCTCCCCTCACTCCAGTTGCTCCAGTTGCTCCTGCTGCTCCGGTGGCTCCTGTTACACCTGTGGCTCCAGTTACTCCGGTCGCTCCAGTTACTCCGGTTTCTCCTGTTGCTCCCGTTGGTCCTGTCACGCCTGTCGCTCCCGTAACACCTGTTGCCCCCGTGGCTCCTGCTGCTCCCGTGACTCCGGTGGCTCCCGTTGCACCAGTCTCTCCAGTTGCTCCGGTTGCCCCTGTACCACCAGTTACACCAGTTACTCCCGTTACACCAGTTTCACCTGTCGCTCCCGTTACTCCTGTTGCTCCCGTGGCTCCTGCTGCTCCGGTGGCTCCTGTGGCTCCTGTTACACCAGTTACTCCAGTCGCTCCAGTTACACCCGTCGCTCCTGTTACTCCTGTTCCCCCAGTTGCTCCTGTTGCACCTGTACCACCAGTTTCACCAGTTACTCCCGTTGCGCCCGTCACGCCAGTTGCTCCCGTAACACCCGTTGCCCCCGTGGCTCCTGCTGCTCCTGTGACCCCGGTTGCCCCGGTTTCTCCAGTTGCTCCCGTTGCCCCTGTCGCTCCCGTGACCCCGGTTACTCCGATTGCTCCCGTAACACCTGTCGCTCCGGTCGCTCCTGTAATCCCGCCAGGCGCCCCCGGTGGTCCTTCCGGACCTATTGGTCCCGTAGCACCCATGGCACCTGTTGGTCCGGTTGCCCCCGGCACTCCAGGCAACCCGGTCGATCCGGTTGCACCAGTCGGTCCAATAGCTCCCGTCGCTCCTGCTTCTCCCGTAGGTCCTGTCGCTCCCGTCACGCCCGGCTGACCGTTACCCGGCACGCTTTCTAAGGTTTCCTGGATTGTGAGACCCTGAACGCTCACAGCGCTCGTCCTTGATACAGCTGCCAGAGATTGAACGGCAGCTTGTTGGACAGTCACTGGAATGTTTGACGTCGATACCGCTCCTGAAAGAGCATTCGTATAATTAGTGAGCTGTTCATTCAAAAGCTCCGGCGAAGCTCCATTCAGAAGCGAAGCTTGAATTCCATCCGCTGCTGCTTGCAGCCTACTTAACTGTGGTCCGGAACTCCCTAAGTTCGCAGCCTGATGGTTGATGCCCTGGAGTACTTCTGCAAGCTGCTGGCGCGACGATGTCCCTGGATTCGTCGCTGCATTCATAATATAAAAAGGCAGATTGTTCATTAAATTGACCAGCGGCACAGCATCCGCACTCGGAAACGCATTCTCCAGCCTAGATTGAATACCTTGTTGTGAAGCCGCGATATCCGTACCAATCTCGCCCCCGACTCCAATTCGTTCTCCATATGATTGAAACAACGTCATGACTTCGTTCAATCTTGTTAAGATGCCTTCCAGATTGTCTGCATTGGAAATCCTTGCAATTTGCTGCACGACCAGCCTAAGCCCCCGCCGTTCTCGCATCGAGAACCTCATTCCCGAAACCAGATCGTTAAGGCTCTGCAATTGTATTTTGATAAGCGTGAAATTCTCGTTAACCGGCTGTTCCACAAACGCGCGTAACAGTGACGTTAATTGACGGATCAATGTAACGAATCGAGTGGCTTGGTTCCTTCCTACACGGATTCGTCCAGGTGTAAGTCCCTGAATGACAGCCTTGCTGTCCCTACGCTTCCTTCTTTCTTGCCTCAATCGATTTCACCCCTTACGATCTCATACATCCGCAAACGCCTATTTATCACACTATTCAATTCATACGAATTTTGTTCTGGTGCAAGCGTGAAACCGGTTCGTTAAAGAAATAAAAAAAGAACAGACCTGTGCTCACAGATCTGTTCTTCGATTGAGCAAAAAAACTTATGAGGATCCCGCTTCTCGCTGTAGCTTGTCTATATACGCTCGATCCTGTTTGGACAATTCCAGCTTGTCTAACAATTCCGGGCGACGCTCCCATGTCCGCTTAAGCGCTTGTTCCCGACGCCACACGTCGATATTCGCATGATGGCCACTTAGCAGGATATCCGGCACTTTCCAGCCGCGAAACTCAGCAGGACGTGTATAGTGCGGATATTCAAGCAAACCTGTGCTGAATGAATCCGTGACCGCCGAGGTTTCATTGCCGAGTACACCCGGAAGTAATCGGACTACAGAATCGATGGCAACCATCGCCGGCAGCTCTCCACCGGTGAGCACATAATCTCCGATGGACAACTCATCGGTAACAAGAAACTCACGAATTCGTTCATCGTAACCTTCGTAATGCCCGCATATAAACACCAGATGGTCTTCCTGTGATAATTCTTCCGCCTTCTTCTGCGTGAAAGTCTCTCCTTGCGGACACATCAGAATGACTCGCGGAGGCTTGGCTGTTCCGGAGACTTCCGCCGGTAACTCCCCTGCAGGATTAGCCACATCATCATGATTCGCGATCTCATTCCCATTGGAAGCAAGAATATCCTCCACCGCAGCAAAAATCGGGTCCGGCTTTAACACCATTCCTCCACCGCCGCCATATGGTGTATCATCGACCTGACCATGCTTGTTTCCCGCATACTGGCGGAAGTTGATGGCATTCAAGCTCACAATTTGTTTTTCGGCCGCTTTCCCCAGAATACTGGAATGAAACACACCATCGAACATCTCGGGGAACAGCGTCAGCACATCAATCCGCATGGACTATAACAACCCTTCCATGAGATGCACGCGGACAAGCTTCGCTTCCTTGTCTACATCAAGTACGACATCCGGTATGGCCGGAAGGAGAATTTCTTTTCCCTGAGGCGTTCTGACAACCCATACATCGTTAGCGCCCGGCGTCAAAATTTCGGAGATCGTGCCGAGCTCCTCGGCAGGGTCTTCATCGGTCATCACCTTGCAGCCAATAATCTCATGGAAGTAGTACTCGTTCTCCGGAAGCACCTCTTGAAGATCTGCTGTGATCTTCAGCAGCGAGCCTTTATATTTCTCGGCATCATTGATGCCATGCAGCTCCTTGAATTTAAGGATGTACATATTTTTATGAAAACGGGATGTATCCACCGTTACTTCAATCTTGCTCCCCTTGTCCGGGACAATATACAACTGGCTCTTGGGAGCAAATCGCTGGTCGGCAAAATCCGTATGCGGCATGACTTTAACTTCCCCACGGATGCCGTGCGTATTCACGATTTTCCCTACAGTAAACAACTTTTCAGACATGGTCTTCCTCCTGCATCACTTAATGAACGTTCACACTAGCATGACCGGCTGATTTCTTCAGCATGTACGAAAAAGGGCTAGGACATGCATCCTAACCCCCTTTCGTATATTTTAAGAAATGATATCAACGGTCACCCGTTTATCCATTTTAACCGCCGCCGATGTTACGACTGTACGCAATGATTTGGCGATACGCCCTTGTTTGCCTATGACCTTCCCGACATCGTCAGGATGCACGTACAGCTCATATACAATCAAGTGCTCCTTCTCAACGGTCTTCACAGTCACATCTTCTGGATGATCCACTAAAGCCTTAGCAATAACGCGAACTAATTCTTCCATAGATAACCCTCGCGATCAGTCTTATTTCTGATGCTTCAGCTCATGAAACTTCTTCATTACGCCCGCTTTGCTAAGCAAGTTGCGAACCGTGTCAGATGCTTGCGCACCATTTTGAAGCCAGTTCAGTGCTTTCTCTTCATCGATCTTAACTTCAGCCGGTTGAGCAACCGGATTGTAATAACCGATTTCCTCGATAAAACGGCCATCACGCGGGGAACGGGAATCAGAAACCACCACGCGGTAGAAAGGAGCCTTGTGAGCACCCATGCGTTTCAGACGAATACGTACTGCCATTTGAAAATTCACCTCCTTCAAAAAATGTCCATTCGATATCACCGTGACTTAACGAAACGGGAATTTCATGCCTTTTCCGCCAGTCAAGCCTTTCAGCTGTTTCATGGCCTTGTTCTTGCCGCCTTTAGGACCCATCATATCCGAGAACTGTTTCATCACTCGGCGCATTTCGTCAAACTGCTTGATGAGCCGGTTCACTTCAGCCAGCGAGGTTCCGCTGCCCGCCGCAATCCGTTTACGACGATTATGATTGATAATGTCAGGCTGCTGCTTCTCCGCTGTTGTCATGGAGTGAACAATAGCCTCAATGCGTCCCATCTGCTTCTCGTCCACCTTGAGATCCTTGGCTTGCTTCATCTTGCCCATGCCGGGAATCATATCCATCAGCTGATCCAGAGGACCGAGCTTCTTGACCTGATCCATCTGCTCCAGGAAATCCTCAAACGTAAATTCGGCATTACGCATTTTACGTTCCATTTCCTTGGCCTTGTCTGCATCAATGTTCGATTGTGCTTTCTCGATAAGCGACAGCATATCGCCCATGCCGAGAATCCGCGATGCCATTCGTTCCGGATGGAACGGTTCGAGCGCATCAATCTTCTCGCCAAGTGCGGCGAATTTGATCGGACATCCGGTAACGGCCTTAACCGAGAGGGCGGCACCGCCTCGGGTATCGCCGTCCAGCTTCGTCAGTACAACGCCCGTGAGCGTCAATTGCTGATTGAAGCTTTCCGCGACATTCACCGCATCCTGACCTGTCATCGCATCAACGACAAGCAGGACTTCATCAGGATTCACTACGCTGTGAATCTGCTTCAATTCTTCCATCAGCTCTTCATCGACATGAAGACGGCCGGCGGTATCGATAATGACATAATCGTGACCGTTATCTTTGGCATGCTGGAGGCCCTGTTTTGCGATTTCAACCGGGCTTGTCTTGTCTCCTAGCGAGAACACCGGTACGTTGATCTGACTGCCGAGTACTTCGAGCTGTTTGATCGCCGCTGGACGATAAATATCGCCGGCAACGAGCAGCGGTCGGCTGTTCTGCTTCTGAAGCAGCTTGGCCAGCTTACCCGAAGTCGTTGTCTTACCGGCACCTTGCAAACCGGCCATCATAATAACTGTTGGCGGCTTGTTGCTCTTCGCCAGTTTGGCTTGGCTTCCTCCCATCAACTCCGTCAGTTCTTTATTAACGATGTCAATGATCACCATGCCGGGCGTAAAGCTGTCCATCACTTCCTTGCCGATGGCCTTCTCTTTTACTTTGGATACGAAATCCTTAACCACTTTGAAGTTAACGTCGGCTTCGAGAAGCGCGAGTCTGACTTCACGCATGGCGGCTGTTACATCTTCCTCGGACACCTTGCCTTTACCACGAAGCTTGCTGAACACATTCTGTAGTCTGCTGGTCAATCCTTCAAACGCCATATCCGCCACCTCCGTTCATACTTAATCCCATACTTTTAATCGTTCGACCATATCGGTCATTACATTCTTATCATGTTCACCCAGGTCGCTACGCTCCACCATTACCCGAAACTTATCCAGCTCCCGGATGCGCGTTTCATGCTTGCTCAGGAGCCCCAACTTCTCTTCATAGGACTCGAGGACCTGTTCTGCGCGCTTAATATGCTCGTAGACGGCCTGACGACTAATCTCAAATTCACCAGCGATTTCTCCAAGGGAAAAATCATCATGGAAATAATATTTCAAAAAGGTCTGCTGTTTCTCTGTCAGCAGCTGCTCATAGAAATCGAACAGCAAATTGATCCGGTTCGTCTTCTCGAGCCGATTCTCCTGACTCATTTAAGGGCACCCCCTCGTCAAGGAAAAACACTTTACAGTTCGCTTAACGAACCTTATCATACAAAAAACAAAGAAGGATGTCAAGCCATTTCCCTTGTCATCCTTCTCCATGTGCAGGAAGCCTTCTTCCTACCCGTTCAACCGATAGGAAGAAGGTATATCAGTATCGCAAAAAAGTGAAGAATCGAACCCGCCAGCACAAACAAATGCCAGATAGCATGATGGTACGGGAAGCCCCGCCACACATAGAATATGGTACCCAGCGTGTACAACACGCCTCCAATGGCAAGCAAATTCATCCCTTGAGGCGCTACAACCGCTGTTAACGGATTCCAGGCAATAACGATCAGCCAGCCCATCGCAATATAGAATATCGTGGAGAGGAACAGAAACTTCTTGACGAAGAATGCTTTAAACACGACACCGAACAGCGCAATGCCCCATACAATCCCAAAAAGACTCCAGCCCAGCGATCCCCGGATGGCAACCAGCAGGAATGGCGTATACGTCCCTGCGATGAACAAGTAAATGGAAGAGTGATCCATAAACTCAAAGAAATCCTTGGCTTTCCCGTCTCTCAAACCGTGCACGAGCGTGGAGCTCAGATACAGCAGGAGCATCGTTGAGCCATAGATCGTGAAGCTCACCACATGCCAGGCTGTGCCTTTCAAACTTGAAAATACGATTAGGAGCACCAGCGCAGCAACGCTAAGCGCCGCTCCTATGCCATGCGTTATTGCATTCGCTATCTCTTCTCTGCGTGGATAAGTGTAAGTATTGGCCATAACAGGTATCCTTTCGCTTGAAATCTTATAGAGGTTATTTCAAAAAAACTGACTTTTTGAACCCGACTTATACTTCATTATACGCCCTTCGGGCATGCAAAATCAAAGCCGTCCCCTATATCAGCCCTTCTGCGATTGGAAGAATTGCTGGATAGCGCTGACGATTTGGCGGGACGCGGTGCCGTCGCCAAACGGATTATGGGCTCTGGCCATGCTGTGGTACGCTTCCTTATCCGTCAGCAGCCGCTCTATTTCTGCCTGAACCGCTTCACACTCCGTACCAACGCATTTTAGGGTACCTGCTGTGACCCCTTCCGGGCGTTCGGTTTTATCCCTCAGTACCAGAACCGGCTTCCCCAGTGACGGCGCTTCCTCCTGTATGCCGCCGGAATCCGTCAAGACCAGATAGGAACGCTGCATGATATGATGGAGATCAACGACATCGAGCGGTTCGGTCAAGTGGATTCGCTCGTGCCCCTCAAGCTCTTGCGCGACCGCCTCCTGTAGTACAGGGTTCGGATGGACCGGATATATCACTTCAATGTCAGGGTGCTTCTGGATCACCCGCTTCACAGCCTCAAATACCCCTTTCATCGGTGCTCCCCAATTCTCCCGCCGATGCATGGTCATCAGTATTAAGCGGCTGTCTTTCCGTAACTTGTTCTGTATCGGATGTTTAAAAGGAGACTTTAGCGTCCACTTCATTGCATCGATTCCCGTGTTTCCCGTTACATATACGTGAGCCGAACGATTCTCGGCTTTGAGATTTGCTGCCGACAGCGCCGTCGGGGCAAAATGCATATCCGCCACCCTGCCGATCCACTCGCGATTCATCTCCTCTGGAAACGGCGCGTATTTGTCATACGTCCTCAGCCCTGCTTCCACATGTCCCACCGGAACCTTTGCGTAATAAGCTGCCAAAGCACCAATGAATGCCGTTGTGGTATCTCCATGGACCAGCACTAGATCATATTTTCTCGCTTGGAATACCTTCTCCATCCCTTTTAGCAGGTCAGCGCTCAAATTGTATAAGGATTGCCCTTCCTTCATGATATTCAGATCCGTTTGCGTCTGGATTTCAAAAAAACGAAGCACCTGGTCCAGCATCTCCCGGTGCTGGGCGGTTACGCATACGATTGGAGTTAATCCCGGGGATGACTCCAATTCCTTGACCAAAGGTGCCATTTTAATCGCTTCCGGACGCGTTCCGAATATAACCAGAACATTTTTATGTTTCACGAACCTTCACTCCCCCTCGTTTTATATGAAAAGATAGATCTGAAACCTCATATCTTAAGCATTATATGGAAAGTTGATAGATTCGTTCCGGTCATGAGCAAGCTTGTAGAAATCAACCATTTTTCTGCGATTCGGCTTATTCGTCCAATTCTATGAAGCTAGCAACGCATATATTATCCCGAGTACAAAGAAAGGAGGAAACCTCTTGGCTGTTATCATTTATCCGAGAACGATGAACTGGTCGTATATGAAACAGAGACCGCAGCAGCTTATGGCTCAATTGGGCGCGCTTGGTCATCAGGTTTTCTTCGAAAACCTGGCACCGCTGGATAAGGAATTCAAAGAAATTGAACCGAATGTGTTCCTGTTCACAGATACCAAAACCTTTTTGCACAAAAAGCTGCCTGCCCTTCGCAAAGAACATCCGATTGTCGTCTGGACGACCTGGTCTAAGCTCCGTACGCGCATTTCCACACTCTTCAAACCCGACGTCACCATCTACGACTGCTGTGATGAATTTCCGCATTGGGCAAAATATGAACCCAAAATGATTGATGAAGCGGACCATGTCGTATGTACCGCAGAGGTGATTCACACCCGGTTGTCCCTGGCATATCCGGATAAACCGCTTACCCTGATCCCGAATGGCGCAGACTCTTCATTTTTCCATATTCCATTCAGTGAAAGACCCACCGATCTCCCTCCGGGTCCTGTTGTCGCTTATATCGGCGCCTGGGCTTATTGGGTAGATCATGAGCTGTTCGCTAAGGCGGCCCTTCGTTTTCCGAACGTCCAATTCGTTTCCATTGGAGCTCCTTACGGCAGCTCCGGCGATTATTCGAAGCTCCCCAATGTGCATATACTTGGTGAAAAGCCACACCAGGAGCTCAAGCGTTATCTGACTCATATAGATGTTGCATTGATCCCCTTCCAATATCATCCGATTACGCTGGCAACCAATCCAGTCAAAGCATACGAGTATCTGGCATCCGGTGTCCGGGTATTGTCGACGGCTCTGCCGGAATGCATCGCCATGGAGCCGCATGTTACTACAGCGACCACCCATGATGATTTCTTGGGCAAGCTGTCCTCCATGCTCCATCAGCCGGACACGGAAGAGCATAAATTGGCCCGCATTGCCTACGCCAGAGAGAATCGCTGGGTTGAACGCGGATTGAAAGCCGATCAAGTGATCCGCCAGGCCATCCTGGACAAAGGCATGAACCACCATTGAAACCCTATGCCAGAATCCGTACCCAGCCATTCGGCTACAGGGACATCGATACGACAGCCTACCGTGAACACATCATTCAGGAAATCTCACAAATAGATCATGAGTGGATTCTATGGAGCGGTACCTTGTCTTTTTCCCATAAAAGCGCACAGCATTCCATTCCGATACCACCCCATATTCCAGATCGTATTGCCTGTATATGCATGAACGGCGCCCCTCTGTATTGGAGAAAAACCTGGCTGCTTGCTACTCTCACCCGCTGGGATAACAGGCTTCCGGCTGCTAAATTTCTGCCTTACGATCTGCTGCCCGCCGATCCAAGCCTTACGATGCATCTGGACCCGACGCAAAATCCTCCGTATCAAAAGGATCTGGAGTATATTCTCCCTATTCTGTCCGCAACAAGAATGCGAGGGAATACCGCCAGTTCGAAAGGGGCTTTATCCCCTGAAATTCCTCCGCAGCCTGTCATCTCCATTCTGATGAGCATTCATAATATGAAGGACACTTTAGGGTGGAGCATCCGTTCCGTGTTGGCTCAATCAAGCGATAAGTGGGAGCTGCTAATAGGCGATGACGGCTCGGAGGACGACAGTCTGGAGGAAGCCTGCGCTTATCTTGACAGCAGAATCCGGGTCCTGTCCCAATCGCGTAACCGCGGAAAGGCGATCATGATGAATCGGCTGTTATTTGAAGCAAAGGGTCGATATATTCTGGAATTGGATGGAGATGACTGGCTGGCACCGGATGCGATTGAACTCCTGTCTGACGCGCTTGACCAGAATCCGGACGGCAGGATGGCCACGGGGCGGTATGGATGCTGGGAACGAACCAGGCAGTTCGGTCCCCTATGGAGAAGAAACGTTGATTCCGGCCATCTTTATTCGTCCTGGTCTGCTTCCTTAAATCGAACGACCCAACATGGGCACCCGCTTGTCCCTCGAATGTATCGCAAGTCATCCTTAATCGCCATTGGCGGCTGGTGGAATCGGGAGGATCTTCTCGGGCGTATCTTCGAAGATATCGATGTCACCGCCAGGCTTCTTAAGCACAGCTCACCGGTTCAGGTCGATGCCGTCTTGTATCATCGCGTCCTTTATGGCAGCAGCACCAGCCAGCGTAACCGCAGCCTCTTCGAAGCCTGGTGTCAGCTAACAGGCAAGAGCTAGACAACGCTTGAAAAGGAGGTGATACGTAAATGCATATTGCCGCTTCCGGGTACTATGGAATGGGAAACTTCGGTGATGATTTATTTCTTCACACCCTTCGCCAGGTATTCCACGATCATCACGTCTATCCATGGAACTCCCGATTGGATCCCCGCCAGACGGATGCCTTTATCATCGGTGGTGGCGATTTAATTACACCCTACTCATTCAATTCCTATTACTTCCCTCCGCAGCTCAAAGGACAGCCTACCTGGGTCTACGGTGTCGGCATCGTGGACGCCTACCCGGAACACACCTGGCCTGAGGAGCAGGTATCCGCCTACCGGGAGATAATCTCCAAGGCAAACCGCGCGGTATTCCGGGATGATCGATCGTCGGCCATCGCCAGGCGGGCAGGCTTCCACCGAAATGTTGAAACCGCCCCTGATATGGTATTCGGTTATCGTCAGCCCGATATCCCGGTGAAACGATTCTCTAAGCGCCCCACCGTTGGCGTTGTTGTGTTTTCCTATGAATCGTTCCCGATGGAGAACATGGCCAAACTGCTGGGGCATCTTATCGCCAAAGGTTATCATGCCGTCCTTATTCCGGTTATTCATCATCCGGGCAACGCGTACTCCGATTACAACACCTGTCTGCAATTGCAGCAGAAGGTAAGGGAGCTGACCCCTGGCGCTTCCATTGAAACGCTGCCGTTTCTCATGGATATCGAGCTCACCTACAGCTTCATACAATCCGTGGACTATCTGATATCATTCAAGCTTCACCCGACGCTAGCCGCTTTACGCGGCGGCAAGCCTGTACTGGCGCTTAGCACCATGAGCAAAGTGCATAGCCTGCTGAGCTCTTTTCGTCTCGGTCAGTACTTTACGGATTATCGTCAGCCGCTTGATGTGCTGGTCGATAAAACCGAAACCTTCCTTAAATATGGCCCTGGTCATGTGGAGCGAATTATGCCCATGATCCGTGCAGCGGAGGAAGAAAGCACCGCTTCGCTTCTGGATTTAAAGAACCATATCGAGGAGCACAACCGTTGGTAATACAGAAAGGAGAATGACTATGTGTTGCTTCCTGTTCTGCAGAAGACTTGCCGGCAGAGTCAAAATGTTAACACGGCAGGTCGAACTTCTAAGCCAGGAAACCAGTCAACTAACCGAACGGGTAGAGTCACTGGAGAGTCAGGTTCTCACGGGTTTAACGATTAATCCGGAGCTGATTCAATTTTTCGAAGTCCGTACCGGCCAACAAGTACGGGTCAGCACAACGTTTGTTACGCTGGAAGGAGTCGTTCTGGCTACTGCTGAAGATGGTGTTCAGCTCCGTGAAGCATCGGGCGACCTTGTGCTGATTCCATTTGCCAATATTACTTCCGTTCAGTAATACCTTCAGATGATACGGAATGTCAGCTTCAAACTTTCATAACGGCAAGGAGGTTAACCGATATGCGCTACGTGGATTGGCTGCAAGGATTTATCGGCTCGGAAACCGAAGTAACGGTGTCGGGAGATGTGATCATCGGCACGCTGACCGAAGTGGGCGAGGGAACCATCACCTTAAAAGTACCACCCATCATCTATGGTCCTCCTACAGATACTGCCATCATCCCGCTTCGTTCGATTGAGTTCGTTCGAATCGTCTCTTCATAAAAAGCATGTGCCCGTAGATTGTACCGAACATGGAAAAGGACCGAAAGTTATACTTTCGGTCCTTTTGTATACATAGCGACTAGACAAGTGCCTAGCCTTGTTGTTCTGCGGCATTCTCTTCTTCTTTAATCAAACCCGCAAAGAGGGCATGAACGAACTGCTCCGAGTCAAAGGTCTGGAGATCGCCCATTTTCTCTCCCAAGCCTACCAGCTTCACCGGAAGATTCAACTCCTGCCGAATCGCGATAACGATGCCGCCCTTAGCCGTGCCATCCAGCTTGGTTAATACGAGGCCGGTCACACCGCTCTTCTCTCCGAACAGCTTCGCCTGGCTTAGCGCATTCTGTCCTGTCGTCGCATCAAGGACCATCAGCACCTCATGCGGAGCGCTCGGGATTTCGCGTTGAATAACGCGGAAGATTTTATTCAACTCTTCCATCAGATTCGTTTTGTTCTGAAGGCGTCCCGCCGTGTCGCAGAGCAGAACATCCGCTTGCCGCTGCTTGGCTGCTTGAACCGCATCGAACATAACAGCTGCCGGGTCTGAGCCGGGCTGCTGTTTAATGACTTCAACGCCAACCCGTTCTCCCCATACCTCCAGCTGTTCAATCGCACCTGCACGGAATGTGTCGCCAGCGGCGAGCAAAACCTTCTTGCCCTCCTGCTTGTAACGATGTGCCAGCTTACCAATCGTGGTGGTTTTGCCGACTCCGTTAACGCCGACAAACAGAATGACCGTAATTCCATCCGGATTCTCCCTCAGCTCATTGCTGCTGTCATCACGAAGGAGTCCCATCAGTTTCTCGGACAAGACCGGCTGCAGATCGGCAGCGTCCTCAATCCGCCGTTTCTTCACTTCGGCACGAAGATCGTCCATCAGATCCATCACCGTATTGACGCCGACGTCAGCACCAATCAGAATCTCTTCCAATTCCTCGTAAAATTCTTCATCGATCTTTTTCCGGCGAATGACCAGGTCCGACACTTTCTCGATAAATCCCTTCCGAGTTTTCTCGAGTCCGTCCCGGAACTGTTTTGTTACGTTTTCCGTTTTGCTGGAAATGCTCTCTTTTAACTTCTTAAAAAAGCTCATACGTACCCTCCATGTCGTTATGTTAAATTAGGCAATCTCCGCTTCCTCATTCTCAAGCTTGACGGACACCAGCTTCGACACGCCGCCTTCTTCCATCGTGACGCCGTACAACACGTCGGCCTCTTCCATCGTTCCTTTGCGGTGGGTGACCACGATAAACTGCGTTTGCTCAGAGAACTCCCGCAGATACTGGGCAAACCGGACCACATTCGCTTCGTCAAGCGCCGCTTCGACCTCATCCAGTACGCAGAACGGTACCGGCTTCACCTGCAGAATGGCAAACAACAGCGCCATAGCGGTTAATGCACGCTCTCCACCGGAGAGAAGCTGCAGATTTTGCAGCTTCTTGCCAGGAGGCTGCGCAACGATATCGATCCCCGTCTCAAGCAATCGATCCGGATCGATCAGGACCAGGTCGGCACGTCCACCTCCGAACAACTTCGTAAATACCGTGCCGAACTCCCGCCGGATCGCATCAAACGTCAGCTTGAAACGCTTGGACATTTCATCGTCCATTTCCTTAATGACCTGGTACAGGGTCGTCTTCGCTTCAACCAGATCTGCCTTTTGCTCACTTAAGAACAGGTATCTCTCATTAACGCGCTGATACTCTTCGATGGCCCCAAGATTGACATCTCCCAGGGAAGTTATCGACCTCTTCAAGTCACGCACTTCGTTCTGAGCGCCAGTGATGTCTTCCGGAATCGGATACCGCTGCTTGGCAAGCTCATAACTCAGCTCATAGTCCTCGCTCAATTTCTTCAATATATTCTCAAGCTCAACATCGAGCCGGTTTACCCCAATCTCGGTCTGGCGAAGCTGATCATCCACGGCCCGCAGCTGCGTGCGCTGTTCCTTGGTTTCGCTCTCTTCCAGCTCCAGCTTCCGGCTAAGCGCGGTACGTGCAGCCCGCTTGAATTCCAGCTGCTGCGTAGCCTCTTCCTTCTTCAGCTTGTACTGGTTCAGATCCTCGATCTGCTTTACGCTTTCGCTTTCGTTCTGATTCAAGTCGGCTTGAACGGAGGCCAGCATCGTGCGGTTTTGTTTCTGCTCCTTCTCGTGGTTGTCGACATCCGACTGAAGACGCTTGAGCTGTTCTTCCAGCGAGAAGGTTTCCTGATCCAGCTTTCCTTCGCGCACCTTGAGGTTGGTCAGCTGACTCTGAAGCTCTTCCTTCGCCGATTCATTAGCTTTACGGGCAAATTCTGCAGCTTGGATCGCCAGATGGGTTGATTTCTCTTCCTCCTCCAGCTCGGACAACAGCTTCTGCGCGCGTTCACGGCTTGCCTGAATCTCTTTGGCTTCCTTCTCTTGACTGCTCTTCTCCTCGCCTGCCAGCTCGGCTTGTTCGAGGACGTGGCGCAGCTCATGCTCAAGCTGCTTGCGGTCCCCTGCAGCCTGCTGTTCCTCGATTCGCTTGTCGTCTCCGGCTTTACGAAGCTCGTCCAGCTTATCCTGAGATTCGATCATTTGATTCCGGACGCCTTCAATGCCCTGCTGCAGCTTCTCCAGTTGCTTCTCGGTCTCCGTGATTTCCTGATCCAGCTGCTCCAGCTGACGCTTGCGTCCCAGCAGGCTGTTCGTTTTCTTGTGCTGACTGCCGCCTGTCATGGATCCGCCTGCATTGACCACGTCGCCCTCGAGTGTGACGACACGGAAGCGATAGGAGAATCTTGCAGCAATCTTGTTCGCTTGCTCCAGGGTCTCGGCGATCACGACATTGCCCAGTAGGCTGCCGACGATGTTGCTGTATCTTGAATCATACTTCACCAACTCGGAGCCAAAGCCTACAAACCCGGCTTCCCCTTCTGCCAAGTGCCGATCCGAAGCGGATACATTCCGTGGACGAATGACGTCCAAAGGCAGGAAGGTTGCCCGTCCTAACTGGCGCTGCTTCAGGAAGGCAATCGCCTGCCTGGATACGGATTCGTTCTCCATGACGATATGCTGAACCGATGCGCCAAGGGCTGTCTCCATCGCAAGCTCCAGCTTTTCCGGTACACGAATCAGCTCGGCCACCGCACCGTGGACCCCATGGAGCACGGATTTGCGGGAAGCCTTCAGTACTTCCTTAACACCCAGCATAAATCCGTCAAAATCGTCCTGAAGCTCTTTCATGGTATCGCGGCGGGAAATTTGCGCCTCCCGCTTCTGCTCCCATTTCCGAAGGGCTCCCTGCGTCTCTTCCTGCAATTTCTGCAGGGATTGATATCGCTCACTCTCGCTGATATAACCGCTGCGGAGTTCTGCAATCTCTTTACCGAAGCGTTCAATACTTCGATCGATGCTATCTTTGCGGCGGAGCAGATCCTCTTTCAGGGCTTCCCATTTACCCGACTCCTCTTGCGCCCGATTCATCCGCCGATCCAGCGCCTCCTGCTGCTGGTCGGCGTAACGGATTTCATTCCGGGCTTGAGCCATTTGGTTCATAAGCTCCAGCAAATTCCCCTTCAAGCTCTCTTCCTGCTGCTGGCTGATTCCGCCGGTTACGCCCACCAGCTTCGCTTCTTCCGCTGACAGCTGGTCCCGCACTTGGGTTAATTCCTGCTGTAGTTCCTGCAGCTTGCTCTTCATGCTCGCAAGCTCGCCTACGCGCGCTCCAAGACGTTGATCGCCTGATTGCAAACTTTCTTCCAGCTGCTCGCGCGTACGTTCCAGGTTGCGGCGGCGTTCCTTGAGCACCTCGCCATAGCCTTCGCTCTTCTCGAACAGCTCACTGAATTGAAGCAGCTGGCTCTGCAGATCCTCAACTTCCTGCTCCAGCTGGCGCAGCGCTGATCTGTCACTCTCCAGTTTGGCATCGTGCGCGGATACAACGGTGGACAGCGCGAGCTGCTCTTCCTTCAGCTGTTCAAGCTTCGCATTGGCCTCGCTCCATGAGGTATGTATCTGTTCGATCTGATACACATACAGCGAGATTTCCTTGTGCTTCAGCTTCTCCCGAAGCTCCTTGTAGCGAATGGCCTTCTCGGACTGCTCTTTGAGTGGTCCGATCTGATCCTCAAGCTCCGTGACCAAGTCATGGATGCGAAGCAGGTTTTGCTCTGTTTCATCCAGCTTGCGCACAGACTCTTTTTTACGAGATTTATATTTAACGATCCCGGATGCTTCCTCAAAAATCCCCCGGCGATCTTCTGAACGTGTACTCAATATTTCCTCGATACGGCCTTGTCCAATGATGGAATAGGCTTCTTTACCAATTCCCGTGTCCATGAACAGCTCCGTAATATCCTTGAGTCGGCATGATTGCCTATTAATGAAATACTCGCTGTCCCCGCTGCGGTGCACCCTCCTAGTTACGGTTACCTCATTAAAATCAAGCGGTAGTACATGATCCTCATTATCCAGAGTAAGGGAGACCTCTCCATAATTAACCGCTTTACGCGCATCGCTTCCGGCAAAGATAATGTCCTCCATCTTGCCGCCGCGAAGCGATTTGGCGCTCTGCTCGCCAAGCACCCAGCGGATCCCATCGGAAATGTTGCTCTTTCCGCTGCCATTCGGACCTACAACGGCTGTAATTCCCCGGACAAATTCCATCTCCGTCTTGTCGGCAAACGATTTAAATCCTGCTAACTCGATCCGTTTCAAAAACATATTCGAACTATCACCTCTCCTGCTATTGTAACATAAGTAGAATCGGCTTCACCGCCGTCTTTGGACGAGGTCCATCAACGTTATAAGCAGCTGTCCCTTGATCAAAAGACAGACAACGAAAAGAGCAAAAAACAGTCATCCTATCCGGGTCCGGTTATCCGCTTGACTGCTCTTTGCTCTTTGTTTGTCATCACATCAGCGAAGCTTTAGGCATCCGCACGTTTCAGCTGCTTTAAGGCTACTGCCGCTGCTTGCTGCTCGGCTTCTTTCTTGGATCTGCCGCTTCCGCGTCCAAGACATTCGCTTCCCATGTATACCTCCGAGACAAACTCCCGCTCATGTGCCGGTCCTCGCTCTTCTACGATACGATATTCCAGTGCGCCCATGCCGTGATGCTGGGTCAGTTCCTGAAGCTCAGTCTTATAATCGCTCATCTGCGGACGACCGTTGACGGTCACCGTGGGAAAGACATGGTCGCTTAAAAACCGGCGAACCGCTTCCAATCCCTGATCCAGATAAAGCGCCCCCACAAATGACTCAAATACGTCTGCCAGAAGTGCCGGGCGGGTTCGACCGCCCGTCATTTCCTCTCCTTTGCCTAACAGAACGTAACGACCAAAGTCCAGACCTACAGCGAATTGCACCAGGGAGGGCTCACATACGATAGCGGCCCGCAGCTTGGTTAACTCGCCTTCCGGACGGTCCGGAAAAAGGTTGTATAAGAATTCGCTCACCGTCAGTTCCAGAACAGCATCCCCTAGAAATTCAAGACGCTCGTTGTCCTGGCTCTGACTGAAGCGATGTTCGTTTACATAAGATGCGTGGGTAAAGGCCTGCTTCAGCAGCATTGCATTGCGAAACTGGATTTGAAGTTTATGCTGTAACTGCTTCAGATCTCCACTCAACACACTGTCCCCTTACTCGGCGTATTTTTTCAGGATAATCGTGGCATTATGCCCGCCAAATCCGAACGAATTGGACATGACGATATCCAAATCGGCTTTACGCGGGTGATTCGGTACGTAGTCAAGATCGCACTCCGGATCTTGATCATCCAGGTTAATCGTTGGTGCAATGGTTTGGTTCTTCAAGCTCAGCCCGCAGATAACCGCTTCAACGCCGCCGGCAGCCCCAAGTAAATGACCCGTCATCGACTTGGTTGAACTAACGGCTACTTTATAGGCATGGTCACCGAGAGCCATCTTAACGGCCTTCGTTTCCGAGCGGTCTCCCACCGGCGTTGAAGTCCCGTGAGCATTAATGTAATCCACATCCTCCGGCGCAATGCCTGCGTCACGGATCGCCATCTTCATGCAGCGAGCTGCTCCATCCGGATCCGGCTCGGTAATATGATGGGCATCGGCACTAAGGCCATAGCCAACCACCTCGGCATAAATTTTGGCACCGCGTTTCAACGCATGCTCCAGGGATTCGATCACGAGCACGCCCGCGCCTTCACCCATAACAAAACCGTCGCGGCCGGTATCGAATGGCCGACTGGCTTTTTCCGGCTCGTCATTACGGGTTGACATTGCACGCATAGCGCAGAAACCAGCCATCCCTGTTGGACGAATGGTTGCCTCCGCCCCGCCGCAGATCATGACATCGGCATCACCGCGCTGTATCAGACGGTATGAATCGCCGATCGAATGCGTTCCGGTAGCACAAGCCGTAACCTGTGTGGTGTTCGGACCCTTGGCTCCCAGATTGATCGACATCTGGCCTGAGGCCATGTTAGCGATCATCATTGGAATAAAGAAGGGGCTTACACGTTTCGGGCCTTTTTCGAGCAGGATATTATGCTGATCCTCCCAAGTGCCCAAACCGCCGATACCCGATCCGATCGAAACGCCAACCCGTTCTGCATCGGCATTCACGCCAATTTCAAGGCCACTGTCCTCCAGCGCCTTCGAACCGGCTGCAACCGCAAGCTGTACAAAACGGTCCATCCTGCGGGCTTCTTTGCGATCCATGTAATCCTCCGGATTAAAATCCTTCATGGATGCTGCGATCTGTGTTGTGTAATCACTCACATCAAATGCTTCGATGCGGGATACGCCAGACTTGCCTTCCATCAAACTGTTCCAGAATGTATCCAGGTCTTGACCAATCGAGGTCATGACGCCCATTCCTGTTACAACGACTCTATGTTTCAAACAGTTTCACCTCTATATGGACTGCCCGTCCATCTATGAAGCCGCATATGCAGACTCATGATAACGAAGGCAGTAATAATCTATCACTTGTTTGTGCTAAAAAAGCTTGGATTGAATGTGGAGAAGTCCCGTCTTGCTAAAGAACGGGACTTAACTGTAATGACTTAGGTATGAGATTGTATGTAGTTTACAACTTCACCTACGGTCGTAATTTTCTCCGCATCTTCATCAGAGATCTCCATATCAAACTCATCTTCCAACTCCATCACCAATTCAACTACATCGAGAGAATCAGCTCCAAGGTCGTCTTTGAAAGATGCTTCTAATGTTACGTCGGCTTCGTCAACACCCAGGCGGTCGATAACGATGCGTTTCACGCGTTCCAATACATCGGACATCCGGCTCACCTCCTCTTGGTAATTATACGAGATATGACTTCAAATTGCCATAGAAGGCATTTGAAAACGATTTAATGCCCAGCGGCCAGCGCCGGGACATTGGCGGCGCCTACATATACATGCCGCCATCCACATGCAGCACTTGTCCAGTCATATAGGATGCACTGGAAGATGCTAGAAAAGCAACCACGCCGGCAATCTCCTCCGGCTGCCCCAGGCGGGCGAGCGGAATTCCGCCAAGCAGGCCTTCCCGCGTGTCCTCAGGAAGTTCCCGGGTCATATCGGTATCGATAAAACCAGGTGCCACGGCGTTCACCGTAATTCCACGGGAAGCGAGCTCCCTAGCGGCTGATTTGGTCAGACCGATGACTCCGGCTTTGGCCGCAACATAGTTGGCCTGCCCCGGATTGCCAAGCGCTCCGACAACGGAGGATATATTGATAATGCGCCCATAACGTTGTTTCATCATAGGACGCGTCACCGCCTTAAGGCAATTGAATACCCCTTTCAGATTCGTTTCGATTACCTGATCGAACTCCTCTTCCTTCATCCGCATGATTAGATTGTCTCTAGTGATCCCTGCATTATTCACCAGGATATCAATTCGACCAAAAGTCTCCAACACCTGCTTTACCATGGCATCGGCTTCTTCGGTCCGTCCAACGTTGGATTTAACCGCGATGGCCGATACGCCTTTTGCGCGAATCGCTTCCACAACCTCGGCTGCAGCCGCTTCGCTACCTGCATAATTGACAGCAACGTTAGCGCCCAAATCGGCAAGTCCGAGAGCAATGCTCCGGCCAATGCCGCGGGAAGCACCCGTAACAAGCGCAGTCTGTCCTTTTAGAGCTTCACTCATACCTATTCCTCCTTTCCGAAAGTAATCTGGTTTTTATCCATCGTTATTTATACGACCGTCTCCAAACTGCTGACGCTGTCCAGACTATTTACATTAATGACTTTGACGGATTTGTCAATCTTCTTGATCAAACCGCTGAGAACACTGCCCGGACCAATCTCGACGAAAGTGTCCACTCCTTGAGCGATCATCCATTCCACGCTGTCATGCCATAGCACGGGAGAGTAAACCTGCTCCACCAACAAACCGCGGATGGCAGCGGCATCTTCCACCGGACGCGCCGTCACATTGGCAACTACCGGAACGGACGGGGTATTAAACGCAGCCTGCTCCAGTTTATCAGCCAGTCGGTTAGCCGCCTCCTTCATCAAGGTCGAATGGAAGGGTCCGCTTACCTCCAGAGGGATAGCCCGCTTGCCGCCTGCTTCCTTGACTCTTTCTGCGGCAATTGCGACGCCCTGTGCGGAACCCGAGATAACGATTTGTCCCGGACAGTTCATGTTCGCAAGTTCTACAACATGCCCCTCTGCCGTAATGCTCTTGCACAGCTCGGACAAAGCCTCACGGTCTGCCCCAAGCACGGCTGCCATGGCGCCTTGACCTCCGGGTACGGCTGCCTCCATGTATTCTCCGCGGGCTCTAACGATCGATACCGCTTCTTCGAAAGAAAGCACGCCTGCACATACAAGTGCGCTGTATTCGCCAAGGGAATGTCCCGCAACGTAATCCGGTTCGATCCCCTTGCCGCGAATGGCTTCCAGATAAGCCATGCTGGTTGCGAGGAGAGCTGGCTGCGTATTTACCGTTTGTTTCAAATCTTCATCAGGACCATTAAAAATAATGGAACTGAGCGGAAATCCAAGCTGTTCATCCGCGATAAAAAACAGATCCCTTGCGGCAGGAACCGCATCATAGGCATCCTTTCCCATTCCGACGGACTGAGCGCCCTGACCTGGAAATATAAATGCTGTTTTACCCAAAATCGTTAGCTCCCTTCTTTTATTTCACTAGTTCTACATACTATTCTGTTACCAGATGAGTACGGAGGAACCCCAGGTTAATCCTCCGCCAAAACCAACCATCAACACCTTGTCTCCTTCTTTCAGACGACCGGATTCCTGTGCTTCGACAAGAGCCAGCGGCACGGAAGCGGCTGAGGTGTTGGCGTATTTATCAACATTGATTACGACTTTCTCTTCCGGAAGCTCCAAGCGCTCCATGGCAGACTTAATGATCCGGATGTTGGCTTGATGAGGAATGAATAAGTCGATATCCTTTTTGTCGATGCCTGCTTTGGATAACACGGCTTCCGTGGCAGATCCCATCACCCGTACCGCAAATTTGAACACTTCGCGGCCGTTCATATAAATAAAGTGTTTATTCGTATTAATCGTTTCAGCGGAAGCCGGCAATCTCGAACCGCCTGCCTCTATGTACAGATGTGCTCCACCCGCACCTTCAGCACCCAGATCAAAGGCTTGGAATCCCCGTCCTTCCGGCACTTCGCCGACGATTGCCGCACCGGCACCGTCCCCAAACAGGACGCAGGTGTTCCGATCCGTGTAATCCGTAATGCGGGACAAGCAGTCTACCCCGATAACCAGAGCGTTGTTATACATACCTGTTTTCACGAAATTCGTGGCCGTTGCAAGGCCATATACAAACCCCGAGCAAGCAGCAGACAGGTCAAATGCCGCCGCCTTCTTGGCACCCAGACGATCCTGGAGAAGACATGCTGTAGAAGGAAAGAACATATCCGGCGTAATCGTCGCCACAATAATCAATTCCAGATCCTCGGCGTTCATTCCAGCGGATTTCAACGCGTTCACAGCAGCATGATAAGCCAAATCCGACGTCGCTTCGTTCGGAGCGGCAATATGTCGTTCCCGGATTCCCGTCATCGAGACAATCCATTCATCGCTTGTATCTACCATTTTCTCTAAATCATGATTTGACAATATTTTCTCAGGTACGTATTTGCCTGTGCCAATAATACCGACCGGACGCAAATTGTTCATTTCCTCACTCACTTCCCGCTGATTTCATTCGAAATACTCTCTACCAATCGGTTCTGGAGCGCCGTCCGCGCTTGGCGAACCCCATTCTTGATGGCGTTCGCATCCGATGAACCATGGCTCTTAACGACCAGACCGCTCAGACCAAGCAAAGGTGCTCCGCCATGCTCCTTATAATCGAGCGTTGATTTCAGGCTGCGAAGCTCCGGCATCATCAAGGCGGCGGCCATCTTGGTCTTAAGCGACTTGCTGAACTGCTCCTTCAACAGCGAAAAGAGCGCACCAGCCGTTCCTTCAATCGATTTCAACAAAATATTGCCCGAGAACCCGTCACATACGAGTACATCACAAACCCCGTTCATGACATCGCGGGACTCGACGTTGCCAACAAAATGGATAGGCAGCTCCTCCAGTAACGGATAAGCATGCTTCGTCAATTCATTTCCCTTGCCCGGCTCGGTACCGACATTTAACAGCCCGACCCGCGGTTTGGTGATTCCGTGCACCTTCTCGCGATACAGGCTGCCCATTAGTGCGTACTGCTGCAGATGCTCAGGCTTCGAATCCATGTTCGCTCCGAGATCCAAGGCGAGCATCCCCTTGCCGTCGAGCGTAGGAATCATAGGCGCAAGCGCAGGACGCTCAATCCCCTTCATCCTGCCAACGACCAGCAACCCGGTCGTCATGAGGGCTCCCGTATTGCCAGCCGAGATCATGGCATCGGCTTCACCTTCACGAATCATGCGTCCCGCTACAACCATCGAAGCATCCTTCTTCCGGCGGACCGCCTTAACCGGCTCATCCTCCGTTTCAATGACTTCACTTGCATGAACCACCTTCAGATTGGACGGCTTCTCCTTCAGGAGCGCTCCAATCTGCGCTTCATCCCCAACGAGAATGATCTCGGTATCGCTCCATTCCCGTGCCGCAATGAGTGCGCCCTCGACGTTACTCTGGGGGGCATTATCGCCACCCATTGCATCAATCGCAATTCTCATGCCAAACTTCCTCCTTTACTTATGTCATTTACTTATGTCATTCTCCTGCAGATCGGTAGATTACGAAATTCCCCTGGAACACCATTTCATCAGCGACATAAGTAAACACTTCCACCTTGGCCTTCCCCTTCTGGCCGGCAATGGACCTAACGTAGGCTTTGGCAATGCATTTCTCGCCGAGACGAACCTGTCTCAAAAACCGTATATCCGCTGAAGACGTCAATGCGATTTCTTCATTGATTACGGCGATGGCAAGTGAATTGGCTTGAGCGAACACATAATGCCCACGGGCAATCCGCGTTTTGCTGAATACATGTTCCTCGCGGATTTCAAATATCGATATTCCGCTCTTGTCCAACTGCAAGTCAACGACATCCCCAATCACCTCTTCGAGCGACAAGGAACGAACCTGGTCATAGGAATGCTCCGCCATCTGCTTCATTCGCTCACGAAGCTCCGGGATGCCAAGTTCCATACGGTCAAGGCGTATCGTCTGAATGCTCACTTTAAGCTGGCGAGTCAACTCGCGGTCTGTAACAAAGGGATTCTCGTCGATCAGCTGAATCAGCCGCTGGTGACGGTCTTTCTTGGATAAACGATCGATGACGAAACAACTCCTTCTGCCGCTATGAAAGCCGCCATTCTTCAAACATATATATGTAAATTAGTCGCAAATATTAGAACCTGGTACTAATGTTAAGTATAAATCATGTCACGTCAAAAAGAAAGGGGGGCTTCAGACAAAAAAAATAGCACCTCACCGAAGATGAAGTACTACTTATTTAAAAACTATTGTTTGATGATCTCTCTTGCCTTATACGTTCCGCATACTTTACATACGCGATGAGCAAGCTTCAATTCTCCACATTGCTCGCATTTCACCATGCCTGGCACAGCCAGCTTAAAATGAGTACGACGCTTGTCACGACGTGTTTTGGACGTTCTACGTTGAGGTACTGCCATGTTCCCACCTCCTTATCAGTTCAACCCGCTGAACGGGTGCCATATCCATCATCATTTAAAGAAGTCCTTCAGACCGGCTAGCCTAGGATCGATCACTTCCGTATCGCAGTCGCACGTGCCTTCATTCAGGTCCTTGCCGCAATTCGGGCAGAGTCCCTTGCAGTCGGCTTTACATACCGGAGCTAGCGGCAGGTGGAGCAAAAATGCTTCTTCTACATAGGGAGTGAGATCCACACTCTCACCTTGCACGTATGTAGTGTCATCATTCTCATCCTGAATGGATTCAGGATCTTCCACCGGCTGGAATACTTCATGAAAAGGGATGTGCACATGTTCGCTGATCGGCTTCAGGCAGCGGGAGCAATTCATCTCCAGCTCGCCTTGCAATCGTCCACGAACATCCACCGTACCAGAAACCGATGGGATTGCTGTCAAATCCACGTCTAATGGCTGAACAGCAATGATATCCTTGCGGTCCTTAACGGCATTGCTTACATCCACGGTTTGATGGAACTGTAACGGTTGATCGCTGGTTGTCAATTTACGAAATTGAATTAGCATATCCATCACTCCAAACAAACAAAGATTATTATACCGATTCCCAAAGAGTTTTGTCAACAGGATAACCCTAACAACCTCTTTATTGTTACCCGATATTTCTCTTCATACTACCAGAATTACAACTCTCCCGGGGATGCGCTTATTGTTGCAGGATCGTCATGTAATTATGTTATATTCTAATCAAGGAGTTGAAACGAATGAAGACGGTTGGCATTGTCGTTGAATATAATCCCTTACATAACGGTCATGTATTGCATTATCGCAAATCCAAAGAAGTCACGGGGGCAGATGCCGTCGTTGCGGTGATGAGCGGTCCGTTTCTCCAGCGCGGCGAGCCTGCCATCGCAAGCAAGCGCGCACGGGCGGAAATGGCCCTTGCCATGGGAGTTGACCTGTGCCTCGAGCTGCCGGTAACCTATGCCGTGCAGCCTGCGGAATGGTTCGCGTACGGTGCGGTAGCCATTCTGGAGGCTACGGGCGTAGTGAATTGCCTATCCTTCGGATCCGAAAGCGGTACGCTGGAGCAGATTCTGCCGTTGTCCCGTTCGCTCGCCAACGAATCCGGCGAGCTTCGATCCGAAATCGAAAAGCGCCTCCGGGAAGGCATGAACTTCCCGTCCGCTTACGGCGCTGCCGCTGCTGCCCTATTCGGTGAGTCCGAACCGGCGATTGCCCATTTGCAAGAGCTGCTCACGCAGCCGAACAATTCCTTGGGCCTGCACTACCTAATCGCTCTAGAGCGCCTGGGAAGCCGCATTACACCCTACACCATTCCAAGAGAAAACGCACAGTACCATGATCCCTTGCCGGGAGCGTCGTCCATTGCCAGTGCAACCGCCATCCGGAACATTATTCTGTCAGAGGGCTTGGAAGCCGCCAGACCCTATATGCCGGAATTCACGCACAGCATCATGGAGCGGGAAATCAAGAGCGGACGAGCTCCTGTCCATTGGGAGCAGTTTCGTCAGCCGCTGTTTCAAACCCTGCTCACGCATACGCCCGCGCAGCTTGAAGGCCTTCTCGAAGTGACCGAAGGCTTGGAGCACCGTGTTCAGCGCTCGCTATTTCAGCTGGAGCAGCCGACGGTTGACGCCCTCCTGGAAGCGTTGAAGACCAAGCGCTATACGCGAACCAAGCTTCAGCGCATGCTGCTGCACATCATGCTGAATCATGACAAGGCATCGATGAATCGCGAAGAGCTGGCGAAAGGTCCGGGATATATCCGGGTCCTCGGCTTCAGCGAGACAGGACGTTCTCTGCTGAAACGAATGAAGCGCAGCGCAGCGCTCCCCGTCATTCACAAGCCGGCCAAGCTGGAGCATCCTCAGCTGGAGAGGGACCTGATGGCAGCCGCCGTTTATGCCAACGGGCAACCTAGGCCTGACATGCGCCACTACTACGGCGATTACCTGCTGCCGCCGCTCACCCCTTAGGCGGCAGCTCCTCCAGATAATCCACTGCGTCTTGCAGGTCCTCGACCGGGATCAGCTTCATGTCCGTTTTGATCCGGTCCGCGCGCTTCTTGGCTTCATCGTAATTTTTTTGCGGCACAAAAAAGATATCGGCTTCCTTCCGATCAGCAGCCACGATCTTGTGCTTCACGCCGCCAATGGGGCCTACGGCGCCTGATTTATCAATGGTACCCGTTCCGGCGACCCGGTAACCTTTGCTTAAATCACCATCAGTAAGCTGGTTATATATTTCAAGAGTAAAGATCAGTCCGGCTGACGGCCCACCGATATTGGTATCCGCAAAATGAATGGTGTGATCGGGATCGGCCGGCTCCACGCTTTGCATCGTGGCAATCATGACGCCTAATCCCGGACGCTCCGCTCCTGTCTTCTCATCCTTAATGCTCACAAGCTGAACCTGTTCCTTAACGGTTTTCCCTTTGCGTTCAAGCTCCACGGATACCACTTCCCCGATGCTTTTCCCGCCAAACAGGCTGGCAATTTTCTCATTATCCTCTGCCGGCTGCCCATCGATCTTGATCAATTTATCGCCAGGCCGGAAATGCTCGGCATTAACAGAATTCTCGGAGATCGACATCACGAATACATAAGCAGGCTCGATGCTGTAGTCAATTCCTGCTTCCTGATAGGCGGCTTCCATTGCAGACGACTGGGAAGAGTTCATGTAATACACTTGTGTGGCTGCATACTCATCCTTGCTCTGATCGCCCATTTTCTCAGCTTTTTTCACAACCTCCGCATTCGGGTTAAACGCAGACATCATCAACAACGCCATATTGGCATAGCTTGCCGACACGGTTGTCATCATAAAAGTGCCCTCTTCCGCCGGATCGCCCTTCTCGACATTGATCATGGGGCGAACCTCTTCGGCACTCCCCGGCTGGTATACGAGATAAGGGGTCGGCATATAAACGACAACGTACAGCATGACCCCGACCATTAACAAATACAGCGCAATTTTTAAGCCATTCGGTTTTACAGACTTCTTCATGTGGTTCCCTTCCCTCCGCCTTATA
Source organism: Paenibacillus sp. p3-SID867 (assembly GCF_025142895.1). NCBI lineage: Bacteria > Bacillati > Bacillota > Bacilli > Caryophanales > Paenibacillaceae > Paenibacillus > Paenibacillus sp. p3-SID867. The sequence goes on from NZ_JAMBDM010000004.1 coordinate 44,855, forward strand.
TATCCAGCCTTCCACCAAGTTTGGTCTGACGGTTGTCTCCTTTGCATAAAGTTGTACTAGCCATGTTTACGCTGAAAGGAGATTCCTTATGAATAAAGACAACGCCGTCAAGTCATCAAACGGGCTGTGGAACACCATCCTGCTGGGTGCCGCCGCTTTCCTGCTTGTACTGGCTGTCGTCAGCGCGCCCGAACCTGCCTTCCAAGCCACCCTGCAAGCACTTAAGCTGTGGTGGAATATCGTATTTCCCGCTTTGCTGCCTTTTCTCGTACTGGTGGAAATACTCATCGCCTATGGCTGGGCCCATGGGGTTGGCGTACTGCTGGACCCTTTGATGAAAAAAATATTCAAACTTCCCGGTGCTGGCGGCTGGGTTCTTATAACAGGAATGACGGCCGGGTTCCCGGCAGGAGCGCAGGCCGCCTCCCGAATGTATACACAAGGCGAGCTTCGCGCCATGGATGCCGGAAGGCTCGCCGCTATATCCCATTTCTGTAATCCAATGACCATTCTCGTTGTCATCGGAACCGGCCTCCTTCATAAACCGGAGGCTGGGTATCTGCTGCTGATCGTTCATTGGATTTCCGGACTGCTAGCCGCTTGGATATTCGGACTCTTTCATAAACCGGCTTCTTCAGAAGACACACGACGGTTTAATTCAACTCTCCACTCAGTACGGACAAGGGAAAACGCCCAACGCCCCCTTCTTAAAAGGGCAGCGACTGCGGCGCTGGAGGCCCATCAACGGGATGGGCGGAGCTTTGGCAAATTACTGGGCGATTCCGTTACCCGTTCAGTTCAAACCTTAATGATGACAGGCGGCTTTATCTTGTTCTTCGCCGTCCTGACCAGAGTATTGAGCGGTCACCTGCTGCCGCAGCTTCCACCCTATCTTGTATCCGGAATTTTGGAGGCCCATCTGGCAGCCCAGTCCATCAGCTCCTCGGCATTCCAAGCTGGAATTATACAGCTGGCTGTACTGTCCGCCGCACTTGCATGGAGCGGAATCAGCGCTCAGCTGCAAAGCTTGTCGCTCATGCGGGAAACCGGTCTCTCTTGGCGTTACTTTATGATGAAGCGAGCCCTGCATTCCATGCTCGCCTTTGCGATTACACTGGCAATGTGGAAGCCGGTCAGCGCCCTTTCAGCAGGCATCGTACCGGCTTTCCGAACAGAACCGCTGGATCACGCCAATACGGATCAGCACTTCAACTTTTGGAGCGGATTGCCTTCATTCTTGCAGGTTCAAGGCGCGATCTGCTTATTATTGATAGCGGCGTTCTGGCTGTGTTCCCGTCTTATTGACCGTTATCGCCGCTAAATTTACGGCGCATCGCGGCATGGACCTCGGGGCTTACCAGATCCGTGGTGTCTCCATTAAAATGAGCGATTTCCTTAACAAGACTTGAGCTAAGGAACGAATATTTCGGGTGCGTCATCATGAAGATTGTCTCGGCATCCGGATTCAGCTTGTGATTGGTGGATGCCAGCTGAAGTTCATATTCAAAGTCGGTCACCGTGCGGATCCCCCGTACGATGACCTGGGCATTCTTCTGACGGATATAATTCGCCAAAAGGTCACGAAAGCTGTCGATTTCCACATTCGGAAGATGCGCGGTTTCCTGTTTTAAGAGATCCTTGCGCTCTTCAATCGTAAACAGCGGGTTCTTGCTTAAGTTATTCAACACGGCCACAATCAGCAGATCAAACTGCTTGGAAGCGCGTGTGATGATATCCATATGTCCCATGGTGACCGGATCAAAGCTTCCCGGATATACGGCAACTCGGTATGTACTAGTATTCTCATTTGTCATCTTGTAATTCCTCCTCATCAAGCTCTGACGCTTGATCTTGCGCTGTGTCGTAACGATATATCGAAATGGCGGTTTCTCCGTATTTCGCGGTCCGGAAACAACAAAAATCACCAAACTTCTCAGGATAATTGTAACTTGATTCGTATTCCAATACCACCACAGCTGGATCCTGCAGCAAACCTCGCTCCGCCATATCCAGCATCAGCTCGTCACCATTCTTAAACCTGTATGGCGGGTCTAAAAAGACCAGATCGAACTTGTAGCCGCGCTTCTCAAGCGCTTTAAGCGCTCGTCCCGCATCGTTGCGGTACACCTCAGCGCTATCTTCTAGTCTGGCCGCCTTCAAATTATCCTTGATCGTACTGATGCTCTTCGGTTCAACATCAATAAAAACAGCACGATCCATCCCCCGGCTTAACGCCTCAATGCCAAGGCCTCCCGTGCCTGCGAACAGGTCAAGCAGGGCGCCCCCCTCAAAGTAAGGGCCGATCATACTGAATATGGATTCTTTCACTTTATCCGTCGTCGGACGGGTGCTTGTACCAGGCACACTTTTGAGCGGCCGGCCCTTTGCACTTCCGGATACTACTCTCACTGCTTCATTCACCCGTTTCATTATCTATAAATTAATTGCCAAGACAACGCCATTGACAGTGATTATCGTAACACAATCAGCCCATATATGAAAAACGAAACATAATGTCTCGCCATTTTTTTTCAAAGCCATGTATATTTCTACCACAGCCGGGCATCCTTGAAATATCGACATCAATGAATGTCGTAGACAACCGCGGAGAAGACTTACGTTTCCCCATAAGCTCTTCGTCCGGTTTCTCCTCTCCCATGAGGGAATCTCTTCGGAGGTTCCCGAACTAAATCCCTGTAACGGCAATGTCTATTACAGGGATTTAGTTCTTTTTTTTGTTGAGCCGCTAAACGAGATGAGCGGCTTTTTGTCATATCAATTGCTGCTTCTAGTCAGACGATGCACTTACCTGTGTAAAAATGCATAACCATTCCCTCTCAGCAAACGTTCTAACAATAAAGGGCATGATGGGGGGAACACGTGATGAACCTGTTTTTATATGCAGGATTCGCTTGCCTCTTGGTCACAGGGCTTCTATCCGGAATGTTTACTACGGGATACCAACAAAGAGGCAACTTCTATGCTGATTCCAAGGAAGACCGCGCATCTAAAAGGAAAGTAGCCAACGGTTTCTTTTTAGCCGCAATCGTATTTCTTGCGGTCGCCGGTATAGTGTATTTGTTCCGCTAGGGTTGACACTGTGAACATTTGCTCGCGACCCGGCGCACGAATAGTGGGACAGAGACACCCATTTCAAGGGGAGGAACTGATTCATGAATCGTATCATTAGCCATGAAGATACAGAAATAGAACGAACGAGAATAAAATATGCCTTGATCGCTTTAATCTCTAATCTTACATTCAGGAAATTCGCCAAAATCGAAACAGTGAAGAATGATTTATACGCGGCTTTATTGCTGTTGAAAGGAACTCATATTACTTAATCAGGTTGGTTTCTGCCACCTATGACCCCCGCCGTAATCTCTTAACTAAAACACCGTTAAGGTCGAGACAGTTCGTCGAACTATCGCGAGCTTAACCAGCAAGACGTCCCCGGATATCGGAGGGCGTTTTTAATTGCAGGAATAACACCGATTTTGTCGAATCAATATAGCTGTTTGAAAAATATTCCTATTTGTAAAATGAAGAGAGGTCATGCAAGTGAGAAGAACGTTGTATGTTCTCGTATTATTCGCCGTGCTGGTGGGACTTGGTTTTGCAGGCAGCACGACGCACGGGATCGCTTCTGCCGAAGAGTCCAGGCTCCAGATCAGCGACATTGCGGGAAGGAACACCTACCTGATGAGCGATGGCTCCATGTGGTCCCTGATCGACGGACGACATGCCATACGGACGCCGGGTAAAGTTGCAGCCATCAGCGGTTATGAATACGAAGGCATCGGTATGACGCAGGATGGGCGATTAGTGGAATGGGATATCGGCAAGGAACCCGAGGTCGTTCCGGGAACAAGCGGAGTGAAGCAGATAGCGGGTTCCTACTGGCTGAAGTCGGACGGCACCGTATGGGGCGGCTCGGAAAAAGCAAAAAACCTCAGTGGCATTTTGCTTATCGCCAATGCGGATCAAGAATTTGCCGCCTTGTCCTCAAACGGGGAGCTGCTATTAGAGGATAACTACAAAAAGGGACAATTCAAAAAGCTCGGTATCGTGGAGAACCCGGCCGGGGTCAAATCCATGACGGTTCACAGCGGGCGTGTTGCCCTATTGCGTGACAACGGTGACGTGGTTGTATACGAAACATCCAACTTTGATGATAACGGACGCATCATCCCGGTTACCGTCGCCCAGAACGCAGCTCATATCGTTTATGCATCCAATGAGCCGACGGATCTTCTGATTGTGACGCTCCAAGACGGAACCGTATGGACAACCGGAGTGTATAAAGACCGCTGGAAGCTCAAGGAGCAGGTCTCCGGCCTAAGCGGGATCGTAAGAACCTCGATTTACGGAAATGCCGAGGATCTGTCGGAGGGGTTCTATGCTCAGCGTTCTGACGGAAGCTGGATACATCACACGAACGGGCAGAACAAATCGGTTGATGTGCCTGTCGTTAAGGCCTTTTCGGTTTCGATATCCGATGCCAAACCTTATGTAGGGGATACCCTTGAAGTCAGTATCCAGGAGACTTACACGAACGGGGCCAAGATCAAAGTGCCGGTTAAAGATGCCCTGATCGATATAGAGAAGCCTTATCTGATGAACATACAGAAGAACGGAACACTGAAGTCTGCGGGCGTTGGCAAGACACAGATTACGGTAACCTCAGGCGGCTTGTCCAAATCGATAACGGTATCGTCCAGCCTGCGCAACAATTTGAAATATGCGAAACAAGTTAACGGGAATATCATGGTGCCGGCCAAATCCGTCATGCAGGCACTGGGCGGCACCTATTCGGCCAAAAACGAATCCGTGGAGGCCAAGCTCGGAGAGACCGTGCTCTTGCTCACGGCAGGCAGCAACCAGGCCAAGCTGAATGGCAGCCCGCTGCGCTTAAAGGCAGCTCCGATGACCGACAAAGGCGAACTGCTAATTCCAGCTTCTATGTTATCCGATGTTCTGGGCGCGAAAATCAATTGGGAAGCCAAGTGGAAACAAGCGAATATCTCCTTCGGGAGCGATGCAGTCATGACCGTTGTTTCCAGTGAGACGGCCGGCTTGATCAAAAAAGCGATGCAGGGCAGCTTGGTTAAATTTATTGGTCGAACGTATTGGGTGAATGATTTCGAAGGCTTGGAACGCTTCTCGAAATTGACGGTAACCGACATTTTGCCGGATGACAAAGGCGAATTCAACGTGATCTTCAAAACGGCTTCAGGAAAAACAGTGAAAAGCTATCCTATGCGGTCTTCGGAAGTGATGCAGCTGTTTGCGGACCGTTCTTCCCTATTAAATTACAACCCTTACCAAAAACACAAATGGTCCGCATCGGTCTGGAAACAGATTAAAGCAGGCCAGGTTTCCCTCGGGATGACCAAAGAACAGGTGCAGCTGTCATGGGGAAATCCGGCGGCCAAGGACATTACCACAGGCGGCGGGAAAACCATTGAAACCTGGGGATACTCGAATTTTGATATCGTATCTTTCGTAAACGGTAAGGTTATATTGATTATGATGTAGCATGAAATACACACCGGGACAGAGGATGGACCCGGGTCCATATTCGTTCTCCTAAAAACAGACCACTTCTTCTCGAGCGGTCTGTTTTTTTGAGATTATTCTCATATATTCATGACCAATCATTCACGCCGATTCTCGCTTCATCATGAACAAGACCGCCCAAAGAAGAGGCCATGCCTCTTTTGGACGGTCTGTCGTTGTGACTGCTCAAGGTGCTCGGTATTTACTTATTGATTCAATTGGTTTGTTCGCTCAAAAGACGGATTAGATAAATGCGCGAGTAATGATCACCAACAAGATGAATAATACCAAAATAGCACCTACAGAAGAGCCATATCCATAGCCGCCATAACCTTCTCCTACTCCGCTCACATGAATCCCTCCTTTTTTGAACATACCACATGTTATGTCGGTTCCGCTCAAATGAACTGGGCTGCCGCCTGTTCGGGATAAGATTAATGAATTGGCCCATGCATTCGAAAATCCCGGATGCGACTATAGAGCATCACCCTTGATTCCCATATGAAAGAGGCATGGTGTAACGGTCGTTTACCACACCTCATGTGATCACTTATTGTCTATACCTGCGAAAGCTGTTCTTTTTCATCCCGCTCGGTGTCAGGATCTGAATATACAATTCTCCTGCGGCGATCGACCAAACCTTCTTCGCCCAACTCACGGTATTTGCGCATCCACACTTTCAGCCGTCCGATATCAGATATTTGTAAGGCCGATGCCACTTCTTTCTTAGTCATGCCCTCCAGCCGCATGGCGACTGCCTTTTTCTTCGTTTCAAAACTGTAATGATGGAATATTTGTCCCTTTTTCGCCATGATTATCACCTCTTTACTACCTTTATCGGCTATCATCGACCTTCTTTCAATACCTATGGCCTATTCCGACATGCGCATGTATTCAAGGTCTATGGAACCGATCGTATTTCCACCTAAATAAATCCATGTTATGGTATAATTTGTGTTACAACTTCACATAGAAATTGAGGGATCCCTTTTGTTTAAACTCATCATTTTTGGATTTCTGTTCTACATCTTCGGTAATCCGATTACGGCGATCCTGGTGCTGCTGCTCATCGTGTATGTGCTGGACCGCCGCTTCGTCGGGGTATTTCCCAGCGTGACAAAGCCAATTAAGCGCGCACGTAATATTTCCAAGCTGCGCAGACAGATTGCAGTTAGCCCCAGCGACGTTTCATCAAGGCACGAGCTTGCCAGATTGCTTCTGGAGCGACGTAAGTATGGGGAAGCCTTGAAGCTCCTTGAATCCATTGAATCCAGCTTGGAGGACTCCGCCGAGTTCTGGGACGATATCGGAAACGCACGGCTGCACACCGGCAGCATCCCGCAAGGGGAGTCGGATATTATCCGGGCCCTGGAGATCAACCCGAGGGTCAAATACGGCCGGCCTTATCTTAGGCTTGCCGATGCATTTCGGGATTCGGATCGGGAGAAGGCGCTCCATTATTTAGAGCAGTTCCATTCCATTCACTCTTCTTCAAGCGAAGCCTTTTATTTGCTGGGATATATGTATCAATCGCTGGGAAGGACCGAGGATGCCAAAAAGTCTTATCAGGAATCTATGGATGTATACCGGTCACTGCCGAAATACAAAAAACGGCAAGAACGCAAATGGGCCGTACGAAGCTTTTTCAGGAAATTATTATAATTAATAAGGATTACATAAACCAAAGGGCGTCCCATGGTCGAGAGACCAGGGGACGCCCTTTTTTTCTTAATCATTCGATTGGTTATGCAAGTGGCTTGTACCCAAGCCGGTTTAATTGTTCCGCGATCACCCGGTACCCTCGGCCATTCGGGTGTAAACCGTCCACCGACATCAGTTCTTTCTCTCGGCCTGAAAATTGTGCGTAAATATCAGCTACTCGGAAATAGCCGTCACCTAGCCCCATCAAGTGCCGATTGAACCGAATCACGTATTCCGTTGCCTCCGTCCAGGCCGGGTATGGATTATACAGACCGATAGCGCGAATAAAATAAGGTTTGCTGACCGGAGTCTTTATTTTACGGATATGTCTAATGGTATTAGCCACATGATTCTGACATCGATGCAAGGCAGCATCCAGCACCTCCCGATTCGGCCGGCCTCCCGTGGACTTTACCGCACGTATCAAGTCATTGCCTCCGATCGATATCGTGATGATCTGAGCCTGCTGCAGATGAAAGCGATACGTAGGAAGCTGAACGACCCGATCGTATAACTCATCCGAGGTTAATCCATTGACCCCGAGATTCTCATGGGCCACGAACTGGCGAAGCTTCTCCTCCGCCATCCGACGGTATAACGGAACAAAACCGCTGCCAGGCATCGCCCCAAACCCGAAGGTCAAGGAATCGCCGACAGCGGTATAATGGTACACCAACATGTTCACCCCCTGCCCCGCTCGTTACGACATTATATGAGGAGTGCCCCCATTGCGAAACGGGTCTATTGTCTTGAATGGCAATTTTAATTCCACTCGAAGACGGCAAACATGCTTTAAATAAGAATAGCCTATTCTTCGGATTCCTCCACCTCGTAAATGCAGCGGAATCTTTCAACACCCGGATACTTTTCTCCCAGGCTGTATACCTCAAAGCCGATACTGCGGTAGAAGTTTACGGCTTCTTCGTCCGTTTCCGCAATGACCCGGGCCGGCTTAGGCTGGACCTCAAGGAGCAGCTCCAAAATCAATCCGCGTCCATATCCCTTGCCCCGGTTCTCCGGAAGAACGGCAAGATGCCGAATGGTGAGCTCGTCCTGATCAACATCGAAACCGATGACTCCTAAGAGAAGACCGTCCTCTTCAAATCCAAACAACCGGCTTGGGCCCGTCTCATAAGCAGCAGCCGCCTGATCCACAGCCTCCGGATCCGGAAATACCGAGTAGCTGAGCAGTTCCTTTACTTCGGATTGCATGGCTTTCATCGTTATATCTTTAAGCATACATATCTCCAATCTAAAACTTGTATAGGTCTACAACATCTTCTCCGCACTGATCCCCAGCTTGCGCAGCAGCATCGCCGCCTGCGCTCTCTCGTCCTCCGACAAGCCGCTAAGCACCTTAACCATCAATTCCTGATGCTGAGGAAAGATGGCTTCGAAGAATTCCTTTCCCTCTGCAGTAAGCTCAGCATAAATGACGCGGCGATCCTCAGCGGAAGCCCGGCGAACCAGCAGGTTTTTCTTTTGAAGCTTGTCCACCACGTATGTAATGTTACCACTGGAAATGAGCACCTTTTCGCCAATTTTTTGCAGCGGCTGCGGTCCTTTGTGATAGAGCACATCCAATACGCCGAATTCGGTGGAGTTCAATCCGTGACTATTGATGCTGCGATGCGAATGTGTCATCACTGCGTTATAAGCTCTGGCAAGGACAACCAGCAAATGTAACGGGGTATCCTCGTGTTCTTGAATATCCGACATATTTCACCCTCCGAAAGATATCATGTTATTAAGGTTAATGAACGCCGGATCAACTGTCAAATGTATTCTTTGCTTCTATGCTCCCGGAATGCAATATCCGCACCGTTCCATCCTGGCAGCCGATGATCGCTTGGTCGGCCATACCGATAAACAGCCCATGTTCAACCACACCAGGAATGGCGCCTAGCCGAGAGCTCAATTCTTCAGGACGGGCAATATGCTGAAACCGGCAATCAGCAATATAATTCCCGTTATCCGTAACATAAACCCCCTCATCTTGCTTACGGCGGATCTCCACCGAACAACCAAGCTGGGCTAGTGATCGAACCGTCCACTCATAAGCAAAAGGGACAATCTCAACCGGCAGCGGGAAAGCGCCGAGTTGAGCTACGGCTTTCGCTTCATCCGCCACAATCACGAGCCGTTCACTGTGAAAAGCCGTGATCTTCTCGCGGAGAAGCGCTCCGCCCCCTCCCTTGATTAAACGGAGCTGGTCATCCAGCTCATCCGCCCCGTCAATCGTCAGATCCAAGCGATCGATCTGATGGATCGGCGTCAAGGATATCCCTTGTTCCATCGCCAGCTTCTCCGAAGCTTCAGAGGTAGCCACCGCCTGAATCGAGAGTCCGGATCGGACCATCTCGCCGATTTTGAGAATCGCGTAATAAGCGGTTGAGCCAGTGCCCAGCCCAATCTTCATCCCATCCTGGACATACTTGGCGGCATGCTCCGCCGCTATTTTCTTCATATTATATTCACTTTCCATGTGAATCCGCTCCTTCGTCTTAAGCTGAATCAAATGCTATAATATGGGGTAAACAGATGGATTTCATACAAACGAAAGGATTATACTTATGCGAACCGAAAACCAAATCAAATCCAAGATCAATGAACTTACGATGCAGAAGAAAATGCTGCAAACTCGCTTGACTGCTCTCGAGGAGAACAGTCCGGAGCGAGCCTCCCTTCTCAATCAGGAAACCCGTCTCGACGATATGATCACGATGCTGGAATGGGTGCTGTTTGAGCCAAGCGGTTCCTATCATATGTAAAAGTCGACTGACAAAACGTCAGGGGCGCTAACTGCGCCCCTGATTTTTATGAATCGCGGTCTGTCTTCCGGGAGAGGAAGCACGGGCATTCCTGATATCGCAAGAAAAACTTCCTAGTAAACGCGGTCTGTCTTCTGACAATGTGCGTCGATAAGGTTTTTCTTTAGATATCAGAAAATATAAACTTCGAAGCACGGGCATTCCTGATATCGCAAGAAAAACTTCCTATAAACGCGGTCTGTCTTCTGAGAATGTGCGTCGATAAGGTTTTTCTTATACTTGCGCCTCCTTCGCCTGTGTGTACTGCTCAAGCCAATGGATATAAAGCTCTTCATTATCAGGAGAAAAACAAACGAAGTCAATCCGATCCAGACGGTTATCCGGCAGATCCTCTTCAAGCAGCTCCGTAACCGCCTTTAACGCAACGTCACATGCCGGAGCCTTAGGATACTCATAGATACCCGTGCTTATATTAGGAAAGGCGATGCTTCTGGCACCCACCTCGATTGCAAGCAGGAGACTATTGCGGTAGCATTCCGCCAGCGTATGCTCCTCACGCCGTCCGCCGCCCTCCCAGATCGGGCCGACCGTATGGATGATATGCTGGGCAGGCAGCCGGCCTGCACCGGTAATCACGGCATTGCCTGGCGGGCAGCCGCCTTGCTGCTTGCGAATTTCCATGCACTGCTCCATGATTTCCGGCCCGCCGGCGCTATGAATTGCGCCGTCCACGCCTTTTCCACCCAGCAGTCCCGAATTTGCAGCATTGACGATAATGTCGCCCGTCCATGTCGTAATATCGCCTATAAAGACGGAGACCGATGTCCTTCCGATTTTAAATGTTTTCATTTCGGAAAATCTCCTTTCGGTCTTTTATTTCTTTATTACCCCGCTAGTGGGTGGATTGACCCTGTTTGCCTATTCTGTTCTCGGCTTTTTTTTGGCAGCTGCAGACAGTCGGTCGGTCAAACTCTTCTCTTCCGGCCCTTGCAGCGCTTCCTCCACCGTACGGTAGAACATCAGGCTGCCGGTGTCCCTGGCCTTCGTCAAATGATGAAGAAACACATTGCCGGCTTGCTCCAGCTTCAAATCCTCGGATGCATTCCTGACCCGGCAAAGATATACCTTCATCATCCCTTGCGGATCGCGAAATTCCATGACGCCGATCGGACTCATCGATCTTTTGTCCTCCTCCGTGAACTGAGGCGTCATATAAACGGTATATTCCGAAGCAGGCGGAGGAATGTATGCTTCCCGTTTTTTATCCGCAATTAATTTGGAATTCATGAATGCGATGTAACCCGCCGCTGCGAACAATAGGATGCAGGCAGCCAGTGCGATATTCAACATGTATGTCTCTCCTTGTATATAATCAATCCATCAAGCGCTAACCTAAAGAGTGCTTCTCTATACAATCACCCGTAATAACGCAATAATCAGTAAATGCAGAGGATAAAATGAACGCCATACCCAGCGACTCACCCGGATAGACTCCAGTTTCCTCCATACATGCGGGCCATAAGCTATCACAGCCGTCGGGATGACGCTCCACATCTGCAGTTCCCAGTTATTAAGGAACCAGAATAACAGGTTCAACACAAGATGAAGCGGAACAAGCCAGCTGGCCTGAGCATATCGGAAAATCAAAATCAACAGCAGTCCGTAAGCTCCGTAATCAAACGGAAATTCACTCATTAGGGCACATGCGGCAACAACAACCATCCACGATAACAGCTGGGAATCCGAACGTTCCAGCACATATAAAACGATAGCTCCAGCAACCAGGGTAATGACCACATTCAACCCTTCAGGATCCAGCGCAAGCTGATAGGGAATTTGGGAGATCACCGCAATAACGGCCAGCCGAATGATATACTTGGGTCTCGAAGAAGTGTAGCGGTGCCCCTGAACGAGAGCATAGACGTAGATTGGGAAAGCAATGCGGCCGATGATTCTCCAAATCTCCTGATGCGGAAAAAACACAAGCCCTACATGATCAATCAGCATCGTCAGCATGGCGATCCACTGCATGACAACCCCCTCCTCGCACTCGAAGATGTTGAATTCATATGTATTTCAAATCGATATATCTATTATGGGTTGCAACACTGGGACTTGCAAGCGAAGAAAACATGAAGCAGCGGATATCCGGCATCCACGTCCAATATCCTCTATAATATAAACAATAGCAGCTTGAGTAGGAAGGACGTTTGTTGGGATCAACTGATACAGATAGAGGTGACGGTCGTATGGAAAAGAAAAAGAACAACATGGCCCTCGGGATAAGCATGGGGGTCGGCGTCGGGGTCGCCATTGGTGTTGCCATGGATAAAGTCGCTATCGGCATAGCGATCGGTGCTGCTATTGGCATTACGTTTGGCTCAGCCATGTCAAGCAATAACAAAAAGCCTCCTCATGAATAAACAGAACTTCAAATAACAGTGAATAGGCCACCCGATTCATCTCGGGCGGCCTGGTTGGCTTTCGTTTCCCTCTATTTCAGCACAGCATGAATGGCCCGGATGTTCCCGTTACGAACTTCATGGGCCAACTCACCTGTAATAAGAGGTCCATCGACCTCGATCGAATCCCCTCCCACCGTGGTGAGAGTTAAACGCTGAATCGTAACGCCGTCCTGACCATACGTATTGGCTGCGCGCTCGCTGCGATACGTCACCTTGACAGCCCCAAGGAAGGTGCAGGACACTTCTTGATTCTCGTCAAACAGCCACGCTGGAAGAACGGGGTTCAGATGAAGCTGCAGCTGGCTGCCTTCGTATCGGAATACCTTTTTTCCTGCCATCATCGTAATCCACATGCTTAGGAATTCGGCCGTCGATCCGCTCAGCCTTGCCACGAAACCTCGTCCATGCACGTGGGGATCCGGATTCACGCTGCTGGCAATAAACGAGGAGTTCTCCAGCGTGCTGCGTCCATAAACAGCCGGGTCCAGAAAAGGGATGAGGGAAGTTTTGATTTCCGAGAAAAACTCGTCATACAATCCGGCTTTTAATAATGAAAGCAAGTATTTATAGGTCATATGCAAAAATACGGATTCCCGCTCCAGCCAGCCGGCTGTAAATGCACGGATGCGTCCGATTTCATCGGTTTCTCCCTCCAGGCTGACGGACGTTTTATACATTCCGAGCGCGGAATCATACAGATCGGATGCCTTGATCCGGTCATACATCGTTCTCGCCCGGCCTTCATCGGCAAGCTTCATGCCGCGAGCCGGTGCCTCCAGAAAATGCGGGAGCGCATACGCCTTGAATTCAAGCACTTTTGCGGCGGGCAAACCATAGCGGGTGATCACCGGGTTTCCCGCTGCATCCCGAACCTCTTCAAATCGCTCGGCTTCATAACGGAAATACGTTGGCACGATTCCGCCACCCATCTGCTCGGCACGCTGGATACCTTCTTCGATTTTATCCAGGAAGGCTTCGTACATGCTCCTCACGTTCCTCACCGAAATTTCAACCTCCCGGCCGCTGATCCCGTACCGGACCAATGCACGGTAGGATTCACGCTGCCACGCTACCAAGTCCCAATAACCGAATGAGTCCAAGGAGCCGGACTGGTATAGCTGTACGGCTTCGTATACGCGCTCTAAGTAAGACGCAATCTCCTCCGGTACCTGAATCACTTGATGTCCGAACCGCTCGGCCGCATCCACGATAAATGCGACCATCCGCTTCAATTCCATTGTTTCGCTCATGCCCGACCCAAAAAGGCCCGGCAAACCATTCATCGCGTCATTCCAGCCCGGCTTGTTCGCCTCCATCTCTACCCCCATCCCGTAAGGGTCGAGTGTTGCCATTTTATTGAGGGATAATGAGATCATTTTGACAAACAGATTTGTGCGGTAAATGCCGCCTAGTCCGCCATCGACCCGCAGCCATTCCGCAGCGTTCCTTTTTCTGCCGAACTTGTTCAGTTTCTCCTCGTCCTCCAACAGCGCACCGTATTGCCGTACCTTGCCCCGGCTGATCACAACCTTCTCACTCCGCGGAAGGACGTACACCGGGCTGTCAAAGAACGTATACGCATTCTCGCCAAACAACAGTTCCTCATAACGGTCGGGATAAATATCCAAGTAGGTATCAACCAGATCCATATTATAAGTCCAATGATCCGACCAGAACCCTTCGCCGAACGAAGCGGCAAAATGTTGATCGGATATCGCCAACAGCCCGGACAAGAAGCTTTCCTCGCTGATCTCCAGCCTGATGCCTTGATCCGAAATCGCGTTGATGATGTTACCCGGCGTATAATCCCCGGCACATGCTTTGGCCAGCTTCTCATAATCTTGCTGAGCCGCGGAGGCCCGCAGCAGTTTCTCCAATTCCTCTTTCTTCCCTTCACTCACGCGGAATTTCGTTCCTTCTACGCTAAGCGGGTTATATCCGTCGGCTTGAATGAGACTGAAGAACATCCGGATGTTGAATGTACCTACCTTCGGGTGGAAAAACACGTCATTTCGGCGGTTCTGATTCATATCCCGGAAATTGCCGTTCCCCTGTGAATAGAACTCCGGCGCAAGAGAGAAGAAATTATAATCCCGCTCCAGATCCCCATGCTTGCGGGAGTATAGATGGACAACGGCCCCTTCCTTCCCGTTATCGAACAGGAACGGATATCCGCCCCGCAGAAAATTGTCCAGATAGGACTGACGGCTATATTCATCAAATAGCGGTAATCCCGTTTTGGTTGCAATATCCTCGGTTAATTCCCGGGTCAACGCCGAGGCCTCCTCGCGTTTATGGAGGATATAGGCTGGCACACACAAATCTTTGGAGCGCTTATTGATTTTGCCAATATCGTTCACATGGCCTACCAGCGTATACACGGTCGCCGACTCCCCAGGCTCAAGCGTAGCCGATAACCCGCTGAAGCCGCATGGCACTTTGTTCACGGCATACGGCGTGGCGTTCATCAAAGCTTCCACCGAGCTCACGGCAAATCGATCAGGATGGATTAATGAAGTGTTTCCGCCAAAGATCAGATCAAAGTCTACAAGGGGTTGAATCAACTTTCCGTGCTGATCAAACGACAGATAGAAGTGACCGCTCGTAACTTCGCTGACTTCAGCCTCATCGTGCGTACTGGAGCGAACTTTATAGAACGGGATCCCCCGTTCAAGGTTCTCCACTTCCATCCAGCTTCGAAGGAGATTGCCGACCTCCTTGTACCCGCTATTCTCGACACCGTAAGGCAGAATCTCCGGCATGCCGTCCAGCAGTTCAAGCGATACAGGCTGAGCTCCGATATTCGTTACGCTGACTTCGCGAACAAGAGCGGCAAAATCTTCACCGGGCAGCTGAAAATACGACACCGACGTGCGAAATCCGTTACCGGCATGCTCCTCCTCAATGACCAGCTCATTCTGACGGATCAACATCGTTCTCTTCGCTTTGGAATCCGGCTGAAAGGATTGGAACGGCTCATAGACTGCCGGGGCCCCCGCTATCTTGATAAACGTACGGAAGCCGGTTGTCGACACATTCTTATACGAGATATTCGCCGGGGAAAATTCCATGATCGGCGAGTTCTTGTCGCGTATGCCGAAGCTGCATATCCCCTGACCCCGATTCACATAAAAGGTCCACATCGGTATCCCCTTCAAGCCAGCGATCCCCGGCAGGAAGCTGGAAAACGGTTTGGCGAGATCATACTGCTCGATCACAAAGGTATCCTTCTCAAAACGATAATTTGACATGCTCAGATCCTCCTTAAATGGGTTCATACTTGGATTCAAAATTCAGAGTTTGCCACTTTCCGAAACCGGTTTCGAAATGTGGCAAAAATGAGTCCTGCCTTTATATTTCACCTAGGTGACCGGGCGGCAGGATTCCCGGATAATCAATTGAACCGGCAGCATAACCGACTGTACTGTTGCGTCTTGTTCTTCGATCGAAGTAAGAAGGATCTCCGCCGCAACGGTGCCCAGCTGCTCCGTATCCTGGCGTATGGTCGTTAACGCAGGGGTAATATAACGGGACATTTCAATATCATCAAAACCGATGATGGACACATCTCCCGGTACATTCAAGCCATGATCCTGCACGGCACGAATAGCTCCAAGCGCAAGCAGATCTCCAGCGGCATAAACAGCTGTCGGTCTCTCTCTAAGCCCCAGCAGCCTCTTCATGGCTTCATATCCGCTCTCGGTGGAGAAAAAATCGCTGCTGGTTATGTACTCTTCCCTTAGGTCCAGATCAAGCTCCCGAAGGGCTTGCTCATAGCCCTGTTGACGCTGCTCGCCTGCAAACGTATTCAATCCGCCCGATATATGGGCAATGCTGCGATGTCCAAGCGAGTGCAAATACCGAAGTGCCTGCATGCTGCCTCCGATGTTATCGGAGTAAACCGAATGCACCTGCCCCGGTGACGAATCCAGAATGACGCACGGTATGCCGCTATCCAGCAGCTCCTGGAAATCGGGGTCCTCGCTGCTCGACAGAATGACGACCACGCCATCGACGCCCCGGATTTTGCAATGCTCCACATAACTGCTTCTTCGGCCGCCGACATCCTTGGAGATGAACATCAGATCATACCCTTTGGATACCGCAATTTTCTTAAAACTTTCGATGACGGCTCCGAAATAGGGGTGACGAATCCCTGCTCCCGTAGCTTCCACAAAGAGAATGCCAATGGTCCAGGATCGTTTCGTCGTAAGCGATCTGGCGTTTGCGTTTGGAAGATAGCCCATTTCCTTCGCGGTTGCCAGAATCTTGGCTCTCGTCTTCTCCCGGACATCCGGATAGTTGTTGAAGACTTTCGACACCGTCGTAGGCGAATAGCCTGTTTTCTTGGCAATATCATAAATCGTTGTCAACCTTGGAATCAGCTCCTGTACCTTTGCCGGCATTTTCTAATTCAAATCTATCTGATATTAGATTCTACCTGTGCCGGCAAGCTCTCGTCAATGTTATTCCGTACACACTGACTGGCAGGAGCCGAACCTTCGGTTATCAAAAAATCAAATCGGCTAGGACAAGCTGGCGGAAGCGGTCTGCGAGTTTGCAGGGCTTTCCGTTTCCTGATGCCGGATCATGAGCACGCAGATCAGCGCGAGCAGCATGCTGCCTGCGGCGCAATAAAACAGAATCGAATACCCCATGCCATCAATGAGCTTGCCCAGAAGAGGCGGTGACGAGATCGCCGCAAGTGAGGATACCAAATAGTACATTCCCGTCCGCGTCCCAATGCTGTCCTCCGATCCTGTAGATACGATAAATGGATAGGAGTTGATATTGATGCAAGCCCAGAATAATCCGCCAACGGTCAGCAATACGCGAAGCAATAGCAGTGATTCAACCCATGGTACGAGCGCAAAGACAACCAACAGCCCGCTGACGCCGATCAGAATCATCCGTTTCTTGCCGAATTTACCGCCAAGCCATCCGCTTGGAATGGCGAACACAACAAAGGCGAGCGAAAAAAACGTCAGGGAAAAGGAAGCCTGCGATTCCGTTAGCCCCATCTCGTTTTTCCCGTACAAAGTAAACAGGGTCTCAACCCCTTGATATGCGACAAACCAGAAAAATATCGCCGCCAAGAGCAGCACCGTTGTCCGATTGATCTGACTCTTAAAGGAAACTTTAGATTTGGCGGCCGTCTGAGCCTGATAGCCTGGAGCGTCACGCTTCTCCTGGATAAACGTTCTCAAGATGAACAACGACACCAGCGTTATGCCCGCTGCGGCAATAAAAGGCAGGGACTGATGTGCACTATACAGTACCGAGCCCACGCCAAAAGCCAATATGGACCCTATGCCGCCCATAAAGTTAATGATGCCGTTGGCTCTCGTGCGGCGTTTCTCCTCCGTAATATCCGGCATTAATGAAACGGTAGGCGAACGATACAGACTCATGGCCAGGTTCATGAGGACCATAAACAGTATCAATGTCGCCATCCCGTTGTGAAACGGAATGATTGCGGTAAACAGAGCGCCAAGCGGCATACCGATGAGCAGGTAAGGCATTCTTCTGCCGTACCGGGTATTGGTCCTGTCGCTGCGACTTCCGATCCATGGCTGCAAGAACAAGGCAAAGTAATTGTCGATCGTCATAAAGAAACCGATCAGTGCGACACTGGATATGTAATCCTCGAGAAAATAGGGCACAAACGCATTGTACAGCGCCCAGGTAATGCTAATGCTGAAAAAGCCAAAGCCCAGCAGCCATGTTTTCTTCACAAAGTCACGCTCCCTTAATTTGTAGCAATCCCCTGAGTACATCCGGATAATCCGTAATAATGCCCGCCACGCCGGCATCGATCAAGGTTTTCATCTGCTCCTCGTCATTGACGGTCCAAGGGTGATAGACTACGCCATGCTGTTTCGCTTCCTCTACCCATTCCGGCAGAACTGCGCGATGGTATGCATGCAGAGCATCCGCTTTGGCCAATTTGGCATACTCCCACGGTTTGTATAAGCCTTCGCCATACAACAGGCCAGTTCGTATTTCAGGATCAATATGTTTGCACTCCACCAGGGAATAATGATTAAAGCTTGAGATGACGATTTGCTCTGACATGTTGTAATGTCTTACGGTTTCGATTACGCGCTTTTCCAGCTCGGGATATTGAATCGATCCGTTCTTCAGTTCGATGTTAACAATCGTGCCGTGATTTTTCGTTAATTCCAGCAGTTCTTCCAGCAGCGGTATCCGTTCCCCTTGAAAATCCGCTCCAAACCATGAGCCAGCATCCAGCTTGGCCAGCTCGTCGTATGTATAATCCTTGACTAGCCCCTCGGCCCCCGTGGTACGGGCGACACTCTCATCATGGATCAGAACCAGCCTTCCGTCCTTCGTCATCTGAACATCGGTTTCAATCCCGGTAGCTCCCTGCTCCAAGCCTTTGGCAAAAGCAGCCATCGTATTCTCGGGACATATGGCCGATGACCCGCGGTGTGCAAAATTAATCAATTGTGACATTTGTACTTCCTCCTGAGTGGTGAGATATTGGTTTGTACTATAAATATAGCTCGCAATTGTTAGAGCTATGTTATCATTCCATTTTTCATATTCCACATCGTTGAACGAAACCCTGTCATGCAGATAATTAATTTTTTGAATGGTTTGACCGATTTGCATGTCAGGCATATAATTGTTTAGACAACTATTTTTGAAAACTTGAAATGAAAGGTGTGACTTGTTTCTTGAAAGTGCCTAAACGCAACCCCTCCATCGGTTTTCATCTGGGTTACACCTATCGCCGCGCATCGCATTTGTTTGCCAATGCCCTGAAGCCCTATGATATCACCCCCGAGCAATGGCTGGTTCTATACCACATCGGAGAGCACGAAGGGTTAAATCAAAAGGAAGTTGCCGCCAAAGCGGATAAGGACCAACCGACCACTACGCGTATTTTGGATCTGCTCGAGAAAAAAGGATATACTCGCAAATCCGTATCGGTCAACGACCGGAGAGCTTTCCAGCTCTTTTTGACGGATACAGGCAAAGAATTGATCGAGGCAACCACAACCATCGAAAGTCAATGCGGAAGCCAGTTAATCGAAGGCATTGACGATCATCAATTAGAGATGTTCTGGGACACACTCTCGCGCATCAATGCCAACATACACAACTTAGACAAACAGGAGTGATGTTTCACATGAATGAAATGAATACAACACAACGATTATGGACCAAAGAATTCATCACCTTGATGGTCAGCAACCTTTTTCTGTTTCTGACCCTGCAGATGATGCTGACCACGCTGCCCGCATACGCCAAGGAGGCGTTTATGGCAAGCCCGCTGCAGGTCAGCCTGATAACCAGCGTGTTCGCTTTCAGCGCGATCGCTTCCCGCTTCGTGTCAAGCAAAGCGCTGGAAAAAGGTAAGCTGCGCCTGCTTCTGTACGTCGGGCTGTTGATCTCACTGGCAGCCACGCTCGGCTATTACTGGGCATCCGGCATTGCCTTTCTTCTGCTGATGCGCGTTTTGTTTGGCATCGGCTTTGGAATGACCAGCACCTCGTTTCCTACGATGGCATCAGACGTCATTCCGATCAAACGACTGGGCGAGGGCATGGGATATTTCGGTTTATCCACTACGCTCGCCATGTCGATCGGCCCGATGATCGGCTTGACGCTTCTGCAAGACGGGGGGTTCACACCGCTTGTGATCATCACCGTCATAATCAATGTACTTATCTTCCCGCTCGCCTACGTCTTGACGTCAAGATCAGCAAAACGAAATATGGAGCGCCCCGCAGCGGTTCAACCTCGAGTTGAGGAGCAACCTAAAGGTTCATTCAATAAAAAGCTGATTCTGCCCAGCGTCCTTAACTTTTTGATGTCCATTACGTACGGCGGATTGTTGAGCTTCATGGCGTTATTCGGCGCCGAGGCTCACCTCCGGAATCCCCAGTATTTCTTCTTGTTCAATGCCATTGCCATTATTTTGGTACGGCCGTTCTCCGGCAGAATCTATGACCGGTATGGACACAAGGCACTGGTTATACCCGCTGCTATTCTAATGGTCGCCGGTTTGTTGTTACTGACCTTCGCCACATCGACGGGAACTATGCTGTTATCGGCATTATGTTATGGCCTTGGCTTCGGTGCAATGCAGCCATCCATCCAGACCTGGATGATTCAGGAGGTTCATCCGCTGCAGCGCGGCATGGCCAACGGCATGTTCTTTAACTCTCTGGATTTCGGTGTCGCTATCGGCTCTATCGCACTCGGTTCCATCGCCAAATCCACTTCGTACGCGATCATGTACCGTTATTCAGCCATTGCGCTTGTAATATTAATCCTGATTTATATCATCATGCAGGTAACCGGTCGATCACGTTTCAAAGCAACGTCTCTTGAGGATACCGAACCCACCGCTGCTGGTTAACGGAGATAGCAGTTGGTGCATATCCAAGAAATTATCCAGATATGAGAAAGGTCTTGTCCATTATTTATGGACAAGACCTTTCTTTTTCAAGCCCTGGGGTTTCTTGAAGTCAACTCGGTATGAATTCCCTCCGGTATCGTCTTCCTTTGCCTCCGGCTTCACGGCGAATAATGTGAGCAGACTGCCTACAGCCGCAACGGCAGCCAAAGTGCCGAACAGCACCCAATGATTCGCCCCGAGGAGCAGCGAGACAACTGGAGGTCCGAGCGATACGCCGATAAAACGCATACTGCTGTATAGAGAGGTAATGGTACCTCGCTGCTCCTTCTCTATACCTTCCGTCAGCAGCGTGTCCATGCACGGCAGCACCATTCCGATCCCGATGCCGCCAAGTGTCATCATACCGACTACAAAATAAATCTGCGAACTAAATCCGGTGACGATCAGGGAAGCCGTCAAAATGGCCATACCCGCGAAACCTGTCCACTTCTTAGCCGCTTTATTTTTGCCCGTGAATTTACCGGCTAAATAGGAAGCCAGACATAACAAAGCCAGCGGAATCGCAAGCACCAGCCCTTTTACCACACCGTGTAAATTGTAAGTGCTCTCGAGCGTCTCCGACAAATAGAAAAGCACGCCGAACACGCCAAACATCGCAATGCCGCCGATGGCGAATATCGCATACAGCCATCTTCCCTTCTCGTGCAAAACCTGCCTGGTTGTTTTCAAAAACTCGCGTATGGATTGTTTATCGTCGTTGTTCGACTTGGGTGTCTTCACAAGAAAAATGACAAGCACGATAGAGATCAGGCATAGAACCGGAATCGCTATAAAGGGCAAAAACCAGATAAAACTCCCGAGCAGGGCGCCCAGTATTGGACTGACTACCTTGCCAAACGTATTGGAGGTTTCGATAATACCCAAACTCTTACTGACCTTTTCTTCCTCTTTAAACATGTCGCCGACAAGCGGAATGACAATGGGGAATGCCCCGGCAGCACCAATTCCCTGTAGAAACCGTCCTGCCAAAATAACGTAATATGCCGCCGTCCCACTCAGCATCCAGGCAGCCACAGCCGAGACAGCTCCGCCTAATGCCGCAATAATCAAGCTAGGGATGATGATCTTCTTTCGTCCATACCGATCCGATAAATAACCGGCAATCGGGATCAGTAAGATGGCTACAACAGCATACACCGTTATAAGCATACTGACCTTGAAGGAACTGATCCCCAGCGCTTTGGAGATCTGCGGCAAAATGGGAATCAGCATGGAATTGCCTAACGTCATGATGAGTGGTATGGATGCAAGGGCAACCAGATCCCATTTCTTGTTTTCCATGAGAGAAGACCACCTTTGCGTTATCTGTCATCCATATTGTAGGTTCTTTTCCCCGGAATATGCATGATTGCAAGGTGGCCGTTTTTTCCCATATACATTTTTTCCTTATTTATACTTTAAAGCCGGACATCAACTGCCGAAGCTTGCTGGACATAACATTCAAATCTTCAACGGAATTTGTAATTTCCTCCATTGAGGCCAGCTGCTCTTCCGTGGCGGCACTGACGCTTTGAGTTCCCCCTGCAGTCGTCTCCGTGACCTCCTGAATTCGGCGGATGGCGTGAACAAGCTCCCCTGCTCCGGAGTTCATCTGCTCTGTTGCAACGGTAACACTCTGAATTTGTTCATTCAATTCACCGACGGATTGCTCAATGTCCTTAAAGGCTCTCTCGGCTCCTTGTGCCACATTCATGCCCTCGGTCACTTCGCGGGTGCCCTGCTCCATAACGCCGGCCAGATCAACAATATCCTGCTGAAGTTCATGGACGAATTGTCTGATTTCGACAGAGGAGTTCGATGCCTGATCTGCCAATTTCCGGACCTCAGCCGCTACAACCGCAAAACCTCGGCCATGCTCGCCCGCCCGAGCGGCCTCAATTGAGGCATTTAAGGCAAGCAGTGATGTTTGCTCCGCAATTTCGATAATGATCTGACCCATCGCTCCGATGCTGGAGGCCTTTTCGCCGAGCGCACGCACCGATTGAGCGGATTGATCCACACTGGTGCGTATGCCTTCCATTTGAGCCAGTGTATGGATAAGCGCCTGTTCCCCTTCAGCCGCAAGTTGGTTCGTCGTTGCTGCCAAGCCAAAGACGTCTTGGGCGGCATGCGCAATGTGTTTCATTCCTTCCGCCATGTCCGTTACCGTAGCCGTCGTTTCCTCGGTATCCTGAAGCTGGTTCTCTACCCCGGCCGCCAGCTCTTCCATAATACCTGAGGTTTGATGGGAAGCTTGGCGAATTTCCTCGGTTGTGGAGTGCAGCGTCGAAGCTGCGATACCGACTTTGCCGGCCGTATCCTGCACCTGTACGACGAGTTCCCTGAAGCCATCGACCAATTTATTATAAGCATCAGCTACATCCCTGATTTCGTCTTTCGTGTTAATCTGTAATCGGGTAACCAGGTCCCCTCCGCCTTCGGCAATCTTCAATAGCTGATCGCTCATCCGATTCAAAGGACGAATCGAACGGGTAAGAAGATATCCTTGAATAGCAAAATAAACAACGGCTGCAACTCCGATCAACATAATGATCAAATTCTGGAATCGGCTGCTGGCCGCAATCTGATCAGCCTGCTTAGCCAAGGCTTCATTTTTATGTACTGTAAATTGTGCGATAAGCGTACTGAAGGACTTGCGCACTTCGCGCTCCTGGTTAAAAGCAGCTTCATATACCCGGAACGGCACAGCCTTGTAAAAACCGGTGTCATACCCTAATTTGTTTAACACCTCATTCACGGCTTCGGTGTATATGACATACCCGGTTTCGATCTCGTTAAAAACGTTGCGGTCTTCCTCAGCCGTCATCAAGCCTTTGGTTTCGGCCATGAGTTTGGCGACGGACTCCTGCTTCGCTTTCAATGAATCTGCAAAGGTCGAATCACCGGTCAATAAGTACCCCCGTTCATCATTAGAGACGCCCGACAATAGGGTCTCCAATTGCGTCAGGTTATAAATGACCTTCTGATCCACTTCAATAATCTTGCTGAACCTCTTCTCCGTCATATTCGAAGTGATAAACGCGATAATTACGATTACCGACGTAACCACTGCAAGAATCGTAGACGAAAGAATTAATTTTGTTTTTATCTTCATCCGCAAGCACCCGACCTTTGATAAGTAATATACCCCCAAACCTTTTTTCGTCAAATTTATGTCAAAAATGAATAGACTCGGCGATCGAGAAAGCGCTTTTCCCGAAAATAATTGAAAAATATTATTAATCACCGGTCAAATCATGATAAATATTGGATAACTCCCTCCTTATTGTATAAAGCTTGCTCCATACTGCTTTCCTAATTTCACTTCTTTTTTTTTCCTCTTCTATGAAACATGCTTGGTTTTCATATATCCATCATGAAAAAAAGGCCTGCCTGAGATGTTGCGCAGACAGACCTTAAATTATTTAGTTTTGATCCGGTATAAAGTGGCTTTTTTCCCCGATATGATATACATGAAGTTTGTGCATGGCACGTGTACATGCGGTGTAGAACAGCTTGCGGTCGCTTTCGCGATGGTACACATCCTCGGAGCCGTTGTATATGATCACCGCGTCGAATTCCACGCCTTTGGCCAGATAGGCAGGAACGACAAGCGTTCCTTTCTCAAAAGCAGGCGTGGTTTTGGTAATTAATCGCGCAGGTATATCTGTCGACAGCTGCTCGTGTACACGTCTGCTCTCCTCTTCTGTCCGGCAAATCACCGCCACGTACTGGAATCCCTGTTCATGAAGCTCACGGATATCAGAGACTATCGCTTCATGCAGACGTTCTTCATCGTTCACCGCAACCACCTGAGGAGCTTCGCCGCTCCGGTTAAATGGAACAATCCGCTCCCCGCCCGGTATCATCTGCCGCGTGAAATCAACGATTTCATACGTGGACCGGTAGCTTTGCGTCAGATTGATGACCTCCGTATCCTCCTCGCCGTACAGACTCACCAGATTTTCCAGATTGCCGAGCGCCTCTCCATGTGCGTAAATCGCTTGATTGAGATCCCCCAGCACCGTCATTTTCGCTCGCGGGAACAATCGCTTCAGGAATTCCAGCTGAAATCCCGAATAGTCCTGTACTTCATCGACAATCACATGACGAATCGACGTGTTCGTGCGGAAACCTTGAAGCAGCTCCTTTAGATAGAGGAACGGAGTCGCATCCTCATACAGCAGCGATTTATTGTCCAGTGACGCAACGGTGAGACTGCAGATCTCCTCCCAATAATCCGGGAGCGTCTCCAAATTTCCGGCCGCCCGGCGAAATAGCGATTCATCGGTATATAATTTTCGGTACATGCCCTTTACATCCACATATCGAAACCGCTTGATCCAGCGTCTAACCGGCTTGAGCCGATTGCTGATGACCATTTTGGCAAGGACATCCCTTTCTTTATCGAAATCGTCAAATGTGTCCGACTTCCGGTTCTGCTTACGTCTCATCGTTTGAAAGGCCCGCTGGTAATCTTCCGTATCCAGCAGCTGGATTTGCTCCTCCACCCACGGGGCGTCTTTTTCGCTCTGGGCGAACTCCGACAGACGTTTCAGCATCCACTCTTTCATCAAGTCGATCCGGCCAGCGAGTTTAACCGCCGAATCATAACTATAGAACTGCGCGGACATTTCGTCGGTGCTGACGATCACCTTACCTTGGAATACGACAGGCTTAAAGAGCATCCCGCCCTTCTCCAGCAATTCCTTGTATCGTCTGATGGTATCCAGATAAGCTCCCGAGGATTTAAAGGATATGCTCTCAAGTCGCGCCCGGTAACGCGGCGAATCGTCCGCATTCAGCAAGGTTTCTGTCTGCGTAAACACATCTTCAAGCTCAAACTCCTTGCCGAGCCGGTGTTCCAGATAGGACTGGAAGGTCGTCTGCTGCATATTGTCCTCGCCAAGCTCCGGAAGCACCGTGGATACATAACTATTGAACAGCGGATTCGGAGAGAACAGAATCATCTGGTCGGCCCGAAGCGTCTCCCGATACTTATACAAAAGATAAGCTACCCGCTGCAGTGCCGCTGAGGTTTTGCCGCTGCCGGCAGCCCCCTGAACGATCAGCATGCGGGTTTTGTCGTTTCGGATGACGGCATTCTGTTCCTTCTGAATCGTAGCTACGATGCTCTTCATCCGATCATCCGCGCTATGGCTGAGCACCTGCTGCAGCAGCTCATCTCCAATGGTTACGCCGGTATCAAACAACACCTTGATCTCGCCGTTATGGATGACGAATTGGCGCTTAAGCAGCATTTCGCCTTTAACCGTGCCCGAGGGCGTTTCGTATTGGGCCGGGCCGGGCGCCCCATCATAATACAAGCTCGAGATTGGAGCCCGCCAATCGTAAACCAGAAACGTCTCCATATGTTCATCCAAAAAAGATCCTGTTCCCAAATAAATAGTGTCCGTCTCCGCGGTTCCTTCCTCCTGAAAATCAATGCGTCCGAAGTAAGGGGATTCCACAAGTTTTCTATATTTCTTAAGCAGCTTGCTGGATTGCAGATGAGCATGCTCACGTTCCGCCAGCACCTGCGACTGCTGCCTCAGGTTGGTGGACGTTTCACCCAAATCGTCCGGGTTGCTGAAGTTGACCGTTACTTCGTCCCAGAAGTCTTTCCGCATATCAATAACGACTTCACGGATATCCCCGACGCTCGTTTCCAGCTGAGATATTTTATTACCGATTTTCGTTGTCACTTCCGTTACCCGTGCCTGTTCTTCTTGCCAATCCTGTTCGCTGATAGCCATTTGTTCATCCCCCTAATATACTGGTTGACAGCGTAATATGTCTGTGATATAATACAATTGTGATATTCTAACCAAATCATCAATATTTAATGACAAACCATTGCTAATTATAGCAATGTAACCCGTATAATTCAACATCGAATTTCAGAGAGCCGACCCACCGGGGCGGTTTTTTTGCGTTTATATACATTCCCATTCCCAAGGCTCACTGCCAAGAGGAGTCCTATAACCCTGATGCAAAAAAACAGCCGATCAAATATGGCATCTTGATCGGCTCCCTCATGATGACTTCTCTTATTTACGCAGCCACGAAAATAAGGCTTCCTCCTGCTCTTTATCATCCACGACACGGCTGATTTGATCCGCTACCCGGTTCAGCCGGTCTAGCTGATACCCGTAATCATACATGGAGGCGGCCACCACCGACAGTCGAAGCCCCCCTGGATTGGCGCCTGGTCCGCACATCACCTGCTCCATGAACGCTTCATTGTTCTCCGCCATGGTCTCGGCCTCGTCTTCATTCGGTTTCAGTTTATCTTCGAACTTCCACAAAATATGCTCATGGTACTTCATTAACCTCTCCAGATTATGATCAAACTGCTCGTCGATTTCTTCAGATCGTTCCGCCTGAAAATAGTGGTTCTCCACCGCATCCAGCACTTCATACCCCTTACGAAGCGATTGGAGCAATTGCTTATACACCACCAACTGCCTTGCTTGACTGTATTTGGCCCGCTTCAGCTTCTTCTGCTCTTCCTCAAACAAATTATATTTATCGGACAATGATTTGATCGCCGATTCCAGCTCCTTCTTCTCCGCACGGTATACCGAATCTTTCATTTCGTGGGAGATGGCCGTACGCAGCAGCAGCGACATTTTGCCAAATACAATATGAATCCGCGTGATATACTGTTCCTTGGGTTTCGGGGGAAACACAAGAATATTGATAAGAAATGCGGATATGATACCGATAATCGTCAAAATAAAGCGATTGAGTGCAAAATCCCATTGACCGGAAGCTTCCATCACGGAGATAACCGTAACTAGCGTAAGTCCGATGGTCTCGCCCATTTTCAGCTTCATGCAAATCATAATCACTAGAATACATACCAATCCGACGGAAATCGGCTGATTCGATAAAAAGTATCCTCCAAGCATCGCCAGAATCGCACCGAGCGTACTGGTCTGCAGCTGGTCCAGGAAATATCTCCACGACCTGTATATGGATGGCTGCATCGCAAAGATCGCTGCTATGGCGGCAACGACAGGGGATTTAAAATCAAACAGCATGGCTAAATAAAGAGCCAGCGTCACGGCTAAGCCGGTTTTGAACATTCTTGCTCCAAACGCCACAGACAGCCCTCCTTACCTAACCCAATTTCACATCTATGGATACACACCATGATACATACTCCTCCGTTTGAACCGCTATTACATGAATTACCCTTAAGCTTCCAATGTTATGCAGTTTCTGATTCCTTCACATCTTTCGAATTGGCCCGCTTTCCCATCCTCTTCTCGTAAGATCGGACCAGAAATGCAAGCCAAGCGCAAGCAGCCAGATATCCGCCAACAATATCGCTTGGATAGTGGACCCCGAGATAGACCCTGCTTAATCCGATGCTGAGAATCATAATGACGGAGATGGATATTAATACTCCTCTCCCCGCCCTGCTGTCAATATGTCTCCACAACAAATAAGCGAGCACGCTGTAGAACGAGAAGGCGGCCATGGAATGCCCGCTGGGATAGCTGTATCCCGTAATTTCAATTAAGCGGTGGATGTCGGGCCTTGCCCGTTGAAAGACCCATTTTAATAATAAATTCAGAATAGATGAACCGAAGACGACCACAATAAGGAGAAGAATCTCCATGCGGTGCCCCAGTACCCAATATAGCACGGCGATTACAATCAGACATAACACAATCACCGGTCCGATGGAGCCTATAAACGACAGCCCGATGGCAATATCCGTGATAAGCGGATGCTCCCAGGCCTGTACCGTTGTTATGATCGCCAAATCAAACGTTGCCAGACTTTGCCGCTTTACCAAAGCAGCCAGTGTGACAAATCCGATCAAGCTGATTATCAATATGAGGAAAATCCAGCGTTGTCTTCCTGAAGTCAGGTGTAGCTTCTGTCCGCTCAACTCTCTTTTCTCCTTTGCCTTTGTTTCGAATCCGTGCGAGTTGGTGAAAACAAGATAATATCATTTTCCTGAGATAAAGAAAAGTCCATAGGGGAGATACATGAAATATCCCGTAGTCTATGTCAAAATCGCAATGATTACTCTTTCAAGAGAATTTTTACCATAAAGGAGTTGTCCACATGAAGGTTCTCGTTGTCGGTGCCAACGGCCAAATAGGCAAACAGCTTACCCATCTGTTGCAAGACCATGAAGGCTATACCGTAAGAGCAATGGTACGAAAGGAGGAGCAAGCAGCCCCATATCAAGCTGCCGGAATAGAGTGTGTTCTTGCGAACCTGGAAGGGTCGGTCAAGGAGCTTGCTGATGCAGCGAAGAATTGCCAGGCGGTGGTATTTGCTGCCGGTTCGGGCGGGGCTACCGGATACGACAAAACCCTGTTAATCGATCTGGACGGAGCCGTAAAAATGATGGAAGCCGCCGAGCAGGCGTCTGTTAGGCGCTTTGTGATGGTGAGTGCCATTGGGGCCCATCATCGGGAATATTGGAGTGAGGAGATCAAACCGTATTATGCGGCCAAACATTACGCGGATCGCATGCTTCGTCAGAGCAGCCTCACGTACACCATCATTCGTCCAGGAGGACTTACGAATAACCCTGGTACCGGACACATCGCCGCTGCGGAGAATATCCGGGGCGGTTCGATTCCGCGAGAGGATGTAGCGAAAACAATTCTGTTATCACTGGATGAAGAAAATACCTTCCGTCGTTCCTTCGACTTAATTTCAGGGGATACTCCCATATCCGAAGCTTTATCCTCCATCTAAAAAGAGTCCTTTATCAAAAAAGATCGCCCCGAAGTATAAAGCGGCACGTTCTTATCCGCTCATACTTAGGGGCGATCTTTCGTACTAGTTCAATCATAACCAGCTATAATATAAGCGGTCCATGCCCACGGAGGCGCATAGTTTATGATTCGCTTTGTCCAATAAGCGTTAGTAATGCATTCTTACGTTTTGTAATGCATTCTTACGTTTGTAATGCATTCTTACGTTTGTAATGCATTCTTACGCGCCGGTCTTCTGCTGCATTTGAGTCCGCAATATGTCTTTAACCGCATCCACTGCCTCTTCCACCCGGTCCACCGCCACAACGATGGGCGTGGTGCCCTCGTATTGACTAAAGGAGTGATTGTACTTGGGATCGTAATAATGCTCAAGGAGCAGCTGTATTCCTTGGGCAAACCGCCCCTCTTCCAAGGACTTGCCAATTTCCGCGGCGATAGGCGTATGGATCCTGTTTTTGATTAATTGAAAGGCCGCCAAATATTGCTCTTTATAAGCCGATGGGTTGTAATCCTCCAGGATCTGGCGAACACGCTCCGCCATCGGCAGTTCCAACACGATGGCTACCCCCGACTCTTTCTTCTTCATAAGGAAATCGGGAACGGCGATTTTGCCGATCCGTTTGCTCTCCGCCTCAAATAACAAATACGGCGAGGATTCCAGTTGCTTCAGCCGCTCAAACAATTCCGAATCGAATGTCTTCTGGTTATTCGCCTGTAGACCGATATGGCCAAAAATCGAGCCGCGATGTCCTGCCAGCCCTTCCAGGTCCACGACAGGGTAGCCTTCCTGCTGAAGCTGTCTAAGCACTGCCGTCTTGCCTGTGCCTGTCAAGCCGTGAAGGACGAATGCTTCCGCGTGCAGACTCTTATGCTCCAGCGTATCCAGCACATACTTCCGGTAAGCTTTAATTCCGCCCGTAATCCGGTTAACATGGATATCCATCAATGAGAGAACGGTTGCGGCCGTCCGGCTGCGCATGCCGCCGCGCCAGCAATAGACCGCCTTATCTCCCTTGATCTCCTTGAATTGCTTCACAAAGCTCGGGAGCTTGGCCGACATAATGGCAAGTCCACGCTCTTTAGCCGCATCGACGCTCACCTGCTTATAAATCGTCCCGATCTCCGCCCGTTCTTCATCATTGAAGACCGGAATATTCAGACTTCCCGGAATCGTGGAATCCCTGTATTCCGAAGGGGAACGGACATCAATCAAAGTAATCTTCTTGCTGCTTTGCAGTTCCATTAGTTCTTTTACGGTGATGTCTTGAAACATGTCTGCTCGCTCCTTTATTGATACAAAACCCGATTCACTTTATAACTCAACGACAATGCGATTCGGATGGTCATCTACGATCTGGCCGATTCTCCCGGCTTCCAGCCCGGCTTCGCGAAGCTCTGCCAGAAGCTGATCGGCCTGCGACCCATCAACCGCTATGAGGAGTCCTCCTGAAGTAACGGCATCGCACAAAATCCACTTATCGATCTGATCCATGTCATTCGGGAAATCCACATCGTCCTTCACGTGATCATAATTGTTTTTCGTGCCCCCTGGTATAACACCGCCATCAGCCATCTCTCGAACCCGCTCCAAAATGGGAACGGAAGGTTTGGAAATACGGATCCCCGTGCCGCTTCCTTTGGCCATTTCGAGCGCATGTCCAAGGAGACCGAAACCAGTTACATCGGTGCAAGCATGCACCTCATACGGTTCCATGAGCTCGGCAGCCGTTTTGTTCAATGCGGCCATGACCGCCGTAACTCGGCGAATCTCCTCTTCGCTTAACAGATCTTTTTTGATGGAACTCGTAAGGATACCCACGCCGATCGGCTTCGTCAGAATCAAGGCATCGCCTGGCTTAGCACCGGCATTGGTTCTTACTCTGTCCGGATGGACAGTACCTGTAACGGCAAGGCCGAATTTCGGTTCCTTATCATCGATGGAGTGCCCGCCAACCAGGGTAACCCCCGCTTCCTTCAATTTATCTCCTGCACCTCTCAAAATATCCGTCAATACCTGCTTGTCCAGCGTTGAGATCGGGAATGCCACGATATTCAAGGCAGTCAGCGGCTTGCCTCCCATGGCGTAAATATCGCTGATGGCATTCGCAGCAGCCACTTGTCCGAAATCATAGGGATCATCCACAATCGGCGTAAAGAAATCGACGGTCTGAACCATAGCCAAATCATCCGTGAGCCGGTATACGCCTGCATCATCACTTGTATCTAAACCTACCAATAAATTAGGATTCGGCTCGGCTTGCGGGAGCTTGCGAATGACCTGCGCCAGGTCCGCTGGTCCGATCTTGCAGCCGCATCCTCCTTTAGAAGAATACGAGGTTAATTTTATTTTTTCCGATTGACTCATCACGGGTCTTCCCTTCGCTTAAGAGTTGAATTTATAAAACACATGCAACAAACCCGGCGTGGATGCACAAAAACGTCTCATCTACCCCGGGGATAATCTGATATTCGTCCGTTTACCAACACTTGTGATCACACACAATATCTATATTATAAGAAATTGGCTGCTCCAAGTCTAATGGTCTTCCTATATCTTGCAATTACCGGGAATATCTTTCTTCTTTCTGCTCACAATGTGATATACTAATTGATTGGATATGTAAATCATTTCACAACGCATCGGGGGAATATAGATCATGAATCACTCAAGCGACGGCAGAATGGCCTTTGATCATTCGGATCGCCGAAGAACCATCTGGTTTATCACCGTCTTCATCATCATTGCAGCAACAGGGCTAACCTACGTAAAATGGTGGCCTTATTATGATAAAGCGCTCAAAGCCATCATGGAGCACAGCATCGGCTCCTCCATATTAGGCATGGACCCCGGCAATGCCGTGCCTTCCTGGCAAGCGGCCTGGGACTATGCGGTCACCTATTTTAAAGCCGTTTGGAAAGCGGCGGTGCTCGGAATTCTGCTCGGGACCTTGATCCAGTCGCTGCTGCCCTCCCAGTGGCTGCTCCGCGTTCTCGGCAAAACCACCTTCGGCAGCACGGCGATTGGAGGAATTGCCTCCATTCCGGGGATGATGTGCTCCTGCTGCGCGGCACCGATCGCGATCGGTCTGCGTAAGAAAAAGGTGTCCGTGGGCTCCGCCCTCGCGTTCTGGATCGGCAATCCGACCATCAATCCGGCAACACTCGTCTTCATGACGTTTGTTTTATCATGGAAATTCACCGCGCTGCGTTTGGTCTTCGGCCTCATTCTGACCTTTGGCGTCAGTTACCTGGCTAACCGCTTCGCCAAAGAGGCGGATCCGGTAGAGATTGACGCGCCGGAGAGCACCGATCAACCCGATGAAAGTCCGCTGTGGAAACGCTGGTTCGCCAGCATCGGTCATATGATGATTCGCGTGGTCCCGGCGTATTTTATAGCCGTGCTTCTCCTTGGCGCACTGCAAGTGTGGATGTTCCCGCATTTGGGAGCTGCTGCCGGAAACACACTGCTGGCCGTCATCTTCTTCTCCGTGATGGGAATGCTGTTTGTCATTCCAACCGCAGCGGAAATACCGATCATTCAGGCCTTTATGGCAGCAGGTCTCGGAGCGGGCCCGGCCGCAGCGCTGCTTCTGACGCTGCCGGCCATCAGTCTTCCGTCCCTTCTCATGGTACGACGCTCATTCCCGAGGAATGTCATGTGGTTTGTTGTTGCTTCTGTAGTGCTGCTCGGAATCGTATGCGGTATAGCGGGCATGCTGATTCTGTAGATCCAGCTCCAACTTTTTCGCTTATCTTTTCAATTTTTATTTTTTCTTAAGGTAAACCCTTGGCTTATCTGGTAAAGTGATTAAAGAATGAACCAACTCATTATTACATGCAGTCGAAGGGAGTCAATCATTAAATGAAAGATAACGATTTGCAGCCAAACCATCCGGGGCAACCCGAGGATGAACAAGGACAAGCCCAAGAGAAAGAGAATAACCAACAAGATCCGGGCAGCTTGTCTCATGAAGAAGAAAGAATAGATTCAACCTATCCGGAGCCCATCGAGCTTCACAAGGATGAGAACGAACAGCCTGCACTCATGTATCCGGCAGGGGATCAACCGCTTTACGATGAACAGTCTCCTGCAGGTGGCGGCGGGAACGGAAGCAAAGGTTGGATGATCGCTTCGCTGGTATTGGCGGCAGCGTTAATCGTCGTCCTGATTGTCCCTCCGTTTGCCAAAGGATCCGGCAATGAAGCTATAGCTAAAGTCAATGACGTTAACATTACCAAGGATAATCTGTATGATGAGCTTGTCAGCGCAGGCGGTAAACAAACACTCAATTCCATGATCACAGAGGAATTGATCCAGCAGGAGCTGAAGAAGAAATCCATTACGGTGACCGACGCTGATGTAAGTAAAGAAGTGGATGCCTTGAAGGCCACCTTCCCATCCGAGGACCAATTCAATATGCAGCTTCAGCAAGCCGGCATGACGCTCGACGATCTTAAAGAACAGACCAAAACCCAGGTCGAGCTCAAAAAGCTGATGGGCGACAAGATTAAAGTAACCGATGAAGAGATTAAACAAATCTATGACCAATATAAAGACAGCTTCGCTACGCCTGAGCAAGTTCGCGCATCCCACATCCTGGTCGAGACCAAGGAAGAAGCCGAAGCCATCGTGAAGCAGCTGAAGGAAGGCGCTGACTTTGCAGCGATTGCAAAAGAGAAGAATCAAGATGCTACGAAGGAGACCGGCGGCGACCTGGACTTCTTCGGACGCGGCCAGATGGACCCTGCATTTGAAGAAGCAGCGTTCAAATTGAAGAAGGGCGAAATCAGCGACCCGGTGAAAAGTTCTTTCGGTTACCACATCATCAAGGTTACCGATCGTAAAGAAGCTACGAACCCTACCCTTGAAGATAAGAAGGAAGAAATCCGCAGTCAGCTTGAGAACCAGAAGGTTTATTCCGAATCCACAGCCTATATTCAGGAGCTGAAGGATAAAGCAACCATCACCAATACTCTGGAAGAAACTGCAGCAGAAACGCCAGCAGATCCTGCAACAGAAACACCAGCAGATCCTGCAACAGAAACACCAGAAGCACCTGCTGCACCTTAAACGATAGTCCAAGCCCCTACCCATGCGGTACGGGCTTTTTTTAATGCGAAATAAAAAGTTCTTTCAACCCCAGGGAAAACATGTTAGAATGTAAGCGTTATCAAATGTTGATCTTGGAAAAGGGGGAAGCAGAATGATGAAGCACGTATCGGAATCCCGCAACATGTATGAGGACTTCGTGGTGGAGACAGACATTCTGTTCTTTAAAACCGGATCGCACGGTTTGGTCAGCTTTCACGGCAGAAACTACAATATTAAAAAGAGAATGACTGCCGAAAAAATCGCATCCCTGCTCTCCGGTAAACAGTTCTATCATGTCGGCGGCAACTGCTACGTCAACGTTGACAAAATCACGACGGTAGAGCAAGGCATCGTTTACTTTGGGGAGAAGGCACCTTCTGCTAAACATCTTCGGATTCCGAGATGGAAGCAAGAATCGCTCAAGCGCCTTGTCGCTGAAGTAAAACAGCCTGTTTAAGAGCAGCGCTCTTCTCAAAAATCAGGCGCACAAAACAGAAGATCCCGTATCCGGTTAAACGGAGGCGGGATCTTTTAGTTTACAAGCTATAACTTCAGTTTCCTAGCATTAACGATGTATAGATGCTTCAGCGGCAATGCACCGTTTCTGTACTTGCGGGCACCGGATTCAAACAGAACGTACAGGTCATGACCCCGAATCGCAATATTCTCGGACATCGGAGGCATCGTCAACGGCGTGGCCGCAGCCTTTCCCTTTGTTCCACGAGTATATAGGAGCAATTTGCTTGCATTGTTACGTCCGCAGGATTGACTGTATACAACGCGGGTTTTCGTCACGACCGCCCCTTGGATGCGGTCAGGTGTGCTCCAGGTATAGGCGGCTTTCCGATTCGACGGCAAAGCGTCGCTGGACGTTAATGGATAGCCTCGCAGCTTGCCCTTAGGTCCCGGCGCACACTGCTTGCCCCCTTGGTCCTCGCCATCCATATATTCGCCGATCCATAGAATGCCGTCAGAATACGTGGCATAGGATGCTTTATGACCGAGCGCATAAGGTGTCATGACAATATTGCCATAATCTTTCTTGCTGCTAATTGTACTCAGCGGAATTTTATACACCTTTTTGCCGGACGCCACCCACAGATGTTTTTTGCTGACCGCAAGCCCTCCGACATGCCCGGTATGCTTTTTGCTCCCGCTCTCATACAAATACAGGGTTTTGATACGTTTGTTGGTTTTGCTGCTTGTAATCGAAATGCTGCTGGCTTGATTGCTGTCCTTATTGCCCCAATAATGCGATATAATGATCCAATTCTTGCTCGGAACAAGAGCCAGCCCTTGCGGAATCCACTCTTTGGTTCCGGAGTGACCAGGAATGGCGGCTCCCTTTTTGCTGATATCGAAAAACTTTTTGTATTTGGAGCTGGCTGCTTCGGCCTCCCCTGGAGGGGCAAGTCCGCTTAAGCTGAAGATCAGAACTAAGCTAAGCAGGAGACTTGCATAACGTTTGATTCCCTGTCGTTTGCTCGCCATAAATGTACCTCTCTTCCATCGTCATAATCTATAACGGCAGGTTATTTGGGCCTTGCACACCCATATAAATGTAATGTATTCTGGTTTGGTTGTACCTGATGATATATAAGGATGCGAAGATATGATCCTATTCCTAATCCATTCCACATTATGGTAATATCAAAATCTAAGGCTTATGAACATAGAGAGGATGATCACGAATCGATCCCTATTTTGATCCGAGATATCCGGAAGTTTTTACTGCTTTCTCCATCGAACATTGGATGGCCATCATGGTGTTTATCGCTCTTGGCTTACTATTGTACTTATTTAGAACCGTAATCGCCTCCAGTACATCTCTGCAAAAGACCGTGAGATGGGGACTGCTTGCTGCGCTTTCGTTACCGGAAGCCTCCCTTCATATCTGGTATGCGTCAACGGGAACATGGGACCCTGCCACTTCGCTTCCATTGGAATTGTGCAGTCTGACCCTGTTTCTCTCCATCGCCATCCTGCTTACGGATGAACGCCGCTTATATCCGTTGGTTTACTTTGCCGGCATCGGAGGGGCCTTGCAGGCTATATTAACACCGAATCTGGGCTACCCTTTCCCACACTTCCGGTTCTTTCATTTCTTTGTCGTCCATATCGCGATCATATTGACGGCTTTGTACATGACTTGGGTTCGAGGATACCGTCCAACCTGGAAATCCATCGGCTGGACGATGGTCTTCCTAAACGTATCCGCATTCGTTGTCGGGCTGGTCAACCTCGCTGTCGGCTCGAATTATATGTTCCTGATGCGCAAGCCGGACACGGCTTCGCTGCTGGACCTGCTGGGACCGCATCCCGTATACATTTTCGTTGAGGAGCTCATCGCCCTCACGCTGTTTATCCTTATGTATATCGCCTTTTTTGTGATGCCGGATCGCATTAAACGCAGTCGCCGCCGTAAACAGGAACAAACTTTTTCTTCGTCCAGCAGTTGAAGAAGGAATCAAATAAACATAAAGCGTATGGATGGTAAACGCCCTGTGTAGCCGGGTGCCAGAATCCATACGCTTTTTTTGGGGGAAAGGGCTGACTTCTAATCCTTAAGATACAGCCTTGAGGTTGCTTCCCAAATTTCTCCCGGCGCCAAACCGAACAGACCGATATCGTCAGGAGGCAAGTCCACGTTCGGTGCGTTGACCAGGTTGATCTGCGGCTCCGGACAGAAGAACTTCCGGGAGGCCTTGTTGTTCCATACCATCCACTGCTTATACGAATTGCCGACATCGTAAACGAATGTTTTACCAAGCTTGGTATCTGTCAATTCCATACGGTTTCTGCCGTTCTGCGGGACGGCCGTGTAATGGTTGTCCATCGAATCAAAATAGGGAGTTACACCGCTTGTCCGAAGCAGCTCCTCTTCTGCCGTCAGAGTCTGGAACTTGCCGGTCGGCAGCATCCGGTCACTCATTTCCCACCGCTCGCCGATCGTTATTCTTACGACACAATCATCCGCCGTGCTCTCCGGGGCAAACGGAGCATTGATCGCCGTATGAAAGGCTAGCAGGCACGGCATGCTGCGGGTACCCTGATTACGTATAAACACATGCTGCGCCAAGCCATCCTGATTCAGCGTGTAGCGAAGCCGGAAAGTGAACTGGTGCGGGAGCATCGCATACACGGGATGATTCTCATCAATGGTGACCGAAACCACCACGTAACTTTCAGACTCGCTGCTGCCAAAATCCTCGACGCTCCAAGGAATCGTATGTAAAAAACCGTGGAGGTGATTGCCCGTCGCTTCCTCATTGATCGGGAACTGATAGGTTTCTCCATTCCATGGAAACCGGCCGTCCTCATAGCGATTAGGCGGAAAGAGAACAGGAATGCCGTGTACGCCCGGATTGGATTTGAATGCTTCCATTTCGTCTGCTTCCGGTTCGCGAAGGAACCGGTAACCGCTTTCGTTATCCCTAAAAGCGATGAGATTGCCTCCGATTTCGGGCAATATCGCCGCCTCGTAAGGGCCGTGCTGGAGCCAAACCGCGCGCTCTCCGTGATATGATCCTTCATACGCTTTGTGTTTCATCGGATGATCTCTCCTCTCAAGTGTGAACGTATATAGATTATCATACCAGTGCCCTTACTTCTATATTTGAGGAGGGATCGTCAACCCTTGTCATCCCCTCCCCCCTCCGTCCGTTTAGAATTGCTTGCCGATTAAGATGAAAGTTTCGTTGTAGAAGGGTTTTGCGGAATTGGAGCCGGGGCCGATCGATCGCTTGCAGCAGGCTGTGTGGCCGAAACCAGCTCCTCATCCAGTTCCTTCGTGTATTCGCGGGTCTGCTGCTCGCTCCAACCCAGTACCCTAGCCATATAATCAATCACGGGCATCTTCCATTTTCTCGTCCAATCGATATGAAATAACAGGGAACCCGTGCGACGGATGAAAAAGTCGGCCGGCTTCGCTGCCATCTCATGCTGGATCGCATACATCAGCGGAACCAGCACCGATACCGGAAGCGCCGCTGCCTCCGCTTGGTCGGAGCCCTCTTTGGCCAGGCGGAACAATTCCGACACGTTAGATCCGTACATTCGCGCCCACTTCTCGGCGAGCTTCCGGTCAATTCCTTGCGCGGCGCCAATCTCCGCCTGCTTGCGGACAAAATCAGGGAATTGGCCGGATCCGCCAACCTGACCGCCGGAAATCGGCAGATTCTTCGTTACGCAGGCACCATACGCTTTCCCGCCGTTCTCTTGGATCCGTTTTGCAACCAGATCGACAACGGTGTCGGCCATTTTGCGATAGCCCGTAAGCTTGCCACCGGCAATGGTAATCAGACCGGACGGGGACTCCCATATTTCATCCTTGCGTGAAATTTCTGAAGGGCTTTTGCCTTCCTCCAGTATAAGGGGCCGGACTCCCGCCCATCCCGATTCCACGTCGGACGAACTTAGCTTCACACCTGGGAACATGTAATGTATAGCTTTCAATATATAATCCCGGTCCTCCACCGTAATCAAGGGACGTACAGGATCGGCCTTATAGACCGTATCGGTGGTTCCGACATAGGTCTTCCCATCACGGGGAATGGCAAACACCATTCTGCCGTCAGGTGTATCGAAATACACTGCTTGCCGAAGCGGGAATTTGGATTGATCGATGACCAGATGAACCCCTTTGGTCAGCTGAAGCATTTTCCCCTTCTTGGACTTATCCATTTCGCGCACCTGATCCACCCACGGCCCTGCTGCGTTTACAATTTTGGTTCCGGATACGGACTTGGCCCCGCCACCCAGCATATCCCGTACGGTGATTCCGGTAATTCGTCCATTCGCATCATAATTCAACGATTCGGCCTTTGCGTAATTAAACAGAACCGCCCCTCTGGCGGCTGCCTCCTTCATGACCTCCAGCGTCAGCCTGGCATCGTCCGTCCGGTATTCCACATAATAGCCGCCGCCTTTAAGGCCCTCCTGCTTCAGAAGCGGCTCCCGCTTCAGCGTCTCGGACGCGGACAGCATGGAACGCCGTTCTCCCCGCTTTACGCCAGCCAGAAAGTCATACACCATCAACCCGATGGAGGTGCTGAATTTCCCAAAGGTGCCACCCTGGTGTATCGGCAGGAGCATCCACTCCGGCGTGGTAACATGCGGTCCGTTCTCATACACAACGGCCCGTTCTTTGCCAACCTCGGCGACCATGCCGACTTCAAACTGCTTCAGGTACCTCAGCCCGCCGTGCACCAGCTTGGTCGAACGACTGCTCGTTCCCGCGGCAAAGTCCTGCATCTCAACCAACAAAACCGACATCCCGCGCGTGACCGCATCCAGCGCAATTCCTGCACCCGTTATGCCGCCGCCGATGACAATCAGATCGAAGGTTCCCTCTGCCATTTCTTGAAATCGACGCCTGCGGTCCAAACTTGAAAACGTCTGTGCCTGCTTCACAATGAATCCCTCCCAGTATGATTTACCCTGTTTTTATCTATCGTTACCCTTCCAATGAAAAAAGACAGCAAAAAAGAGACCACGATACACGCAGTAACAAACCCCATAACATGAGGTATTCCGCGCCTAGTGGTCTCTCCAAGTCTCCAGACAAATATTCACTTATTGATCATTATACCACAGAAAATGCTAATGAAAAGCCATTGCCGCATAAACGGCTTTTTTCCAGCCGCTGTATAATTGCTCCCTTACGTCTTCCTCCATGGTTGGCTTAAAGCTTTGCCCCATGCTCCATTTGCTGCAGACTTCCTCCTGGTCCTTCCAGAAACCGACAGCGAGCCCCGCCAGATAGGCGGCACCGAGTGCCGTTGTCTCCGTAATGTTCGGCCGTTCTACCGGCACATTCAGGATGTCGCTTTGGAATTCCATAAGAAACGTGTTGGATACGGCCCCTCCATCCACACGCAGGGATGTGATATTATAGCCGGAATCCTCTTCCATCACGGATAGAACATCCCGTGTCTGGTATGCAAGCGACTCCAGGGTTGCACGGATGAAATGTTCTTTCGACGTGCCTCGTGTCAGGCCGAAGACCGCCCCTCGGACATCGCTGTTCCAGTATGGGCTGCCAAGTCCAACAAAAGCCGGCACCACGTACACGCCCTCCGTGGAATTGACCCGGCGCGCATAAGGCTCACTGTCCTTCGCTTCGCGGAACATCCGCAGCCCGTCGCGCAGCCACTGGATCGCCGAGCCGGCCACGAACACGCTGCCCTCGAGTGCATACTGTACGCCATCTCCCAGTCCCCAGGCGATCGTAGTGATCAGCCCATGCTCGGATTTTACGGGTTTGTCGCCGGTGTTCATCAGCATAAAGCTGCCGGTTCCGTAAGTTGTCTTCACCATGCCTTTCGAGAAGCAGGTCTGCCCGAACAAAGCCGCCTGCTGATCGCCGGCTGCTCCGGCAATGGGAACCTCGCGCCCAAAGAAATGATAGGAAACGGTATTGGAATATATCTCGGAAGAAGGCCTGACTTCAGGCAGCATCGCCAAGGGGATATCGAGGAGCTGCAGGAGCTCCTCATCCCATTTTAATTCATGAATGTTATAGAGCATCGTACGCGATGCGTTGGAATAATCGGTCACATGCGCTTGGCCTCCGGACAGCTTCCAGATCAGCCAGGTATCGATGGTCCCGAATATAACGTCTCCGCGCTCGGCCCGCACACGGGCACCATCTACATGATCGAGGATCCATTTGATCTTCGTTCCCGAGAAATAAGGATCAATCAACAGTCCGGTCTTCTCCCGAACCGTCCCGTCATGTCCGGCGGCAATCAGCTCCTCGCAGATGCCCGCCGTCTGGCGGGACTGCCAGACAATGGCGTGGTAAATCGGTTCGCCGCTCTTGCGATCCCATACCACGGCCGTTTCCCGCTGATTCGTAATTCCGATTCCGGCTATCTGATCCGCCTTTACACCCGCTTCGGATAAGCAGGTTGCAATGACCGCAAGAATGGAACCCCATATTTCATTGGCATTCTGCTCCACCCAGCCCGGCTTGGGAAAATACTGCGGAAACTCCTTATGAGCTGAGTGTACGATTTCTCCTTCCTTGTTAAACAGGATCGCGCGCGAGCTTGTCGTTCCCTGGTCAAGCGCCAGAATGTACTGCTCCAATCAACTTCTCCCCTTCCGCATATGCATTTAACCAAAG
This sequence comes from Paenibacillus sp. p3-SID867, assembly GCF_025142895.1. Taxonomy (NCBI): domain Bacteria; kingdom Bacillati; phylum Bacillota; class Bacilli; order Caryophanales; family Paenibacillaceae; genus Paenibacillus; species Paenibacillus sp. p3-SID867. The sequence goes on from NZ_JAMBDM010000004.1 coordinate 86,753, forward strand.
ATAACGTGCAGGTGGAAACGTTGTCAAATCCATTATTCCGTCAGGGAGAAACCTAGCAAGTCCTGCAGCAGGACCGAAGCCGCACCCATTAGCTTGTCTTCCTCGCCAAGGGAGGCCAGACCAAATACCATGTCCTCCTTCAGAATCGGCAGCGCATGCCGGTCTATATAGCTGCGAACCATGTCCAGCAATTCCGGGTTTCCATGGGCCATGTCCCCGCCCAGGATCAGAGCTTCGGGATTAAACATGTTGATCAGATTGACGATGGCCGCTCCCAGAAGCTCCGCCACTTCCTCATTCAGATCCCTTGCGAGCTTGTCCCCTCTGCGAAGAGCTTCCTTGAATACGGACGGAACAATTTTACTGTAATCTCCCCCGCTCAGCTCCTGGATCAGCGTCGGTCTCCCTGTTGCGATCGCCGTAATCATTCGCGAATACACGGCAATCCAGCTGATGTAACTGTCCAAGCAGCCTACATTGCCGCATTCACAGCGGATGCCGCTGCGGTTTACGCTTGTATGACCGAATTCGCCGGCACCGCCATGCTTGCCCCTTAGGAGATGATCGTTAATCAAAATACCGGAACCAAGCCCGTCGCCAATGGAAATATAAATCAGGTTCGCATATGCGTAATCGCCAAATCGGCGTTCAGCCAGCACAACGGAATTCATATCATTCTCTACCCAGGTCCGCAGCCCGTAGCGTTCTTCCATAATCCGTTTCAACGGAACATCGGTCATGCGAAGTTTCGTGTTATAACGCACCATGCCCTGACTATCACTCACAATGCCCGGCACGTTAATGGATATCCCGACACACCGCTCCAAGTCCACTTGTCCTGACATGAAATCGTCCATCAGGCTCAGCAGCCGCTCGATAACGGCTTCTCCTTGGAGCCCGGCTAGAGGATGCGTTTCCTTCCGGAGCACCTTCGCCTCCAGATTCATGCGGGCCAGCATCATGACCGAATTCGTAATCGCTACTGCAAACAAATAATGATTATCCGGATTGAATTTGAGCAGAATGGGCTTTCTTCCACCGCTGGAGGAGCCAGTTCCAATCTCGGAAACGTAGCCTTCCTTGATAAGCTCCTGTACGGCTGAGGCGACCGTGGAGGGACTCAGCTTGTTTTTTTTGGCCAGGTCGATTCTGGATATGGGTCCCTCTGTGCGGATCTTGTTCAGCACCTTGGACCGGTTTAATGCCTGAATCAGCTTGTGATCACCTTTTTTCATATTGTTCAAGCGAGCTCAACCTTTCTTTAATTTCTTCATATAGTAGGACTTTCTATATCGGAAAAATGAGGATAGAATCACTATAACATGTTCCAGAACCGAACAAAAACTTATTCCATCTATCGAAATAACTAGCCATGTTAGTTTTCATAATAATTCGCTCATATTGTGAAAAAAAGAATTTAAATCGATTTGTAATCGCTATCTTGAAAAATAATAGAGGGGATTATATAATCTTTCGCAATAGAAGCTGGTTGTTCTGTCAAGAAAGATAGCATCTTGATGTTAACTTTTTTCGACTTATGGAATAACTATCGCTTTTTACATCACTTACATAAAGGGGGGCTCAAGGGGTCCGATTCCTTCGAACAAGCCGTACGACCAACCACGCTTGATCAAAAATCACGTGAATTCAAGGAGGGTTATCTGATGAAAAAAAGAATTGCTGTCCTGATTTCGATATTATTTGTGTTCACCGCGTTACTGTCCGCTTGCGGAGGCGGCAATGCCTCTGGCGGAAATAACGGCAAAAAGGTCATCAACGTCGCTCTATGGGACGAAAATGTGCGGGACACGCTGGACAAGTCCATTAAAATTTTCAATGAGAAGCACCCGAATGTTGAAGTGAAAGTGACCTACACCCCATGGGCCGATTATTGGACCAAGCTGAGAACCAGCCTCGCCGGCAACAGCGGCCCTGACGTTTACTGGATGAACGGCCCTAACTTTCATTCCTATGCCTCCTCCGGTCTAATTAAAGACCTGTCTCCCCTAATTGAGCAAAGCGGCCTGGACACCTCGGTTTATACGGAAGCCCTCGTCGATATGTACACCTATCAGGGTAAACTTCACGGACTTCCTTATTTCCAGGATTCCGTCGGACTTTTTTACAATAAAGAATTGTTTGACAAAGCCGGTCTGCCTTATCCCGACAAAACCTGGACCTGGCAAACCGTCGAGGAGAACGCGGCCAAGCTGACGGATAAATCAAACGGCATTTACGGCTTCATAGCCCCGATCGACAGCCAAATCGGATATTACAACTTCATTGCCCAAGCGGGTGGATATGTCATCTCGGACGATAAGAAATCATCCGGATTTGATACACCCGAAGCACTATCGGCGTTCCAGTGGGAACAGAGCTTGATTGAAAAAGGCTATTCCCCAAGCGCGCAGCAGCAGCTTGAAACGAAGTCCCGCCAATTGTTTGGCTCCGGCAAGGCGGCCATGTTCCCGGGGATATCGGTGAACTCGCCTGAGTTGTATAAGCTTCTCGGCGACAAACTCGGTGTCGCTGAACTTCCTGCCGGCAAGGAAAAGGCATCGATCGTTCATGGACTTAGCTGGGCCATCAACGGCAAGACGAAAGTCGAGCAGGAATCCTGGGAGCTGATTCAAGTTCTTTCCGGTAAGGAAGGCCAGGAATTACTCGCCGAATCGGGATTCTCGATGCCTGCGTACAAAGGCACGGAGGGTGGCTGGCTGAAGTCCATTCCTTCTCTTGATCTGCAGGTGTTCGTGGACAGCCTGGAGTTCGCCGTACCTTATCCGGTATCCCAGAAAACCGCAGAGTGGCAGGACGCTGAAGTGAAGGAAATTCAGGCGGCTTTCCTCGGAAAGAAATCGTTTGAAGAAGCATTAAAAAATGCCGGCGAACAGATGAATGCCATCCTGGCGACAGAAACGAAATGACGAGCATCCGCTCCCAATACGGAAATTAAGAAAGGACGGTGCAGCCTGTGAGCTCTCCCATCACTGTGACCACAGAACCTCCTAAAACGACAACCAAGCGAAAAGCAGGGAAACTCGCCGTACACGAAGCTGTCTGGGGGTATATCTTCATTCTGCCTGTCGTGCTGGGCCTCGGTCTGTTCTATATGGCGCCTTCCGCAGCCTCCCTGTTCCTGTCGTTTACGTCGTGGGATGGACTAACTTCCCCCCAATTCATCGGATTCGATAACTTCGCAAATTTGATGAAGGACGACAAATTCACCGGTTCCATGCTGAACACGATGCTGTACACCGTCGGTACGGTGCCGTTATCCGTCGTACTCGCAACGGTGCTGGCCGTGCTCCTGAACCAGAAGATCAAAGGCATGGTCTTTTACCGCACCTTCTATTTCATACCCGTGATCACCATGCCGATCGCGGTTGGCATGGTGTGGAAATGGTTGTACAACTCCGAATTCGGATTGATCAACCACGTGCTGGGTGTCATGAACCTGCCGCAGCCCAACTGGCTGTTCGATGAGAAATTCGCCTTGTTCTCCATCGTGCTCGTCAGTGTCTGGAGCAGCATCGGATACAATGCCGTCATTCTGCTGTCCGGTCTGCAGGGCATTTCCGGCAGCTATTATGAGGCGGCTTCGCTTGACGGAGCGGGAACGCTGTACAAGTTCTTCAGGATTACGCTGCCTCTGCTGACACCCAGCCTGTTCTTTGTCTTGGTCATGTCCTTCATCAATTCGTTCCAGGTGTTTGACCTGATCTTCATCATGATGGATCAACAGACCACGATGCTGGAATCCACCCGAACGGTTGTGTACAGCATCTGGGAGGACGGCTTCAAATACTTCAATATGGGTTACGCTTCAGCGCAGGCCTTCATTCTGTTTATCGTTATTCTGATCATCACCATGGTTCAGATGTATATTCAGAAGCGCTGGGTCCACTACCAATAACAGGAGGTGTGTAGACGTGAATACTTCAACCGATGCGGGAAAAGCAAGCCGTCTGGCGGTCCACATCCTCTTAGCTGTCGGGGCGCTGCTCATGATTATGCCGTTTCTGTGGATGATATCCACATCCTTCAAGTCCTTTGCGGATTCCATGTCCGTTCCGCCCAAATGGCTCCCTGTGGAATGGCACCCGGACAACTACCTGCGGGTCATCCAAACCATTGATTTCGGAACCTATTATTTGAACACCGTTATCGTGACGGTGGGACGGACGGCTGGACAGCTCATTCTGTGCTCCCTTGCAGCCTATGCATTTGCCAGTCTGAGATTCCCTTTCAAGAACGCCATCTTTCTCGCGCTCCTGGCCGTATTGATGGTCCCGTCCCAGGTTGTTATGATTCCGAGCTTTGTCATCATGCGCGAGTTCAATTGGCTGGACACGTTCTACGTGCTGATCGTACCCGGCATATTCAGCGCCTTCGGTACGTTCTTATTGAGACAGTTCTTTATGACGCTGCCGAAGGACCTGGAGGAAGCGGCCAAAATCGATGGCTGCAGTTATTTCCGGATTTACTGGAATATTTATTTGCCTTTATCCAAGGCGGCTCTCGTCTCCCTGGCGATCTTCACCATATTAGCCTCATGGAACGATCTGCTATGGCCGCTCATCATGACGAGCTCCGAGGAGATGCGTGTCCTTTCCATCGGGATATCCAGCTTCCAGGGACAGCATTCCACCGATTACCCGCTGCTGATGGCAGGGGCCTTAATGGCTACCCTCCCCATCATCATCCTGTTTATCTTCCTTCAGCGATACTTTATTGAAGGGATCGCCATGAACGGGATTAAAGGATAGCGCACGGATCGCTCGAACCATGCAAAAAAAAGGAGTGTACGGAAATGTTACAGGTGTTAGTGATTGGTGCAGGCACCATGGGTAGGACCCATGCCGCCGCTTATGCTTCGATGCCGGGCGTTAAGCTTGCGGGGATTGCCGATATCCGGGCGGAAAAAGCACAGCAGCTGGCGGATAAATACGGCGCACAGGCCTACGCTTCATTCGAAGCAGCCGTTGCAAGTTTGGGCGCGACTCGCATTGATGTCATTGACGTCTGCCTGCCAACCCCGTTTCATAAGGACTATGTTGTCAAAGCCGCGGACATCGGCAAGCATGTCATATGCGAGAAACCGCTCGCCAGAAGCGAAGCGGATGCACGCTTCATGATCAACTACTGCCAGGATAAAGGCGTGCGTTTATTCGTGGGTCACGTCCTCCGCTTCTTTCCGGAATATGTGAAGGCCAAATCGCTTCTGGATCAGGGCAGCATCGGCAAACCCGCTGTCATCCGGGCAGGCAGGGGCGGCGGTTATCCTGGGGGCTGGAACCATTGGTACAGTGACTTTGGAGCGAGCGGCGGAATTACGCTGGATGCAATGATTCATGATTTTGATTACCTGCGCTGGTGCTTTGGCGAGGTTGAACGCGTATATGCCAAAGGGCTCCATGGCCGTCATCAGGCCCAGCTGGATTATTCGCTGGTAACTCTACGTTTTCGTAGCGGTGTCATCGCGCATGTGGAAGGCACCTGGGCTCACGAGGGTTTTTCCATGAATTTAGAGATGGCGGGCACAAGCGGGGTTATCGATTATGACAGCGCGAAGGACAGCCCTCTTCTCTTCAAATCGCGGAGCAGTGCCGCTACCGTCCCCGGTGTCGTCGTGCCGGAAAGCCCGCTTGAACGGAGTCCCTACTACCGGGAACTGGAGCACTTCATGTCGTGTATCCGTGACGGCAGCGAGCCGGTCGTCTCGGCAGAAGACGCATACGAAGCGCTTCGTATCGCGCTTGCCGCCCTTGCCTCCATGGCCTCCGGCGAGCCGGTGGTTATCGAGGATGATGCGCTCACACTCGCCTCAACATGAGAAAAAGGCGATCGACGTATTTTCAAAAGTCAGACCGCATGCAGCGGATCATTTTTCTTACGGGATAAGAAGGATACAACTCTGTTGGTTATCCTTTCTCATCTTTTGTAGAAGGAGAGAAAGCTATGAAATTGGGAGTAATCAGCTTTGCGCATATGCACGCGTTCAGTTATGCCAAAGCGCTGCAGGGGATCGAAGGCGTAGAGCTTGTCGGCATAGCCGATCCTGTGGAAAAGCGCGGACGGAAATACGCCGAGTATTTCGGGACAGCCTATTATCAGGATTATCACGAGCTTCTTAGTCAAAGCCTGGATGGTGTCATTGTCACCTCCGAGAATGCCCATCATAAGGAGCACGTGCTTGCCGCGGCTACAGCCGGGGTGCATGTGCTCTGCGAAAAACCGCTTTCGACCAATATACAGGATGCACAGGATATGATTGATGCGTGCAAAGCAAGCGGCGTGCTGCTGCAAACGGCATTCCCCGTGCGTTACAATGCTACGGTCGTTCGAGCCAAACAGATGGTCGATGAGGGAAAATTAGGCCGTATTCTGGCAATGAAGGGGACCAACCGCGGACGAAATCCCGGCGGTTGGTTCATCGATCCCAAGCTGTCCGGCGGAGGTGCCGTCATGGATCATACGGTGCATGTCGCTGATATCATGCGCTGGATTACAGGTGCCGAGGTGAAGGACGTGTATGCCGAAGTCGACCATCTCATCTCGGAATCCCCTATCGATGATTGCGGCATTCTGACTATGGAGTTCCATAATGGTGTGTTTGCCACGCTGGATTGCAGCTGGTCCCGCAACAAGGAGTTTCCGACATGGGGCGACGTGACCTTAGAAATTGTAGGCTCTGCCGGGACCCTTAGCGTTAATGCCACCAGCCAGAAACTGCACGTATACACCGATGATTCCGGATACCGCCATCATGCATGGGGGGATAGCATGGATGCCAGCCTGATCAGGGATTTCGTATCTTCGATTTCCTCCGGCGCTGCAGAAGCATCCGTCACTGGTGAAGATGGGCTCAAGGCACTTGCCGTGGCCGTAGCCGCCTACCGATCATCCGCGAGCCATCGGACAATCGCGTTGTCGGAGCTGTAATCGTTAACGGGCACAGAAGTCGTACTCGTGGTATTCGAGGAGGTCTTCTGTGCTTTTTTTCATAGCGGATCCGTTAATCTATGTTCAAAGCTTGAATAATATGGATAGCGGGGCTATAATCACGTGTGAGTAATCGAGTTACCGGAACATGAAACCAACATCCTATACGATCAGGAGTGAGGCAACCTATGATAAAAGCAGGCGTGCTTGGAGCGGGAGGCATGGGCGCCGTCCATATCAAAAACCTGCACGGAAACGAACACGTTCAGCTGGCTGCAATATGCGACACCAATGAAGCGTTAGCGCAGCAGCAGGCCGAACTGTACGGCACAGCTTATTATACGGACGGCAGCACGATGCTGGAGCAAAAGCAGCTGGATGTGCTGTATGTATGCATTCCGCCATTTTGCCATGGTGATATCGAAGAACAGGCAGCCGCAAAGGGCATTCACCTGATGGTGGAGAAGCCGCTGGGGCTGGACGCCCAGTCTGTCCGACACAAAGCCAAAGTCATAAGTGAAAGCGGAATCATAGCAGCTTCCGGCTACTGTCTGCGCTACCTGGACACCGTTGCGATCGCCAAAGATTTTCTTAAGGACAAAAAAATCGGAATGGTTCGCGCCCACTACATAACAACACCTGTACCGACTCCTTGGTGGCGCAAGAAGGCATTATCCGGCGGGCAGCTGGTGGAGCAGTCCACGCATACCATGGACTTGGTTCGCTATCTGTGCGGCGATATCACCCGCCTGTATGCCGATATGAAGCTGCTGCTGGTGAATGACATTCCGGACCTTGACATTCCGGATGTGGGCGCCATCCAATTCGTGTTAGACTCTGGAGCCGTCGGCCATATGCAAACTGGATTTATCCAGTTCGATCACCGCAGCGGAATCGAGATCATGGGTCGCGACTTCCGCGTAGTATTGGACGGAACCACGCTCTCCATTGTAGACAAGGAGAAAGAAATCGTGTACCGCAGCAAATCGGACTTTTACAAAAACCTAACCAACGCCTTGATTGACGCCATTCGTAACAACGATCCGAGCCTCGTGCTGGCATCTTATGAAGACGGCTTCAAGACACTGGAAGTGACGCTGGCCGCCAATGAATCCGCAGAAACCGGCCAACCCGTCATCCTGCAATCATAATAAAAAAGGGGCATGCTCGTGGTCTGTAGACCTTGAGCATGCCCCTTGATTTTGGGTTCGTATGGTGCGACACAGTCTGATAACTGCTCAACAGCTCACCCGTTTCGCACTATAGCGTAATGATGTACTCGCCCCGCTCTTATAAACCAAGCGAAATGTACTTCACCTCCAGGAACTCATCCATTCCGTAGTGCCCGCCTTCCCGGCCAAGTCCACTCTCCTTGAATCCGCCGAACGGCGCTTGCGCCGTCGAAGGAACGGGATCATTCACACCAACAATCCCGTAGTCCAGCGATTCTGCAATGTTCACCGCTTCGCCCAGATTCTGCGTAAATACATAGGCAGCTAATCCATAGGGACTGTTGTTGGCACGCTGCACCGCTCCGTCTATCGTTTTGAACGTGGTAATCGGGGCAAGGGGGCCGAAGGTTTCCTCGTTCATGCATTCCATGTCGTCGGTTGCGTTTATAATGACCGTAGGCTCAATATAATTGCGGCCCAGCTCCGGTAATGCTTGACCTCCTACCAATATGACGCCGCCCTTCTCTTCCGCGTCCTTGATCTGCCTTACGACTTTATCCACAGCGTCCCGGTTAATCAAAGGGCCGATATCGACGCCGTTCTCCAGTCCATTTCCTACCTTTAATTGCTTCACAAGCTTCGCAAACTTTGTGGCAAACTCCTGCGCAATCCCTTCCTGTACATAAACCCGGTTAGCACATACGCAGGTCTGACCTCCATTGCGGAATTTGGAGGAGATTAATCCGGCAGCCGCTTGATCCAGATCAGCCTGGTCCGTCACGATAAAGGGCGCATGGCCGCCAAGCTCCAGCGATATTTTCTTGACGTTAGCGGCAGCTCCGGCCATCAGCTGTTTCCCCACTTCGGTTGATCCAGTAAAAGACAGCTTTCTTACGCGGCTGTCTGCCTGCCACACGCCGGAAATGTCGCTTGAAGCTCCGGTTACGATGTTAATGACCCCGGCTGGAATACCGGCCTGATCGGCAAGCTCCACCAGCTTGATGGCCGTGAACGGCGTCTCGCTGGATGGCTTGATCACCACGGTGCAGCCGGCGGCCAGAGCAGGCGCCACTTTGCGGGTAATCATGGATGCGGGGAAGTTCCACGGCGTAATCGCTGCTACGACGCCTACGGGTTGCTTCGTTACAATGATGCGCTGCCGGCTGGATGATCCGGGTATAGTCTCGCCGTAGATTCGTTTGCCTTCCTCCGCATACCAGGACACAAAGCTGTTGGCATATTGTATCTCGCCCGCTGCTTCCTTAAGCGGTTTCCCCTGCTCTGTGGTCATAATCCGCGCCAATTCATCCGTATGTTCCGCTATAAGCTGATGCCAGCGGCGCAGCAGTTCCCCCCGTTCATTCGCCGTTCTGCGGGACCATGCGCCAAACGCATCGGCTGCCGCATCGACGGCAAGCCCGGCTTCCTTCTTGCCGGCCTTGGACACGGTACCTATTACCTTCCCATCCGCCGGATTATATACGTCCATCTGTTCTTCGGTCTGAATCCATTGTCCAGCAATATAGATTTGATTACGAAACATCGTAAAGACCTCCTCTTCGTCTCATCATGGCTGTGAATGCTGATTGATCATCAACTGCTGCGGTCACGATCCGTCCTTCTTATTATCCGTTACCCACTTACCCTAATGCAAAAAAATAAAACACTGGAGCTTTATACGCAAGCTCCAGTGTTTCCTATATTCATAACAATTCGCTAAACTTATTTAATAGCTGCGTCTACTTCCGTGATCATTTCAGATACAGACGTCAGGCCGCCGCCGGAAAGATACCAGAAATCCGGGTTCAAGTAAACGATGTTACCCTCTTTTGCCGCGTTCGTTGTATTCACAAGCTCGTTCTCAACAACCGCTTTAGCACCTGAAGCTCCTTCGCCCGTGGCAACCGCTGCACCGCGGTCGACAACAAAGAGATAATCCGGGTTCATCTCAACGATGTACTCATTCGATATGTCTTTACCATGTGTGCTGACTTCGATGTTAGGATCTACAGCTCCGAAACCGAACACATCATGCAGAATGCCGAAGCGGGAACCCGGTCCGTATGCACTGATCTTGCCTTCGTTAGCCAGGATGATCAATGCTTTCTTGCCGGTTGCTGTAGCTTTCTCATTCAATGCTTTGATGTTCTCGTCGATCGTAGCAAGCTCTTTTTCAACTTCTGCTTCTTTACCAAAGATTTGACCCAGCGTGTTCATGTTTGCTTTAAAGGATTCCATGTATTTGCTTGTATCAACACCCAGGAAGATAGTTGGAGCAATTTTGCTGAGCTCCTCATACGCATCTTGCTGTCTGCCGGAAATGATGATCAGATCCGGGTTAATGCTGTTGATTTTCTCAAAATCAGGTTCTTTCAGGCTGCCCACATTCTCGTATTTCTTGTCCTCGAATTTGGACAGGTAGGACGGGATATTGGCTTGTGGAACGCCCAAAACCTCAATACCCAATTTATCGACAGAGTCCAGGATACCAAAATCAAAAACAACAACGCGGGAAGGATTCTTCTTAACAGGCGTTTCACCCAGTTGATGGGTAATCGTGATTTCTTCAGTGGCAGCCGGTGGATCTCCAGCTGCATCTCCGCCACCCGTGCCGCTTGTTTTATCGTCTTGACCACAAGCCGCGAGCACAAGCGTGAACATTGCTACCATAAATAAAGCCAACCATTTTTTCATTATTTACACCCCATTTTTTATATTTAAAAGCTTTCTATAATTCAACATATATTTGAATTTATGGTTGAATATGTAATTCAATCTGAACAGATTAAATCATGCCTTCCTATATCCAAGGCAGCCCTGTCCTTGTATTGGATAAGGATTCCGTGCTGTTATCTTCCAGAATCCTTATCCTCCACTCTCTCATATCATGTCGCTTAGCCGTAGTATACACACACCCGATTGTCATTAATCTCTTCGATCTCAATGTCCATGTCATAGATTCCGCGAAGCACATTGCTCTGAATGATATTCTCGGTCTTCCCTTCGCTTTCAATGGCTCCATCCTTCAATGCCACGATGTAATCCGAATAGAACGAAGCGAAATTGATGTCATGAATAACGATGACAATTGTCTTGTTCAGATCAGCGACAAGCTTTCTGAGAATCTTCATAATCTGTACGGAGTGTTTCATGTCCAGATTGTTCAGTGGCTCATCCAGCAGGATATACTCTGTATTCTGGGCGATGACCATCGCTATGTAAGCACGCTGGGTCTGGCCGCCGCTGAGCTGATGAAGATATTTATGCTGCATATCCCCAAGCTCCATATAAGAGATAGCCTCATCTACGTATTTCTCGTCTTCCGCGTTCAATCTGCCCTGAGAGTAAGGAAAACGACCAAAGGATACAAGCTCACGCACCGTCAGACGGAGGCTGATGTGGTTGGATTGTTTCAGAATCGAAACCTTCTTCGCCAGATCGCCGCTCTTCCATTGGCTAACCTCTTTACCGTCCACCGTAATTTGTCCGCTGTCCTTGCCTGTTAATCTGCTAATCATGGACAGCAACGTACTCTTGCCGGCACCGTTCGGACCGATAAAGGAAGTGATTTGACCTTTCGGGATCGTAACGGACACGTTATCAACGACTTTTTTGCCGCCATAGACTTTCGATACGTTCGTAACCTGGATCATGCTTTACTCTCCTTTAGTAGCAGGTATATGAAGTAGACACCGCCGATGAAGTTGATAATGACGCTGAGCGTTGTAGAGAACGTGAACACCCGCTCTACAACCAATTGACCGCCGACCAGTGCAATAATGCTAATCAGTATGGATGCTGCTATTAAATATGAATGCCTGTATGTCTTCATCACTTCGTACGCAACGTTGACCACCAGGAGCCCGAGGAATGTAATCGGACCTACCAAAGCGGTAGCCACCGAGATCAGAACGGCAACCACAATCAGAAGCCGCTTCACAACATAATCATAATTCACGCCGAGGTTGATCGCCTGCTCACGACCTAGTGCCAGCACGTTCAGGTACTTGGCAAATCGGGCAAAGTACAGCAAGGTCAGCGCTACGACAATGACGGAAAGGACCAGGAGCTCGGTCTTCACATTGTTAAAGCTGGCAAACATTTTGTCGGCTACAAACTGGAACTCGTTCGGGTCAATCAGCACTTCCATAAAGGAAGACATGCTGGAGAACAGGGTTCCGAAGATCATGCCGATCAGCAGCAGGAAGTAAATGTTATTCCCTTCCCTTTTAAACAGAATCTTATATAAGACTCCGGCAAATAGGATCATCGCGCCCACGTTGATCAGAAAGTTAACGTTGCTGCCCAGTTTGTACAGCGTGAAGGATCCGAAAACAAAGATGACGGTGGTCTGGATCAGTATATATAAGGAATCTAATCCCATAACGCTAGGCGTCAGTATCCGGTTATTCGTGACCGTTTGAAACACCGTGGTAGACAGAGCAATCGCCCCGCCGGTCAGAATAATGGCAAGCACCTTCTTGATTCTCCTCGGAAGCGCGTAATCCCAATTGCCGCCAAGATCAATGAACAGAAAGACTGCCACCAGGATGATTGCCGCTGCGGCCAACAGGCCGAGTTTGGCTTTATAAGTCATAAGCCTTTCTCCTCATCAGTAAGAAAATGAATATACCGCTTCCGAGTACGCCCACGGTTAGACTAATCGGAATTTCATAGGGATAAATAATGATCCGGCCCAGGATGTCACAGAACAGTACGAACCCGGCCCCCAGCAGCGCGGTATGCGAAAGGCTTTTTTTCAAATGGTCTCCTAAGTACAAACTAACAATATTAGGTATGATCAGACCAAGAAACGGAATCACGCCGACCGTCAGCACGACGGAAGCCGTAACCAGCGCCACGATGACCAGTCCCAGATTCACAACTCTCCGGTAGTGAAGGCCCAGGTTGGTAGCAAACTCCTCTCCCATTCCGGCCACCGTAAACTTGTTGGCGAACAGATACGCCAGAATCACAAGCGGGATACTAAGATAGAGCATTTCATACTGGCCCTTCATGATCATGGAAAAATCACCCTGGAGCCATGCGGACATATTCTGAATAAGATCATATTTGTATGCAAAGAAGGTGGCGATCGAACTGACGATATTACCGAACATCAGCCCTACGAGCGGGATGAAGATCGCATCCTTGAACTTAATCCGATCCAGTATCTTCATGAAGATAAAGGTTCCTGCCAGAGCGAATACAAATGCCACAAGCATTTTGACAAGCGGTCCGCTTGTCGTGAAGACAAGCATGGCTACCAATATCCCCAGTCTGGCAGAGTCCATCGTACCTGCCGTGGTGGGCGATACGAACTTGTTGCGGCTGAGCTGCTGCATGATCAATCCGCAGATGCTCATGCTGACACCCGCCAATATGAGACTGACAAGCCTAGGAATCCGGCTGACAAGCATAATATGCTGTTGTTGTTCCGTCATCGAGAACAATTGCAGTGGCGAGATATCTTTAACTCCAATAAATAATGAGATTATCGAGAGTACCACAACGGCTGCAAATAAGTATCTAATCTTCATGGCTCTTCCTTCTATGCGTATGTCTCTAAATACCTGGGATCGTGCAATTTTCGTCATCATTCTCATTGAGATTGATTATCAATTGCGTTCTGATATGCATTATATCATCCTCATTCTGGCTCGACAAGTATAATTGAGAATCAAAATCAATTAAATTGTTCATACAAGTATATTTTGTTCATGAATTGTTCATAATATGAAGTTAGGTGGAGACATAGCTATTATCCTCAGGGCAGAACCACACTTTGGTTAAATCCCCTTTAATGCAGCATCTGCAATAATGAGACTTCTCTAAAAACGATACTGTTTCAATCCCTATTAAATGGATAAGAAAAATTATATTAGATATTAAAAGTCGTTGACAATTCCTCTAAGTTATATTAATATCCTAACAGAATTATTATTTCTAACTAAACGTAAGTTAATGTAGAATAATAATTGAATTTATGGCTAATAACGTAAAATGCATATTTGCTTGTAGTAAGGGACATCTTCTAATCAGGCGTATGCAAATTCGATTACACCAGGAGGTTTTTTTTCAATGTCTAAAGATTTTTCAGCTGCACTCAAAAATCGCCGTTCTTATTACGGGATTAGCAAAGAATCCGTTATCTCGGACGAGCGTATTCAGGAAATCGTAAACGAAGCGGTTAAGTATACTCCGTCTTCTTTCAACTCCCAAAGTGCACGCGTCGTTGTATTGCTTGGCGAACAGCATGATAAACTGTGGAACATGACGGAAGGCATTCTGAAGGAAGTTGTTGGTGATGAAGAAGCATTCAAATCCACTGCCGACAAAATGGCTTCATTCCGCGCTGGTTACGGTACGGTACTGTTCTTCGAGGACAACAACGTCATTGCCGGGCTGCAACAAAACTTTGCCGCTTATGCCGACAACTTCCCGGTATGGTCCAACCAATCCAACGGCATGCTGCAATTTGTAGTATGGACATCCCTTGAAGCAGAAGGTCTGGGCGCATCCCTGCAGCACTACAACCCGCTGATCGACGAAAAAGTAAAAGCCGAATGGAACATCCCGGAAAGCTGGAAGCTGATTGCTCAAATGCCTTTCGGTAAGCCGGTTGCTGAACCAGGCGAAAAAGAATTTGCACCGCTTGAAGATCGCGTGAAAGTATATAACTAATCAAACAGATGAAAAAAGCCGCCTCCCTAAGTTCCTGCAACTGGGACAGGCGGTTTTTATAATGGGCAAAGATTGAAAAACCGATGGCAAAACGATACAATTACACAGGTAAGAACCCTCGAACTTCTACCGATAACATGAAGTTCCGGGGCAAATCTTGTGGTTAACCAACTACATAAGATGTTGGCTGTACTAGGGGTGCCATGTGCTGAGAGACGGCGGGCTGCCGTTAACCCTTATCACCCGATCTAGGTCATACTAGCGTGGGGAAGTGTAGCATTTATGTTTATTTCTTTTCGTAGGCATAACTGCACCTTCTTCACGGGGTGCGGTTTTTTTACGTGGACTTATATAATGGGGAGGAAATGACAATGAATGAGCTTGTTTGCGGAACCAGCCGGATCGTCGGATGCCGGTTCTCGGTATTTCCTATGACAGACCGGTTTGTAGAGGTCATCCTGGGCGCGCTGCAATCTGTGGATACGGGGAAGGTGTGGATTCAGACAGACGATGTGAGTACCTGTATTCGTGGACGTGCAGAGCATGTCTTTGATGTTACAAGAGCGATATTCGCCCATGCTGCGGCGAGTGGCGTGCACACTGTTTTTAATGGCACTTATTCCATCGGCTGCCCCGGGGATACGGACGCCGATGTATATATGACGGAGGATTCGACCCGCTTAAACAACGACATCGGAGAACATGCCGATATGGAGACTGCCTGCCAATTCGCTCTTTACCCCATGGGTACGGATAACTACATGGAGGTCATCTACGGTGAAGTAAATCGTGCGAAGGCAGCCGGTACGTTCGCCGGAAGCGTTCATTACGCCAGCCGGTTGGACGGATCCTTATCCCGGGTGTTCGGGTCTCTTGAAGAGGCGTTTTTGCATGCGATCCAATCCGACAGCAGCCATCTGGTCATGACTGCAGTGGTGTCCGCTCACAGCCCCTCGGTTAAAGCTGCATCGAATTGAGTCCGATTGAGGCAGACAAAAGCCCGGCATGCGCCGGGCTTTTCTGTCACTACTGCCAAGAATCTTGACGGTTTAAACCCAAGCACTCAAGATGATTACGAGCAGGATAAAGAGAACCAAAATAATTCCTACTGAATTGCCATATTCACCGCCGCCATATACTCCGCTCATGAAGATCCCCTCCTGGATTTAAAGTATGCCGTGATGTAATCACACTATTATAGTATTTCCCGCGCCTTGCTAGCGTCACGGCTAATGTACCAATCTTTATCTATTGGCATCGATATTTTATTCCTCATAACCGATGAGAAGTTTCCCTCCGTACGGACGGAGCATTTCCTCGGTAAATGCCATTAGAACAGAAGGATCATCTTGGCGATACATCGCCGCGAGCGCTGCTTCCAATCGCTCTCCTAAGATTGTGTCAAAGCGGTTAAACAGGCGGAACAGCGTTTTCCCTTCACCCGTCCACTCCCGGTTCACCCTAAGTACAAAATCACAGAGAATCGCGGCTATTTTGTGCACCGTAAACCATTTTTCGCCATCGCTTCGGGGACTCTTCAAGTCCAGCATGTACTCGGTTAGCACATAACGGTAATCGTTAATATCGGTTCTCGTCAAGGGCAGAGGTCCGTAATCCAAATCGCTTTGGGCTTCCGCCCGCACCTCTTCCCCCTCGGGCATAAGGCGCAGCACCGTCCCTTCTGCGATCATCCGCTGAAATGACGGATTCGCCGCGATCACTCCCTCGTCAAAATATTCGCGATAGGAGGATAAAGACAATATAAAGATTTCCGCGATCCACCCATGCGCCCCTATCGTCCTCCTGCTGAAATCATGACCCTCTCGTTCAAGGACCATAATGTCCAAATCGGATTGTTCATTATATTCGCCTCTGCTCGCGCTGCCGCCAAGCACGGCAAGCAAACAGTCGGGATAATCGTGTTGAATGACGCGTTCCGCTGCCTCTACCGGTTCCATCCTCATGACGTTTCCTCCATTATGACTCTGATCCTCCCGAAAAAAGGGCTCAAAATATCTAATTCAGCTAAAACCCTAAACGTACCTGAATCATATGGTAAATAAACGATTACCCTCATGTTGATGACAAGGGAAGAAGGGATAGATGAGATGAACTACATTCATATGCTCTCCAAATTAGGCATGGGCAGTGCCCACCCGGGAGGATTCGAGGCAACCCTCAGAATGCTGAAGAATTATCCCATTCAACCGGGCAGCCGCATTCTGGAGGTGGGGTGCGGAACTGGCAGAACCGCATGCCATCTTTCGGAGATGGGGTATCAAGTGACCGCTGTTGATCTGAACGAAAATATGATCAAAAAAGCACGAGCACGAGCCGAAGCGATGGAAATCGACGTGCAGTTCCATCAAGCGGATGTATGCGCATTGCCTTTCGAGGACAACCAATTTGATCTGATCCTGGCCGAGTCTGTTACCGTATTTACGAATACTTCGAAATCGCTGCCCGAATATTACCGCGTTCTGGATCGCGGAGGCGTCCTGCTGGACAGAGAATTACTGCTAGATAAACCCATGCCGGAAGCAAAGGTTCAGGAACTGCTCGAATTCTTCGGAATACCTAATCTGATGATGAGAGAAGAATGGGCGGACTCCCTCTTGGCTTGCGGGTTTAAACAGGAAGAAATTCTGGAGTACAACCACTTCAATGAGCAGTTAAAGGAAGAGCAGACACGTCATCTGGATACATTTGAACAACGCGATAAAGGACTCCTGTTCGATGTTGCGCTCTGGGAAACGCTGTTCAAGCATGACCGCATGATTCTGGATAATACCGATTATCTCGCTTCCGCCTTATTCCGGGCAATAAAATAAAACCTTTTCATATCTGTGCATCAAGTGGGGATTCGCATATTTGCTACGTATCCCCTCTCCCTCCTCATTTTCAGTTCTTTCGACCTAATCCAACACTTTTTGTCAATTCGTTCTATCTAGTTTTGCCCGTCGATGCTATAATCATGGTAAATATATCCTATGTTGTTGAGGAGGACTCATTCTTATGGCATGGTTCAACAGACTCCCTATCTCACGAAAAATTACTGCAGCCTGTTTTCTCATTGCCGCTTTGTTTGCGGTTCCAATGCTGCTTGCATTTATTCTAATGGGTAAAGCAATCATTGGCGTGGTCATCGTGGTGGTACTAACCGGTCTTACTTTTCCTCTTTCTCGTCTTATTGAGAAAACGCTTACCAACTCCTTCGCGGAAATCTCCAGCGTTTCTGCCAAAATCGCGAAAGGCGACTTCACCTTCCAGGTAGAAGAGGTTGGGGGCATGAACGATCTCAGCAGAACATTCAACAGCATGGTGGACAAGCTCCGTAAAATATTGCAGGAAACCTCGGATATTACGCGTCAGGTCATGACCTCAAGCTCCAATATCTCGATTAAAAACCAGGAACTCATTCAAGTGATGAATCAAGTCTCCTTATCTTCCAATGAGCTGGCCGTCGGGGCTAACGAAATTTCGGAAGACGTAGCCGAAATGACACATTCCATTGGCGAGATCGAGGAGAAGGTCAGCAACTATACGCATTCAACCCAGGAAATGAATACCCGTTCGATCGAAACGCTGGGACTGGTTGAGCAAGGAAGGGACTCCGTCGCCAAGCAGTCTGCAGGAATGCAGCGTAATATTGACGCAACGGCCAAAGTCGCGGAGTCCATTGATGCACTGGCCCGGAGTGCCAGAGGAATTACGCAGATCACGGAGACGATCTCGGAACTTGCCGATCAGACCAATTTGTTATCCTTGAACGCATCTATTGAAGCGGCAAGAGCAGGCGAGCACGGCGCCGGCTTTGCGATTGTCGCCCAAGAGGTGCGTAAATTGGCCGAAGAATCCACGTCATCAACACGGGAAGTATTCAATCTCGTACGGAGCATCGAATCGGACGTGAAACATGCCACCCAGAACATTAAAATTAATGAAGAGGTCGTCAGGCAGCAAACCGAAATGATCCGTGAGGCTGAGCAGGTGTTCATGGAGATTGTAAACAGTGTTCAGTATATTTCGGAACAGATCGCCGCTTTCTCCAAGGAGAGCGAATCCATGCTCGAAAGTGCGAAGAGCATTTCTTCCGCGATTCAGAATATATCGGCGATCACGCAGCAATCCGCCGCTGGAACGGAGCAGGTGTCGGCCTCCATGAATGAAGGCATCTCATCGATCCAGAAGATGGCCGAGGAAGCGGAAGCAATGAATAATGCCGTTTTCCGGCTGCAAAAAACGATCAACATTTTCAAATTTTAAGTAGGTACACGCTACATAATGTATACGCGCTTTCGAAGCGGCAGCGAGCCGAAATGCAAGAAATGGCTGTGCTAGGATAACATCCTGAGCACAGCCATTCTTCATTGGACACATTTTCGAGTATGACGAACCGTCCGTCAAGTGAGCAAACCGTCGTAGGGGGCAGCCCCCTTTTATATCATGCAAAGTACTCCAGCCCTATAGCTCGTTCCATAACCGCGCGATATTCACGACCCGCCCTTCCTCAAACTCGGCTCGGTAAATATCCGGCAGCGTTGTACCTAACCAGAAATGATAATCGAATCGTTGATCATAATGCTGCAGCATGAGTGTCATAATGTCGCCGTGGGTGCCAATCACGACAGACTTTCCGATATGTTTATTCAGGATTTCCTTTAGCACCTGGACTGCTCGGCTTTGCGCGCTTTTGCTGGATTCCCCTCCAGGGAAGGAGGTAGTTGGATCCTGAAAAAGGATCTTCTTGGCATCGAGGAAGGAATGCCCCTGAAAATCCCCGACCTTCCGTTCCCTTAAGTCCTCATACTCCGTAATCAGCAATCCCAAAGCGTCTGCCAATGGTTGGACCGTATCTTTGGCTCGCTTGTAAGGGCTTGATATGATCGCGTCAATCCCTTCTCCCAGGAGCATGTCCTTGACTCGAACCGCAGCGAGGGAACCCTCGGCGGATAATCCCCGCGACCTTTCCTTCCCCTCGAGATATGGCGATTCCGCATGTCTCACAAAATAGAAAGTCGTCATCCTTCAACCTCTGCTTCTTTAGAAGTCTCACCCTTTAATACGGGCTCCATCATCATCTCTACAAACGGTGTTAACGGTAACAACCCCAATGACTCCAAGGGAATCCATTTTGCTCCTAATGAGTCCTGGCCGTCTCCGTCCGTCTTGATCACGGCTTGATGATCCAGCAGCTCGACATCATACATGATGCCGATGTGATGCAGTTCTTCCATCTGATTCGCTTCATACTGATATACGATCGTGTAGGATACAGCCGTCCGAATGCTCCCCTTAATTGGAGCAAGCCCGGTTTCCTCTATAAATTCGCGCTGCAGCGTATACTCCGGCTCTTCTCCGAACTCAATGGAGCCGCCCGGTAAATCCCACTTCCCCTTGTGCGGCCCTCTCGCTTTCTGGATCAACAGGATATGATCATGCTGAATCAATACTCCATAAACGCCGAGATGCGTATGTTTCACCACAGTTAACACACTCCTTTTCTTGCAGTGAAGGTGATCCATTGACTTCGAAAAAGTACGTCTCTCCCACCCTTCACTTCTTGAATATCCTGCTGCACCTGACGCCTCGTGAAGATCTCCCATTCCGAATACAGCTCATCGAGGATGGAAAAGGCTCTGTCCGCGGACAGATTCAGCTCGATTAAACCTTCCTCCTCCAAGCCCGTTTCCTGATCGATTTCCTTCACCTCTGTGCTCATCATGATGCAGTGTATGCCCTGGTGCACGGTTCCTGCCTGCATCTGTTCGATCTTGGATACGAAGGCATCCTCGGAGCTCATATGCTCCAGGCATGAGCATGCGATGACGTAATGATAAGTATCCACGGCAATTTCATAGTGCTCTACGTCTGCCACAATGGCCTCAAGGTTTGAGCTTACGCCATGTAGTACCGCATACTGCCGCAGCTTCTCGACTGCCGATGGCAGCAGATCCACGCAGACGACCTGCCCGTTCGCCGCTTGGATCCGCTGCGCAACCGGGATACTGTTACGCCCGACGCCACAGGCCAGATCCAATACCCGCATCTCATGAAACGACAATAATTCCAGATGATCGAGGACCGTCTGCACAGGCTTGGCTAACCAGCTCCCAGGCTGAAACAATACGGTTTCTTCGTACAGTGTCTCGTGATACAATATTTCCTTTTGACGTGCGCAGTTGAATATGTCCATGCGATAGCCCCTTGTTCCGGCCGTTATAAGGCCTACCTATAAATTCAATACGGACAGCCCATTTCCTTGCTCACTGCAAACTCTGCTAGGATTTAGGGTACTCTTATCTAATCATCGCTTATCGTTAGCTGCGGCCACTGATCCTTCCATTGCTTCTTCGCTACCCGTTCCAAATAATAGCTCGGCTTATGAAAGTTAGGACTTCTGCGAACCCGAAGCGCAAATAAATCCCCCAATCCATAAGGACAGCAGAGCTCAAGCTCTTCTTCGACGTTCAGCCTTGCCCCGACTGCGGTCGCCGTCTCCGGCCAATAGGTTAACGCTGCTTGGGTCGAGTTATAAGGCTCATCTCCATTCTTCACATGCATTCTGGCCTGATTCTTGACTGACCATTTCGGGTTCGCCGTTGTTGTTCTAAGAAGCTCTTCCAATCGAATATCCCGCTCTACAGAAACATCCTCCGGATCGAAGTATACGACATCGATATCCGTATGCCGATCCGTCCCTTCCAACCCATGAAGCAGGTCCCACACATAATTTCGAATGTAGCCTGCAGCAATATAGCATTGAGGCAACCCTAAGTCTCGAACGCTGCCCAAATCCGTCATCAATTGCTTATGCTGGCTTATGTACTCCTTTAACTGTTCCTTTAACTGTTCCTCTAATATACCATCCACCGCCAATAACATGATATTCTTCTTCGCCCTCTTACAATTCAACTTCCACCGGTTCTTCTATTTGCTACCCGCAACTTGAATAAGAGCGTAACCCTCAAATGCTGTATCTGTGTAAAAAGCATAGACCGCTTCACGAGGAATACGGTCTATGCACGCTCTTTGGTAAAACTATTATATTCCAAATAATCCCTGAACGGCAAGACAGGCAGGGATTATAGGTCGCAGCGGGTGCCACCCGTGCAGCATGCCGGACAGAAACCTGAGCATGCGCACTAACAGCTGCGACTTGAGATGGTTTGACTGCGTATGTTCCTGTGAGGGAGCTTTATAAGCCGTATTTCGAGTTATCCGCAAGATGCATAAGATTATCCCATCGTTCGTCCAATCAAGGCCGCTGGTGTGATAGCTACACAGCCGCGTCCACCCGCTCCTGCGAAGCGCCGTCACAGCGCTTGCACACTTTCAGGGCAGTCCCGTCCGATTTGGTCCGGGGATACAACAGTTTAGTCCGCGTACTCTTGCACACCGGGCATGTACCGCGGGCGCGAGTTGGTAGGTTCCACAAGGATTTGCCTCTTTTTTGTTTTGCCATGAGCAGATACCCCATTTCATAGATTCATTATCATCACTCTTACATATATGAAAGGGTTCGGCAGAACATGTCGGGCATCTCCATTTAGATCTCACATGACAGGGATCATAATCACTGCAGCCTCATCAGATCCGGAATGAATGGCGGATCGTCGTCATCGTACGCCTATCGCGCATATTCGAAATACGAGGGGGAATATAACAAAAGCGAGAAGGCAACAAAGACGCCCTCTCGCTTTTTGCAACGAATTATTTATTTATAAAAGCCATAATCTCTTCCTTGGACGGTATAGAGGCTTGTGCGCCTGGCCGGGTTACCGTCAGTGCAGCCGCTGCAGTTGCAAACTGAAGGGCCTCTTCCGTTTCCAATCCCTCCGTGCAAGCCGCCGCATAAGCACCGATGAAGGTATCTCCTGCCGCCGTGGTATCCACGGGTGTGACACGGAAAGCCGGAACGGTGAAACGCTCACCCTTGGCATTCCCATAGAAGCAGCCCTGCTCGCCAAGGGTGATGATCACGTTGGAGGTGCCTCTGCCGATGATCGACGCTGCCGCTGCATCCGCTGTAGCCGCGTCCTCCACCTTCAAGCCGCTTACCACTTCCGCTTCGGTCTCGTTCACAATTAATGTATCGATCAGCGGCAGCACGTCATGAGGGACCTCTCGCGCAGGCGCCGGATTCAACCAGACGCGAACGCCTGCCTTGTTTGCCGATTGGATAACGTACTCCGTCGTCTGCCACGGAATTTCATTCTGCAGCAGCACGGCATATACTCCATCCCATTTCACCTCTGTCGCTACGTCTTCTTCAGTCAACCGCCCATTGGCTCCTTCCGACAGCACAATATAATTCTCGCCTTCCTCGTTGACCGTGATGATCGCCATCCCCGAGGTGCCTGTCTTGGAGAGGACGGAAGTAACGCCAACGCCTCGTTCCTCCAAAGAAGCAACCAGGGTCTTCCCAAATGGATCAAGACCAACCGCGCCGACCATGGCACAATCCGCACCCGCCGAGGCTGCCGCCACAGCCTGATTTGCCCCTTTCCCCCCAGGAAAAAAAGATGTGCCCTTGCTATGAATCGTTTCCCCCGGGCGGGGGAACTGCTCTACAGTACTCACAACATCCATATTAATGCTGCCAATGACAACCAGCTTGCGCAAAGATAATCCGCTCCTTTCTCTTATACCGAATTCGGCTCTGATGTACGAACACGAACATCCTTGATCTCATTCTCGCCGTCATCTAAGCAGCCAAAGCCGAACATGCCATGACCATAAGCGGTTTCCTTGCATTCCAGCACATTCTCTCCATTAATATACAAGATGAACCGATCCTTCTCGGACACCAGCTTCAGGCGGTATTCTTGACCCAATGCCCAATCGTATCTTGCCGTAATCAGCCGCTTGATCCCAAAATCCTGTTTGATAAACGATACGGAATTGGGGCCATCGAACCCGGCCAGATAATGACGCATGACGCCCTGCGCTCTTGTAATCAGACAATGGCTGGTGCCGGATATCGGTTTGATGGTCGCTTCAATCTCCATATCTTCAGCATAGTAATTGCCGGAATAGGACGAGGTGTCTCCTTTCGATGTGCAATGCATCGTTCCATCACGCAGCTCCCATGTTCCTCGATGATGCGAGAATGGCGTGATCGAAGCGAATTCTTTGGCTTGCTTGGCAAAATCGATCGTATAATCCGCAGCTCCCGTGATGCGGAATTGCCCGACGAACAAACTTCCGATGGCACGATTCAATAGCGGCGACGGGCTCTCGAGTATCCATCCGATCTCATCAATCATGGCACCTTCCGTATCCGGAATGACGAATTGAACAGCGTTCCACTCTCCGCACACGGGAGTAAACGCGGCCATACGCACGTCCTCCTGCGTATAGGTATTGCGTACATACGGAGTCAAGGTAATTGGTTCGCCTTCCCACTGATCCACATAAATGCGGGCGGATATGGTCTGCCCGCTGTAGGCCAGAGGGGCAAAGGTCGGCTTATATTTCTCATCGTTAAACTCCGCCCGGCGATAGAACGGTTTATAGTAGATCTTGCTGCTGTCCCCTTCCACCAGTCTGTCAAAAACTACTTCAAGCGATCCTCTGCTATCATAAACATGTTTCGTCGAATGGCGAACGACCGGCGTTTTGAAGGCATGGCTCGTCCGGAATCCATGCGTAGACCCCGGCAGGTCGAAATCGAAAGACACCTCGCCCTGCCTCACCCGACGTGCCAGCTCTTCAGGTGCTTTCTCTCCGTTGAGGCGGTAGCCAAGCAGTGCAAGCTCTTTGGCGAATGTCGGAAAATCCACCAAATTCAAATAGCCGGACACGCTGGAAGCCACGATGAAGTCATTGATCGGCTTTCGGTAATGTTCGGGAATACCCGCCAGACCTCTGTAAACGCCGAGGATCGTTCCCACGTTGCCTGCATTGCAATCGGTGTCCCAGCCGCACATCGACGCGATTTCGACCGTGCGCGCAAAATCTCCCTCGCCATACAGAAGGGCAAGCACGCACACGCCCGCATTCGGGATAATGTGGCATACTCCCGTATATTTATCGTATCCCCAATGGTCCTCCAAATACTGGCGGCAAGCACGGAAATCGGAAGGCTGCTCCCGGTGGAAGTCCATCACCGCATGGACCACGCGCGCATAAGTGGAGTCATCCGGAATCATGCGCAGGCCTTCCGCAATAATCTCATCCATGGATGAAGCATCAAAGGCTTTGGCTATGCAGGCGGCCATGAAGCGGGCGCCATACAGCCCGTTGCCGTCATGGGAGACGCTGGCCGCTTTTTCCGCGTAATCCGCCGCTTTCTCCGCTTGCCCCGGGAACAGCAGACCCCAGGAATCGATGAAGATCTGGCCGCCGATCTGCTCCGCCATCTCCGTGCCGTTGACCTCGATCGAGCCCGAACGAGGAGCCGGAATGCCTTTGCGCAGATTCACATAGGCGCGGTGCTCGGTGCTGATATCCTCACCGCCCCACCAGAACATGCCGATCCCTTCCCTTGCGTAATTAAGCCATGCTTTGCCCACATCCTCCGGCTCAAGCTCACGGTCTGTCGCATCGTCATACAGCGCGCGGATAAAGAAAACCGGACCGTTGGCGTCATCGTCGGCGGCAAAGGTTGTATATGGCTTCACATAATCCCGTATATCGCCGTATACATCCCGAATGCGTTCATACGTCCAAGCCACCGGTTCGATGGGAGCACCCAGCCTTATGCCAATGTTCATGCCGATGAATCCCGCATATACCGTCTCTACATATTGTTTAGGTATCATTTGCTCTCCCTCCTATTTAAAGCATTTTCTTTATCCGTTGTGGTTCTTAGTACTGTTTAAAGCTAACGACTCACTATGGTCTTCCGAGACTCATTGATGCGAATATCCTCCTCAATGATCTTCGCGGCAATGCCGCTGAACCGATCAGCGATAGCGCACAGGTCCAAGCGGTTCACCTTATTCAACTGCTTAATATCTTCCTTGCGGATAACCTCGCTGCCATACATGGCGCCCAGGATCACCCCGGCCATGACGCCGATTGAGTCGGTATCACGGCCGGAGTTAACCCCGTCCAGAATCGAACGGTAGTAATCTCCGTCATTGAGCACGATAAACGCCAGTGCCATCGGCAGCTCTTCAATCGACCATAAACGGCTCGGCGTATAATGGTTGCTCGGGATGCCAACCTTGTTAATGTGACGGCTCACGTCATCGCCCATCGGCGAATACTTAAGCATGATCGCTTGGAATACCTCGATCACTTTGTCCATATCATCCCGCTCCTGCCGCAGATCGCGCGCAGCTTGCGTCATTTCCACAATGGCGGCTTTCGTGCCGTCTTTCGCCAGGCTGATGGCGGTGCGGACGATATCGTCCACACTCACCCCCGGCTCAAAGGCCTTCGCCACGCAAGCGGCCAGAACGCCCGCGGCTTCCAGGCCGTAACTGCTCTGGTGACCCATCGCAAACAGGATGGCTTCATCATAAGCCGCCTTTGGATGGCCCGCATTGACGATCCCGATCGGGGCGATGTACATCGCCGCCCCGCAGTTCACCATATTCCCGATGCCGCCTTCTCTCGGATCGCAGTTGGCCAGCACATGGCGCATGAAGATATATTTTTCCGGATAGAACAACCGGTCAATGATCAACGTTTCCTCATTCAGCTCTGGAACAAACGTCTTGCGGAACGCGATCTCCTTCACGAACTCGTTGCCCATATCATAGGCATCCAGATGCCTGCCCTCGGTAAGATACACGTTCATAAGCGCAATGGTCATCAGCGTATCGTCCGTGACAATGCCATCGCCTCTTACACGGCCAAACCGGACGTCGGGGGGCAGATCCATCTTATGCCACCTTGTCATGAGGGATTCTACGCGTCCGTACTTGGACTTGATCTCCCCGTACGTCAATTTCTCGATTGGAGCTCCCATTGCGTCTCCGAGCGCGGTGGATATCACCACGCCCCTCACCCGGTCACGAAACGAAGTCATAGTTATAGGCTCCTTACTTGATGTTTTCGTTGGCGTATTTCGTTATCTCTGCCCCGCCTGCAGCATTCCATGCTTCAACGAATTGGTCGAATTGGGACAAGTCCTTCTTGCCTGTAATAAAGTCCGTCGAATATTCCTTGTACAGATTGTTCATCGCATCCCAGTTCGCAATGAATTGCTCAGGGATGATGAAATTATTGTCTTCCGTGTAGAAATCGCCAGCCATTTTCAACGATTCGGTTCCAGGCTCACCAAGGAGCGGCGTTTTCAAAGGCGTTTCGGATTTGATCTCGGTCGGCTCCCAGAAACGCGCATACCATTCGCTGTAGTATTTCTCGTTAAGCTCGATTTCGCCGTCAACCACCTTGTAATGCTCCTCTTCGAAACCGAGGCGGTCCAGCATTTGCCCCTTCGGACTTGCAAGGTAATCGAATACCTTGAACGCTACGTCTTTATGCGGAGATTGCGAGGAGATCGCAAGTCCTCTGGATTCCTTCGTAACATCGGTGGCCCCGAAGCCTTGAGCCTCGCCTTTAGCAGGCGGGAGCACGATCAGATTGGCGTCATCTCCGCCGAGTTCCTGCATTCTTCCGTCATACAAATCGATGATTTTGCCGGCTGTGCCCGTAATAACGGCAGCCTCACCTTTATAGAAGGCGTCTTCCTTCGTATCCCATTGCTTCGTAATGAATTGCGGGTCAAGCAGCCCTTCTTTGTAGAGCTTGTTGTAGAACGTCAGCTTTTCTTTTTCCTTCTGGGAAACCTTGGAGTACTCATACGTTCCGTCTTCCTTCTTAAGCCAAGTCGTATCTAAACCGAAAGCCGTATTGAAAATAAAGTTGATCTCAGCAATATCGCCTGCTGCCGTCAGCGCGTAGCTCGGCTTGCCTTCACCCGGCTTCTTCTCCACCAGTTCCTTGAAGAAGGCATAATAATTGTCAACGGTCGGGTTCTCCATCAGGGCCTTGGAGCTATCCATGGCATTAAACCAGTCGGCCCGGATGACCGGGGTCTTGGGAGCGAGCGGTTTGATCCACAGCAGATACGGATAGCTTGCCATCCGCGTTTGGTTATGCGGCTCGATGATATCTTTAATGTAAGTGGATTTTTCAATGTAAGGCGTCAGATCCTCCAGCAGGCCTTGTTCGGCAATTTGCTGGTCGCCGCCCTGAAAGTAGATGATATCCGGAATAGTTCCGCCTAACAGCAGAAGATTCAGGTTCTCGGCATAACTGCCCTGTGCCAGATCGACAAGCTCGAATTTCACTTTCAATCCTTCGTCTTCGGCCAGGGATTTCTCCAAGGTCTCGAAGAATTTAACCGAAACAGGGTTCGCCGTTCCTTCATCCTTATACACGATCTTCAATGTAACGGGATCACCGCTTCCATCCGGCTGGGTAGTCCCGGGTTCGGCTTGACCCGCTCCCGGCGTGTTTGATGTCGATGTGCATGCCGACATGACCATAACCAGCATGGCAACGATGAGTAAAAGGCTTAATTTTTTCATGTTCATCTTTCTCCCCTTTTTATGAATTTGAACATTCATGCCTTATAAGTAAGCTGACTTCGCCTTTCCGCTTAATCCTTCACTCCACCCTCCAGTTCGCCTTTCGCGTAATATTTCAAAATGAACGGATATAGGAATAACAGCGGCACAATTGCAATCATGATCGTACCTGCCTGCAGGGAAGCAAAATCAAAGTTGATCGAGCTGTCGAACATGTTCTGGTTGCCGATCAGGGACGTATTGTCCTTGCGGACAACGAATTGTCTAAGCACGACCTGCAGCGGCCATTTGGTCGGGTCCGAAATGTAGAGCGTCGCTCTGAAATATTCATTCCAGTGGTACACCCCGTAAAACAAGCCCAAGGTCGCCAATCCCGGTTTGGACAACGGCAGTATGATTCGGCTGTATAAGCGGAAATGACCTGCCCCATCGATTCGGGATGCCTCCAGAATCTCCTCCGGTATGTCCTGAATGAACCGCATGAGAATAAAGAGATAGTACACGTTGATCGCTTTGTACAGAATCAGTGATGTTAGCGTATTCATCAGTCCGAGGTCCTTTACCAGCAGGTATTCGGGGATCATGCCCGGCTCAAACACCATAATGACGATCAGAAAGAACAACACGACCTTTTTACCGATAAATTCGGTTCTCGCCAGCACGTACGCCGCCATGGAGGTTAGCAGCAGATTCAGGAATGTGCCTGCTACGGTAATCCATACGGAATTCAGAATACTGCCTGTAATCAAGGGATTGGACAATAACAGTTGGTAATTGATTGTTGAGAATCCCTTCGGAAAGATGTCCAGTCCGCCCATTAGATGGGCTTTGCCGGGATCGGTTAAGGACAGCGCCAGCAGATTCAGGAGAGGAACCAATACCATGAGCGTAAACACGAACAACATGAGATAAATGACGATTTTGGATATTTCCAGCCGTCTCACCCTTAAATCCCTCCTTTACCAGACGCCCTTGCCCGAGAAGCGCTTCGATATGAAATGCGTGCCCAGGATGAGGATGATACCGATCACGCCCTTCAACAGACTCGCTGCAGTTGCGTAGGCAAACTGTCCGTTCCCGATACCGATTCGGTACACATATGTGTCCAGAATATCCACCACACTGATGATGGAATCGTTCATAAAGTTAAACACCTGATCAAAACCGGCATTCATGAAGAAGCCCAGATTCAGAATGAAGACGGTTACAACTGTGCTGTATAAATGAGGAAGCGTGATGAACCTCATCTGTTGCAGCCGGGTCGCCCCGTCCATCTTGGCTGCTTCATACAATCCTGGGCTGATCTTCATGATGGCTGCCAGATAAATGATCGAATCCCAGCCGGCGCTTCTCCAGATTTCGGAGAATACGAGCACCCAACGGATATGCTCCTTGCTGGTCATGTAATCCACGGATGGCAGTTGAAAGAAATTCGCTATCAGATTGACTCCGCCTTCGGCAGGGTTCAAGAGACTGATCCAGATTCCGGCAATCACGACCCAGGACAGGAAATGTGGCAGATAGACCACGGATTGCACATATTTGCGGTATTTCGTGCTCCGAACTTCATTGATCAGAAGCGACAGCATGATCGGAATCGGGAACACGAATACGATTTTCATCAAGCTGATGATAATGGTATTCTGCAGCACGCTTGTGAAGGCGGGCGAGCTGAACAGCGTCTTGAAGTGCTTCCACCCGACCCAGACATGATCCCCGAGAATCCGGTAATCCTGAAAGGCGAGTTTCATGCCGTACAGCGGAATGATGTGAAAGATAAAAAAGTAGAGCAGAGGCAGCGACAGCATCGCGTACAGTACCCAATCCTGCCTTAATCGCCTTAATACCTTCATGGCTTACCCCTCCTCCAGATGTTCAATGGATAGTTTCATGAGGGGAGCATGCTGCTGGGCACCGTACACGTCGCGATCGCCGACACTGCCCGACGATATGTCCCGCGACATCGTGATTTTGAAACCCAGCGCCTGGTCGAAAAATACCAAATGATGAATCTGCTCCTCCCTTATCTGATACAGCTCGCATATCGTCCCTTTCGTAATGACGCCGGACTGTTTCACTCTGTCATACTGCTCCTTGGAATCAAACAACACGTCTAATGTAATTTCGAAGGGGCCCGAGTTTTTGCTTCGCAGCACTTTCGCTAAATCGCCGAGTTCTGTCATGGTTTGATCCTCCTTATCGATGCTCTATACGAAAAGCATTATTTTTCATTTCCATCAGGTGATAGACGGAGAACTCATACACAGGACCGAACTCGATATCGCTTGGCGCGAATGGAAATGCCAGATTGCCTGCCGTTGATTTCCGGCCTTCGTAGCCATAATGCAGAAAGGTGGAGCGCACCGTCGCGCAGATGCTGTTCGCCAATTCCTGCGTCTTGGCCACCACTTCGAACATAACGCCGACCTCATGTCCGGCGAACGACTCAGGCTCCTTGCTCCCGAGAACGCCATTCTTGCCGTAGTTGTAAAATTGGATCCGATAATCCGACTCCGGAATTTCCCGGTAATATTCCCGCGCCTGTTTGCGAACATATTCCTCAACCTCTTCCAGCTTCCCGATCAGAAGCGGATCCCGGATCCCGGCGACCACGAAGGTCCGATACGCGACGCGCCTAGCGCCTTCCAACTTAATGAAGTATTTCTCCGCCGGAAGGAACCGACTGCCGGTTACGCGAACGACGCCTTTCTCCTCTTCCTCGAAGCGGCAGTTCTCCAAATCGAGCGTAAAGCCGGGGCCGTGCAGAATAAACGGATGTTCCTTCTCATAAAAGGTATGGGCCGCAACGCTGGTCGGGCTGCACGTCCGGCTCGGGTTAAGCGATTGAACGGTAAACGAATGGTCGCTGATCGTGCCAAGAATGCTGTCTTTGGTAGTTCCCGGTTCCGCGCACAATGCGCCGCATTCCAAAATTTTGCCCAGATGATAGGATAGCCCCGGGTCCTTGCCGTGATAGATCCCGATCGCCGCGAAAGGCGAAGGATCATACGCCCGGCCGCAGACGATGATGTCCACACCTTGTTGAAGCGCTTCCACAATCGGCTCGTGTCCCATCTGGGCAACGATGCTGTTGGTGGAGTCAATCAACTCACTGGTGAGTGGCGGAATATTCGGACTTAGTGCCTTAATCCGCCCTTCTTCCTTCGCCTGATGAATTTCCTCCCGGGTGAAGTCGGCCCATATGACGGACACCTTGGCCTGAAGCCCCCGCTCATCCAAAATCTCATCAATGATATCCAGCGTCCAGTTCACATGGGTCCGTGCCCCCGAGCCCCCGGCCGAGCCGATGATGATCGGAATTTTCCGGGGCAAACCGTTTGTGAGCATAATGTCCAGATCCTTCTTGACCGCCCGCTTGCTGACGATCGATACGCCGGCGCCCAGCTTGTGCGGTCCCCCATCCGTGGAGCCCGCATCAACGACGATGCCGTGCAGCTCGAACTCCAGTCCGTTCAGGAAGGATTGTTCAGGAAATCCATATCCCAGCATGCCGCAGGGTGATAGAATTCGAATGTCTGTATTCATCTGCAGTCCCTCTCTACCAACATATTCACCCATGACCATTGGATAATTGGATTATCCAATTTGTGCTAAAGGGGGGACGTTTCTCCCCTCTTAAACATGAATGTAGTTTTTCTGTATGTTTTCTTTAACCCTTCTGAGATGGTTCAGCAAAGCCAGCTTCGCTTTTACCGGGTCACGTTCCTTAATGGCTTGCAAAATAAGTAAATGTTCTTCGTAGACCTCGCTCTTGCGACCCGGAATCTGGGCGGTTTTGCTCAGTGTCCGCTGCAGCAAATCCATATGCAATTCAATCATATTGACGAGTACAACGTTATGCGTAGCTTTCGCAATCGACAAGTGGAATGCTTGATCCGGCTTCGATCGATCCTCCGCGTTCTGATCGATCTCCCCCCAAGTCGCGAAGGCTGCCTCAATCTCGGCGATATCCTCATCGGTTGCGCGCTTTGCCGCCAGCTCCACAATTCCGGTCTCAAACAATTCGCGCGCCTCTAACAACTCAATAATGGTCGCACGTTCGATATTATCCAGGATGCGGCTGCGATCCTCGGCAACATCCAGTGCCTTGCTCAGGAAACGCCCGCCTCCGGGTCTGGCTTCGATCAATCCTTCGCGCTCCAGAATGCGGAAAGCTTCCCGCAATGTCCCGCGGCTAATGCCAAACGATTGGGCCAGCTCCCGCTCTGTCGGAAGAACGTCGCCCGGGGTCAGATTTCCTTCCAGAATCAAATTCTTGATCTGTTCGATGACATCCTCGTACACCCGATGATATTTAATCTTCTTAATGGTCATATGACTACCCTCTCTATCCCTACTTGCGCAGACGATAATTGGGTGACCCAATTAACCGCATGTTTAGCATAAACGCATCCGAATAGGCTGTCAAGCATAAAAATAGCGCTTACATAACCGTTTTAAAGGCTTGTCAGCACCTAATATACAGATACACCGGATAATTGGGTGACCCAATAAACTTCATCTTTTCCTCTTTTTCCACACCTTCTAGTATGGATTACTTCCAATATGCGTAAGGTCTATAATCCAACTTCGACCATATATTCAAGACAAATAACCCTGGCTTGGATAGGAATCCATGACAGGGTTTATGCTCACTCTATAAAATCCAATGTTAGGATTGCGGTCTTCGTTTTGCCAACATCCATCTAACACTTCCATATAAGCTGCCCAATAAAATAAAGCCTCCAATTGCAGCTATGATAAACCATTCGCTAGTCCGCTCGATCACTCCAAAAGCTACCTGAGTCTGGAGGGATTCCGATTGTTCATATTGCCTGGTCAAATCCAGATCCCGCACATATCTCTGTGTTAGCACCATGCCTTGCAGCACCATAAATACAAAATAGCCTATATATATCGCTGCAGCGAACAGCACGGATTCCATCACTACACGTTTACGCGTCATTACGATTCATCCTCTCGTTCTGGCTTTCAAACAACAATCACAGTCCTTATATCCACTTCACAATCTCGCTAATCACATACGCGGCCGGAATAATCACAAGCTGTGCCAGCATGGTCCCAAAAAACCTTGAAACCATCAGCATCGTATATACTTTGCCAAGCTGATCCCTCGCTTCCTCGTTCCGAGTCGCCTTATCGGTAATCAAACCAAGCTGGGGATCAATAAATATCGTTAAAATAATGGTCGCGATTCCGTTGATTAACCCGGATGCCTGAGATGCTGTGGTGCTGTACTGAGGAATAAGGTGAGCTGCATACAGGGATGACAGGACACCTACGGTGTAAAAAGCGGTGACCACAATATTCAGGATAATAAACCGCTTAGGTACTCCTAAGTAACGAAACTGACTCCATTTCAAGTTAGGCTTTCTTATGTAATGTCTTGTGTTCTTAAGCTGTCCAATGGTCACACTGGATACCAGCTTCGGAATCGATCCGGCGACCTCCAGCTTGCTGATGACTCTGCTGAACAGATTGACAAAGGTGGGAAACAATGCGATTGCGACAATCGTTCCGATCGAGGCGGCTAACAGAATCGCCCTGAAATATGAGAGCACATCAAATGAAGGATCCACCTTCGCATAATCAACAAACTTGGCTGTCAGCGGAGCTTGAACTAAGTTGGACGTTCGGGAAACCAGCACAATAATCCCCGTCAACGATAATGCAACAGCGATCTTGTTTAGCTTCACCCCGGCATATCTTGCGGAGTACGACAAGGTTTCGGCCGTATGAATAATCATCGTCAGCACAAACACAACGATCAAGCTCTGTAGCATAGAGGGTTCCTCCCTACCTGATGTTCAGGTCAAACACCGTACCCTATATTGTGGCAATTGGGTCTGCAAGCTCTCTGCCTACTCTTTATATCTATCCGATTTACTACCGGATTAGTACGTGCCCTCCCTGCTCTTCCAGCATCAAAGCCGTCCGGCTATAAATCTGGTGCAGCTGCTGGCGGGTTATGAGACTGGCTTTATGTTCAAACGTTACATGAAACTGTAAATTGCGATCTGCAAGATACCGCATATAGGCGTAAGCATCTCCGTAATTGACATCATGATCATGCTCCGGCAGGACAGGCAGGTGATGCGTGAACTTGTCCTCAACATAAAATACGTTGCTGTAATG
The DNA here is from genome assembly GCF_025142895.1 of Paenibacillus sp. p3-SID867. Classification (NCBI taxonomy): domain Bacteria; kingdom Bacillati; phylum Bacillota; class Bacilli; order Caryophanales; family Paenibacillaceae; genus Paenibacillus; species Paenibacillus sp. p3-SID867. The sequence continues at coordinate 121,200 of NZ_JAMBDM010000004.1, forward strand.
GACCACATATACCCGGGATGCCATCCGATCCAGAAAATGATACGGGTCAAAACCGCGAAAGGCCCTGCGGGTAATATCAAGTCTGGCCGTATCCAGCACAAACCCGATGTCAGGATAATCGTGAAAGCTATCTAGAAACACATCCTCGTAATCACCAAAAAAATCATGCTCCAGTACAATGCGCTGCCCGTAGCGGAGCTGCAGCTCACAAAGAAACTCAAATAACCGCTTGGAAATGTCCCGGAATTTTGTTTTGCTCAATTGGTTGTAACTATAACGATGTGCGGAATCGGGCAGTCTCGGATACGGAGTAAAGGGCTCCTGAAATACCGGATAGAATGGATAATGGAACAGCATATAATCTGCGCCCACACTGGAGGCTAACTGGACTTCAGTCGAGATTTGTTCAAGTGCTTCCTGGAAAATCCCGGTCTCCGGTGCATTAACTTGAGGCAATCGATATCCAGCGTCGCCCAGTATCGGAGCATGCACACCGAAAGCGATCCGCTGGCTGCAGCAAAAATCGCTGACCTGCAATAATGCCTCCCGATTCGAAAAGCTGCAAATTTCCATCCCGCTGATAAACTTGTCTGCAAGCTCCTCCCATCGATCTTCGGTAAAATGATCCCACATTCCGATCTGTAAGCGCCTCGGAATCATGCCTCCCCCTCCTTTAACTTTCCTATTACCCATTCCGAATCATGGATCCATAATCAACGCTGACTCGGCTGTGTGTAACGGACGAAATACGAATCGCATCCAGAACAGCTTGTACCTTGTGGCCATCCTCGAAATTCGGCATATTTAACAATGATTGGTTTGCAGTTATGCTCTGATATATGCCGTCTATCATCTGATAGAAGCCGTTATAATAGGGCACTGCCGGGGCTTCCAGGTTAGCCGGCGGGTCAAACGGATCCATCGGGATAGATTCAAACGCCCCTCCGAAGCTGCATTCGAGGGTATGATCATTTCGCATCACCAGCGTTCCCTTCGTCCCGTAGATCTCTAACGTCCAGCCCGCTCCGCGGATTCCCGGAAAAAATACATCCGCAAGGAAAGAAGCTCCGCCCTTAAAACACCCTGTGAAGGTAAAGGCATCCTCAGCATCCCTAAGCTCAAGCCCTGCATCTCCGTTATAGGCCGGAACCTGGGTTCTCAGGTCGCCGTACACTTCCGTAATTTTTTCGTCCATCCACCACAAGAGGGAATCTACCATATGCGAACCGATCGCAAACAGGAATCCACCGCCATCCTCGCTGCGCGCTTCCCATCCCCGGTAAGAATTAGACAGTACGGAGTGGCCGGAAAAGCTCCCTATATATTTGATATGCTGTATGTCTCCGAGTTCTTTACCTTGCAGCATGTGCTTGATTCGTTGCCGAATCGGTGTCCATCTCCATTGAAAATTAACGAAAGCTTGTCGATCCACCTGTTCTGACGCTCTCCACATCTGTAACGTTTGCTCCGTATTCATGCCCAGAGGCTTCTCCGTCAGGACATGATAGCCGGACTGGAGGGCGAGCATCGTCATTTCATAATGATGGACGGGCGCCGATACAATCGATACCAGATCTAACGGTTCACTCTCCAGCATGTCACGCCAGTCCCTGTAATACGGAATTCCATTCCACGAGCGCTCCTCCGTGCGCTGTCGATGCACACTGGCAATGGATTTCACCTTCATCCCCGGGTGCAGCTGAAGAATGGGAGCATGAACGGTACCGCCAAATCCGGTCCCTATGATCCCTACCGACAATGTCTTCATCTTATGGTAACCTCCTAACGCACATCAGCTACTTGCATGAAGTTATTTTAACATTATTTCCCTTTCGTGTATCCAGTGTCTTTGGTCAAGCCAAACTTATCAATGGATCCTTAGTTCCGCTCCTGCATAGTCGTCGATGTATTAAGTTTAAACGATTGTTGCTTAGATAATAATGGAATTATAGAGACTTACGCTTAAATGGCGCTAATGCTGGCATGACAGGGGGATTAACATGTGGAGAATGGTGCTTTCCTACCTTCCGGATTGGAAGGTCTTTATGCAGGGTTTTATCGCATTTATGGTTCCATATATAATCTCAAGGTTTTTTAAGTGGGTTCATAACTCAAAGGAAGACTGAAGAAATGGCGGGGTTCAACAATGAAACAACATGACCATGAAAACAACAAAACCTTGGATCCTGCTGAAACCTCAATAAACCATTTTTCGGGGAACTTCGCCTTGGATCTTGATCTGATGAGAACAAGAATCGGCCATAACTCGGATGTGCAATTTAGGGAGTTTTACATTGGAGGCACGGGCATTGGTGCGGCCATCATTTTCGTAGACGGACTGTCGGATAAAGAGCTCATCGACCAACACATTATGAAATCGCTTATGGTGGACTTCTCCGAAAAAAATAATCAGGATCCATCTCTTGTGCAAGGGGTCCTTTCTAAAGAGTTGATAAAAAATCAAGTTCTTACCATTAGTGAAGTAACAGAAACTCAACATGTTAATGACTTAACGTCCAAGATATTGACAGGTTCGACTGCACTGTTAGTGGATGGATTGCAGCATGTGCTCATTCTCGGTACGAGCAAAGGGAAATCGCGCAGTATTGAAGAACCGTCTTCGGAACCATTGGTTAGAGGCCCACGGGTAGGTTTCACAGAATCGTTACGTGATAATACCGCTCTTTTACGACAGCATGGTGACAACAACAACTTATCCATCATTAAGTTTCAAGTAGGGCAAAGTTCAAAAAAAGAACTTGTCATTGCTTATATCAAAGATATGGCTGATCCTGCTTTGGTGGAAGAGGTCCAGAAAAGAATCCAAAAAATAAATATAGATGATGTACCGGAATCAGGCTATGTAGAACAGCTGATCGAGGATAATTACCTTAGTCCTTTTACCCAAGTACAGAATACGGAGCGTCCTGACCGCGTTTACAGTGCCTTGATGGAAGGACGAGTAGCGATCTTGTTAGATGGGACGCCCTTCGCTTTGATCGTTCCGATATCATTTAGTATGATGCTGCACTCACCAGAGGACTATTATGATCGTTGGTTACCTACTTTTCTCATCCGCCTGTTGCGTTATTTTGCGGCTTTTATATCGCTATTTGGACCCTCCTTGTATATTTCGTTTGTATCATTTCACCAGGGATTGATCCCAACCAAACTGGCCTTGTCGATTATGGGCACGAGGGAAGGCGTACCGTTTCCCGCACTAATCGAAGCACTGATCATGGAAGTAGCCATCGAGATTTTGCGGGAAGGTGGGCTGCGATTACCTAAACCCATTGGTCCGGCCATGGGTATCGTCGGTGGTCTGGTCATAGGAGAAGCTGCCGTACAAGCGGGGATTGTGAGTCCAATTATGGTGATCGTGGTGGCGTTAACCGCCATTTCTTCCTTTGCCATCCCTCAATACAGCGCCGGGATTACGTTTCGTATGCTTCGTTTTATAGCCATGTTTTTCGCTGCAGTGTTTGGATTATACGGTGTCGTTCTGTTTTTCCTTTTCTTTTGCAGCCATTTAGTAAGGTTGGAGAGTTTTGGTGTTCCCTTTGTCACTCCGATCGTTCCATATCGAGTAAGTGATTGGAAAGACTTTATGATTCGTATGCCACTCGTGAAGATGAAACGCCGTCGGAAGGCGATACACAGGAAAGACTCCATCCGTAAAGGATAGCTCTCTATGAAAGGAAATAATCCAACATGATAGGTAGTTCAAAAGAACAAATTACGAATTCGCAAGCAGCGGTGATCCTCGTCAACTATATTCTTGCTGCCGGGATTCTAACCCTACCGCGAACATCTGTGGAGAAAGTGAAAACACCGGATGTTTGGATCACCGTGATTTTGGGCGGGATGATCGCCATGCTCGTAGCGTTGATCATCGTGAAATTAAACCAGCGATTCCCCGGAAAAACCTTTTATCAATATAACCAGGAAATTGTAGGTAAATGGATGGGCGGGTTCTTCAGTTTACTTGTTATCGGCTACTTTTTTACCATTTCTGCCTATGAAGTCAGAACAATGGCAGAAGTAACCGGCCTTTTTTTGCTGGAAGGCACCCCCACCTGGGCCATCATTCTGCCTTTCATGTGGATAGGTCTCTATCTGATCATAGGCGGAATCAACACGCTCGCCCGTTTGTTTGAAATCATATTCCCTATTACGATCGTCATCTTTTTACTGGTTGCCTTTTTGAGCTTAGGCATATTTGAGATCGATAATCTCCGTCCCGTATTAGGATTGGGAATTAGCCCCATGCTAAAAGGAATAAAGACAACCGTTCTCGCATTTTTAGGTTCTGAAATTATGCTGCTCCTTGTTGCGTTTATGCAAAAGCCGGACAAAGCCGTAAAAGTTGTTCTAATCGGTGTTTCCATCCCTTTGCTCTTTTACGTCATCACCGTTGTCATGGTCATCGGAGCCCTGTCGATTGATGGAGTGGTCATGAGTACATGGCCTACCCTTGAGCTTATGCGAAGTTTTGAAATCCCCGGATTGATCTTTGAACGGTTTGAATCTTTGCTGCTGGTAATATGGATTATGCAAATATTCACGACCTTTACCATTACCTATTACGCAGCTGCTTTAGGGATGGCACAGCTCTTCAAAAAGAAGATTCATCCATTTATATATGGCTTGATTCCGATTATTTACGTCATTGCCATGGTTCCAAAAAATATCAATGACCTTTTTGAATTTGGCGATATCATCGGACATGTCGCGCTATTATTATTTGCTGTTCTGCCAGTAATTTTACTTCTAATATCGAAACTGAGAGGTGGAAAAGCTTGAAGCACATCACGATACGGATCCTCTTGAGTGCACTGTTGGTTTTTATACTCCTGCCCCTTACAGGATGTTGGAGCAATAAAGAAATTGAAGATTTGGCACTCATTGTGGGTACTTCGATGGATTTGGAAAAACAGGGAGGTCCTCGGGAAGAGTCAGCGGGACAAGCAGGCGGTCAGCCTCACCGGAATCGAATTACGATAACCAATCAATTTGTTACCTCAGAGACTACAGGAAAAGGAACAAAAACAGGATCATCACCACAAAAAGCTTACAATAACGTTTCTGAAACAGGAGATGCGATCCTGCCGACTTTGCGTAATATGGTATTAAGAATCGACAAGCGCGCCTTTGCTGAGCATTCAAAAGTGATTATCATTGGAGAGGATCTTGCACGTACGCTGGATATGCAAAAGATTTTGGATTTTTATATTAGGGAACAGGAGATGAGACCAAGCGGACTCCTTCTTATCGCTCGAAACCGTGCGAGTCAAACGCTAGAATCGAACAAACCAATGGATATTCCAGCGTTTCAACTCGTTGAAATGACACACGGTCACGGAAGAACAACCAAAATTCTGCCTCCTACTACAATTACCAAGATAGAGGGGAAGCTGCATTCAGGAGCCAGCTTTCTTTTGCAAAATGTCGTTTCGACGAAAGGAGAAATAAAATTCACCGGAGCTGCCGTCATTGAAGGGAAAACTAAAAAACTGCGCGGCTTTTTGAATGAAAAGGACTTGGAGGGCTTAACGTGGATATCCGGAAATGGAAAAGGCGGTTTGGTAAAAAGCGTTGATAGAGAGACTGGCCAGCCAATTATATACGAAGTGATATCCATGAAAAGTAAAATTATACCTCACGTTAATGGGAATAACATCTCGTTTGATATAAAAATCGAGTCTGAAGGAAGAATTGCCGAGCATTGGGTGGTTTCGGAGAAAAGCATCGATACTGACTTTTTGAAAAGAGTGGAAAACGCTGTTGAAGAAGAGGTGGAGCGTTTAGTTGGGAATGTACTGGATAAAATTCAACATGAATACAAAACGGACGTTGCCGGCTTCGGAAACCAATTGAGAATTAGATATCCTCGTATTTGGAAAACAACCAAAAAAGATTGGGATCAAATATTTAGTGAGGTTCCGATGAAGTCTGAGGTGAAAGTAACGATCAAAGATTATGGGACATCCGTTGAATGAGTTCGCTTTATATCCTTCTTCATGCCAATTGTAAATCGCTGAAAACCCAGCTTCTCATAATACGGTTCCAGCCCTTCTTCACACATCAGTTGCGGGAAGACCCGGGACTTCTCGCAATGTTCAACCAATCGATGGAGGATCTGTCGGCCTATCCCCTTGAACTGATAATTCGGATGTACGCCTAATCCGCAAATAACGCCGGTGATCACCCCATCGGAAATTACACGTCCCATGCCTACCAGTCGCGGTCCTTCATAAGCATAAATGGCATACCAGCTCTGCAAACACATGGTTTTCAATTCGGTAACGGATAGATGAATAGAGTTCCAACCAAGCGAAGCGTACAAAGCTTCCAATTGACGAAAATCCTCTGGCGGCTCTGAGGTATATATTATATCCTGTACCATTCAATGACCTTCCTTAGGATCGGGTTACCGCATACGCCATGACACTCATCAAGGCATTCTCGGGCTGAGTCGAATCGAGACGGCTGTATTGAACAAATACGGGTGCACTGCTCGTAACTTCCATGGCATAAGGAATACCTGGAGGTATACCGTCCCCGACGTCCGTTTGAAGCGTGCTCGTTCGTATATGTTTGGTTCTTCTAGCTGGTACGATGGTTTCCATTCCCAGCAACGGATCACGATCCTCGAAGTAAGCATGAATCGTAACCACAACGTCCTGCTCGGATAAGTTCAAAACACAGACGGATTCATGACTGGTTAGTTCTCCGCTGCTTTCAGGAGGGATATACCCATCCGGAATAATCCAATGTTTTTCACCTTTTGACATGTGTTTCACTCCTCACAACTCATGATTTAAGGATTTTGAATAGATACTAGATTCGCTATTAACGCAGAAATTCCTTTAATCCACGTCCCGACCCATCATGCTAGCGCAGAAACAGAGACAACGGCTGGAGGCCAAGCGCCTTCAAACCGCCAACCACCATATCGGCTAATCGGGCCGCACCGCGCTCTTGAAAATGAGTGTTGTCCATGACACCCTGCGGAAACAGAAGAAACTCCCCTGGCCTCCCCCACATAAACACGGATTTGGTCCCTTCGGGACCCAGTTGGTTAAAACACTCCAAACTCAGCGCCGCCAGATCGACCAAGGGTATATTCTCCTCCTCCGCCAGTTCCCGCACTGCCGTGATATAATCGCCATGCGTGTCCTCCAATAGCCCCTTACTATCAAAATAGCGACGATGAACGGGCGTTACCAGGATCGGCGTCGCCTGTTTCTCCCGGCAAACATCCACGTATTTCTTTAAAAATTCCTTGTATGTCGAAAAAGGCTCCGTATGCCTCTCCTCATCCCGCTTTTGGTCGTTATGGCCAAACTGAATCAGCATATAATCATGAGGCTTCATCTTCTCACGTATTTGCTCCAATAATCCCTCCGTAATAAAGCTCTTGGAGCTTCGACCGGAACGAGCATAATTGCTCACAGTCGCATCCGCTTTAATATAAGCGGGCAGCATTTGCCCCCACCCGGCATAGGGATAACCGTCCGCAGGCTGGTTCGTTACCGTTGAATCCCCTGCCAAAAACAAGTTGCAAGCATGTGGCGCAGGTGCCACTTCCATTGCATTAATCCGGGGAGCCCTGCCCGAGAAGGTCAGTACGATTTTACCTTGGACGGCCGGCACCGTGATGCTAAATCGTTCAAAGTGGCCAGCCGGTATACGTTTCCCGTCCAGCAGCATCTGACCTTCCGTTCCACGAATCGAGGTTTCGGTATCAAACCAGGCATCACCCATCAGCAGATGCAGGGTGTACAGACCATCGATCACATCGACCTGAAACGCAGCATTCAGCGGTATGATAAAATCTCCCCTTAATGCCTCTTCCCCCGCCCGATTCAAGGCAGAGACGTTGGATAAGGAATGGAATCCGTAGCCAAGGTCAGGATTATATAAGGTTTCAGCGTTTATTTTGATATGTTCTTGGCCCGGCGCTCCCGTGCCAAAATCGAATTTATACATCCATTGCAACGTATTTCACCTCTCCCGGTTAAATTCCATCTAAATCCATTATGAACTGCGAGCCTCCGAACATAAATTCAAATAACCGTTCTCCTTGTTCAAATAACCGACTACCTAAGCAAAGCCCCTTTAATTATTCCAGGTGCTGGAATAACAGCGCTTGTATTGACAGCGTTTACAGCCCGGTACATAATGTGTACACAACATTTTGGGACCAGCGCAAGGAGACGTTGCCGTGCAAAAATGGATAACGATTTATAAAAATATGAAAATCAAAAATAAGCTTTCCCTTCTTATCAGCTTAATTGTTGCCGTGGCATTCACGTTCGCCGTCATCGTCCAGCAGTATGCCTTCTCCATCTACGACGAGCAGCTGTACCTCAAATCATCCCAGGTCCTTCACCTGTCTTCCTCCGCGATTGAGGCAGAGCTCGAGCGGATCGAACAGTTATCTTTTAATATCATTACCGATACCCAGATCCAGAATATATTACGTTCCATCGCCGGAAGCGAATCCGACTATGACAGGCTCATCCTCCGGCAGCATTTGGTGGACCGCCTCCTGAATTACGTAGGCTCCGAGCCCATGCTCTACTCCATTCACCTGATCGATTCGTATGATCAGCAGCAGGACGTCGGCAGTGTTGTCCCGATTGATCCTGCCAAGAAGGAGCTGATTCTTCAGCTTGCCGGGGACGCGGACGGGGGAGAGCGCTGGATATACCCTGACGATACGGATTCTGCCCTTCTACTTTCCCGGGAAATAAGATCCTATTCCGGCACTTTGTTCGATCTTAACTATTTGGGTACCATCATCATACGCATCAATATGGACAAAATCGTCCGGAAGTCCGCCGGTGGGGAAAGCGACCTGATCGTAACTTCCGGTACCGATGTCATATATCCCGCAACGCCGCACTTCGATCCGGTCGTCATTCAATCCTCCCTGTCGTCCGGAAACGGGTACCTAACCCGGGAAATCGATGGCCATACCTACTTTATCGCACATAATCGATCTGGCAACACGGGCTGGACGTATATGAATGTTACACCCTTTAACCAAACCTTCAAGCAAATCATATTCATTAAAGAGCTTGTCATCATCGTGTTCACCGTTATTTTCGCGGTTGCGATTCTGCTCGGCATCCGATTCAGCCGGGGTCTGACACGTCCTATCGAAAGTCTCATCACCCGGATGAAGCTCGCGGAAAAAGGAAACTTTGCGGAAGCCAACGTGCTCCCGCAGGACGCCACCCCTGTCGCCATGAACGAGTTGGGCCTGCTGCATCGCACATTCCGTCTCATGATCGAAAGAATCAATGCCCTCATCACCGAGAATTATTCAAACCGGTTGTTGATCAAAGAGACCGAGTTCAAAGCGCTGCAAGCGCAAATCAACCCCCACTTTTTGTATAACACGCTGGAATCCGTAAACTGGCTGGCGAAGATGAACAAGCAAACCCAAATCTCCGACATGGTGCAAGCGTTAGCCTTCCTTCTCCGTAACTCCGTCAGTCTGAAGGAGCCGATTCTGACACTGGGTGAAGAACTGGAGATTGTCCGAAACTATGTCCTCATACAGAAGTTCCGGTTTGAAGACCGACTAGAGTTTACGCTGGATGTTAAGGAGCAGGATCTGCACCGCAAAATCCCCAAGCTGTCTCTCCAGCCTCTGCTCGAAAATGCAATTCATTATGCGCTTGAGCCGTCCGTTGACCCTTGTCAAATTTCGTTGTTCTGCAAGGAGACACCTTCCGCGTTCTGCGTCATCGTGGAGGATGACGGTCCCGGCATGGCACCAGATACCTTGAAGCAATTGCGAAATGGCGATTTAGCCACCAGCGGTAACGGGATCGGACTGTTAAATATCGATGAACGAATCAAGCTGGCTTTTGGCGACCACTACGGTTTGTCCATTGACAGCGGATCGGGTCCTGGGACCCGTGTAATTCTGTATTTACCCAAATAACGGAGGGATTCGGATGTACAAAGTTCTGCTTGTGGACGATGAACGGATTATACTGGATGGCATATCTCAGATGGTGGACTGGCGATCATACCGAACCGAGCTGGCTGGCACGGCCCAGAACGGAATTCAAGCATATGAAAAAATCGTCAGGGAGAGCCCGGATATCGTCGTTTGCGACATTCGCATGCCCGGGCTCGACGGTCTGGAGCTCGTTGCCAAGACCCACGCCTCCCATCCTCATATCAAATTCGTATTGCTGTCCGGCTTCGGCGAATTCGAGTATGCCAACCGCGCCATGCAATACGGCGTGAAGCATTATCTGCTGAAGCCGACCGACGAGGTCAAGATCGGAGGAGCGCTGAAAGAGGTCATCAACGAGTTGACCCAGGACCGGAACAAGGAAACGTTTGTCCAGGAAATGAAGAACCGGCTCCGGAAGGTACTGCCCCATGTCAAAGAACAGGTGCTCAAAGAGTTTGTCACCAACAAGACCTATGGGCGCCATGATCTGGAGGAGTACCGAAGCCTGTTCGAATACGATTTCGATCAGCCCGTCCGGCTGCTATTGTTCCAGCTGGAGGGCACGGTCGAATACGAGCATCAATTTGCCGTGAAGAACATTGCGGAGGATCTGTTGGACACAACGCTGCTGAGTACGACGATCGGACAGCATGTACTGGTGCTCATCGAGAACCAACATGATCAGCAGCGGCTCCATGAGCAGCTGCAGGATATCCGGTGTACTTTTAAACAGTATTACAAGATGGACCTCACAATCGCGATCAGCGATCCCGGACCTGTTACCCTTGCCCGGAAGCTGTACCGTGATACGCTGCAATGCTTGAACTACCGTTTCTATCTGGATGAGAGCGGGATGATCACGACGGAAGATACGCTGCACGCCGGCGGCCTGGAAGGAACGTTTGTCCTCGACGAGGAACGCCTGTGCATGCCGGTCCGATCCGGCCACCGCAACGAAGCGGAGCTTGCCTTGGCCGAATTTGTTCAGGAGCTGAAGCATGCGCAGCTTAGTATCGACATGACCAAATCCTATGTCATTCAGCAATATGTATCCCTCATCCGTCTAACCGACCCGGATCGGATGCAAGAACACTATGCACGGATTCCGGAAATCGCCGAGATGAGTACGCTTCAAGCCATTCAATCTTTCTTGGAGAAAACGGTACGGGAAATCACGCTGCGAAACTTCGAGCAAAACAAGGTCAAATATAATGCCATCGTCCGCAAGGTGGTTGAGATTATCGAGGAGCAGTTAGGGAACTCGGAGCTTACCCTCAATCTGGTGGCAAACGACATGCTGTATATGAACGCCGACTATCTCGGCAAGCTGTTCAAGAAGGAGACCGGCGAGAAGTTCTCTAATTACGTAATGAAACTTCGGATGAAGCGCGCAACCGAAATGATGGCAAGCGATCCCGATATCAAAATTTTTGAAATGGCGGAACGGCTCGGTTTCGGCGATAATCCTCAATATTTCAGCCAAGTGTTCAAGAAACAGATTGGCTGTACACCCTCTGAATATATGAAAAAGAGTGATTAACTTGTACGTACATCTCTGCTTTTTAAACAAATTGCACGGTTTTTTTCCTTACTCTTTCCCCGCAAAAACTAGATAATTGGGAATGTAAGCACTAACATTTGAAGCGACATGAAATGGTTGATTAACAAAGGGGAGGAAATGGAATGAAAAAAGTGTTAAACGCGGTTCTGATGTTTTCCCTGATCGGAAGTTTGATCGGCTGTTCGGGCGGCGGCGCCGCAGAACCACCGGCAAACGGCGGAACCGGAACGGAAACGCCGCCGGCGGCTGCAAGCGATAGCAAGGATCCGGTCAAGCTCCGCATTGCGTGGTGGGGCGGTCAGTCCCGGCATGATTATACCTTGAAGGTCATCGAGATGTATGAGTCCCAGAATCCGCATGTCACCATTGAGCCGGAGTATGCTCCATTCGATGACTATTGGAAGAAGCTTGCTCCCCAAGCGGTGGCCGGCGGACTTCCGGACATTATCCAGATGGACATCTCCTACCTGAATCAATATGCAGGCCGGAATCAGCTGGCGGATTTGAAGCCGTTTACCGAGAGCGGCGAGCTCGATGTCGCCGATGTCAGCGAGAATGCGCTGAGCGGCGGTGAGGTTAGCGGCAAGCTGGTTGCCATGAACCTCGGCGTGAACGCACTCCAGACTACATTCGACGTGGAGACGATGAAGAAGAACGGCATCGATATTCCGTCCAAGGAATGGACCTGGGACGACATGGACAAGATGGGGGCCCAAGCCAAAGAAAAAGGCCTGCAAATCGGAGGCTTTGCTTACCGGCATGACGTCTTCTTCCCGTACTACCTAAGAACCATCGGGCAGAAAATGTACAGCGCTGACGGCAAAACCATCGGATACAGCGACGACCAGCCTTTTATCGATTACTTCACCCGCTACCAGAAATGGTACGACAACGGATATATCCTGTCCCTGGACAAGGAAGCCCAGAAGAAAGGCGTAGCCGAAGAGGATGAAATTGTCCTTGGCAACTCTATATCAGGCACCGGCTGGTCCAACCAATTCCTCGCCGTGGCCAATCTGGTAACCGATCGTCCATTGGAGCTGAATCCGATGCCGGGACCCGGAACAAAAGAAGGACTCTTCCTGAAACCTTCGATGTATTTCTCGGTCACCGAAACCTCCAAGCATAAAGAAGAAGCCGCCAAATTCATCAGCTTCTTCATTAACGACATCGAGGCCAACAAGCTGATCAAGGGCGAACGCGGCGTTCCCGTATCCGCCAAGGTGAAGGAAGCGCTCAAGCCGCTCCTCTCCGAGAACGAAGCCAAAATTTTCGACTATGTTACTTGGGCTGAGGCCAACAGCACGCCAGGCGATCCGCCTAACCCGATCGGCGCGGTGGAGATCGAGAAGCTGCTGCGAGATCTCAGCGAACGCATCCTGTTCAAGAAAATCTCGATCGAAGATGCCGCGGCCGAGTTCCGCAAGGAAGCGAATGCCATCTTGGCCAGATCTCAGCAATAACCAGGACACGGCTAGACAAGGCATCTCCGGCACGTCTTTCCCGTGCAAGAGATGCCTTTTTACATCAGTGACCCCTGCACGGGGCGCAACCAAATCTGAATCGTAGGGGTTGAAATCTATGAAGAGGCTCCGTGAGAACGAGCACATCACCGGTTACGTGTTTTCAGCGCCGTTCGTTCTTGGTTTTCTCATCTTTACCTTATATCCAATCCTGTCGTCCCTGTATTATTCGTTCACCAATTACAATCTGATGGAAGCGCCAAGATGGCTGGGCTTGGGGAATTATGAGCGGTTGTTTCTGGAGGACGACAAAATCGGCAAGTCCTTTCAGGTCACATTCACCTATGTATTCGCCAGCGTTCCCCTGCGACTCATATTCGCCCTCTTCGTTGCCATGATTCTGAATACCGCAACCAAAGCCGTAGGGTTGTACCGCTCCGCCTTCTACCTGCCCTCTCTCATTGGCGGAAGCGTGGCCGTGGCTATCATGTGGCAGCAGATCTTTGGCGACAAGGGACTCGTGAACTCTGCCCTTTCGCTCTTCGGGATCCATTCCACGACCTCTTGGATCGGGAATCCGAGTACGGCGCTATGGACACTAATCGCCTTGTCTATCTGGCAGTTCGGCTCCTCGATGATCATTTTTCTGGCTGGTTTGAAAAATATCCCGAAGGATTACTATGAGGCTGCCAGCGTGGACGGTGCCAATGCGGTCCATCGCTTTTTCAAGATTACGCTGCCTATGCTCAGCCCCATTATTTTGTTTAATTTGACGCTCCAGACGATTTCGGCGTTCCTGACCTTCACTCCGGCCTACATTATTTCGCGCGGAGAAGGCGGGCCCCTGGACCAGACGCTGCTCTATTCGCTCTATTTGTATCGCAAGGCGTTCTCGCATTTTGAGATGGGATACGCGTCGGCGCTTGCCTGGATCATGCTCATTATCGTTGGTGTCCTGACCCTGCTCATCTTCAGATCATCCACCCGCTGGGTTCATTACGAGTCGAAAGGAGATTGACGGTTATGACCAAATCCAGACGTGTTCTCTACCATACCCTGGTCGGATTGTTCGCCCTCGGCATGACTTATCCGATTCTATGGCTGGTCGCCAGCTCGCTTAAGCCCAATCATGAAATATTCACGACGGCTTACAGCCTGATTCCGAGTCGGCTGGAATTCTCGAATTATGCTACAGGCTGGAAGGGTTTTGCCGGGACTACCTTCGGTACCTTCTTTAAAAATTCTTATATCATTGTCATCATATCCACCATCGGTGCCGTCGCTTCCTCTGCGCTTGTCGCCTTCGGCCTGGCTCGGACCAAGTTCTTCGGCCAGCAATTCTGGTTCGCCTGCATGATGATTACGATGATGCTGCCTCATGATGTTGTGATCGTTCCGCAGTATGTCATGTTCGCCAAATTCGGCTGGCTGTCTTCCTTCAAACCATTAATTGTTCCCCAATTCTTTGGCATTCCGTTCTTCATCTTCCTGATCATGCAATTTATCCGCACCATTCCGAAGGAACTGGATGAAGCCGCCAAGATTGACGGATGCAGCAAATACGGGATATTTTTCCGGATCGTTGTGCCATTGATCGTACCCGCTCTGATCACGTGCTCGATTTTCTCCTTCTACTGGAGATGGGATGATTTCATCAATCCGCTCATTTACTTGAACAATCCGGAGAAATACCCGGTGTCACTTGCCTTGAAGCTGTTCCTTGACGGGGAGTCGCTTAATAACTGGGGCGGCATGTTTGCTATGGCTACCTTATCGCTGCTGCCGGTCGTCATCGTCTTCTTTATCTTCCAGAAATATATCGTGGAAGGGATCAGCACGACGGGATTGAAAGGGTAATTCATACAGATAGAAGCAAATAGAATATGAAGGGAGTTTCTCATCATGCCTGCACTTGTATTTGATGATCAACAGATTGAGAATGTTATAGACCGCGTGGTTGACCGGACCTTTCGCATGGACTTCAGCTGGGACTGGCCGGGCGGGGTCGCCTTTTACGGGGTATGCGAAGCCTACAAGGCCACCGGCAAAAAGGAATATCTGGAACAGCTGAAAGCCTGGGTCGACGAAAATATGGAAGAGGGTCTGCCCAAGCTGTCCGTCAACGGCGTCTCCATCGGCCACTCCCTGCTGACCTTATACGAGGTTTATGAAGATGAGCGGTATATCGAAACAGCGAAGGACATGGCCGAGTATCTCACGCATGATGCACTGCGTTTCGGCAACGGCATCTTTCAGCATACGGTGAACTCCGAAACGTATAACTTTCCGGAGCAGGCATGGGTCGATACAATGTTCATGGCAGGCTACTTCCTGCTTCGGATCGGGGTGATGCTGGACCGGGAGGATTACTTCGAGGATGGCTTGAAGCAGTATCACGGCCATGAGGATTGCCTGCAGGATCCCGTCACGAATCTGTATTACCACGGCTGGGACAACATCGCCGGCAACCATATGTCAGGCGTCTTCTGGTGCCGGGGCAATGCCTGGGCCGCCATTACGATGGCTCGCGCCCTGGAGCTCGTGCCGGTTACGCATCCTTCCTTCATGATCATCGAAGGATCGCTGCGTGACCAGCTCAGCACCCTGGTTCGGCTGCAGCATGAATCCGGCCTGTGGCATACGATCACGACCGATCCGCAGTCTCCGCTTGAAACGTCCGGCTCGGCTGGCATCGCCGCCGCCCTGCTGACCAAGGGACGCATCTATAATAAATACACGCAGAAATCGATTGACGGCATCTTGGCCAAGATTACTGAGGATGGCACCGTAACCGGCGTATCCGCGGGAACGGCCGTCATGAAAGACGCCGCAGGTTACAGAGGCGTGCCCGATAAGCGAATCCAGGGCTGGGGTCAAGGCTTAGCCCTTACCTTTCTCGCGGAAGTACTGAAGATCAGGAGCAATCCTTATTGATTGAATGGGATACAAAAAAGGCAGGATTGGAGAGGATCAAGTTCGCCTCTACAGCCTGCCTTTTCGTTATATGCGTTTCCACAAGCGATATTTTATTGAAAAATAACCGGTTAACAGGACAGCTGTAACAAGAATAATTACATTCAAAATCATTGCTTTATCGCCCCTATTCCCATCACTAATCTTAACGCGATTCTGCGTCTACGTTTCTTATCGATTGTCCCCTGTCTCTTCTTCGCCGCCATCCTTCGTCTGCTCTTCAGTCTTGTTCGGATGTGGCGTTCCGTCAAGTCCGTAGACTTCGTCATAAGCATCGAATATCTTCCTTGCAATCGGCGCGGCGCTTTGCGAGCCGAAGCCGCCCTCCGGCACAACCACGGCCACCGCCAATTTCGGGTTGTCGCGCGGAGCAAAGGCGATGAAGACGCCGTTATCAAGGTTAACACCTTTATATGATTGCTCGGATGTACCTGTTTTGCGGGCAAAATCATATTTAAAATCTTCGAAGGCTGCCAGCCCCTGCGTATTCATCCCCCGCTTGACGGTCTGCCAATACGCTTTGGGGAACTCGACCTCGTTCAGAACCTCGCGCCCGAATTTCTTGATTATCTTGCCATCCTGGTCCGTGATTTTGCTGACCAGCTGCGGCTTGATGCGCTTGCCTTCATTCGCCAGCATCACCGTGTATTGAGCAAGCTGTAGAGGGGTGTATTTACCCTGCTGACCGAAGGAAGCGTAGGCTAACGCCGCCAGATTACTTCCCGCTGCTTTTGTATCGGTATAATTTTTCAATCCTTTATGCTCGTTGGGCAAACCGCTCCCCGTTACGACGCCAAGACCAAACTTCTCCATATACTTATCCCAGACCGTAACGCCCTTCTCCCCGCCATACTTATTGACAAGCCTTTTGCCGATCATATCAATCATAAAAGCATTCGAGGATTGCTGAATCGCTAACTGCGGCTTGATGGGGCCGTTTCGATGACCGCCCGAGTTGGATATCCTCGTTTCGCTTCCTTCCCGACCTATGGTGGCGTACCCTTGATCAGGATAAGTGTCATTAATGCCAAATAACCCCTCATTAAGCCCGATCAGCACCGTCAGCGGTTTAATGACGGAACCGAGAAAGATCATGGATTCAAAGCCGTTTCCCGAGCGACCTGATCCATAGATCGTAATAGTCCCGTTTCCCGACGAGTCTACGACATCCTGCGTAATCTTGCCACCATTTACCCGCACATTCGAGTCGTAATCGGGCATGCTCGCCATCGCGACTACATTACCGGTATCCACCTCCATGGCGACCGCATATCCGGTTAAGGCATCCTTATGTAACTTACCCGATACCGGATGAGTATGAAGATATTGGAGCTGATCCATAATGGCCTGCTCCGTGGCAAGCTGAATGTCTTTATGAATCGTGGTGTGAATATCAAGGCCTTTTTCGGGAGCGATCATCGTCGGTACGCCGTCCACCATATTCTGCGGATTGATCGGAATGCTGAGATACCCGCTCTTGCCGCGCAGTTCTTCCTGAAACATCTGCTCCAATCCGTCATAGCCAATCCACTCTTCTTCCGTGTAGATCAAGCCGGGATTTTTCTGATCCTTGTTGCTCTGATCAATAGCCTCATAAACCTTAAGGTCTTTGGAGCCTCTGAACTTCTTTAAGTACCCGATCGTCTGAACGGCCACCGTATCCGGATCATAGTGCCTTACATTCTCCTCCACGATCTGGATGCCGGGAAACTTGGCACGATTCTCCATGAAATAAGCGATCTCTTCCTTCGTCAAATCCGTCTTGATGCGTCTCGGTTCATAACCATGATGCTTAATATATTCCAAATCCAGGTCTTTAATCACTTTCTTCACCGTTATCGGTTCCGCCTTGGGGTCCCCATACTTGTTAAACGCCTGGACAAGCCGCTTCGCCATCTCCTCCGCTTCCGGCCGGTTTTCTTTTCCTTTGTCCGTCTTCTTGCTGTAATCCTTCATGAGCGTGATATAGAGTGAATTTGAAGCCGTAGAGTATGCAAGCTTGGTGCCGGATGCATCGATGATGGACCCCCGGATCGGCTGCAGCGGGAAATGCTTCTGCTCCCCCCCGGTTTCCTGGCTTGCCAGCTCCGGTCCCTCCACGAACTGTAATATGGCAAGGCGAACGATAATGACGCAAAAGATTAAAAATGCGCTGAAAAAGAAAATATTGATCCGTCCATGGAATTTACGCCTGGTTTCTGATTCATCCGGTACGTCTTTATAAGGTTTAAAGCCGATCACATTGTCTACGCTCCTTTGTTATCTGTATTAATCCAGCCAAGTCGGCATATTCGAGTTGTTCTCGAATTCGAACATTCGCTGCAATTGCTCCTTCGTATTCCGTTCCTCAGACAGCGGAGGCAGTTCGTCCTGCCGGAAAAAACCGACAGCGGACGTCTCGGTCCCCACGCCTGCAGCTCCGCCCGTAATGTCGCACTGAATGAACATTTTGTACACGTGGAAGGCCGAAGGCGGATGGTTATGAAATTTCTTGTCCAATACGGCCAGCAGCCTCCCTGCACGCACGTCGTAACCCGCTTCTTCCTTCACTTCCTTCACAACAACTTCGGCAGGCGATAGACCGACGTCCGCCCATCCTCCCGGCAGCGCCCAAGCCCCGTCGGCCTTTTCCTTCACCAGCAGCAGCTTTCCGTCTTGAAAAATAACGCCACGGACATCCACCTTCGGCGTTTGGTATCCGGTTTCGCTCGCAAACAGCGTACGGATCTTCTCGTCGCCTGCTTCCGTATACTCATGCATGATCTCGATGCTAAGCTCCCTCAGCTGCTCAAACCGTTCCATGTCATAGACATCCTTCGTATATTCCAGTCCGGCCTGGCTGATCGCCTGTATCTCTTTTGCCCAATCCAACCATTTGAGTGTCATAGATTCATCCCTCTTCGATTTCTTCTCATATATATAACGCCTGCTACCCACGATTGGTTTATAATGGAAGTGTTTGATTTCAAAATTATAACATATTTCCTGGCATAAAAAAGATGACCCCTGACAACAAATTCAGAGGTCATCTGCTTGCTAGTTAAGTCCAGACAGTTATTCTATGAACCTTCCACATATCGGGTCACAGCTCAATCACCTGGGCGTTTCCTATTTTCCATTCGGAATTCCTTAGGTCCTACTCATCCCTTTGATTCGTTCGGATTAAGGCATACGCCAATTGTCCGGCCATCCCCAGGAATAAACCCGTTCCGACGACAATATAGACCATCGTGAATGTTTTACCAAGCGGCGTCTGCGGCACGAATTCCGGATGACCTACCGTGCTTAAAGTCACTACGCAGAAATACAGAGCATCCAGCACCGATAGCCCTTCCTGCCTGGTATAAAACATCGTGCCCGATATGAGCATAATGACAATCAGAACAAACAGCGCTACAAAATACCGCTGCTTAAACGCTCGAAACAGACCGCTGAAAAGACGTTTTAACGTTAGTAAAAAAGATATCATCCCGGAAACCGTCCTATTCTATAACTGGAGTATACGTAACATCAATCTTATACAGCTATTATATCAGCGTTTATGTTCTCCGCCCATGAGCTAAGGATGAACGGAGAGAATATTCCCTTCGGAATCGATACTTCGAAATATAAAACCTCCGATTTGATCGGCAGGCAGCTGTTCATAATGAACGGCATATCCTTGTTCGACGTCCATTTCAATGTAGACCCCGGACAAGGCTTTGATCTGATCCAGATCATCGATCGGCTCATCATCCCATGGCTCATTGGTCACGATGATCTTCCTGCTCTCGTTCTCTGAAGTCTCGACCGCCAGTAAGGTATCATACATATCCTCCCCGCGACGGCTAGCCGACCAGATCCGAGTAAAGGGTTCATCTTCGGATCCCCGTTCCAGAACGACCGAGTTCGAAGCACGGTGCAGCAGTCCCCATTTACTTTCCATAAGGGTGACCATCTTCACGTTGCCATCATGCCAGACGATCAGCTTGTGATGATCCCCTATTCTCTCGTATAACTTATCCCCGGTATACGCAGGATGCAAGCGCCGCAAGGCCTGCTCTTCATTGTATACATATCCACCCAGGAACAGCGGCATGTAACTGATGACGACCAACACGGCTGCCAGTATGAGAAACATTGTTTTTTTCAAAACAACAACTCCTTGTCATCTTTTGCAATCGAGCGCCATCCATACCCATGAGTTTAGCTCTGAAGGGACAACAGCTCCCGGATCTCCGCCTCGGTCCAGCTTGGAAGCGACTCTTCTCCCGGCTGAACCAGTTCCTCGATCAGATCCTTCTTCTTCTGCTGCAGAGCAGCCATTTTATCCTCGATGGTATCCTGAGCCACCAGCCGTATCACCTGCACCACCTTCTTCTGTCCGATGCGATGGGCCCGGTCCATCGCCTGCTGCTCCACAGCCGGATTCCACCACAGGTCATACAAGATCACCGTATCGGCCCCGGTCAGGTTCAGTCCCGTTCCGCCTGCCTTCAGCGAGATGAGGAACACTTCCCGTTCTCCCTCGTTGAAGCGTTCGCACAGCTCCACCCGCTTCGATGCCGGAGTCTGTCCATCCAGGTAGAAAAACGGGATCCCCCGATATCCGAGCTCCCCGGCAATCAGATTCAGCATCCCCGTAAACTGGGAGAATACCAGCATCCTTCTGCCTGCAAGACGACATTCCTCAATGGTTTCCAGGAGCTGCTCAAACTTGGCCGAACTGCCCTCATAGCCTTCCACGAATAGGGCCGGGTGACAGCAGATCTGGCGCAGACGGGTAATGCCCGCCAGGATGCGAATCCGGCTTTTCTGAAATCCATCCTGCGCCAAATGCTTGAGCGTCTCCTGTCTTAACTTCGCAAGATAGGCTGTATAGAGCTTCTTCTGTTCGATCAGCAGGCTTGATGCCTGAACCGTCTCGATCTTCTCCGGCAGCTCCTTGAGCACATCCGATTTCAGCCTGCGAAGAAGGAAGGGACGCACCCGCCTCACCACGGTTTCTTTCGGCAATTCCTGAAACGCTTTTCGATCTCCAAAGAGTGCCGGGAATACGGCATCATATATGGACCACAGCTCCTCCAGCCGGTTCTCGACCGGTGTGCCTGTCAGTGCAAACCGATAACGGGCATGAAGCGTTTTGACAACCTGAGCCGTTTGCGTTGTGTAATTTTTGAAGAATTGGGCTTCATCCAGAATTAACGTTAAGAACGGCAGCTTCGCATACCGCTCAACGTCCCTGCGGAGCAGCGGGTACGAAGTAATGATGACATCTGCGTTCCCCGCATCCTGTATAATCTTAGTCCGCTCGGTCTGCGTGCCATCGGCAATGACGGCATTGATCTCGGGCGCAAACTTCTGGAGCTCGTTAAACCAGTTATAGAGCAGTGAGGCAGGCGCAACGATAAGTGCAGGTTCGCTACGCTCTCTGATCTCCGGGAGCACCGACAGAATGAAAGCAATGCTCTGAATGGTTTTACCGAGGCCCATGTCATCGGCCAAGATGCCGCCGAAGCGGTAGTGGGCCATCGTCTTCATCCATTGGAAGCCAAACTTCTGATAATCCCGGAGGACCGGTTCGAGGCTCGGCGGCACAGCAAAATCCAAATGATCCGGATTCTTCACGTGCTGCAGCATTCGGCGTAAGGATCGGCCAAGTTGAACCGTGGATCCCGCTTCTTCCCAATCCAGCAGCTGAAGTCCTTGGACTGCCGGCATTTTAAACGGTTTGCCCTCCCCTTCGTATAACCAAGGCCCTACCCGGTTCATTAAGGCAACCATGGCCTGGAACTCGGCGCTCTCCAGCGGAAGCAGCGCTCCGTTTCGCAACCGGTGATATTTGCGTTTTTCTTCAAGCGATTTGACGATTTCCCGGATTTCGGCTTCCCGAATCCCCTCCATGTCAAACTTCAATTCAAGCCAATCCGTCCGTTCGTCGACCTCCACCCGCACCTTGGCTCCCATCGGTTCAGTAAGCACCCGTTCCTTCACGGCTGTCGTTGCATAAACCACCAGCAGCTTCTCCAGCTCCGGGATCGTATGATACAGAAAATCGTATTCGGCATCCTCATCGTTCATGAAGAAACCGCCATCCGTTTTGGCAAAGGAGGCGTTCTCCATAAGCTCAAGAATCCGCTGCTCCTGCTCTCCGTCGCGAACGAGGATTGAGCTGCTGCTGCGTGTTGCACGATGTCCCTCCAACGGATTAATGGTGATTTCTCCGTATTGAAATTCGAGTCCGGCCAAAAGCCGGCCACGCACCCGGTCCAGATAGAGCTTCGCTTTCAAAGGCGTTTTGACAATGCGGTCCGATACGGTCTGTGCCACGTGGACACTTCCAAGCTTCATCAGTCCCGGAACCACCCGTTCCATAATGGACTCCATCATCTCAGGTTGAATCCGGATATGCGGTTTATTCGAATTCTCAAGCAGCTGCTTCATCTCGGAGAGTCTTCTGCAAGCATCCAATTCAAGCTGAATAAGCTTACCGTCCACAATGACGAGGCCGTAGCCCTCCAGAACGATCATTCGCTCCAATCCCTCAATCTTCATCAGGTAGTGATCGTCCCCGGCTTCATCAAACTCGAATTGAAGGGGGATCGGATCTTGAACGAATTCCAGCTTATCCGTGAGGATCCCGTCCAAAGACAACAGGGAATGGTTCGAATGGGATAATCGTTCCCTTACCTCAGGCCAAAAAGTGGGAGGAATCATCAGCATTCGGTCGCTGCTTCCGTTTTTGCCATGCGGAGCATACATGTCCAGTGACTGTTTAAACATGCTTTCATGCTCGTATATACGAATCAGCTCCTGGAGAATATCATCATCCTCTGTTTTAAAGCTGTGTTGCTCCGGATCGTACGTGAAATTCTTCGTGAACATGCAGGCCTCTCCGTGCTTTACACACGCCAGAAACTCTCGGATCCGCTGCACGATGTACAAACGTTTCTTACCGATTCGCAGTTCAACGCCGAACAGGTATTTCCGATTTCCGTAAGGATATAACTTGAAAATGAACTCCATCTCCAGAACTTCTCGTGTGTCAAACCTGGATGCTGCCGTAGCCCTCCGGCCTGCAGAATAAGAGAACAATCCGAGCAGCTGGCTGCTGAGCCGCGCATCCTGCTCCCCTTCGTCCGAGCTTCTCTCATGCTCCGGAGAGTACCGAGGTGTTAATTGCCCGTCTCCATTATTCCCGCCGTCAGAAAGATGTAATAACGATGGATAAGGGCGGATTGGTGCTTCCACCGTTTGCTCAATATCACGGATATTCAAGAGCAGAGCCGCAATATGTCTGCATCGCTTCCGGGAGAATCCATAATCGATACAGCTGCATTCCGTGAATACATCCCCGTTCGAGTCAATCTCGGCATAGGCGATACCCGGCTCCTGGTCCGTCACTTCAGCCTCGTATTTCCGAGTGTCCGTATCTTGTTTCAACATCGTAACATGTCCATCTCTATATAAAACCCCGCCGCGATCGTAGGAGGTCTTTCCGCATAATAACTTGATCACCCGTTCGGTCAGCTGGTAACCCATAACCACAATCCCTTCTCTAATTGCTGCTAAAAAACAGTATAACATGTTGGGCGAAAAGGCTAGTAATGCCGACGTCCGATATTAGAAAACGTCTATCGACGTCTGTTCTCAGAAGACAAAAAGAACTCGCCGCTACGGCAAGTTCTTCTTCCGCTTTTTCTCATAAGACCGGGTCAAATTGTCATAACGGGTGTTTTTGCCTCTCCATGCTCTCCCCTTCGCCCGGATCTGAGTCCATTTGCGATAGAATCGCTCATCTCGATCCATCCAACCCCTCCGTTTCGTGGCTTAGATACGTTTGTAATACAGCACCGTTCCGTCCAGTTCGCCGTTAGAGGATATGGCATAATCGGGTATGACTCCAGCTTGTATGTAACCCAGAGACTGATACAGCTTGTTGGAGGGGTCCCCCTCCCGGGTATCTAAGACCAGCAACGTTCTGCCCTCTGCCTTGGCTTTCGGCTCCAGATGCAGCATCAATGCTCGGCCGATGCCCCCGCGACGGGATGCGGGGTCCACCATCAGCTTTGCTACCTCGGCCCGGTGTCTGCCATTTGCCTTCATGGCGCACTGCAGCTGAACCGTGCCAATCGCCTGCCCATCCTGCACGGCAACCCACAGGGTAACCCCTGGGCAAAGCACATCCTCCCAGTAAGCGGAAGCTTCATCGTAAGACAACGGCGGTAAGAATCCTACCGATGCCCCATCTTCTACTACCCGAATCAATAATTCCGTTAATTGATGATGCGTTTCGGTTTCTAATTGGTCGACCTCCATAATCGTAAACGCAGAATTCATTACAGTACACTCCCTCTCTCATCTAATAAATTCATTCTATCCGTTCCGTTTCCATATGCAATCATTTCTACAATGCGTAAAACCACCAAGCGTTAAAATCACCTTATCGCTTCAAGATGTCAGCCAGTGCTTTATTCAGCGTATCGTATGTACAATGAAATCCTGCCTTGCAGAGTCTGTCCGGAATGACCCATCGGCTCTTCAGCACGAGTTCCGTTTCGGTTTGAATCAGCCGGGCCCCCAGTTCAAGCAGCCATTTGGGGGATGGCAATCCCATTCTGCGATTCAATGCAAGCCGAAGCTGTTCCATTAGTTCCTTGTTGGTAACCGGATGAGGGGATGCACAATTGAATATCCCGCTCAGCTCTGCTCTCTCTTGTAAAAACAGGATCATACGACACAAATCCTCCACATGAATCCAGCTGAACTTTTGCTTGCCTGTACCTTGAACGCCACCGAGGCCATATTTTACCAAGTTAACATAAGGCGTCATGACGCCGCCCCCCGGTCCCAGCACGATGGCAATGCGTAAAGCGATTTGTCGTGTCTGAGGCAGTGAGAACGAGAAAAAAGCGCGCTCCCATTTCTTGGCAACCTCAACCGAGAAACCCGTCCCGATTTCACCCTGTTCCTCCGTCATCGGCTTATCTTCAGCATGGCGATAAATCGTGGCCGTACTGGAATTAAACCATGTACGAGGAGGAGTACGGCATGCCTCGATAGCCGTGCCGAGTATATTCGTTGTATCTATTCTTGATTTCAGAATCAGCTTCTTATTTTCCTCATCGTAACGGCAATTGACCGATTTACCTGCAAGATTAATCAGCATATCCGCCCCCTCCAGAGCAGCGATGATCGCTTCTTGATCGTTCCATGCGATATGGCCCTTCCGTCGGGATATCATAAGTACTTGTGCATGCTGCTCATTCGTGAATTTTTTCGCAAGATAAGTTCCGATAAAACCTGTTCCACCGGCCAGAACGATCTTTTTCATAGAATAGAATCAGCTCATTTCTCTAGGTTTTATCCCCATTATAAATTCCATTTTATCTATTTGTTTCTTACAATATATCATTTTTTCAATCAAGAATAAAAAGAAAACACCTTCCTTATAGAAGATGTTCCATTCATATAGCGCTGCCGGATTTGTATGATGATTTCTGAAAAACACCAAATTCTCTTTTCTTCCCGGTCCCTTCGGTATCCCCCAATTTCTCATATCTGTCAAAATGCGTCCCCCTAAGCAAAATAGCCTTTTCCTTCTCCGGCTCGGCCCCGGATTCCCAAAAGAGGATCCCTATTACGCTCTTATCTAATGACCTCAGAAATGCTTCCCTTACCGGCAGATCGTCCATCACATGATAGAATACGGTTAGAAGCAACCCGATATCATATGTTTCCGTAAGACTTGAGCGTTCAAACCGCTCCTCCTTGAGATCAAAATGAACTCGTTCGAGAACGTTCAGCTGCCTTGCCAGCTCGTAATGCTCAGCCATTGGCTCATAGCCTGTGACGATAGCCCCCTGGCGTGTAAAGTGTCTGGCATAAAATCCGATGTTGCAGCCGATATCGATTACCCTTTTTCCTCGAACGGATGAGGAACCCAGATACTCCATCATCAGATCCATACGGGTCGGATAGACATCATCCCGTTCACTCTTCAAATGCAAGAAGTGAGGATTCAAAATCGGTGTATAAATCAGGGTTCGAAGATGGCGGGAAAAGACCTCGGTTACCTGGTTCACAGCATCCGTATGCTGCCACTCCTCATAGTCGCGAACGGTCATTCGGGCGGGGACGTGCCTAACTCCGCTGAGATATTGAAAGATGGCTCGATGGTGGCCGTCTTTCAAACGAAAATAACCGCCTTTCCTGTTGTATTGGACCAAAATCGGATCTTCGTTGAAATGCTCCTTATCATTGGCGAACAAGGCAGCCATCGTGCGATATTGCAAGCGCCGCTGTTCCAATAGATCATAATCCGAGATAGGTACCTTCATATCACGGGTGGTATATATGGAGGTATGCCAATCCAGATACAACTTCGGATCCCCACCTAGATTCATAAGGTAACGGTACAATTGCAAATGGGGTGACAACCGAATAATTGGAAGATCGGCATATCTTGTATGAACTTCATACCAGGCTTCCGTGTAGTTTGGAATTTCGGCTTTATGTTCCTCTTCTATGAAATCCGTAAATAACAATTCCAGCGGTACTTTCGTGACCATGGTCTGCAAATGTGATTCAGATGACATCGCGCAAACCTCCCTTCTAGCCTACTTGCCTGGCATCGAAAACAAATACGTGGAGAAATCACGGTTAATGTAATCCTTAAAATGCCTTTTGTCGACTACGGGAAACAGATCCAGCTCCTCCGTTGTCCATGAGCTCAAATGGGTTTCGAAATCATTACCGTACACTGCTCCCTGCGGCCAGTCTGTTCCAATCGGAACATTCAGCAGAACGAAGCGGGATTTTTCAATACAGGTCTGCAGCAGCACAAGCGCCCGCTCTTTTGTAAAGTGCTCCAGAACGTCACCGAGAATGATCAGATCGAATTGTCCTGGCTGAACCTCCGTTTGTACATGATCGAATGCATCCGCAACATGGATGATATTGTAGAAACAGGAATGATATGAATCAATATTGACCGGATAGATTTCAATCCCTTCGATTCGCGTATCCCAATATGTGCGGAATACGCGCCCCTCCCAAACATCCAAATATTCGCGGCAGATCATTCCCCAACGGCCAAATCCAACGCCGACATCCAGTACGGACTTCGGAGATACATACCGGATCAGATCCACACAAAAAGATAAATTCTGCCAGTTAGATGTTCCCATTCCCATACCTCCATTCGATCATTCTATTTCATATTCATCATCATATTTATAATCCGGTAATCCGGTATGAAATAATCCTTAGGAAGCCGGCTTACTGTTTGCTCCCACACCATTTGATTCACCATTAATGACG
Organism: Paenibacillus sp. p3-SID867; assembly: GCF_025142895.1. Lineage (NCBI taxonomy): Bacteria > Bacillati > Bacillota > Bacilli > Caryophanales > Paenibacillaceae > Paenibacillus > Paenibacillus sp. p3-SID867. Next base: position 148,480 of record NZ_JAMBDM010000004.1, read on the forward strand.
AAGGGAATTGATTGACCAGAAACAAATGACTGTACTGGTCTCCGGGTACCTCTATCAAATGCATGGTCCTTCCTCCCTTTCCTAGGTTACTGGGCCTTGCTTATCTCTTTTTGATAAACCTCCAATACTCGCTTCACCATGGAATCCAGACCACGATGAGCCAATGCCCATTTCCGCGCTTGTTTACCTAGAAGCCTACGGTACGCTTCATCTTCCAGCAACATATTCAGACGTGCAGTAAGCATATCGTCATTCCCGGTCTGAAAGAGAAGGCCGTTCACCTCATGCTGTACCGCTTCCTTAAGACCGCCCGCATCCGAAGAAACGATCGGCAGTTCGGCAATCTGCGCCTCCATCACAGAATAGGAGAGGGTCTCCATCAGACTTGGCATAACAAAAATATCTGCCAGCCCTAACAACGCAGGAACATCGTCACGCGAGCCCCAAAAACGGACTGCCCCCGTCATACCCAACTGACCAACACGATATTCGTACAATGCACGCTGATCTCCGTCTCCAACAAGCCAGCACTCCCAGTCCTGTCGAAAGGCATGGAGTTTGCCCAAGGCTTCCAACAACACATGAATGCCCTTTTCATGACTGAGTCTGGAGGTGCAGATGATCACTTTCTTGTCCATGGGTCGAGTCAGTTCGTGCTCTTTCTTCAGCCTGTCTTCGAAGCTTGGAATATCCATCGCATAGGGAATCAATGAGATCCGGGATACCGGCAGACCAAAGTACGATACCACGACATCCCTCAGCCATTCGGAAGCCAGAAGCAACTGATCGCTGGATGAGCCCCCGATATTCTCAATCGATTTATAATAATTCCAGACGAGTAATGGGCTGGAAGGTTTAATCCCTTGATCATTTTGGACCATATTCAAAATAGTAAGTGCCACGGAAGCATGAATGCTGGTTACCAAGGGTATGCCCGCTGGCTTCACACGACTGACGGCTGCCGCAGCCAGCACATCCTGTGCATGGATGACATCGTATTGCTCCAGGTCCAAATAAGAAAGCGTTAGCTCCAAACATAACCGCTCAGATTCAGCATGCCTGACCCAATTATCCGAGAATATAGGGGATGCTGCTGGGAGATTCGCCTCCAACATCGGTTTATAATGACTCTTGAACACCTTCCGGTTATCATCTCCATACACATAAAAGCAATCAATTCTGTCACCGACCATGTCGACCTCATGCCCCAGTGCCTCAAGCCCCTGCTTGATCTGCAGCATATACTTCCATAGTCCACCGACATGAGGAATCAGGAATATCGTCACGAGCAATATCTTCAAGCACCCCACCCTTTCCGAAAAAACTTCGTCATAAACAGCTTCTAATACTGCGAAATTATTTACAGGATCGGCTCCCCTATTTGGCAGTTGTGGAACTCTTCACTTGTTAAATGAACAATCTCTTCAACTCTCCACCGATAGAAAGCAAAGATGGCGGGTCCTCCGATTTTTCGCAGCATATGCCGCTCCCCATAGTAGATCGACCCATTCGGAGCGCTGTATAATCTGCCGTTAATAAGAAAAGACGTGAGCAAGGATGCATCATGAATCATATCCCCTTGAGGGAGTATAGCGATTAGTTCGTCCGGCAAGATGACAACGCTGGAATAATTAAAATGGAGCCTGTGATACATTTCGTGGGAAATAATCGGATGGAGACGCCGATCGCTCCACAGATAGATTTCCGATCCGCTGTTTTTTACCAGAAGGGTTGAAGGACTGTTCAGGATGAAATCCCCGGATATATTCACGGGTGACCCGGTCTCCATTTCTTCGAGTACCGACTCATTCAATTCCACCATACTTTTCGCGGTAAATCCGTACGAATGGAAAGTCGCCATATCGCTAATGGGCCGTTTCTTGCCTTGCTCAACCAAATAAACAGCAGAATACAAGCCCCTAATTAGAGTGCCATCCGGTACACGGCTCCTTACCCGATCGGTATGCTGCATTGACGTTCCCACCCTTCAACTAAACCTAGTCCATTATATTCTTGGCCAATCATTCTGGACTCGTCAGTTAACTATACCGTTTCACACATTTCTCTCATAAAAAAGATCCCCGTAGGGATCTATCGATTTAATAGAGATATAATTTTGTCTTTCATAAACTGATAGCTGTGGGGATCATCCTTCTTCGCATAGAAACGGAGTCCGTCCAGCGCTTTGAACAGTTGATAGCCTAACAGTCTCTCCTCAAAATATGGAATACTTACGCCTTGCTGCTCCAGGGCTTGCTGCAGCCTACTTGGAAACTCCAGCATCGGGTACCACATATGAAGAACAGAAACATCCAGCATGAAGTCGCCAAACATGGCCATCTCCCAATCCACGATCCCCGTAACGTTCTCGTTCTCTCCCAGCATATTACCCAAATGGAAATCTCCATGTACAAGATATCGCTCCGGAGGCGAATAGCGAACCCGTTCGATCATCGTTTGGTAGATTTCTTCAAAAAACTCTTTTTCCAGAAAGCTGTTCTCATACAGATTGTGCCACCCATGGTAGAAGCCTTCTTGCTCCTCATCGAAAACAGACGTGATGTAGTCCAGCCATGAACGATGGACAGCCTTGCCTTCCGGGGTAATCCAGCCGTAACCCTCATGGGAATCCGCGACATGTACCTGACGGATCCGCATGAATTGATGGACAATGTCGGGGATGAGCGCTCGAATTTGCGTCGGTTCAAGAGCACTTATCGGCGTTCCGGATACTCTGTCCGAGATGGAGTAATGAATATTCTCCACTCTCCCTACCTTGTGGATTCGGGGAATGGGCAAGGATTGTTCACCGTACATATCGTAGATTTTGAACACTTTATGAAGGCTATGCTCATTATCCTTAAAATGAATGACATAATCGGCATCGCCCTTGCGGTAACTGAACACCTTGCTCAGTTCCCCCATCTCGATGGGGGTGACATTCATTACCGATTCCCCTTCAATATGCTTCAGATGGCTTACCGCCATATCCAAAGTCATTTCCGGCTTAAATGTCCTCATAACATGTTCTCCTCCTTCAGCATCTGATCCGGGTTCGATTTGGACGCATTCCATCTTCGGTACATCAAAGGGAACAGCTCGTATATATTAGCGGAGATACTCGATGCAGAAATATGAATCGTAGAGCCCGTCATGCCTTTATTCATACGCATGAGCTTCCGCTTCCAGGCAGGGTGCCTGGACATCAGATGATCAGGATCATAAACTTCAATTCCTATGAATTTCTCATTCTTTATCTGATAGATATGAATATTTTTAATTTCGTCCCACGCGACGGCTCCTGCGCTCACATAAGAGGATTTATCGACGAACCCCTCCTTATGGATCAAGAGTGCCGGGGCCGATTGGAACAGCTTGGTGACGGCAAACACCAGTCCCGCGCCAAAAAACAACGCACAGATGATTCCGACAATGGCGATAACCATGTTGTCCGACGTCACCCCGCCGTATACCAATCCACTGCCTAGCAGCACAAACGCCAAAGAGCCCACTAGCATTTTGGTTACCTTAGGATAAATCTTTATTTCTTCTTGTACCTGCATGAGTCGCACTCCTTGTATGAATTAACTTATGTCGATGACTCTATCATTCGATGGTCATCCATCAATAGCAAACCTGGAATTCCTTTACAAACACCGCCGTACCGGAAATATAGACATCCATGGTCTCTTTACGACGGTTCACATGAACATGCACTCTACCGTCTTTCCCCATTTCCTGGCCTTGTTCAATACTAAATCGAGCGGAGGATAACTCAGAGTTCAGGTAAGTCAAATAATAAGCCCCCATTACCCCCGATGCAGTTCCAGTTACCGGGTCTTCAATGGTGCCAGAATACGGCGATGAGAAATGTCTCGCGTGCATGAACGAAGACGCATCCATCGTTTCCAGGCAAAAAGGATGCAGTGAGGCCTTGGGGTTTTCGGTTAATATGTCCGGAAACACTGCATTATCAGGCACCATCCGGTCAAAATGATCCAACCCTTTTATCGGGACCAACAATGTCCAGATCCCCGTGCTTCCATAGACGATGGGCATACTTAAGTCCAAATCGTCACGTTTCAGACCTATCGATGATGCTAGTCGGTCTACATCACCCACGTAGGATATGAACTGAGGGTGATCCTGCTTCATCTTCATGGTTAACAGGCCCTCGGCATTTTGATATTCTATAGGCAAACTGCCCACCTTGGTCTCAATCCACACGGTTTCTTTTTCCGGCAGCAGTCCCCTGGTTTTTAAAGCATACATGGATGCCATGGTGGCATGGCCGCATAAATTCATTTCATGGCCCGGAGTAAAATACCTCAATCTGATATCTTCTTGCTCTGATTGTAAGATAAAGGTGGTTTCATTGAATCCAACGCTGCGAGCGATGGATTGCATCTCTTCCTCCGTCAGATCATCTGCATTCAGAACCACACCAGCAGGATTCCCCTTGTTAGGCTGCACGGAGAATGCATCGTAATGAAGCACGTTTATGGATTTCATGTTCCTCTGCCCCTTCTTTCTGCACCGTCTATGATTTGCTATCCAAATTAGTGAAGATTTTACCATTAGGGGATATGTTAAATCCAGACCAAATTTCAAACAACATCCCTCATCCGATAAACCTCATGCTTATCCGGACCCACGTTAGGGATTATACGTAATCAAAAAACCGGCCAAGGATGGCCGGATTTGATGTCCATTGCTCTTCAAATTAGGATAATCTGAATATCGACCAGACAATACCAGATGAAGTTGCTCCTCCGAGGTTTAGCGAAATGGTGAGACCATTGGCGTCGTAGAACAAGCCGACCACATCGCCTGCATTCAATTGCACATCGCCAGCCAAGGTTACAGCGCCATTCCCCAGAACCGCTCTTAAGGTTAGAACCAAGGCAACGTTGACATTCAACAGCGGAAACAATCCACTGATTAAATTCGTGACAATCGGCGAAGTCCTGCGTACAGTAAAAGCCGGATTGATTCCCGCTCCGAGAGATACGGTTACTGCTGCTGATGTAGAATAATTTATCGTAGCCTTAATCGCATATCTTCCTGTCGCAGGTACCGTAAAGGTCCCTGTCGTTGCATTAAAACTTGGATCCGGATAATAGGGCGCCGTCACGGTCCAATTTCCAAGCTGCGCAGATGTAGTCACTGACAAAGCAGTTTGAAAAGCAGAAAAACCTGTCGTTGCAAAGTTCGGACCTGTCGCGCCGGTTGCACCGGTTGTGCCTGTTACTCCCGTAGCGCCAGTTGCTCCTGTTGCTCCCGTAGCTCCGATTGCACCTGCTTCTCCTGTCGGTCCTGTTACACCGGTTGCTCCGGTGACTCCTATAGCCCCGGTTGCTCCCGTTACACCCGTTGCTCCCGTAGCGCCCGTCACTCCTGTTGCTCCGGTTGTACCCGTTGCTCCTGTTGCCCCCGTCGCACCAGTTACCCCCGTAGCGCCAGTTGCTCCTGTTGCACCGGTTGCACCTATTGCTCCCGTGGCTCCTGTCACGCCTGTTGCTCCTGTAACCCCCGTTGCTCCCGTAGCGCCCGTCACTCCTGTCGCTCCCGTTGCCCCGGTTGCACCTATTTCACCCGTTGCTCCCGTGGCTCCCGTCACGCCAGTCGCTCCTGTTGCCCCTGTAACCCCCGTCGCACCAGTTACCCCAGTTGTACCCGTGACTCCGGTAGCACCTGTAGCTCCTGTTACTCCGGTGGCTCCTGTTTCTCCCGTTGCCCCAGCTGCACCTATTTCACCTGTTACTCCCGTTGCTCCTGTCACTCCTGTTGCCCCCGTCGCACCAGTTACCCCTGTAGCGCCAGTTGCTCCTGTTGCACCGGTTGCCCCTACTTCACCGGTCGGTCCTGTTACTCCCGGATCTCCAGTTACACCCGTTGCTCCTGTCGCTCCCGTTGCCCCGGCTGCACCTATTGCACCCGTTGCTCCCGTGGCTCCCGTCACGCCAGTCGCTCCTGTTGCCCCTGTCGGCCCTGTTACTCCCGTAACGCCAGTTGCTCCCGTTACACCAGTTGCTCCTGTTACTCCAGTTGCCCCGGTTGCACCTATTTCACCCGTTGCTCCCGTAGAGCCCGTTACCCCTGTTGCCCCGGTTGCTCCTACTTCCCCTGTCGGTCCTGTTACTCCCGGATCTCCAGTTGCACCCGTTGCTCCGGTGACTCCTATAGCCCCGGTTGCTCCGGTGGCGCCCGTCACTCCTGTAACTCCGGTAGCACCTGCCTCTCCTGCCGCGCCTGTTACTCCAGTTGCTCCCGTAGCGCCCGTCACTCCTGTTGCTCCGGTTGCTCCTACTTCCCCTGTCGGTCCTGTTACTCCCGGATCTCCAGTTGGACCCGTAGCCCCGGTTGCACCCGTTGTTCCCGTAGCGCCCGTCACACCTGTTGCCCCGGCCACACCTGTTGCCCCCGTTGCTCCTGGCACTCCTGTTGCCCCTGTCGACCCTGTTACTCCCGTAACGCCAGTTGCTCCCGTTACACCAGTTGCTCCTGTTACTCCAGTTGCCCCGGTTGCACCTATTTCCCCTGTCGGTCCTGTTACTCCCGGGTCTCCAGTTACACCCGTTACTCCTGTTGCCCCGGTTGCCCCTACTTCCCCAGTAGAGCCCGTCACACCTGTTGCCCCTGTCGGTCCTGTTACTCCCGGATCTCCTGTTGGACCCGTTGCTCCTGTAACCCCCGTCGCACCAGTTACCCCAGTTGTACCCGTGACTCCAGTAGCACCTGTAGCTCCTGTCGCTCCCATTGCCCCCGCTGCCCCGGTAACACCCGTTGCTCCTGCGACGCCCGTCACTCCTGTTGCCCCGGTCGCCCCTACTTCCCCTGTCGGCCCTGTTACTCCCGTTGCCCCGGCTGCACCTCTTTCACCTGTTGCTCCCGTGGCTCCTGTCACTCCTGTTGCCCCCGTCGCACCAGTTACCCCCGAATCTCCTGTTGGTCCTGTAGCCCCCGTCACACCAGTTACTCCTGTAGCTCCTGTTGCTCCTGTCACTCCTGTTGCACCGGTTGCCCCGGTTGCTCCTACTTCCCCTGTCGGTCCTGTTACTCCCGGATCTCCAGTTGCACCCGTCGCACCTGTCGCTCCTGTTGCCCCGGTTGCTCCTGCCTCTCCTGTCGCGCCTGCTACTCCAGTTGCTCCAGTAGCACCCGTCACACCCGTAACCCCGGTTGGACCTGTGGCACCTGTAGCTCCTGTCGGCCCGGTCGCACCCCATACTTCCTTTGCCCCACAATGCCAACCCGTTGGCGTAATCAAGCCGGATAACACGTTGTCCAATTTACACTGTAGTAACCACTGCTTTTTTGTAATTTCCTGAATCGTATGCCTAACGCTTTCATTCACTTTTAATAGGTCTTGAACCGTTGCTGGAGAACCCGCTAACCCCGGAATCGTTCCAAGGACATACTGAAGCTTTTCTCCCTCGGCATGAATGACATAACTTAACCCTAACTCCTCCATCGCGATGGAAGCAAGTAAGTGATTTATCGCTTGGTCCTTTGACTTAAAAGGAGCCGGAGTGACTTTAGAACGATTATCTTCAGGCATTCAGCACCTCCGCCGCTCGTATGCAAGCCTGAGTTTTATCAGATACTCTGCGTATGTATACTGTTGGTCTCCAGTGCGTCCAGCATGTTACTGAACTTCATATGCAGCATCACTTCCCTCAACAGCACATCCTCCATCATTTTTCGAACTGAATCTTGAATGACGAATAGATCATGAACGGATAGAACCTCTAAGGTTTCCATCGCAGGATGCAAAGTCCCCGCTACATATTGAATTTTCTCGGCTTCTGCGTTAACGATATGAGCCAGTGCCATCTCCTCTATAGCGATCGTAGAGAGCAGACGCATGATCGTATGAATTCGCTCTCTCTGCGCCACGGATTCCGGGTTGGACGAATGGGCCTTAGACAAACATCTCACCGCCTTCCTCTTTATTATGATCTTGGGTTTTGCTTGGTGAATACACGGATCTAAGCAGGTAGGGCGGTGAGGGAAACGGGGAGCGTTTCGTAGACTGAGCATTCCACAAATGCTGATTCAGCACCGGATCAATTTTACCTGTCAATTGTATGGAGAGCAGCAGCGTATGTATTCTGACGGGATTCCAACGAGCCCGTTCTGCCTTATTCAGCCAAGGTAAACCTATATTTATTTTCTGCTGATAGATATATAGAAACTGAGAAACGGCAAGAGTGTCCGAAGATGGATGTAAACGAGATTTTTCACTCTTCATCATCAGCTGCCGAAGGTCGTTCACGGAATCCAAGAATCGATGGAATGATTGATTAAGCTCGAATAGCGATGGAAAAAGCACCTCTGCTAGCGTCCGGCTGAGTTCGTTTTCTAGTGTGTGCTTCAGTCTGTCCCTATTCCCCATCATTGCAGTCGTCCCAGCCATGTCCGGGGTCATTGAGTTCCATGACATTTTCCAATTTTCGCAGCAGCAACCATTCCTTCATCACAATCACATCCAGCAGCTGAGTCACCTGGCCACTCAATTTTATGAGGTCCGCATGGGAAGGCTCAACCGAAATGCGGTGATGATGACCCACAAAAGCTTGAATCTTCTCGGCTTCGGCATGAAGCAAATGGGCAATCGCGTTTTCCTCCATCGCAATCGATTTTAACAAATCGATGACTACCTCTTCTTTGGTCGGTCTAAAACTCTCTTCGGGAATCTGCGGCATACTCATGCTTAAGCCCCTCCTCGTGGAATGATTACGGCACATGAAGTGAATGTGATCCCAGAATAATCTATCCCCATTTATGATTAAGAATATTGAGCTAACAGGGGCGATATGCGTCATTTATGGATAGAAAGGCTTATATTTGATGATCCCCGGTTCATTTCGTAAGCTGACTTGAATATATATCTGGCATATTGTTATGAATCAAAACCATACATGGGGGTAATTTCATTGAACACTATCAGCCTGTGCATGATCGTAAAAAACGAGGAACTCGTGTTAAACCGCTGTTTATCCTGTGTTGCCGACATCGTGGATGAGATCATCATTGTCGATACAGGATCTACCGATCGTACAAAAGAAATCGCTCAATCCTTTACAGAGCTCATCTTTGATTTTGAGTGGATTGACGATTTCTCGGCTGCGCGTAATTTCGCTTTTAGTAAGGCTACCCAGGACTATATCCTGTGGCTCGATGCTGACGACATACTGCTGGAAGAAGACCAGCTCAAGTTAAAAACGCTTAAAGAAAACCTTACATCCGGCATCGATTCCGTTACCATGCTCTACCACTTAAGTTCGGACGAATTTGGCAATGTCACCTTCAGTCTCCGGCGCAACCGTCTTGTGAAGCGAAACAGAGGCTTCCGATGGATCGGACCCGTCCATGAGTATCTAGAGGTCTACGGCAATATTATCAATAGCGATATCGCGGTTACCCATCTCAGCTCGAAGCATGACCCCGATACCGGCCGGAATCTTAGAATCTACGAGAAGCGTGAGACGGCTGGCGAATCGTTCACGCCACGAGATTTATTCTATTATGCGAATGAATTGAAGGATCACGGCCAATTCGAGAAAGCTATTGATTATTACGAACAATTTTTACATACGGAACAGGGTTGGATTGAGGATATACTCACGGCCTGCAGCAGGCTATCCGATTGCCATCACGAACTCGGTAACGGGCAAGCCTCTTTTGAATCCTCTATCAGATCCCTGCATTATGCGCCACCGCGGTCCGAATTCTGCTGCCGCATTGGTTACCATTTTTTCGTGAAAAATAACTACGATACGGCCATTTACTGGTATAAACTGGCGACCGAGCTAGAGCTGCCTCCGGGTTATATGGGATTTCACAACCCCTCCTTCTCCACCTGGCTGCCTCACCTGCAATTGGCCGTTTGTTACGACCGGATCGGAGCCCATGCTCTTGCCAATCAGCATAATGAGCAGGCGCTTGTCTATCGCCCAGGCGATGAGACGATACTGGCGAACCAGGAATATTTTCAAAACAAGCTGCAGGAGCTTCAAAATGACCAAGAAAGGCCGAGTCCATGACAGCCAAGGAACGCAGACGTGTTCTGATCGGCAGTCCCGTACGGCAAAAGCCTGAAATCCTGGACTATTTTCTGACTTCATTACGCCGGCTGGAACACGATCATCTTGATGTGAGCTACTTCTTTATTGATGACAACAACGATGAGTTATCCAGCGCACATCTGAGCCGATTTATGAGGGAAACAAATCATGTTGTTATCCATAACGCTCATAGCGACGATTACGATTATATCCGCAACGAGACAACGCATTATTGGAATGAACCGTTAATTTGGAAAGTAGCTGATTATAAGAACAAAATCATTCAATACGCGCTTGATTTACATTATGACTATTTGTTCCTCGTCGATTCGGATCTGCTGCTGGCGCCGCAAACATTGAACCATCTCGTCGCAATTAATAAAGAGATCATCTCAGAAATTTTCTGGACACGTTGGCAGCCAGATGCACGGCCCCAACCCCAGGTATGGCTAAAGGATGAATATATCCAATACGAACAAAGCGCAGGCGAAACGTTGGATGAAGCAGAGAAGGAGCAGCGTTACCAGCAGTTTGTCAGCCGGTTAACGGAGCCGGGAGTATATGAAGTGGGCGGGCTCGGAGCCTGCACATTAATCCATCGCCAGGCGCTCCTGCGTGGAGTTAACTATAAACGCATCTATAACTTATCCTTTTGGGGGGAGGATCGGCATTTCTGCATCCGGGCCGCTGCGCTGGGCTTTACCTTATATGTAGATACTCACTATCCGGCCTATCACATTTACCGTGAAAGTGACCTTCACAATGCCAAGCTGTTTCTGCAGGCAACAGAGGAGATTTCGTCCATCCCTGAGGTTAAGCTTCGTCAATTTGAAGAACATGAAGGGAGCTGCCTTCGTCAAGTTACTGCTGCTGCAGGAACTGCCCGCCCATCTCTCACCCTTACGATAGTACTGCGAAATGAGGGCAACCGCTATTTGCGGCAAGCGCTTGAACAGCATCGCTGCTATATTGATCAGGCCGTTATTATTGATGATGCCAGTACAGACAATACACTCGATGTATGCATGGACATATTGAAGGGAATTCCGCTGCGGCTGATCCGCAACGAATCTTCCCTGTTTCACAATGAAATCGAGCTCCGTAAACTGCAGTGGCGTGAAACTTTGAACGTTCATCCCGAATGGATCCTGAATCTTGATGCAGACGAATGGTTCGAATCCGCCTTTGTGGGCGAGCTTCCGGCTATGCTTGAACAACAAGAATTCGATTTGTATTGCTTCCGGCTCTATGACTTCTGGAATGAAACCCATTACCGGGATGATAATTATTGGAGCTCACATAAAACCTATCGCCCGTTTCTTCTGCGTTACCGTCCCGAAGTACATTATTACTGGAAAGAGACGGCTCAGCACTGTGGAAGGTTTCCGGCAAATGTATTCGAACTCCCACATCATCTGTCCGCCATTCGTCTTAAACATTACGGGTGGGCCAAACCGGAATACAGGCTTGAGAAATACAAGCGCTATCGACAGCTTGATCCTGAAGCGAAATTCGGCTGGAAGGAACAGTACGACTCCATCCTGGATGAGTCGCCATCACTGGTTGAATGGGTGGAATCATGAGCAGCGGTGGCAAGAAAGCGATGGACATGCGGATTATTCATACAATGCCATTATTCATCCGGGAGAGCTCACGCGAGCACGATTTAGATATGGCAAGCCTGGCGCTGGGCAGTCTCCAGCGCTCCCAAGATCACGTGACAGTTCTATTTAATCAAGGGTGCCTAACGAATGAAGAACTGCACGATTGGCTGCAAACACAAGGCATATCCGCTATGATTCGCGGGAACGGAACGAATATTGGCATCGCTGCAGCCAGGCAAGCATGCTTTGAGTTTATATGGGAGCACTTTCCGCAAATCGAATACTTATCTGAAATTCATGTCGATATGATATTTCCGCCGAACTGGTACGCCCCCCTTCTTCGCTATCTGGAGCGTACAGACGAGCCCATGGTTTCACCCGGCATTGTTACTTCGAGCGGGGAACTGCAGCCGCTGGGAGCGTACATTCTTCTGCCGGATACACCGGAAGGGATCTGCGAAACGCTTCAGCAGCTCCCAAGAGAAGGCACCGCGGATGGATTCGTGCATCCGGTCGTTCACCGAGCGGATATACTGCGCGAGATTGGCGGGTATGATCCCCGTTTCCTATCCGGCAAGCAAGGGTATGAGGATGATAGCCTGCTGCTGGGCATGCGTTATTACATGGGAACCCGAACGAAATGGAGGCCGAAGTGCTGCCTGGAATCCTGGGTATACCACGCAACGATGGCGCAGCGCATGTCGCTTCCGGACAAATATATTGATTTTTCCAAGAACGAAAACGGCTTGTTTCATCAATATGGGGCCTACGGATTAAGGGAACTGGCTGATATTCACCATGGCTCCGAGGGATTCCTCCAGCTGTTTCGGAAATTTACGCCAGACCACAAAGGAGTGAGCGAATAATATGCTTCAGGACGAGCAGCAGAAGTTGATATGGGACCAGCTATGGTCCCGGGAGGTATCCTATCATTGGGATTCATTGAGCCAAACCATATACGATAAGATCATGGAGGTATCAGGAGGCATTCAGGGCAAACGCATACTTGAGGCTGGTTCGGGGACAGGCAAAATTTCGCTACGTCTGGCGGCTGAGCATGCAGAAGTAACTTTAGTCGATTATTCCGAGAATGCCCTGTTCAACAGCCGAAGCGCATTTTATAAGGCTAAGGTTCCGGGCACCTTTGTTCACTCCGACATTAGGGAAATGCAGCTTCCCGACCAGCAATTCGATATAACCTGGAATGCAGGTGTTCTTGAGCATTTTGAAGAGGACGAGCAGATCACGATTTTGAGAGAAATGATGCGGGTCACCAAACCGGGAGGAACGATTATAGTCCTCACCCCTTTTGCGGAGTGTTTGCCTTACCGTGCAGGTAAAGAAGCCGCGGAACAGCTCGGCACCTGGATGTACGGTATGGAGCGCCCAGCCTTTACTTTCAAGGATTCATTTGAGCGATGCGGAATATCGTTTATCGAGGAGAGCAGCATCGGCTTCTTGGACAGTCTGGATTTCCTTGATTTTATCCGGGATTCCCAGACCGTCAAGCATTGGCTGACGATGTGGTACCATGGACTCCCGGAACAAGAGAAGCGCAATGTGCCTGGATACCTGCTCGTCAGCGTTGGAATGGTGGGACCGTTACCCGAAACTGCCGAGAACCAATGGAATCAACCCCTTTATCATAAGCAATCGCCTGAAGAGAAACTGTCCCGCGCCCAAGCGATCATCTCCTCCTATCATGTTAAGCGGAACGAGAGTCACTACTTGTCTGTTTACAAGAATGAGGAAGCCAGCTACTGGTTTCCGCTGCTCGAGACTCTGGACTCGCTGCTTGTAAACCGAGGCACCAAGGTACTGGATATTGGCGCTGCTTACGGTACACTCTTGATGTACAGCGTCCTGTCCGGAGCCCAAGCATACGGTCTGGATCGAATCGCAGATTATTGGTCTATAGAGTTGGAACAGGATTATGGGATCCGATGGAGCCAATGCAATATTGAAGCTGAGGATATTCCGGGAAACGAACGATACGATGTCGCTCTGTTTACGGAAGTTCTTGAGCATATGAATTACAATCCCATACCGGTCCTCCGCAAAATACATGAAAGATTGATGCCAGGCGGCAGCCTGCTCATCTCCACACCATGGAAACGGCACTTTGCCCCTGCTCATTCCGATCCGGATCTCCTCCATATGCCTTACTACCGGACCGGCGACGGGTTTATCGATGCAGAGATGAAATATTATACGATCGACGAATTGTATGTCTTATCGGAAGCGACGGATTTTCATGTGAAATCGCTAGAAGTATTTAATGGACATCTGCTTGCCTGGTTTCTTAAAAAATAGCAGCATGGTATTTTGACTTCCAGCTAAACTGCAGCACTCTCTTAGAAAAGACAGCAGCCCGGCTTCTAAAAAGCCGGGCTGCTGCAAATCTGTTGTCCTATTTGACAGAGACGGTAATGGATACGGTCTTTGAATTGTACTGCCCTTTAATACGGGCGGTTCCCTTCGCGATTGCTTCAATACGTCCGTTCGTTACTTTGGCAACGCTGGAGTTGCTGGTTGTCCAAACGGCAGTGTCTCCAACATTTGTTTTCGCGCCGGTATCGAATTCGGCCGTAACCGTAACGGTTTTGACGTCACCGGGCTTCAAGTTCAGTTTCTTCTCGCTGGCGATCAATTTCTTTAATTTCGGAACTACGTTTACCTTGACTATAGCCTCTTTGCCTTGGTAAGAACCCGTAATCGTAGCCGTTCCCTCGGCAACCGCTTTAACGGAGGTTCTGGATACTGTCACAATCGCAGTGTCCGAAGAACTCCAATTCATCTTGGATGAGAGCGAAATCGTTTTGCCGTTGCTGTAATAGCCTGTAACTTTAATCGATTTGGATTTCTTGATGTTGAGGTCGATATTCTCCGGCTCTACAACGATCTTCACAACTTCCTGTTCAACCACGACCGGAATCTTGACTTCTTTATTCAAGTAAGTGCCTTTCAGCGTGGTCGAGCCTTTTGTTAATCCCTTGATCGTGCCGTCTTTAATGACAGCCGCAGAGCCCGTCAGTGACCATTCAACGGAAGAGGTCACATCACTCTCCGTACCATCTTCAAATACAGCATCTACTTTCGGCAGCGCAATGCTTCTGCCCATAACCAGCTGATACTCTTCTACATCCGGCAGAAGTACCAGCACTTTTTCATTGACGGTAACCGGCACCGTCGCTACTAATCTGGAACCGATCTTACCGGTGATCGTTGCTGTACCCGCGTCAATGGCTTTGATTTTGCCGTCTTCGGTCGTTACCACTTTCTCATCGCTGGAAGTCCAGTTAACCGCGCTGCTGAAGTCCTCTTTCTCGTCGTCCAGAAGCGTTCCTGTCACTTTAGGGAAGGACTTGGATTCGCCTTTCAGCACATCCACTTCCGTATCAGCTGCCTCAAACTTGGTCACGGTCGGATATACTTTAACCGAGAATTCTTTACTGATTCCCAAGTAACTAACTTTAATGGTAGAGGTTCCCGAAGCTCTCGCTGTAATCACGCCACCATTAACGGATACGGCCAGCGGGTTGGATGAAGTCCATTCCCCAGGCACGTCAATGGATTGCGAAGCCGCGTTGCGAACCTTCGCTTGTACCGTAATCGAATCATTCATGAACAGAACCGGATTCTTGACGAAATCCGTCTGATCCAGAATCAAAGCTTCATAAGGATTGCGCACATACACATCCAATTTGGCCGTTGAACCCAGATAGCTCACGCTGATCGTAGATTTACCCAACGCAACCGGCTTTAGCTTGCCATCCTCAATCGTAGCTACGGAGGAATTGGATGATTTAAGCTCTATCTTATCCGTCACGTCCATACCTGTATCGGTCTCCGACTGCTTAGCGAATACTTTCAGCTCAACAGGCGCATCGCCAACCAAGAGCTCCTGATCTTCGCCCGGCACGATCGCAAGCTTTTGGTAAGGCGCAACGACTTTAACCGTAAAAGAAGCCTTAAGCCCTTTGTATTCCGCAGTCACGGTTGCGCTTCCCAAACCTACAAGGGTCAGTTCGCCTTTGCTTACTTTTACAACGCTGTCATCGGAAGTGGTCCATTTCGTTTCCGTGGTCACGTCATTCGTTCCGTCAGCCAATGCTTTAACGGTTAGACCTTCCGTTCCAAGCTTATGCTCCACTTTATCAGGCTGATCCAGTTTAAACTCGTCAATGGCAAATTTAACGTCGACGTCAATCGTCTTGATCGCGCCCTTGTATTTTGCCGTAATTCGGGCTGTACCTTTTTCCAGTGGAATGATGAGTCCACCGTCAACCTTTACGATTCTCGTGTTGGACGAAGTCCACGTCGACTCATTGGTTACATCCTTCTTCGTAGAAGAGCCTTCAATGTTAGCCAATACTCGAAGTTGTTCCGAAGTTTCATTAACGGTTAAGTAAATTTTGCTCTCGTTCGTATCAAATTCAATCGACGTTACGTCCCCGGAGGCGGCGAATACGCTGGTTGGAAAAACCATCGCCAACATCATCACAACGACAAGAAACATCTTCGTTGTCTTTCTGTTTAAGCTCATTTATTTCTCTCCTTTGTACCTTCTGTCTCTCAGGCTTTTTTTCAGTCTATCTCTATATCGACAGTCCCGGATGAAATCGTTACCTTCTGACGCCAAAATAGGCACAAAGTAGGATGTTTTCCCAGCACCGGATCTCGAAAAAAATCCGGCGTGATAAAATGGACAGCTGTTCCTATCAGGCAAGCCGGGATAACGCTCATCCTGCTTAGATCAGCTCAATTTTATGAGTTTATAATTGTTCAACAGATAGTGAAAGCCCGAATATATCGTCAAGGCCACTGCTGCAAGCATGAGAATTTCATCCACTTGAATCATAGTGACAAGCTGAAACGGATAATTATCCAGCAATACCGCTGCAATGGCTATCACCTGAAGTACCATTTTCAATTTGCCGAGACTGTCAGCGGACAATGCGATTCCCTGCTCGGATGCAACCATCCTAAGCCCTGTGATCACAAATTCCCGCGCAATGATGGCAACGGCAATCCATGTCGCGACCATCCCTGATTGAACCATCATGATTAAGGCAACCGATATGAGCAGTTTATCTGCGAGCGGATCCAGTAGTTTTCCAAGATTCGTGATTTGATTGTATTTCCTCGCGATGTAACCATCCAGCTTGTCCGTAGCCGAAGCAAGAATGAACACGCCCAGCGCGATGTAGGTTCCATAAACATGAATAAATCCGAAGAAGCGGCTGTTCTCGGTCAGCCATAGCGGATACTCGGCAAAAAAAAGAATGAATAATGGAATCAACATTATTCTGGCTATCGTTATTTTGTTGGCAAGATTCATCGGCTCATCTCCTCGATCTGCAATTGGAATCGTTCGTTCCCCTAACTATTCGGCATCGTAAAAGGTCATATGCTCTTTATCCGCGCGGTAATAGTCCAGCCTGTCATTCATGGAGCCCGTATGAAACTCGAACATATGCCCATCCGGGTCCAGGAAGTAGATCGACTTCTTGTCCTTCTCGTCCCTTGCCCTTCCCGGCAGAATCTCCACCTGGAGCGCTTGCAGACGAAGCAGCGTTGTTTCATACTCCTCCTCTTCCATAGTAAAGGCAATATGCGTATATGTTCTATTCGAGGTGCTCCTGTCGACATCTTCTTCATTTAAAGCAATCCACAGTCCGTTCAGATCAAAATAAGCCAGCTTTCTCCCTTTAACCAGCAGTTTGGCTTCAAATACGTCCCTATAAAAAGCGATGGACCGTTCCAATTCCGAAACAGAAAAACAGAGATGGTTAATAGCCTGCAGTTTCATTGTTGGGCGACTCCTTTTTAATAGAAGATTCGATAAGATCCAGCACTTGCAGCGGTTGATGGATCTTCTCATACTCGCTCTCAATAAACGTGTTGAACCAATAGGCGTGATATGGCCTAAGACCGGCATTGCTGGCGCCTCTCAGCTCATCTGAACCGCCATCCCCGATAAACAGAGATTCCTGTGGTGTTACGCCCAATCGGTCACAAGCCATTCGATAGATTTCCGGGTTCGGTTTGGCTACCCCAACTTCATATGAGAAGATAACGTCATCGAAGTAAGGCGCCAATCCGCTCTGGCCAAAAGAAATCACCTCTTCTTCCGAGCAATTGCTGATCAAGCCCACCTTCAGACCCCTTTCACGCAAAAGCTCCAGCATCCTGCAGATCTCATTCGATATCGTATTGAAAGGGATTTTCTTCTCGCCGACTCTCGACTGATAGAGAAACTCTACGTGTTCCTGATGATAGGGTAAACCACGGGAATCAAGGATATCCCGGATCGCGGCATGATAGTTGGGAAAATGACCATTCATTCTTTGCTCAAACCGGATGCTCCACTCCCGTTTAAACTCCGCTTCGGATAACCCGAGTCTATTCCTATAATCATAGGACCTCTTGGACACCCGCTTGCCGTTTGCGAATTCCGTAATTAACGTCTCAAATAAATCGAAGAACACCGCCCTGACCATATGAAACACAGCTCCCTTCGTTAATCAACGATCCCTGCCGCCTGAGGTGATTTCGCCGGATACCGTTTAATGGTTTCATCCAGAACAATCCCGGTCTTCTCGTCCCAAATCTCGCTTAATTCAAACGTACCTTCTTCAAAAAACAACGGAAACCGGCGTTTAAACCAATCCTGCATGGGCAGCTTTAATGCCTCTTCCCGGTCCACCCATAACAGCTCTCCTTCAGGTGGATGCTCCAGCAATTCCCCTTCAAAGGAAGTGGCCAAATAATTAAACACCATATACCGTAGACCTGTATTCGGCTCACACGATTCCTCCAGGCCCTTATAGACGATGTCCTTTACAATCAAGCCGGTTTCTTCCCGCACCTCCCGAATGGCTCCGTTTACAATGCTTTCCGGAAAATCCACTTTGCCTCCGGGCGCAATATATCCGGGAAACCCTTTGGCATCCGGTCTGTTCATCAGCAGAACGCTGCTTCCGTCTTGTATCATGCACATGGTGTACAACTTCACTTCGGTCTGCAACCTAACCCCTCATTCCTAACGGTTCTACTTGGTTTATAGTATACATCCGGAAGCGCTGAATGACGATATGATGAACGGAGATTCATGCCGGTCTTTTTCAAACTCAAGGTTGTGAATCTGCATCAAAAAAAGGCCCGAGCAGCTTCTGCTCCGGCCTTCCCGATAAGTGTATGATCAACCTGCTTAAATCTTCGCTTTACGCAGCCATTCTCATGTCGGACGAATATCCGCCGTACATCATATAACTTGCGCTCGGAGTTTCAACCTGCATCGTAACCATGCAACCGATGGCTGATGCTTCACTGCTATTCCATTGAATAAGTCTCACGACCGCTTCAACGTCCCCGGATTGGTATGCCTCTGCCAATGCCTGAAGATTCAGGGTCATCACCTCGTCTTCCGGCATAGCCAATTCAAGTTCCTCTTCCTCCGGATCCAGCGATTGCAGCACTTTGTGAGCTCGATGAAGGGCCGCTTTCACCGCTCCCTCCGTCGTTTTCAGTTTCACCGCAGTTTCCGAAACAGAATATTCGTACACTTCACGGAGCACCAGCACCGTTCGCTGCAGGGGCGACAAGTGTTCCAGCAGCCATTGAAAAGCGAACTCGATGTCCAGTTTGCTGTCCTCGTTCGACGCTTCTTCCCTAGGCAAAACATGTTCCAGCTTCTCTTCCAGAATCCGTCTATAGGTCTGATCCCGGCGAACCCGGTCAATCCATGTATTCTTGGCAATCCGAAGCAGCAGCGCTTCGGGGTTGACATGGCTCCGCTGCTTCATATGCTCCAGTGCCTTGATCCAAGTGTCCTGCACCAGATCATCGGAATCCCATGAGGAGTTTGTAAGGGACAGACAGTATCTGTGCAGGGTAGCATTCATTTCCTCCAAGCTCAGATCAGCCGGTGGGGTAACGCTTGGTCGAAATATCGTCATCGGAAGCCAACTCCTTTCCTAATCTCGATAAAGATATCTTATATGTAAACGAATGAAGTTATCTTTTCGTTACTTTGATTTTCGAACAATTTATTTCGTGGTTTCTCCGTATCTTTTGCGGCTGCCTCTTCGTTTACTTGCTGAAACCTGAAAACCTAACGAATATGGAGGATGAAACCATGAATGTTGTTCCTTATGTTGTAGAACAAACCAACCGGGGCGAACGATCTTACGATATTTATTCCCGATTGCTGAAGGATCGGATCGTGTTTGTGGGTGCAGCCATCGATGACGCCATCGCGAACAGTATTATCGCACAGCTGTTGTTTCTGGCGGCTGAGGATCCTGAGAAGGATATCCACATGTATATCAATAGTCCGGGCGGTTCGGTATCCGCGGGCTTTGGCATTTACGATACCATGCAGATTATCAAACCTCAAGTCAACACCATCTGCACCGGTTTTGCCGCTTCTTACGGCGCGATCCTGCTGCTGGCCGGGGCCAAAGGCAAACGACTTGCGCTGCCGAACAGCGAGATCATGATCCATCAGCCGCTGGGTGGTGTGCAGGGGCAGGCTACCGATATTGCCATTACGGCAAAACGCATCCTGAAAACCCGTGAGAAGCTGGCACAGATTATATCCGAGCGGACAGGTCAATCCGTCGAACGCGTCGAAAAGGATATGGAGCGGGATTATTTTATGTCGGCGGAAGAAGCGAAGGAATACGGAATCATTGACGATATCGTCACGAAACTGTGACGCCAATCGATATAATGGCCATGATCCGTTAGACCCGATACTCTATTTTATTCACAAGGAGTGAACCGTATATGCTGAAAAGTTTGCTGAATCAGGAAGTGAGCATTTATTTTACGGATGGAAGCTATGTGCGGAACGGCACGCTGGAGGAAGTAGGCGATCAATTTATCCGGTACCAGGATGAATATGAGATGCTGTATGTACCGTTAACCGCAATCCGTTACGTTTCCGTGAATACCAAGGAACGAGACAAACCAAGAGTGGGATTTGCACCAACCTCCCGATAAGATAACAAGAACCGCATGGGCTCTTAAGCTCATGCGGTTCTGTTTGTATCGCGGTTGATTTTTTCTAATAGGAATGAGAGCATTCGCTGTTTGCAGACATCGTTCTGCTCCTTTTTATGAAAGCCGATAAACTGCAGGGCATGAATAACGGAGTAGAAATCAATCAGCGCCCGCTGTTCTTGCTTCATTCCCCAATGCCTGCATAACGCCTCCACGTAGGGCATCCCCTGCTCTCCAATATCGGAGACCACCGCCGTCTGCGTGAGGGCGATCATGTACAGCGGATCCCCGTAGCAGACCCAATCAAAATCAACGATACCCTGAAGCTTGCCTTCGGCCACAATTACATTCTTGATCGTAAGATCATCAAGGAAACAGATGGGCTCCACTTGGTCAAAATAAGGCGTGTAACGCTGCTTCATTTGTTGCAATTGGACGATGGTCTCCGGAGTAACATCATCGATTATGTGATCGATATGCTGGCGGATATCACGATTGATGATCTGAGTCCAGGATGAGAAGGGCCCCTGCTCTCCAATTGGAACCCATCCGAATCCGGTGCCTCGGGGAAGCTCTGACACGCTGCGTTGGTATGAAATGATCTGCTGGGCAAGTTCAGTCATTTGTTCATGCGTCATTCCCTCAAGCTCATAGCGGAGGTCCCGTCCGGGAAAGTGCTCCAGTATCATATAAGCAAAGGGGACCTGTTCCATGGATATATCCGTTCGAATCACGCTCGGTACCGGCAAGCCTAATGAAGAGAGAATCGCAATATTGTCCGCCGTATGCTCCAGGACGCTGGGCTTGTCATTGGTTCTGAGAATGATTTGCTCATCGGATAATGTCACACTATATACCTGATTGGTATGGCCAAATGACATGGGCTCGATCTTCAGCGGCGGGCTGCCGTAAACCTCTTTTATAAGATCCTCCAGGCTCATCTCCAACACCTGCCTTAACGGTCACTTTATGTACACATCTTCAAAATGTTCAACGACGGGGAATGGATCATAAAAGTGATGCAGCAATTCTTTCCATTCCTGATATTCGGCGGATCCCCTAAAACCTATCGTGTGATCCTCCAGCGTCTCCCATTTTACCAATAGAACATATTTGTGCGAATCCTCCAGGCACCGCTTCAGCTCATGATGGATATAACCCTCCATCTTGGATATGATCCCTGAGGCGATTTGGAAATTGCGTTCAAAATCTGACGTAAGTCCTGGTTTCACTTGCAGCATGGCCACTTCGAGTATCATTGCGTTTCCTCCTTTGGTATCACGTTGAAATTCATATCACGGTTTATCCACTATATTCAAGCTCAGCAGAAGCCTGAAACGTAAACACTCCCTCTTCATCCGGCTCAAGACGATACATCTTCTGGACGGCGTTCAGGTTCAACCCTCCATATATATGCGGGTACAATTGGTTCATCTCATATAAGTCCTCATATACAATCTCCGCTTCCACCTGATCTTCCTGGATACCCAGAACAAATAGATCCGTCCTGCCTGTGTAGAACGTATTGGCGACTCCGCTGACTTGCTCCTCTGTGGAGCAGTGGATGAATCCGTCCGTTTGTAAGCTCGGCGGCTCGTACAATCTATTCTCTCGTGCTATCATCCAGGCTTCCTTAGAAATTATATGATAGATCATGCCGTCCGTTCCCCCAGTCGCTTATTTTTTCGTACTATCTTGACACACTTTGGATGGAAAAACCAGACTCCCTCCGGAAAGAAAATCCGTTTATTTCATGATAATATCCTTAAGGTCACGACGGGGACTCGGATATACCGCTGCCATAGGATAGCCGATACGGAACAGGAATACCGCCTCCCCTGCGGAGGAATCCGATAACTGCGCAAGCTGCTGGCCAAAAGGTCTTCTTTCACTCTTAAGCTGCAGTTCCCGGTCTCTCATTTCCATCGGTTGATTCAATGGGTGCAGTGCCAGACCTTCAGCTGTTCCTTTCAGATGAATCCTCTGCCAGAAACGCCCCGCCCTGACTTGATCCGCCGGATTGCGTAAATCCGGGATCGAGAGTAATCCATAAGCTGCTGCCGTGTGAACATGTGTCTGCCGTGTAGATTTCAGCCAGAATTGATTCGCACTGTCGTGGGAAACGTTTGGAAGAATTTTTCCAGCCGCCCTGACCCATGCCGGTCCGCCTTGAGCATCCAGCGTCAGGCCGTCCCTAAACTTATGAAGCTCATCCCAATCCCCACGGAACCAGCGGTTGCTATCATGACTCATCTCAGGGTCTGCGATGATGGCCACGGTTGATTCAATCACTAAGTCCCCTGCCCGACCCTTCTGATCGGCTGTTGTCAGCCACGTCAGCCTTACATTCGGTTCGTCATAACCAATCTCAGATATCTGTTCGAATGTTTCGGAAGATATTTCACGGTCCGTGTCATAAGCCCCCCGATGCGTATGTCTCTCCGTTATGGCCTGATGAAGATCTGAATTGTCCTTCTTGCCGGGAATTAGCTCAACCTTTGCGATATATTCCGTATTTAATGGGTCCGGAAAGTATATTAGCTGTGGAAGATACCCTTTCACTCTTGCCGTCAGCATCAGATTCTCCAGCGCACAGCCCAGACCCATATGCATCTCCCTGAGCAGGGGATCCATCGTGCCGAGGCTCCTTGTAAGGTCAGCAAACAGCTCGATGGACGTCTCTGTCACTCTAAACAGCCATGGTTGGCTGTTATGCGGATTGGATGCCAGCGTGGCTGCATGTACTAAAGCCATAGGCTCCGATAAAGGGAACACTTCATCAGGCGTCCATAATTCATAAGCAGGTCCTTTACCGGTGCTGAATACGCCCTGATCGACGGCTCTCCACAACAACCCGCCAAAAGAAACAGCAAGAAGGGAAGCACCCGCTTTTTTAAGAAAATCTCTTCTGGATGATTTTGAAGTCATTAGCTTATCGGCTAAGCCAGGTTCTTTCCCGATCTTCTTCATTTGGTATCCCCCTTAGGTTTAGTTGCGTCACTTACCGCGGGTATATAGGGATGGAGTACGGACAGAATCAACACGATTCCCTGTTCGATCTGACTTTCATCGGCCTTTACACCGCCGCTTTCAAGATAAGACAACCAGTAGTTACTAATAATCCAGCAGGACGTCAATAACGATTCCATATCTACGGACTCAGGTAATCGAAAGACCCTCGCATCCACAAATACTTGAAAGAACTGCTGCAACTCGCCTATCCGCTGCGTCTGGATCTGTTGATGAACAACCTTCAGTTTCGGATCCGCTCTCATCAAAGGAATAAGTTCACGGTAAAAGAAGCGATATTTGAGCTGAAGCTGAAGGTTAAGTCGGATAATATCCTCCAGATCGCCCAGGGAAGGTATGTAGTCCTCCTTGGAAGAAAGCCACACACGATCCCAATCCGCAATCATAACCTGAAGAATGGCGCGGATAATATCTTCTTTATTCTGATAATGATAGTAAAGGTTGCCTGGACTGATCCCGATTTCACCAGCTATCCGATTCGTGGAAACTGCGCCTGTTCCATATTCATTGAATAAGTTGATAGCTGCCTGAATGATTCTGTCTTTGGTTTTGGAGCCCATGATGGTTCACACTTCCTCATGAAAAAATAGAGTATTTACTCTAAATCAATTTTAGAGTAAATACTCTATTTTTGCAATATCAATAACACAAAAAGAAAACACCCTTAGGATGTCCTCTTTATCATCGTTTATTGATCCAGGTCATCATCCTCGAAGATGACTTCATGGACGGCTTCTCCCAAAGCATAAGTCAGCTGCCCATTGATAAATACGGCACAGGCCTGCTCATCGATGCCAATCCCGCGCTTCACCTTCTTCGTTCTCATACCTTCCAGCAGATTGGACTGGTCGCTCCACTCCGTATAATGAACGCTGATCAAGACATTCGAAAGCAACCCTACCCCTTGCTTAAACAGCATTACGCTTTGTTCATTATCCAGTGGCGATATGAGGCAGGTCTCCGGAAGAATCAAGGCGCCCGCCGAATTTCCTGCAATGGGAACGCCGTTCTCGTAACAGTTCATCAGCAGCTCTTTAAAACGACCGGTCGCGTAATAGTGATGGTAATTCTCCGTGTTGCCCCCGCCAATAAATATCCCTGTGGCCTGTGACAACACCTGTTCAGCCTGTTCCATGTCCAGCTTTCCATCCTCGCCAGGAACGATGACCTGCAAGTCCGGGGCACCTGATTCTGCCCACATCTGCTGAAACAGGGGAACATACTCCTCCCAGCCCGGTCTGTTCATAATGCATAAAACAATTCTGGCGTTGGGACCGCCAGCTTGCTCTATAAATTGTCTATTTGCCTCTGTTTGAAAGGAATTTCCTCCAAGCAAAAATAGATATCGATCCCTCAAGGTTACGCCCCCTTATTTCTTCTTTTTCGGACCTCGTTTATAGACATAGAACAGCAGCACGGATATAAAATAAATCGGAAGCAGAATAATGCCAATCACGGCACTCAGCAGGACGATGGAGAGCTGGCCGCGGTCTGCCATCGCATCGTAATTCACATACCCGTAGACAATCCATACCAGTCATAACAATGTAACGGCATATCCTATTTTATAAGGTAATCTCACAGCGTGGTTCACATCCTAGAAGTAATTTGCGTGACACATTCATAAACATTTCGAATACAACAATTCAACAAACTCGTGCTGCTTTCGTTCCATCCATTCTTTTCTGATCCGAAGTTGCTTCAACATCAGGTGAAAATAGGAGGTGATGTTCCTTCCGGCCACATGCTGCCCGATATAGATGCTTAATAAAGAAACATAATATAACTGCATGATATAGGGAATCCACTGGATCTCTGCACGAGTTAACCTCATATATTTTCGATACTCATCTAAAAAAAGCTCGACCTTTGTCAAGGTCTGGTCTTCATGCTGAAGAAGATGGTTCAGACAAATGGATAGCTCCCATATCCGTATGTCCATAGCCGCAAAATCAAAATCCAATACACCGCTCATCTCCCTGGACTGGGGATTGATCAAGAGATTAAAAACTAAAATATCATGATGGACCATTTGTTTAGGCAGTGCATTCAGTTCAGCTGCATGGTTAAACACAGATTCATAGTATCTTTGTAATACAGCTATCTGTTCAGCATCAATATCAAAAGGAGGGCATGCCAAAAACTCATTAATTTTCGTCTGATTCGATAGAGAATGAAGGTTGTAAACATCGTGGAACGCAATCGCAGGACAAACCACATCGAAGGAATCCGATTCGAATTGCTGAAGAGCATATGATAATTCCCCAACTGTCCGCCCGTAACTTAGCACATCGGTCATGCTGGATAGATCAGGGACCTCTCCTTCGATAAACCGTGACAGGGAGCCCAGGGAACCGTCCGACATAACCACGTACTTCGCATCATCCTTACTGGAGACGAAACCTGGAATATCAAATGATAAGGAACAACGCTCCAAGTAAGCTGTTAGTCCAACCTCAAACCGCAGCCTCTCTTCATTCTTCGTATGACGATTGTATATTCTTGCGACGTATTTCTTTTGGTTCATTGCTACAATTCGGGATTCATTCGTCATGCCGAAAGGAACGGTATCGATCGAATGCACAGGTCCATGAAAATAATGCTGCAACAGCTCCTGAAATACGTGTTCCACTGTCTACACCTCTTTTCTGTTAAGCGCGTTCCCTCATGCAACTCATGGTTCATCGTTAGTTAGTTGAATCGAACGGTCTTCTTGCCGTATGGCAAAAGCCAGCTTGTACAGATCTGCAATATCTTGCCTGCCCGTCTCCTCCAATCGCTTCACGGCTTCCTCCAAATCAACGGCCTCTACCGCGATGACTTGCTCCCCATCCTCTGGATTCAGCGGCTCCCCAACGATGCGCACATCCCCGTATCCAACCAATCTGACAAAATGAGGATGGGGAATATGCGGCCGATAAGGTGTCTTGCTGCTGGATTCGCAACGGAACTGGCCGAAGACCCGGAACGACTCGAGTTCTGCGCCAAGCTCCTCCCTAACCTCCCGTCTAAGTCCTTCCATATAGGACTCGCCGGGTTCCAGGGTTCCTCCGGGAAGCTCCCAGCTTCCGTCAGCTACCTGAAAAATAATGCAGCGATCCCCGGCAAACGGAAGAATCGTGACATTGCTGACCTTCGATTCTTCGATTTCATCTCCGAAGGCAAACCTGGCTCGGACTACGCCCCATTGAATATCTTTCGAGAGAGCCGGGTACAGGCTCATATCCTTGTTTTTTCTCATGCACGCAATTCCTTTCGCACTTTACGAATTCATTCAACCTATGTAGCGCTGTACTCATGAACCATAAGCACCTGCTCCATCGAGCTCGTAAATCCAAGCTCCTGCAGCACGTTCACCAGTTCCTTATGCGAAGCCCGGATGTTGAATGCGGACCGCTTGCAGGCATAACCGGGTTGTATCATCTCCAGTACCGCGGTCTTCATCACGGCTTCTGCATCCGGATGTTCTGGAGCGGCCTCACAGCGAAACAGCGTAATGGCTGCCAAACTGCCTGAGGCATCAAACACCCGCTTAAACAAACCAAAGCCTACCTGTTCTTCTCCTTCATATACAATGACGCATTCGCCGTCTTTGATACTGGAAGCGTCTGTCTGCCAGACTTCACCGGATCGATAGAAGGCTACAGATGCAGCCTCCGCTGCCAGACCTCTGACCAGCGTATACGGTGAACGGGTATTCTTCGCATCTTGCTGCTCCGGAGGCTGTTCATTCGTCATGATGAGCAGCCGGTCGATGATATGATATCCAACGCTTTCGTAGAGACGAATCGCTGGCGCATTTGTGCTGATCGCCTCTAAATAGGCACGACGGACGCCTTGTTCTTCGTAAAGCTCTTCGTTTTTCTCCATCATGTTTTTGCCGATTCCCTTCCCCCGGAAATCGGGAGCTATCGCTGTCCCGCCGTTACGTACAATCTTAATGCCGTCTTCTTCCCGAAAGCTGTTCATGACGATGCCGGCCGGTACGCCATCCATGTAACAAGCGAGCGATCTCTCCATGCACAGACCATCGCTTCCGATACGGGCAATGAAGCGGTCCAGCGGCATCGAGGCGTTCACCATGTATCCTTCAAATGAGTGATTCCACAACTCCGATACTTCCCGAATCGGAAGCTCGCTTAACGGTTTATATGTAATCATAGATATAATCCTCCTAATTTATGGGCAATAAGCGGGGTGCTATGAAAGATGCTTTCTATTAAAAACATGCAGGAAGAACACCTGAGTCTTACTCACTCATGTTCTCCTGCATGTCTTAGCCATGCTTATTTACAATTTAAAGAGCTGCATCGTCTACGCTGTCCAGCCAAGCTTCGATGCTGCCAATGACGGAAGTGACACAACCATCCTCAAATGGGGAGATCAAACCTGCCACCTTCACCAGTTCGGTGAAGGACTTGCTTCCACCTTGACGGCACAGGTTCAGATAATCTGCCCATGCAGCGGATTGGTCCTCATGCATCTTCTTCCAGAATTGGAATGCGCAGATTTGAGCCAACGTATAGTCGATATAATAGAACGGCGTGCTAAAAATATGGCCCTGTTTATGCCAGAAGCCGCCTTGCTCCAGATACGCATTGTCATCATAGTTCCGGTGCGGCAGATATTTGCGCTCAATTTCGCGCCATGCCTGTTTCCGTTCAGCCGGCGTCGCATCCGGATTTTCATAAACAAAGTGTTGGAACTCGTCAACCGTTACGCCGTAAGGGATGAAGATAAGTCCGCTTGCGAGATGGTCGAAGCGGTATTTATCGGCCTCATCCTCGAAGAAACGGTCCATCCACGGCCATGTGAAGAATTCCATGCTCATGGAATGGATTTCGCACGCCTCATAGGTTGGGAACCCATACTCCGGTACCTCGAAACCTCTGCTCTCATATACCTGAAACGCATGACCGGCTTCGTGCGTCAGCACATCAATATCACCGGAAGTCCCGTTAAAGTTGGAGAAAATAAACGGTGCGCCATACTCGCTGATATAGGTACAGTATCCGCCGCTCTGCTTGCCTTTTTTGGCAACCAGATCCATAAGGCCGTTCTCCTGCATGAAGGTAAAGAACTCATGGGTTTCCGGAGATAATTCCTCATACATCTTCGCACCATGGTTGACGATCCAATCCGGGTCCCCCTTCGGTGTTGCGTTCCCCGATTTGAATGAGAAGTTCTCATCGTAGTACAGCAGTTGGTCCACATCGATTCGTTTCTGCTGACGCTCTTTCAACTTGCTTGCAACCGGAACGATATGCTCCAGCACCTGGTTACGGAAGTTAGCCACCATCTCCGCGTTATAGTCCGTGCGGGCCATGCGGGCATAACCAAGTTCTACGTAATTGTTAAATCCTAGTTTCTTGGCAATCTTGGTTCTCACTTTAACCAGATCGTCATAGATACGGTCGAAGTTTGCTTCGTTCTCAGCCATGAAGCCGCTGGACGCCTCCATTGCCCGTTTACGCATATTGCGATCCGTCGATTGCTGGAAAGGAATCAATTGCGACAGGGTACGCTCTTCGCCTTCGAACTGAATTTTGGCGGAAGCGATCAGCTTCGAATATTCCGTCGTCAATTTATTTTCCTGTTGCAAGTCCTCGATGATCTCAGGACTGAAGGTTTTGAGGGAAAGCTCTGCCAATTGGAACAGCTGTCGCCCCCATTTGTCCTCCAGCTGAGCTCTGAATTTCGAATCCACGAGAGCCCGATAATAATCCGTTATGTATTCCTGGATGACCGGTCCGTTCTCGTCAAAGAAATCCTGCTCTGCCTTATAGAACTCGTCGTTCGTATCAATCGAGTGCCGGATATACACCAGTTGACTCAGGGTATCCATCTCACTGCGCAGTTTGTTAATGCGGGTCATCGCCTCATCCTGTTCCTCATACGTGCTGGCGGAGGTGAAAGCGTTAAGCTGCTCTTTAAACTTTTGCTCAAAAGCTTTTACGTCGGGGCGTTCATAGCGATACTCGCTGAATTTCATAAGATACACCTGTCCTTTCCCATATAAAAAATGCATCCTGGCGTCTGATCGCATGGATTCAAAACACCAAACTATATCTAAATTCTATATGCGAATCAGAATATCCTTCACAGGTCTATGAAATTCTACACGCCCCTATGGGTTACGTTATAATCTTAAGGCCGATCGCTGAAGCCAGGATTAAAGCAATGAAAAATATCCGACGTCCTTCCTTAGGTTCTCCGAAAACAAACATCCCCAGCAAGGTACTGCCGGCCGTCCCCATTCCTGTCCAAATCGCATAAGCGGTTCCCATGGAAATAAAGGCCATCGCGTACGTCAGCAGCAGGAAACTCGAACCGAGCGAACAGGCCAAAAAGATGTAGGATCCCAAGCTGCGACTCAGGCTCACCCTTCTTAACGCAATCACACCCAACACTTCACATAACCCTGCGCCGATCAGAGCGATCCATTCCATTATGCACCACTCTCCTGCGCCTGATTATCCGTATCCTTCGTGACCAGTTTGAGTCCGAGCACCCCTGCAGCCAACATACCAATCAGCAGCAGCTTGACGGGATTCGCCTGCTCGCCAAACAGAAGGATCTCGACTAATACCGTACCGGCTGTCCCCAGTCCGGTGAAGATCACATATACCGTACCGATGGGAAGTTTAGCAGCAGAGTCCAAAAAAACTTTGAAGCTGAATATAATCGAAGCGATGGTAATGATCCACTGCCACCAGGTATCGGAATGCTTCAAACCGGATACCCATACAACCTCCAGTGCCCCCGCTAATAGTAAGAGCCACCATGCCTTTTTCATCTCCAACATCCTTCCACTCTGTATTTGTATGAACATATTCATGGTGTAGTTGTGATTGTAATCTAAAAATGGCATACCGTATAATGATAAATAATAATGATGTCATCATTTTTAGTGATGACTGAAGGAGAGAAAGGAGGGTTTAGATGGAACTTACCGATCTGAAGGTTTTTCTAAGGATTGCAGAGGAAGGGAATATCACCCGCGCTGCGGAGCAGCTTGGGTATGTGCAGTCCAATGTTACGGCCCGTGTCAAAAAGCTTGAGAATGAACTGGGAGTCCCCTTATTCAACCGACACTCCAATGGAGTGACCTTAACGGAAAAAGGGCGAACGTTCCGGGACTATGCGTGCACCATTCTTAATCTGTCTGAAGAAGCGTTGCGTGCTGTACAGGAAACGCCTTATCCAAGCGGTTCTTTAACCATTGGCGTCGTGGATACGGTGCATTGCGGACATTTCATTAAATCCTTGTCGGACTATCAAACCATGTACCCGGACGTCACGTTATCGCTCTTGACCGGCAGCTCTTCGGAGCTGATTACCCAAGTATTAAACTATCAGCTGGACGGGGCATTTGTGACGGGAAACATTCCGCCGAAGCTGGTTGCCGATTATATCGAAGAGGATGAGGTCAAACTGCTGACCAAGTCGAAGGAACAGCCCTTTCCCGATCTGGCGGTGACCAAATGGGCCGTTGCTCCGGCGGGATGCCCGTTTCGAAGCATCCTCGAAAGCTGGCTGTTAAGCGAAGGGATTCCGATGACGAATATGATCGAAGTCTCATCATTAGAGACCCAATTAGGCATCGTACAATCAGGTCTTGCCGCTACGCTGCTCCCCACCTCTGTCTTGAGTGGAGAATTTGCGAATATGGGCAGCTTCTCGATCCCGGAAGCCTTCCGGCATACCTCGACAAGCCTGATCCGGCGCAACGACCGGTTCAGGAACAAGGCATTTTCCGCTTTTGCCGAGCTGGTTAAAGTTAATTTCGATAAAAGCACGAGCTCTAAGTAATGGGTGTAACGTGATGTATCGTCATCATTGTCCTCCCAGAGTGGATATAAAGGTATCCACTCCTGACTGTTCCATCTGTTGCCGGATATAATGGGCGACGCCATCAAGTTCATTCGAGTCAATAATATGGTCAGCCAGCTGCCGTATCCTTTCATGCGCGTTTCGTACCGCGATCCGGGTGCCTCCGGCTTCAAACAGCCCCACATCATTGATGTGGTCGCCGAAAACTACCGTGTTCTCCAGATCAATCCCCATATGGGAAGACCATAATTGGAGTCCGTCACGTTTGTTTGCTTTGGCATGACTGAATTCCAGAAAAAAATGGTTATGGATGTAGTAATCCGGCATCATATGAGCATGAATCACATCACCGTATAATTCCATAACCCCGCACCGTATCGGCTCCAATTCCTCATAAAGTCCAATGTATGTAAGAGCCAGCGTCCGGTAATCCGGTGGGCAGTTCAGTCTCCGCACTTCCATAAATCGCGGATCCTGGGGCCGGCTCTGATAAAAAGCCTTCTCTCCCTCTCGCCGCAGCGACTCATGCAAAACACGCTCACGATGGTCCGCATCCAATGAAAAATAGTAAGGAGTAATACCAAACTTCCTTCCCACGTCGATAATCTCATTCGAGATGTCCCGTTCAAGCCAATAACCATCGATTACTGTTCGATTCACTCCGTCATATATCAAAGCGCCGTTATATAGAATCAGAGGGTACTTCCAGGGGATCTCCGAGACAACGCTTTGAGCACTAATATACCCGCGGGCAGTGGCATACGTGATAATCACGTCCTGCTCCAGCGCGTTTGTCATAACATTGGTAGTAAAAGGTGATAGTGTTTGATCCGAACGCAGCAGCGTGCCGTCCAGATCGGTAATATACGCTTTTTTCTTCATCAAGAAGCCATGCCTCCTTCGCCGTCCAGTATGTGACAAAACCCAGCCGTAGAGTAGCTCTATCTAAGACTGGGTCCTTATTATGAATTTGGCGTCTTCCATGATTATACAACGTCTAACATGGAGATGGTAAAGGTAAATTGCTTATTTCGCTTCAATCCACATTTATTTTAAATCCTTTGCCTGATCGGATCATGTCAACGCTGCCCCAAAACAACATCATCGCAATGACGGGATGGAATGCAGATAGAAAACCGATCCGGGATGAAAATACCGCTGTTAAGAACATCCCGATTACCATTCCGAATAAACCTATGCTCTTCCAGAGCACCTGCCTTGAAAGTCCTGCCATCCATGCCATGATTGCCATGATGAGAGGAATAAAAGCAAAATATCTTGCGAAGCTAACATGGGCAGCCCAACTTCCTGAATTTACAAACAGTGCAATTCCGGCGATTAGAACTTGAAGCGCAACGCTAACACTGAAAACCAAAGCGAGCACGAAAAACAAAACACGGGAAAATTGAGCCAAGTTTAACTCACGCATACCTCTCATCCTCCCAACTCATAGATCCCCATTCTTCCGGCTGCATATGAGAAATCACCTCTTTAATTGCAGCCAGCTCGGTTTGAGGAATGGCATAGACTCGAGGCACAGTAGGAATACGAAAGGCAGTATGGTCGTGAAAGAAACGTGTGATTAAGGTACCTATTGCTCTTCCATTATCATAGTGAATCACGCTCCAAAATCGCCTCTCCCTCTCTTCCCATGGTCCCCAAAGCTCCTCGGATTGTGGAAAGGCACCCGGCATTACGGGTTTGGGGGTTAAGCCCGCATCATAGACCTCTGCTTCCAATGGACGAAAAAGCTTGGAACAAAAGAGACCATAAGCGTAGTCTCCTTTATTTTGAAAAATGCCCTCAAGCTCGTTCAGATTCTGTTCCCATACATTCAGCCACTGATCATTCATATATCCCTGGCAGTAATGAGCCAAAGCCCTCATCATGGACTCGTTTAAACACGCTGTTAAGACCATTGCCAATCCCCCCTTTTCTTTTGCTTTAGTGAGCTATACTCGGTGATGATCCGCTCTCCATTTCTGGATGGCGAGCTTGATATCTTTGGATGACAGGTCCTCCTTCAGAGCCTTCTCACACAGCGTCAGAAACTCATCGTCCGATGCAAAACGAAGCGCAATGATTTGATTCATCGTTAAACTTGGATTAAGAAGCCTGCCTGTCATAACAAAATGTCTCAGATTCTCTTCTGCCCGAACTACCCGATCCTGCACCTTACATACGAACTGCCGGATGAGGAATAATGTCATGACCACCGAGAATGACATGAGTATGAAAAGTAATGACGTAAATAACGATATTCCACGCATACTCGACGCAAACAGATAAACGAATGCTGCGACGACCAAAACAAAGCTAAGCGGTACAAGGAAAAAATGAAACGCGGGCACGTGTCTTTCATGGTTGCTGTAAGATTGATTTTTCATTGGAATACCTCCTTTCTCATTTGTGAGTGAGTGCACACTCATTATTGAGCGTCATGTCTCCCACCTCATTCAAGCTGTGATGTCTTGACAATGAGTGAGTGCACACTCATAATAAAGTGGAACCATAACAAAGTCAACAGAGTGAGGGATTATTTTGGATTTAAAAAGTAAAATAGCCGATGCAGCGGAACTCGTCATTCGTACACATGGACTGGCCAAAGCAACAACCAAAGAAATCGCCAAAACCGCCGGGTGCTCAGAAGGCTCACTATATAATCATTTTAAGAGCAAAGACGATCTGTACCTTCACATTCTACGCGGACAATTAAAAAATGTTATGCAGGCGCTCATGTCCCTGAGGGAACTGATCGGCAAAGAAACCGTGCGAAGTAATCTGGAAAAAGTGGCTCGAGCGGGCGTATCGGATTACTATCAATCCATGCCTCTGATCAGCTCCATCTTCTCTGAACCAGGACTGTTAGCGCAGCACCGGGAAGGCTTCACAGCTCGGAATGAAGGACCCCACCGGGCAAATGAAGCAGTTGAGTCCTATTTGCGTGAAGAACAGAAACTTGGGAGATTATCGGAACATGTTAATCCGAGATCCGCTGCGGACATGCTGCTAGGAAGCTGCTTTCAATATGCATTTCAATTGAACTTTCTAGGCCGGCCCTTGTCCGATGAAGAACAGAATGTGTTTGTGCATCGGGTGTTGGATACTTTGTTTCTAGGCATTGGGAACGAATAATAGGAGGGCAGGCATGACTTGTCCTCTGGTAACCTTAGACACCGAGGATCAGGTACCCCAGTGTCATGTACAGAAAGAGAAATAGCAGCATCACGGAATGGCCTACAATGGCTGTGATATGGATTCGCGTGAGTTTGCCTCGATTTCTGCTGACGAGCGCTAACAGGATACCCACTGGCGACAACAGGAGAATCGCAACAAACTTCAATCCCTGAAAAGGATTTCCTGCCTCTGGCGGAAACATGAAGCTGTATAGTGTGAACAGAGTGACGCAGACAAACAGATTTAGTGACAAGTGGAACAAATACCACTTCATTCCGCTTCCTCTGCCAACCTGCCCGACAAAATACCGGCTCTGCGAATGACCTCAATCCGTTCCTCGCGGCCTTCAATCGCCCTTATCATTTCGATGGCCGTATCAAAATTCATCCTAACATATCAGGTTGTTTCATACCCCTCTGGTCTTTCTATGAATCGTCTCACGCCTACTACGGGAGTCCACCTCCGAGATTTATTTAGTGGTACGCGGCTGAAGATAACCTATAACATCTGGTATATGCTGAATCTCTGCAAATGGAAAAACACCCATGCTGTTCATTCTCGCGATGTCCCCGCGATAGGCGATAAATGGAATTCCGGCGCTCTCGGAGGCCTTGCCATCCACCCAGGCATCTCCGACAGACAACCATTCCTTCGGCGATGTATGAGGGAAATGCCTCAGTACCTCCAAATAGCCATCGGGTGCCGGCTTTAACAAGCCCATGGCCTCTCTGCCAATAATGAGATCAAAATAATCAGCAATCTTGTTCTCTTTCAGCGCGGCCATCGCTGCTTCCAACGCATTATTCGTCACAATGGCAAGAATCAGCTGCCCATGCAATCGCTGAACAAGCTCTCTTGCGCCCGCTTCAAGATTTGCACCGATCATCCCTCTCATCTCATGTTCCTTGGCAACATCCCACATCGCGTGGCAAAGATCTTCCGACAGCAGCCCTGTATTCATGGCTTCAGCAATGATGGTTGAGGTAGTGTGGGTGTCCATGGACAGACCCTGGGGCAAGATTCTGTGATGGCACAGAAAGGCGTAGATGTCCCTCTTCATTGCGCTAAAATCAATGCTGGAATGCAGCAGCGTATTATCCATATCAAAAACAATGCCTTTTATCGTAAACGCGATATCTAATCAACTCCAATCATGGAAACGCCTTGAATTGCCGCTCCGACAACAATCCAGATTTGGGTAACCCGTTCATCTCCTAATCATACACAACTTCCGTACCCGCGATAAAATCGTGCAGGGAACGCTTATCCTCGCGCATCGCTACCATAAAGATGCTCACGATAAGTCCAATTCCAAACGTCAGTGCATACACGATTCCCGCTACAAGGTTGCGGAGAAGCATCGTTCCAATGCCCGGCGGCTCAAGAAAATCGAATTTGCGAATGCGAATGCCGCATATGCGCTTGCCGATGGTATAACCATTCCAATACACGGGGACCAACAAAGCATACAAACTGTAAATCAAATTAGAAATCGGCTCATTCTCAAAATCTCCCGTGATAATCCCTGCAATGATCCATAACGGAAGGCTCACGATGATTCCATCCAAAAGATTGGCGCCTAACCGGATCCAAAAGCCGGCAACTTGGCTTTCGCCCATCAATATTCCTCCTTTAAAATCTAAATTACATTCTGTTATGGACTCCTATCTGCATTGTCCGGCTGGTCAAGCTCCTTCCAGTTATCCTTGATCTGGTTCAGGTCTTCCGCTAGCCATTTACGAATGATCGGGACACTGATGCATAAGATACCGAGAATCAAACTGATGATGCTGAATATCAACGGCCCTTTTCCAATTTCCGATAACAAATCCTCAAACGTCCAGGGGGTATTTATCCCCGCAATCGCGGCCGTTAAGTACCGGATGCCGTACAAAAAAGCCGAGATACAGATAAAAATAATACCCATCGTTTTATTGTTCATAGGGTGTGCAATCCTTCCTCTTATCGGTGGCTGTATCCGGGTGCGCAATGATTATACCCTTTGGTTAATTAGCTCACTTCTAGCTGCAATTAACCACGGATGCACCAATTTCATTTTGTCACGTTGATTCCATACATGGTCCAAATACACAAGCGCCGCTCCGTCTAAATCCAGTTCGCTCAGTTTATTGCGCATGTCCGCTTGATAGGTGTGATCGCCTTCAAGTTCCCAAGAGATCTTATCCGCAACAAATAAAACCTTATCCAATGGGCTTGCCCCAGCTTTTAACGTTGTATGGCATTCAATCGCGTTCAATATGTCAGGTGAGGTGCAGCCGAAGAAACGCTGAGCCATTTCCATGGAAAGCTTCTGATGAATGATCCTGATATATCGATGCTCCTCTTCCATAATGGGAAGCGACCATTCTTCTGCGGCATCCTTCATTTCGCTCACCGGAATCGCTTTGCTGATATCGTGCAGCAGCGCCGCCTGCCGAGCTGCATCAGGACTGACATTAAATAACGGTGCGATGGCTAACGCCTCTCGAACTACATTCATGATATGCTCGAACGTTTCCTGCTCCCCATGCTTGATGAGAAAAGCTTCCACATCATCCCTTAGGTTATGTGTAAACTCTATGCCAGAAGTCAGCTTACTAATCACGGAATTCTTCATTGTAGATCCCACCTTTCCACACAACATTTTCCAGCACCTCATATCATTGTAAGCTTCGGTTCCTGATCGAACAATAGTTTTTTTCCACAATTCCCCACATGGCTGTTATCCAGCTCAAGTAGAGAATGTAACGTTAACAGAACAAAATCAGCCACACATAAAAAACAGAATAACTTCCCTACATCGTAGTTAAGCCATTCTGCTGCCTGTTATAAACTATTATAGGTATGATTGAAATATGCAGCTACGGTTGTCTGCCCCTTGATTTCATGATGACCCCAAGCAAACCATAGCCCATGGTAACACCAACCGAGTTCAAAATAAAATCATCCACATCCAGGCTTCCTCGCCGCGAGATCAGTTGTATCATTTCGAGCACGAATAACCCTGTCAAAAAGTAGGCTAGCATCATACGAAATCGAATTTGAAATGCAAGCGGAATGAGTAATCCAAAGGGTACAAAAACAGCGATATTTCCAACGATATTGATCAATGAGCCCAAGCTGCGAATCGGAAAATAGCTTGTCATCGTGGTGAATGGAACCAGATTATAACTGATTTCCGGTTGAGTGGTCCTCCCGAATCCCCAAATCATCCAGTAAGTTAACAACATGGTGTATCCGATGAGGAGGATCAAGGCGATCATTTTGACATGCGATTTCATGAAAGTCTCCTGTTACGTTTAATTCACACATATTTGTCCAATACGTAATCCTCGATCATGTCAATATTTCGGCGTTCCTGCGCGTACTGTTTAATGTGCTTCTTAATGTTCGGATACAAAATAATGTCGTCCAGCTGCTCAAGCGGAATCCACTTCACGTCTGTTTGATTCGGATCTGGAACAGCCGGAAGTTTGGGGGACGATCCTTCATGTGGATAACATTCAAATACTACGTATAACGTATGGATGCCCGATATGTTATCTCTGGACTGTTTATGCGGAGCATTCTCGTACACAAATGCAACAGGCCCAGTCTGCGCTTCCAGCATGGTTTCCTCATACAATTCTCTCAAGGCTCCCTCTGCGATCGACTCTCCTGGCTCAGCCCCGCCCCCCGGCAAATTGTAATGCAATCCGTTCTCATCAACATACTCCACCAACAAAACATGCTCATTCTGAAAAACCAACGCTGTCGGTCTCACCCGAATATGATATGTCATCATAACCACCTCTCCACACAGCTAACGAATAGCTGCCGAACTTTCTTGATTTGTCTATCATACAATTAACGAGGCTAATATGGAAATATTATGTATAATTGCAGGTCAAAAAGGTTATCAGGTGAGGCGAGTCACATCGACCTCCCCGACAACCTCTGCCCTTCAGGGAATAACGCGCGTCTGTTCCGTTATCGTCCTGTTCGATCGTTCTCATCCACTCTCACGGATTCACCCGTTTCGCGGGAGACATTCGCCGCCTCCAGAAAACGAATGATCTCCAGCGTCTCAGGTAAAGGAACGTCTGAGACACCTGTCGTGAACATCTTCATGATCTGCTCCAGCAGACTCGCATAATAAGGTTTCGGATGCGCCATGATGTCCACAAAGCTGCTGGCCTCCGTGCGATGAATGGTCATCCCAAAGCGATCATTGCCTGCACGGTTGCCTCGAATCGTCCCGATCCTCCCGTCATTCCAAACCGCTGTTACTACCTCATGCAATTCAGTCGCGGCGACATGTACGCATACGCATCCGGGTCCGAGAACGCTGTAAAGCATCTCCGCCGCGTGGATTCCATACCAGAAAAATCCCGGCTGCGTCGGTTGAAGGGGAAGCGGTCCAGCGCAGTCCACGCCAATGATATCACCGACACCGACACGAGCCAATTCATCCTGAAGTCCTTGCGCATATCGAAGTGACGAGCTGCTCATAACAGTAACCTGAAACTGCTCCGCCAGTTCGGCAATTTCCCTCGCATCCTTGCTGCTCACCGCAAACGGCTTATCGATAAATACCATTTGGCAGTGAGGAGCAATCGCATGAAACAAGGACAGATGCGATCTTCCGTCGACCGCTTCGAGCATGACGGCATCAACCTGTTTGGCGACGTCTTCCGGAGAATCGAATATTTCAGTTCCCCATGCTGCGAGTTCCTTCGTATACCCCTCCACCCGGCTTATGCTAAGCTCGAAGTCCGGAGATCCTCCGGGAAATGCCGCCGTAACCCGTCCGCCGGGAACATGATAGGGATGCGTCTTGTCATGCAGCATTTTCGAGAAAATGGAGACATGCGATGTATCCAACCCAATCATACCGATTTTCAAAGTCATAGGTTCATTCTCCTTTACCTTCAGCATTTTAGATGATTACGCTGGCTTTTCCATTTCACTGCGTTACTAAGGATATCCAGCAGCGGACATAGGCTGTTCTTTCAAATCATCATACCATCCTGAACGAGTAAAGGACGTGACTTTAATTCGTCTTTTAACCTTAACTTGGATCCAATACGAAAAGACCGCCTCCATCTGATTACCCGACGTTGGCAGTCTTTCTAACGGACTTATAAATGCTTCGTGCAGTTGAATAAGGGGCAATTCCATATAGCTACGGCTGCATTCTCCATTTTATCACGATGAAGCGGTTGACCAGAGCCACAAGGGCAAAAACGATGGCAAACGTAATAAAACCCGAATAAATCTGGCATGCCACCGCGGTTGCAAATATTAGAAATTCGATAAGCAGTACCACGGCCAGCGGCAGCTTGATCCTTGCCTTCGGAGAGATGGTCATTCCCCAGACGACGGCTGCAAGCAGCGGAAGCCCAATACCGAGTCCGACCTGTGCCATGAGCCCGGAACCGTAGTGGAAGCCCCAGTAACCTATCGAAAATAACAGGATCAATTCCAGAATAAATCGAATAGCAAGATTCCATAATTTGAACATATTGGAGCACCTTTCGTTTCCTGTTGCACACCCATTTCCAATGCAGTAATCACAGCTCGATTTGCTCCAGATGATGGATCATATGATCCACATAGTCGTCAAACAACCACTCCAGGGTGACCTCCGTTTTATCGGGCAGCACGCATTTTTTCTGAAAATCTGATGAATCGGCTTTGTGCATGACACGCAGAATCATCCGGTTCAAATGCTGCCACAGTGACAACACTTCCGATTGATCATATTGATCCTGGTAATCGTTCACCCGGACCCAATCGTTCTGCGTGTACCCCGAAATGGCGATCGGATAATCGGATAGCAAGATTTTCACAAACCGGATATGGTTATTGACCGCCGAATCGCAAAGGTGACCCAGGATCTCCTTCTTGGACCATTTATCAGGCGCAAGCTTCAGATTGAACTCCACCTCATTAGTCGACGTTACAATCTCTGTCATTTCGGTAATCAATGATTCCAGCTTCATGATGGACTCCATACGCTATTCCTCCTTCAAACTCATGATTCTACTCGTCCAATCGGCATTTCCATGAAATCACTGTAATGCTTAGCCGCCTCCCGAAACTCCTCTGCTCGATCGCCCAACGGCGAGAACGGACATAACGTGATTTCGATGCCGCTGCGCTTAATCTCCCGCTTCCAGACACCGACCACTTCCCCTCCTGCCACCATCATCGGTTGAAAAACCCCGTTGCGATGGGGAGCGATCTTCGCATCGTGCTCTGTCTCTATGATCGCGCTGCGGTCCTTGTAACCCAAGTAATATTCATCAAAACCTGGAAGCAGAACCACCGAATCCGTATCAGCGGAGACGGCCGGCGCAGTAACAGAGCTCCAGTATTCCGTACCGTTGACAAAATCTAAACGAAGATTTGATTTGACCGCCTCAAAGCCTCGTTTAGCTTCCGTCAGCGTTAACCCGACCCACCACGCAAAATCCTGAATCGTTGCGGGTCCGTGACCGGTAAAATAACGAAGCGCCAGCTCCGCCAGCGATTCTTCGAGCGTCAGCTCCCTTGAATTCGGGACCCACTCATCAAGCAGCACGAAACTCTGCTGTTTGCCTTCATGCGGACCGAAACAGATCATGCCTGTCCGTCCCAAATATCCAAGAATATAATAACCGCGGCCGTTCTGGGTGCTGATCCCCGCTTCCTCCAGCAGTCCCATCAGTCTGAGACGGGATACGGGTGTGCAACCACTCAGCGCGTCGCCAATTATGGTTCGGCATCGATGGAGCGTACCTTCGTCAAGCTCAAGTTCGGCCTGCTTCTTCTTGTCATGCGTTTGAAAGCGCGATTCCGTCAGCTTTACCATCCACTTGGCGTCCTCGGACGGTACGAAGAATATCGTCCCACGCATCGGCCAGGTCAACACGATTTTGCGATCGTTCAGGGCCTGCTCCACATCGGATACCTTGGCGGACTGGATACGGAGACCGATTCCCCAGACCGCTTGGTGGTAATCCTGGGCTTGCACAGCGCCGAGACTTCTGACGGCTTCCTCCGGAGTTTCATGCTTCATGCCTGTTATCCTTTGGTTGAACAGCCTTTGATTCGCTATAATACGATTTGGCACAATGGTCACTCTCCTAGGTCATGAATATCCCGCGAGCTTTCAGAGCGTTCATGATAAGTCCGGAATGGACATCCAGGCCCGATCATTCTGCCAGCTCACCTCGACCGGCGTCTCAAAAAACGAAGTCAAATTGTCGCTGGTCAGCATATCCTTGGAACGCCCCTTCCCGAATACGGTGCCCCGGCGGATGAGTAATGAGTGCGAGAAGATCGGCAGTATTTCTTCGATATGATGCGTAACGAACAGCAGGGTCGGCGCATCGGGCTTTGAAGCCAGTGCCGTAATGCTGGACAGCAGCGCTTCCCTCGACAGAAAATCGAGTCCGTTACAGGCCTCGTCCAGTATCAACAGCCTCGGCGAAGCCATAAGGGCCCGGGCGATCAGCAGCTTCTGCTTCTCCCCTTGCGAACAGGTTTCATATGTACGACCCAGCAGATGAATACAATTGAAATCCTTCATAAGCTGCTCGGCCTGCTCCCGGTCTGCTTCATCCACCTTCTGATACAGGCCAATCGAAGCGTGTTTGCCGCTGATCACGACATCCAATGTAGACTCACTCGGTCGGATTCTTTCCTGCAGCGAGGAGCTGACCCAGCCTATCGATTTACGCAATTCTCTTAAATCCACCCTGCCAAAACGATGCCCGAGCACCGAAACCGTACCGCTGGTTGGCCAGATGTATCCGTTAATCATATTCAAAATGGTTGTCTTTCCGGAGCCGTTCAGCCCAAGAACCGCCCAATGCTCTCCTTGCTGTACGGTCCAATCCACGCCTGTAAGAACGGTCTTCTGCTCCCGTTGCCAGGTTACGTTATTCAGTTCAATCGTCGTATTCATCACTGCTCCCTCTCCTTCTTCAATCTGCTGCGTCACTTCGTTTCTCTTTTCAAGGATTATACCAGCAATTACATATTCCTCAATAGCGAGATGAAATCCAGCCGTGTGAGCAGTCTACGACTTGGAATCATGTTATGTATCCGGGCCGGACATTTCATATATTAACGAGGATTCTGGTCTATGAATTATATATTGACAAGTAATTATTTTTGTGTTATGATATAATATTTTGCTATTTACATGTTTTTGCTGATTTGATAATCTACTTCTGCTCAGTCTTCTCTGGAAGTTGAAATCGGGAGAATAAA
This sequence comes from Paenibacillus sp. p3-SID867, assembly GCF_025142895.1. NCBI lineage: Bacteria > Bacillati > Bacillota > Bacilli > Caryophanales > Paenibacillaceae > Paenibacillus > Paenibacillus sp. p3-SID867. The sequence goes on from NZ_JAMBDM010000004.1 coordinate 191,444, forward strand.
TCCCCATATAGTGGAGGTATGTAACCATGTTAATCGATCAAGGCATTCATATGCTGAACATATCAGCGGCCATGATGGGACGAATCGAAACGATCCATCCGACATTCCTATGGGATCATCAGAATCAGGTGCTTATCGATACCGGCTATCCCGGCCAGTTCCCGCTCATTCAGGAGCAGTTATCGCACATCGGGATTTCCGTTCAGGATGTAAGCAAAATTATTATAACACACCAGGATTTGGATCATATCGGCAGTTTGCCGGCCATGATCCAGCACAGCAACCACGCCCCTGAAGTATTCGCCAGCGAAATAGAAAAGCCTTATATCGAAGGCGATACAAGGCTTGCCAAACTATCGCCCGAGGCCATCACACAAGCGCTGGCTTCGATGCCGGATAACGTGCCGCCGGAGTGGAGGAACGCGTTTAAACACACGCTGGAGAACCCTCCAACAGCACCAGTGAACCGCATGTTGCGCGACGGCGAGGAGCTGCCGTTTGGCGGCGGTATCATCGTGATCCATACGCCTGGCCACACCCCCGGCCATACCAGCTTATATCATATACCGAGCAAAACCCTGATTGCAGCGGATGCGCTGAACGTCAGAGAGGGACAACTGATCGGGCCGGATCCGGCAACCACTTATGACTTGGCGTTAGCCCGGGTCTCCTTGCAGAAGCTCACTCACTATGACATCCGTAACGTGATCTGTTACCACGGCGGATTATTTACGGACAATCCCAATCAGCGCATTCATGAATTGGCTTATGCTTAAGCGTTGTCGGTCTCGTTTCGATCAAGAAGACATCACTTCTTTCATCTGTTCGTCAGTCCAGCTAATCTCAAGGTACCACGTATACGTACCGTCGGCCGGCACTTCGGTCGCTGCCTGACGATGCATAGCATACGAGAGATCATCGAGCAGTCCCGTCGCGGGTTCCAGCGCAAGATGATACTGTCCCTGATAACCGCCGTAGTTCGCCCATATCGCTAGATAAGGCACCTGCTCTTTAGGAAACATCATGCGGAGTCCTTCTCCCGCAACCGGATCGTAAATGGAGGCCGTCCCCTCCGGCAGCTCGCCAGCAAAATAAAACTTCTCCGCCGATGCTTCATGCCTGCTGGCCGTTCGATTCAAGCGAATATGGGGGTTTTCCTCCCATGGCTGCGGCCATGTCCGAATATCGCCGAGTTCTCCCAATCGGCCGTTCGCCGAGTACGATATGATGATCTCCTTCAGCTCGTTGGGAACGATAATCTCTGCGCCTTCATCAATTTGAAATAACGGATGCGCGGCCCACAGGAATGAGAACGGGAACGGACTCGGATTATGAACGGCATAATCGATCCGCAGGGTATCTTCACGGGGGAAGGAGTAGGTTTTGCGCAGCTGATAAGGAATTCGGATTCCCTGCACGCTGCAGTGAAGCTGTTCTTCCTCGCTGTGCGCCTTCCATGGAATGGACCAGACCTCGCCATGATCCGGAAGCTCCGTTCCTTCCCATGGATACGCGGGATACCGGCAGACATTGATTGTAGGAAACATTTCGTCCCAGCCGCTGCCGTCCCGCTTTCCGAAGGAGCTTGCATACTCGTTCGTTTCCAGACCTCCAACAGGCTGCACCAGCCACTCCCGGCCTGTTCTGCGATTGCGAAGTGAGATGACCCTGCTTCCGAGTTTAGGCACCACGGCCATCTCCATCACCTCCGTGCGCCCTGTCCAAACCTCATATCCATCCAGCATTCCTTTGCTCCAGATCATCATCGTCATCCTCCTCCGTCATATCAACGCATCACCCGGAATGCACAAATGCTCAAGGACCGTTCATAACGACCCTTGAGCATGAAGTGTAAATCTCTTACATCAACGTCTTGCAAAGCTCCAAATGCAGCGCAGCTCCTTGATGGTGAGACTCCAGCTGCAGCACCTCGCGGAACAGGGTTTCCGCGGACTGCCGGTCACCAAGTCCTAGATGCCCAAGCCCCATCATGTAGCGGCAATGAATTTCGTTTCTTCGGTTCAGATCTTCATCAAACACCAGGAAGTCCGGCAGCGATACGGCAAAATAATCAATGCTCTGAGTCTCGAATATATGCTTCTCCCCGTAATCGATCAGCTTGTTAAACCGGCTGCGGGCTTCATTCTCCCGGCCCAGCCTCCGCAGCGCGGCCCCTTGATAAAAAATCATGTGCGGCGGCTGATCGTTGTAATACATCGCACTGGTCGGCTCATCCAGCCCCTCCGAAGCTTTCAGGAAGTACGCCTCCGCCTCTTCGGACAAGCTCAGTCCCTCGTATGCGCAGCCCAGGTAATAATCGATGTTATTCTCCTGCGTTCCCGTGAGCTTCCCTTCATTGATGTTGAGCGGATATTGCTTGGCGGCAAGGAGCTGCTCTACGGCTTCCTCGTAGCGACGATCCTGAAGCAGCTGCTTCGCTAGCTCCACACGGGCCAATACATACTGGGCCGGCACCTTTCCCTCTCCGCCTTCCCAAGGGTGAAAGTTGCGTTTCAGAATCAATGCCAGCGCCTCCTCATACCGATTCAACGTATTGTGCAGGGTCAAATATTCCAGAAATAAATCGTCCCGCTGCTCAACCAGCTCCATGCGCTCTTCCATCGCTTTCAAGCGATCGGCCGGAGCATGACCGAGCTTTTTATACAATTGGTCCAGCTCGTAGAAGACCCTGGCGTCCGCCGGATTCAGCGAGAAGGCGGTTTGCAGGGATGCCACTGCTTTGTCGTGGTCCTGTCTCTTGTTATAGTAAGCGAGGGCCAAATTCCGATGCGGCGTAGCGAAGCTGTCATCCAAAGCGACCGAAGCCTCCCAGCTGCTTATGGCTTCCTCGTAGCGCTTCTTGTCATACAGCAAATTCCCTAAGTAGTACAACGCCTTTGCATCCTGCGGCTGTACGCCGAGCGCCTGCTTTAGCGTCACGTAGTCATGCAGGGAATTCGGGAAACAGTACGACGGATCGGCCTCCGAGGCCAATCGGTAGCAAGCGTATGCCTCTTCCGCCCGGTTCATCTTCATTAGAGCACTGCCCTGGTAGTAATAAACCATCGGATAGACGGCAGATGTCGTAAGGCGTTCGATACGCTGCAGCACATCCAAAGCGTCACCATATTGGCCTGCATCCGCATAGTCCTGAGCTACGGCGATATAATTATGCGGATTATCGTGCAGGAGCTGGACAAGCGATTCGTAAGCATGCCGACTCTTGTCCTCTTGCTTCAGTTCTTGATATACGGCTGCCAGCTCGTTCATCGCGCCCACATCCATGGGATCCAGCTTAAGCGTTTCCTCAAGCCATGATGCCGCATCTGCCAAGCGCCCCTGCCTTCTTAATATGATGCTCTTGAGATGCCGCGCTTTATAATTACGGTACTGGGCAGCCAGGGATCGTTCGATCAGCTCGAACGCTTCCTCATATTCCTGCTTCTCGCAGGCAATCTGGGCCAAAGCCAGATATCCCGCCCCTTGCCAAGCCCCCGACCAGACCGATTTGTACAGATAAGCGTACGCTTCATCCAAACGGCCCTGCCACTTCAAGGCTTTGCCCAAATGATAGAACGGTTCGCTGTCATAGGGCCGGGCGTTGTGGCGGGTCAGGGTTCCGATGGCTTTTTTTAAATATACCTCACTCTGCGTAAAGCACCCTCTGCGCAGCAGGAGCAAACCATAGGCATTGTTCAGCCTTGCGTCTCCCTCATCACGCCGAAGACCTTCCACATAATAGGCTTCCGGTTCATAGGTTGCGTGACGGTACTGCTCCAGATGCTGCCCTGCCAAGAACAGCGCTTCGGTATTCTTCAGGTCCTCCGGCTTGCCAATCGCCGTGGCCGGGTCCGGCGTTCGCTCCAAGGTACGCGGCTTGGGCTGGTAAGCGACCAGCTCTTTGCCGTTCGCAGCGAATACCGCGACCCGCACATCCTCCTCCCTCATACCTGGGGAGAGTTCGATTTCGGCCTGGAAGGTATCGGCCGGCGACAGCTTAATCTTTCGATCCAAATAGGTGCGTCCCGCTCCGGTCAACAGGATGCGAGCCTCTTCGATAACCGAGGTTGCATAAGCATGTACAACGGCCTTGCGACCGTGGACTTCGAGATTCACAGCGGCGTCAATGGACGCATTCTTCACGAGCCCAATGTCTTTATAGGGCATGAAGTACTGCTTGAAGCTTTTCTCCTCATACGGCGCCAGCCAGGTGAAATCGGGCTGGTTATCGGTATACACGCCGGTCATGAGCTCGATGTACGGGCCGTCTTCGTCGGTCAGGTTGCGATCCCAGGCCTGGCCGAATTCGCCGTGCCCCCACGTCCACTGTTTTTTGCCGGGAGATATATGTTTATTGGCGACATGCAGAATCCCCGCTTTCAAGCCATGGTCATATCCGCCGACGAAATCGTAGTCCGAATGATAGGCCATATAGGAGGTCGGAACGGGAATGTTGCGATACATGGAAATATCGACGCCCGCCGAATAGTCCTGCTTATAATACGTGCCGGTTGCGATCGGGAATTTGGACACGTCCCGCTTCCCATGGTCGAACACCGCATGAACGTCCGGCGGAAATACGGACTGGGTATGATCGTTGACCGCTACGGCCGGATTCGCCCACCACAGAAAGGTCTGCGGCTCCGAGGTCCGATTGTACATTTGCGCGTGAATTTCAAGATACGCCTTGCCCGGATACAGCGTGAAGCCGGTAGACACTTTCGTGCCGTACATCCGGTCGATCTCGCCGACCCATACCGTCTTGCTGCCATCCGGCTGATCCGTTAAGCTCCACTCCACCTCGCCATAGGTGTTCGGACGGTGATGCTGCGGCCAGTTGAACTCGATTCCCCCGGATATCCATGGACCCGCAAGGCCAACCAAAGCCGGCTTGATCACTTGATTGTGGTATACAAAATCATAGTTATTGGTTTTATCGATGGCCCGGTAGATGCGGCCGCCAATCTGCGGCATGATCTGAATCTGCACGTACTCATTTTCAAGGAAAATGATCCGGTAGGGCTTTAATACTTTCTCATCGTAAATTTTATCGATGACCGGCAGCGGATAGACACGCCCCGAGCTCCCCTGATACACCCGTTTCTCCAAAAACATCGGGTTCAGGTCCGGCTTCCCCACTTCATACGTAGGAATCTCCACGGTCTCTTCCCGTACGCTCACTTGCCGTTGTTTTGTCATGAGTCGTCATCCCTCCATTAGCATCCGCGTTGGCTGCGTTATGACTCTATCTTATAAGCCGGCCTGCCGAAGAGCCATTGACGATATCATGTTGATGATGGATTATATTCTGATTATCGAGCGCACATCCGGTTGACAACAATTCTGTTCCGATTCATAGTAAAGCTATGGATACCATACGAAAACCAGACGGATTTGAGTCCCAGAAAATCATTGTTCTCCCGGATCATATTATGAAAGAGGCTGCCCGCCATCCGCTTGTGGAGCCGCTGTACGTGACCGACATCGGGTACTTTCCTCGTGCGCTTCATCACTACCGGGAACGCCCGGAGGGCAGCGGCGCGTACATCTTGATCTACTGCGTGGAGGGGGAGGGCTGGTACCGGTTGAACGGCGGCAAAACCTATTCTCTGCTCAAGGGGCAGGCGGTTGTCATCCCGGCGAATACGCCGCATGAATATGCATCATCGGAGTTTCATCCCTGGAGCATTTACTGGTGGCATATGAAGGGGACGCATGCAGATTTATTGTTCGAGGGTTTTACCGACGCAGCCGAACCCGCCATCGTTCCGATCGAACAGTCAAGGAGTATCGTTGAGTTATTTCAGGAAAGTTACGAGTTGCTGCAAAAAGGGTATACGCTGAACCATATCACCCATGTCTCGCAGCTCGCCGGCCACTTGGCGGCCATCATCCGTCTCGCCCGGCTCCAACCGCAGCGGGGGCAACACCAGCACAACAAATATGACATGGAGCAGACGCTTCGGTTCATGACCGAGCATCTGGAGGGGCATGTGAGCCTGAAGGAGCTGGCGGCCTACGCCAACCTGTCCATACCGCACTTCACCTTCCGGTTCAAGGAAGCGACGGGCTACTCCCCCATCGATTACTATCTGCGGCTCAAAATCCAGCGGGCCTGCCAGCATCTGGACCTGACCGGCCAGAGCGTCAAGGAGATCAGCCACCGTCTCGGCTTCCAGGATCCCTACTATTTCTCGCGGCTGTTCAAAAAAATCATGGGAAAATCCCCTTCCGAATACCGAGATACCCGGAAGGGGTAGATCCCCTATTCCTATATCATGATGGTCCTTTACGGCAGCCGCGCTTCAGCAACGTCGCTGCCCTATTCTTTGTTGGTGTCATTTCATCGGAAGAATACGTACACGCCCTGAACGACGATAAAATCAACCAGATCATCGTGACGAATATCCCCGACGGTAATCCACATTTCGCCCTTCCTTTATGTCTATGATGTAATCTAGTATCATTCATAACATTGACGTAAACGTGGAAGTCAACGGCAAAAAACGCCGCATTGTCTATCAGACAACACGGCGTGCTTCGCTCCGGGTTACATAGATGATTTATTTTTGGATCTGAATCCGATACACCAAGCTGTCAAAATCCCCGCGCAGCGGCAGCTCGATCCCGATGTTCATGAGTGCCCTGCCGCTCCATGTACCGGCCACCCCCTCAATGGCATACGACCGATCGGCTTGCAGCCCGGTCAGCCGCAGTCTCGGCAGCGGCTCGCCCAGCTTCTGGCTGTGCAGGAACGCAAACAGCACGTAGTCGCTGCCGTCTTCGCTGCCGTACTGCACGGCCGTTACGCCTTTATGCCGAAGCGAGTCTAGGCGATACTGACTGCCGAACTGAACCAGATGGCGAATGGATTTATACTGCGCCACATATTCGGCCGATTCCGCTATCAGCTCATCGCTCCACTCATTCAGGTTGGAGCCGATGCCGAGCGTTCCCATCATAGCGCTGTGGAAGCGGTATTTCAGGGACACCTGTCTGCGATTCATCCCTGTCGGCGACTCCGTCACCCAGCAGGTCATCATCCGCGGAGCATACGTGTACGAGAAGCCCTCCTGAATGCTGAGGCGGTCAAAGGCATCGGTGTTATCGCTCGGCCAGGATTGGTCGGCATATCGGAAGATGCCAAGATCGATGCGCGCTCCGCCGCCGGCGCAGGTTTCAAACGCCACATGCGGGAATTTGCGCCGCAGCTCCGCCCAAATCTCGTACAGGCTCTGAACATGGCGAATCCAGATCTCTTTCTGGCGGTGAAGCGGATGGTCCTTCATGCCGGGTTCGGTTACGGTCCGGTTCATGTCCCATTTAATGAACTTGATGTCATGCTTCTCCAGCAGGTCCGTCATAAACCGCAAAATGTAAGCCTGAACCTCCGGCTTCGAAATGTTCAGCAGCAGCTGATTGCGAAGCTCCGAGCGCTCCCGCGTCTCGAAATGGTACACCCAATCCGGGTGCTCCCGGTACAGGTCGCTGTCCGGATTGACGGCCTCCGGCTCCACCCAGATGCCGAAATCCATGCCGAGCTCATGCACCTTGTCAATCAGCTCGCCGAGACCGTTCGGGAACTTCTTCCGGTTCACAAACCAATCGCCAAGCCCGGCGCGATCATGGTTGCGCCGGCCGAACCACCCGTCGTCCACGACGAACAATTCCACGCCCAAACGCGAGGCTCTTTCGGCCAAAGCCATTTGATCCTTGGCATTGACATCGAAGTACGTTGCTTCCCAGGAGTTATACAAGACTGGTCTCGTTTCACGGCCCGGCAGGACATCCGAATACTGATAGCGGTGCAGCCGCCGGCTCATCCCGCCAAAGCCCCCGCTGCTGTATCCCCCGACAAAGCAGGGCGCATCGAAGGCTTCTCCCGCTCCCAGCACCCACTCGCTGTCGAAATCATTGATGCCTCCGGTCACCCGAACATGATCGAACACCGTCCGCTCGGCCGTAATACTCCAGTTCCCGCTCCAAGCCAGCGCCCCGAACCAGACCTGACCCGCCGACTCCGTGGCATGTCCGTCATCCATTGCAAACCACGGGTTGGCATGGCTGTCCGTAAAGCCCCTGCGGGATTCCAGCACCTTCTTTCCTTCGGTGAGGAAGGTGCTGCGCAGCTGAAATTCGCCGGACCATTTTCCCGTCACGTGCGTGAGGAGGTAATCCGCCAGATAGGGGATGACCCATGCCGCGGATTGCGCGTTCTCCAGCACGATGTCCGCCTCGCCGCGGTTGACGATCCGGGCCGAACGTTCGATCAGGTCGCACTCGGGAATCGCCCGGTAGGACAGCTCCACTTCAAGCGGGTACGCTTCGTCCTTCATAACGATGATCAGCGTCTTCCTGCCTTCCGTCTGCAGCGTGCGGTGCCCTGCATAACGAACCGCCAAGTCGCGCACGCCATCCGGCATGCGGACCTTCAGGCTGGGCTCGCTGTATTTGACTCCGCCCCAGAAGCTGTATTCCTCCACCTCCGAATGGACTTCCGCGTCAAACGAGCTGTGCGATCTGGGCCGCAGCAGCGGCGCCGCATCTTCGATCGCGATGGACTCTCCCCAGTATAGATGCTGCAGGTTGCCGCTGTCGTTGATGCCGAACAGATAGGAGCTGTTATCGGTTTGTATCGCAAACACGCGAAACTGTTCTTGGTATTGAATGGTCACAGAATATCATCCTTCCGATTCGTGTTGATATGGTTTTTGCCTGTTCAAGAAAAAAAGGAGAGCCAAAAGACGAAGCATCTTTTGACTCCCTTTAGCCAGATTATTTGCCCCACAGCTCTTGACGTTTGTTGAAGTTGTCCGTATAAATCTTTTCCAGCTTGGCCAGGCCAGCCGCCTCGATCTCGGCCATCATCTGGTTATAGGATTCAACCACTTGGTCCTCGGACGGCGACAGGGCCATCTTCAGGAAATATTTATTGATGGTGTCGTTCACCTTCGTTTCCATAATGGCTTCCGGCGTTCCGCCAGCCGGACCCAGATTGTCGTACGGTGCCGTATCAAACGACGTATCGGCCAGGTTCTTGATCGCCAGATCCGTGACCGGATCGGTCTGGTAACGGCCCATCAGGTCATACGGGGTTCCATCCTCGCCGGGACCGTTCTTGATCATCCAGGTCCACTTGCGAATGCCCGTCGTACGGGAAGCTTCGTCCCAATTCTTCTTGAAGGCGTCCAGCACTTCTTGTCTTGGCACATGCTTGCCGTCCTTCATGTCCCAATGCTCGCCCTCTACTCCCCACATCAGCAGATACTGGCCTTCCTCGCTGGCCAGGAAATCCAGCAGCTTCATCGTCCGGACCGGATCCTTGTTGGAGCGGCTGATGGCAACGCCGTCCCAGCCCAGGGAGCTCTTCGGTCCGTAAGTGGCCTCTTCCGGCTTCACGCCCGGGGCCAGCACTTTATATTGGTAGAACTGACGCTCTTCCTCGGTGGCCTTATCGGCTGCTTCGGTTTTGAGCAGCGCATTCGCATTTCCTACATTCCAGAGTGCTTCCGCCGTCGCAAATACGTTGCCGTTGCCGAGCTTCTGCTCGAACTGCTTGGTCTTCATCGTTGCCCATTCTTTATCGAGCAGGCCTTTGCGGTAAAGGGAATTCAGATATTTGACCATTTCGAGATAACGCGGATCGCGGACGTCCTTCTTCAGCTCCCCGTTCGTTTCGTAATACGGCATCATGCCGTACATGCCCTTGAAGCTGCCGGTCACCGCTCCGACATTTTCGCCGTTAAGCGTCATCGGAATGCTCTCTTTTCCGTCGATCGTTGGATATTTCTCCTTAAACTTAACGAGCAGCGCCTCGAATTCCTCCGCGGTAAACGGTTCGCCGTTGTTCACCTTATCGCCGACGCCCAGCTCCTTCATGATGTCCATGCGCATCATAAATCCGAATACCGGGTACTGCTCCAAGCCGTACCAGTTGGAGAAATAATAATTGTTGCCGTCCTCACTTCGCGTTTTGGCGAGCGTGTCGCCGTACATTTTTTGGATATTCGGTCCGTGCTCTTCAATGAGATCATTCAGCGGGATCACCGCGCCCGAGGTAATATACTTGTTCATGATATCGCTTCCACGACTCATCAAAATAACGTCCGGAAGATCGCCGCTGGCCAGCATCAGATTCAGCTTCTCGACCGGATTGCCCGTAGGCTGCTGGATCTCGACGGTCACGCCTGTTTTTTCCGTAATCACTTGAGCCACCGGATTGGTAAAGGCATCCCCCGTGTTTTGGTCAAACCAGGTTAACGTGATCGGTGCATTGCTGTCCGTCTCCGTACCGCTGTCTCCGCCCGATGCCGCCTTCTGGTTGCCGCCGCAAGCCGAAAGCGTTGTCATAACGAGCGCTGCTGCCAGCATCAATTTTAGTTTCTTCATTCCCTGAACCCCTTTCTAAGGTCGTCATATCCAAAAGCTCGAATATATCTATCATTGTAAAAATCGGGAGTTCATTGATCTATAACGCAATCTTACAATCCATGATGCAAAATGTCTTTCATTCACGGTAACGCCTGCTGCGGGTCCCGTTCGTTTGCAGGATGCCTATCGGAGATTACAGGTATCCGAATGGTCACCGCGGTTCCGGTGCCGAGCCGGCTGAAGATGCTGACGCCATATTCCTCCCCGTAGGTCAGTTTGATCCGGTCATCCACGTTTTTCACGCCGTATCCCGACAGATTATCCGATTTGTTCAGCGCGTGATCGAGTTGTTCGGGCTTCATCCCGATGCCGTCGTCGATGACCTGGAGCAAGATGTCGTCCCCCTCCTGCCGCAGCTTCACGTTAATGTTGATTCCCGATTCGTCCCCAATGGCATGATTGATGCAGTTCTCGATGAACGGCTGCAGAATCAGCTTGATCGTTGTGTTCCCGAACAGCTGCTCATCCAGGTCGTAATGCATATGAAGCTTGTCCCGGAACCGGATCTTCTGGATCGCGACATAATTCTTCACCAGATTGATTTCCTGCTCCAGCAGAATGATGCGCTTTCCTTTATTCAGCGAAACTCGGTAATACTTGGCCAAATAATTGACCATCTGGTACACCTGCATAGCCCCTTCTTTGATCGCCAGGGAAGAGATCGAGGACAAGGTGTTGTACAGAAAATGGGGGTTGATCTGGGCCTGGAGCGTATTCAGCTCCGACTCCTTCCTTGCGATCTCCTTCACGTACACGTCATGAATCAGGGATTGTATGGTCGCGGCCATCTTATTGAACGCAAAGGACACCTGGCCGATCTCGTCATGCCCCATCGGCTTAATCGACAGCCGGAAATCCCCGCGCTCCACCTTCCGGATCTGCTGCAGCAGCACCTCGATGCGCTTGGTCATGACCTTCGTCGTAAAATAGAGCAGCAGGATGGCAATGCCAATCGCCAGCACGGAGAACCAGATGACGTTCTTGGTCGCCTGATTCGCATTGGCCAGCAGCTCGTTGTAGGGCACGGTGATGACCGTGGACCAGCCGTTGCTGAGCTTTTTATACGTGAAAAAGCGCTCCTGGCCGTTAATCTTCATATCGAATGAGCCCGCATCCCGGGTCATCCGCTCCTGAATCGGAAACACGTCGAACAGCTGGTTCGATTGGAGGCTCTGATCCCCCGTGCTGATCACGCCGCCAAACTCGTCGATAATATAGACGCTTTTGTTGTCGTTCTCCATTTTGATCAGGGAGTAGAATTCGTTCGCGTTAATATCCATGGTCAATATCCCGTACGGATGCTGCAGGCTGAAATAACTTAACGAACGGGCAAGGGTGATATGTGCATCATCGGCCTTGAAATTCCCGGTATGGAAGTACACCGTATTGCCGGCGGCATCCAGCACCTGCTCCTCCATCGCCCGGGGCAGCTCTTCCGTATATTTGACGTATTGGCCGTCGGAATAGAGGGTATGGTTCCCCGTATAAATCGTGATGCCCAGAATGTTGGCATTCAGGGTCATCAGGGACGGCAGCGTCCGGTTGATATATTGGAAGGCATCCAGATAATAGTACGCCTGCTCATAATCGGTAGACAGATAATTGCGGAGCTGCGCATCCATGTAGAGGATGTTCGACAGCTGATTGTAATACTCCAGCCGCTTCTCCACGTTGGTGTTAATCTGTGCCAGCGATCCGCCCAAGGCCGTATAGGTATGCTCCGTAATCGTGCTGCGTGTAGAAGAATACGAATAATAGATCAGCAGCGAGAACGGAAGGATGATCACGGTCAGAAAGATGAAAAAGAACTTGTGCCGGAGCCGCCAATTCGTGTATGCGCGTAAGTGCGCGAACGGGAAAGCCCCTGCCAGCCGGCTCCACGGGCCGGACGGGCTAGATGTTTTTGCGGTATTCATTCGGCGTAACTCCTTGGCTTTTTAAGAATAAGGAAATGAAGTAGGATGTGCTCTCATAACCGACCCTTTGGGCGATGTCCTGCACCTTGAGCGAATCGTCGGCCAGCAGCTCCTTGGCTTTGTTCAGCCGGATTCTCGTTAGGTAATCATGGATCGTCATGCCGGTTTTCTCCTTAAAGATGGAACGCAGGTAGTTAGGAGACAGATATACCTGATCGGACAAGCTGTTGATCGTAATGGCCTGGTGATAGGTCTGGTCGATCGTCGTGCGCACCTGGTGCACCAGCCTTGCATTTTTGTCCATGAACCGGTGTTCCAGCGTCCGAATCGCATGCCCGGCAAAATCCATGATGATCGCTTCGATTTCAATAATGGTTCGGCACTGATAGATGGCATGGTAAAGCTCCGCCCGCTTGTGGCTCTCCGTGATCGGCTCGTGAATCCCCTCCAGCAGACGCTCCACCAGTCCGATGGCAAAGTCGCACACTTCGGTTTTTCGGATTCGCAGCATGACCAGCCGGTTGAAGTAATCCCGCAGCTTCTGCGCGGCCTGCTCGGACGCCAGCTGATGAATATCCTCGAAATAGGCCGTTTCTTGGAAAGGGGGAATTTGCCGGCTCTCCAGCTGCCGCAGCACGTCCTTGGCATAGATGACTCTCCCGTTCCCGACGTAAAACATCTCCTCCAGCATCTGCCGCGTCTCCCGGTATACATCCTGGATGCGGGACAGCTCTTCCTGCTCCTCGTTCACGGCCGCAGTCATCGTAAAGCCCAGCGTATGCTGCATCTGCTTCAGCAGATCCTCCCACGTAAAGCGGCTCAGATGGCTGGCGGCATCCATGAAGATGCCCAGCTCGCCTTCCCGGCAGATGACCAGATCCGCCTCGAGTTTCTTGTCCGCAAGCCACTCCTCCATAAACGTCTGCAGGCGCGCCATGCCATCCTCGAGGGACAGCCCCGGCTGTGCAGCGTGCGGAGCATCGATGCCGAGCAGCGTAAGCGTATACGTTCTCGGCTCCGTATGGCGGGACAGCTTATGGTAACTGGCAGCGAGGTTTCGGAATCGCTCCTCGTTCTGCTCGAATATCATCTCTCGTACAATATTGGATTTGGTCACGCGAATGGAGCGGTTCTTCATCCGCACTTCCTCGCAGCGCCGCTTGACTTTATCGATAACGCTTACAATTTCGCTCAGATCCAGCGGCTTCAATAAATAGCCGACGGCTCCCACGTTTAAGGCCGACTTCACATAATTGAATTCATCGTGTCCTGTCAGGAAGACGAACTGAATCCAGTCGAATAACTCACTCACCCGTTTTGCCATATCAAGCCCGTTCATGACAGGCATCTGGACGTCCGTCAGTACGATATCGGGCTGAATCACCTCGATCTTCTCCAGGGCATCCCTGCCGTTCAGGGCTGTTCCGGCTACATATATCCCCATCTCTTCCCAACGAATATAATCTCGGATCATCTCAAGCTCCAGCTCTTCGTCATCTACGAGAAAAATGCTATACATGCTCATACCCCCTGTGCCGGCTTTATCCCTTAATATTATAGCGATTTCGTTTTTTTAACTATGGGAATTCGCGATGTAAGTTATTTTCAAGCATCTTTCGTTACATTGTCATATCGACACTCATTTTTTCCGAGTCTTATAATTTGAGTTAACTTGAGATGCGAGGTGCCCCCTATGAAACCTGCTACAACCTTACAGACGCGGAGTGACTTGAGCTTGAGTCCTCATCGAAAAAGCCGCTGGGCCATGCTGAAGCAGCAGAAGTATCTATTCCTGATGATGCTGCCCGGACTGATCTGGGCCATTGTGTTTGCGTATACGCCCATGGTTGGCCTATACATGTCCTTCGTCAATTACCAGCCGACGCTCGGTGGCTTCTGGTCGACCCTGTTCACGAGTGAGTTTGTCGGCCTGGAATGGTTCCGTTACTTCTTCAACAACGGCGATTTCTGGATCGTCATGCGAAATACGCTGGCTTCCACGCTGATCACGCTGCTCTTCTCCTTCCCGATGCCGATCCTGATCGCCATCGCGATTAATGAGATCAAGAGCGTAAAGTTCAAAAAGACGGTGCAAACCGCCTCCTATCTTCCCTATTTCATATCCTGGGTGATCGCGGCCAATATCATCGTGACCCTGCTCTCCTCGGACGGCGCGATTAACGGCATTTTGAAATTCCTCCATATTACCGATGAAAGCGTTTTATTCCTGCAGAACGGCAAGTATTTCTGGTGGATCGTTGCGCTCGGCAATACGTGGAAGGATATGGGCTACAGCTCGATCATGTATTTGGCGGCCATCTCGTCCATCAACCAGGAGCTCTATGAAGCGGCCAAGGTCGACGGCGCCAACCGTTTTAAGCAGATCCGGTACATCACCCTGCCCCACCTGAAGCCAACCATTGTCATTTTGCTGATTCTGGCGCTTGGCGGCATCCTGAACGCGGGCTTCGACCAGCACTTCCTGCTCGGCAATGACCTGACGCGGGATTACTCCGACGTCCTGTCCACCTATTCGTTCCGCTATGGTATCCAGAACGGCATGTTCTCCTATGCGGCAGCCGTCGGCATGTTCAGCTCCGTGGTGGCATTCATCATCGTAGTCATCGTCAACTATACGGCGAAGAAGCTGAACGGGCAGTCCCTATTCTAAACCATAAGGAGGTACATCCATGTTAAGCAAAAAAACCGTGCCCGAGCGTATCTTCGATGCCTCTTTATACCTGTTCCTGACCGGCATCTTTCTCGTGACCTTCTATCCGTTCTGGAACATCCTGGTCATCTCATTGAACGATGCGACCGATACGATGCGGGGCAACCTTTACTTCTGGCCGCGCGTGCCAACCATCGAGAGCTACCTGACCATCTTCCGAAATCCGGAAATCTGGAGCGCCATTAAGATTACCGTGCTTCGTACCGTCGTCGGGACCGCAGCATCCATCTTCTTCATCACGCTGCTCGCCTATCCGCTTAGCAAGCGCAATCTGCTTGGATGGAAATATTTCTCCTTCTTCTTTGTGTTCACGATGTATTTCGGCGGCGGGCTGATCCCGACATATATGATCATCAAATCCCTCGGACTGATCGACTCCTTCTGGGTCTATATCTTCCCCGGCTTAATCGGCGTGTTCCTGATGATTCTGGTGCGCACCTTCATGGAGCAGATCCCCGGCGAGATCGAGGAATCCTCCAAAATCGACGGCGCCAACGACCTGCAGACGTTCTTCCGCATCATCATGCCGCTGTGCGTGCCGGTGCTCGCCACGATCGGCCTGTTCCTGGCCATCGGCCATTGGAACTCCTGGTATGACTCCTATGTGTATACCTACAAGCCGGAGCTCAAGACCCTGCAGGCCGTCCTGGTCAAAATCCTCAACCAGTTCCAGACCGCCGGCATGATGTCCGACGCCCAGCAGCTGGCGCAGGGCTCCAAGCGGATCCCGGTTTCCAGCGAAAGCATCCGGATGGCGGTAACCATGGTCGCTACGCTGCCAATCATTATGGTGTATCCTTTTGTGCAAAGGTATTTTGTGAAGGGAATTATGATGGGGGCGATAAAGAGTTAGAGTTTTGTTGGGAAATGAAGAGAGCCCTTACCTGGGAGGGTAGGGGCGTGATTATATTAGCAATTTGTAATTTTAAGTGTGAAGATTTCGTTAGATTAATGAGTTTAAAGTATACAATAAGCTAAATCCAACTGATAAAATGTTGGGTTTGTTTTCAAGTCTATTCGGTATCCAAGGTCTCATCCGCAAAGTAACCAATTCAAATGTGAACTGCTGGGAATTTAACAAATGAGTTAAATAGATAACTGCAAATAAATCGAGTTACATCATGAGCAAGTTAGAAATCATATTTGTTAATTTAGATAATTTTTCTAAATTCCTCAACGAGAGTTCTCAATAAAGCTGCTATACCCCATTTCCTAAATTCTACGCGTAGCATTATTAATAAAACCAATTTCAAAGCCCTCTCTTTTGTCCACACTAAACTTTTTTATAATATATTTATTCAAATGAGACTCCATGGTCTCTGGCAAATCATTATCTACTATAATCACCTGGAAGTCGTAGCTCTCAGAGTATTCATCGCTCAAAGAACTCAAATAACTATAAATGTTTTTATATTTTTCAGGATCGTTAACGCCTTCTAACTTATCTTCTGATTGATTAGTATTTTCCAAATACTTAGCTTTTGTTTTTCCAATATATTTACCCACAGTATCGATCATAACAAGGCTAGGATAGTTAGTATCAGAGGTCAAACTATTTTTTAACAAGCTAATTATATAGCCAACTGATACAAGGGTTCTTAAGCCTCCAGAAGTTAATTTTGAATAATCTCTATCTCTAACAACTGGCAAGAATGTTCTATCACTAATTCCAATCCCATATGGATTACGTATTGGAATAAAAGTTAAGAATTCGTTTAATAAATCAGAGATGCTCCCCAAAACACCTTCAACAGAAGGAGCACCTTCAATTAGGGCAGTCATTCTAGTATTTAGTTGTGAGATTTGTTCAGTTAATACATCCGTTCTATTAGCTAATTCATTTAACTGCTTCCGAAGCTTAATCAAATAGTCAGTTCGTTTTATTTCCTCGTTTATTTCACCTCTTCTAGTATTTAGCAAATCACGCTGTGACATAAATGGAGAAACAAACTCACTAGTTTTTAAATCCAACATATCCTTCGCTTTTATTATTTCAGCACTAATTGAGTTTATCTCCTCAATTATATCCAAAATACTTTCTCTATCTCTTTCGATTAAAAACGAAACTTCTTTAAATCGATTTTTCAAACTCTTAATTTCCAATTCAATAGAACTGGAATCATATTGACTAAAAAGTTCATTAAATTTAGAGGCCTTAAGCTCATTGTCACAAACAGGACAGTGAACTAAATGTTCTTCATGATTAGGTCGCTTCTTTATGACTTCAACCGAAGCCGACAATTTATCAATATCCTGTTGATAATCACGCTTTAAACGTAAATTCTGATCAAGTTGTGTTTCTTTATACATCTTACTTAATGATAGACTATCGAGATGACTCTGTTTAGATACAATAATCTCTCTAAGTTCGTTATCGTGGTCCGAGTTTGATTTCATACTGTATGTTAACTGTAAAATCTCATTATCTAGTACTTTCAATTCTTCAGACAATTTCTGTGATTTTCCCTCAAGGAACTCAGAGGTTTCCAAACGGGCATCTCTTAAAAAAGACGAAACAATAGTAAATTGTTGAGTTATTTCATTTTTAATTCGAGTCTTCTCTGCAATATCCTCTTGTAACTCAGTGATTTGACTATCCAGAAGATTATGTAGAAATTTAAAAGTTTCTTTATTTTTCACAAAAACAGCCGGATTTTTTTGGTCTAATATATCCTTATTACCCACATCATCCTGGTCTAGGATACAAAATTTAAGAATATCCCTAAAACTTAATGAGGACATCTTTGAATCTGCCTTAGTGGGGGCTTGTTTTAGTTTGACCAATGAAATGTTCAGCGCTTCCAACATAAAATCTGAGAAGAAACCCGCTGGACCTTCCTTTGCAAAGCTTGAACCATATTCCTTCGGAAAAACACCTTCCATTTGATCGATGCTTGAATGGTAAACCTCTATATAAGACTTAGGATTAAAAATATCCCTTTTAATCGTGTATATCTTATCATTTAACTTCAGTTCCAACAGCCCATATTTTCCATGAATTTCAATTTCATCATATAGGAAAACTTCACTTGCTCCAAGAAGGTAATCAATTATATTAAGAATACTAGATTTACCGGTATCTGAATCCCCATAAATAATATTTAATCCCATAGAAAAAGGAACAACATAGTTTTTATCCCTACCTACAAGTATAAGTTTGTTTAATATTAATCGGGGAGATTTATTTTTTTTCATCTTATGATACCACTCCATAATTAATAGATTTTAAAGTTCTTTGTAATTGTGAGGCAGAGTATTTTTGTAATGGAACAAGCACCTTGCAAAGATCTTTAATTCGGTGAAGATATGCCGACTCTAATTTGTCAACAAACTCTCTTCCAGGTTCAGTAACATAATAAAAAATATGCCCTTCTTTATTATGCTCAACGGAAACATATCCATTATAAATCAAAGAGTATGTAAATTTTTTAATAGTGTTATAATCGTATAAGGAAGCTCTATTGGGAAAAAGTGACTCAATAGAATCAACTTCTTTTTCCTCTAAGTCCATCAACTTACCTTGGCCTTCAGTGTTAAGAAGTTTCTGCAATAAAACTGGGTTCCTCACCAAGTAATCATATGTCGAAAGTTTTTCTATGCTTAATAGTAATTTCCCCCTCTTTCCAACCCCTAATGATTCAATAAGGATCAACAATCTTGCAAATCTTACATTCGATTCATTCTCTGGAATAATAAAAGGAAGTTTATTCATTTTCTTCTGGCCTTTCTAAATTGTTCTATTGTTTGAAAGTTTTGCTGTTGAGCCCACCACAAATCTTTTTCCATCATATTCATTAACTGATGCAGCATTCCTATTTTCTGAAAACCACCAAGCAAAGGAATAGCACTTTTTAAGAAATCTGATTCTTTACTAACTTGTTCGTGGACATATGTAACCAAATGATTACTATCGTTTAAATCGCCGCTCATTAGCTTCCCAAATGCAATAGAATAAAACGTTTCAATTCTTGAATACAAATCTCCTAGAGTTGCTATTGCATGTTCACCTTGATTGACCAAGACTTTTCGCATATATTCCGCATTAAAGAATGTTTGTTTAGCACTATTTATATGGATATTATGTACATCTGCTATCAAAAGTCTCAGAACAAATATTTCGTCATCCAATTGCCCTTGATCAATAAAAGGCCGAACTTGAAAAGGTTCTTTTAAATAAACCTCCTGTGCAAACTTTTGAAGAATCGATTGAATGGCTACAAAAACATGCCTACTTTTATCTGATGGACGAATAATAGTATTATGGTTATCGTCACATGGTATTTTTTCAGGCTTCTCTGCTTGGTAAATTACAGCGCTACCTTCGTCAACTATTTCATCATATTGTCCATAAAAACACACCGTTTTGGGCAATGACTTGCAATGTATCCAATTCTGATTAATTTGTGTAAGAACTGGACTTAGAGGTTTTAGATCAATCGCCTGCGCATTGTTAAATAATTTTTCACCTAATTTTGCCCATTCAGTACCGTTATGAGGTACTGCTAGAGAAAGAAATAATTTCACTTTATTAGACGGCACTTCTTTGTTAACTTCATTTAAAATAAATGATTTAGTAACTAGTCCTCCCATGCTATGTGCAATAATGATTATATTCTCATAGGATTCACAATTGAACTGAATCACAGATTGAATGAATTCCCCCAACTGGGTAATCCCCAAGTTTTTCCTAGCGATTTCAGTTTCAATGTTAAAGAGTCGCTTAAATAAATTTGTTTTTACCTTTGCACCATACATGTCAATTAACGTCGTATAGTAGGTAATATAAGCAAAATCATAATTTTCTGCTATTTGACTATCTTCTAAAAGCATTTTAGGAAATTCCTGCCCGTGTTCATTAATCCACGTTTCATTGCTACCTGTAAACCCATGAACAAACAATACAAGATTTTTATTCTCATTTTTTGAAATAAATTTTATTGCACTCATATTCGTCCCTCACCTAATATGTCACTGATATAATAGAAAGAAGTTAATCTTTTGGAATATTTTAAATCTTAAGACCTATTATATATAGTACCCTAAGACTATTGTCGATTGCTGTCGTTTAAGGTCGTCGAATGATTTATTATCGAAAAAAGAGAAGATATCCTAAAGCACCATTCGTTTTAGGATATCTTCATAGTATTAATTCGATTATCTCATTCATATTTCAATTTTTAACAACAGTCAACTTCACTAGCCTCTCTCATTAAGCCCAAAGAAAGCCTTCTCAATTAGCTCCCCCTACTCTAATTTCCCATATCCAACACATACAACATTCCTCCCTTGAGAGTTATAGTTATATTGACATCCCCCCATAAAACACCAGCACACTCCCACTCTCATTCCCCTTCACCCTTGCCTCTACAAGCTTCCCTTCTTCCCAGCTCATATCCACCTCAATATTCCCTTTCGCCTTCAGCCCTGTCACGCTGCCTGTTGGCCACATCGTCGGCAGTGCAGGCAGGAGATGTATCTCGCCTTCGTGGCTCTGCAGCAGCATTTCCGCAATGGCGGCGGTGCCGCCGAAGTTGCCGTCGATGACAAAGATGTTCGCCTCGGCTCCTGCCACGCCGGGTTTGGAGTAAGTGAGCATGTTGTCGAAGCACAGCTCCCCGATCAGGTGGGCGATATTCTGCACGGCCTGGTCCCCGTCATGCAATCGGGCATAGAAGAGCCCGAACAGCGCTGCGGTAAATTCGATATCCTCCAGGTCGGCCCGGCTGTTCCGGTTCTCCAATGTCACTCTGGCTGCCGCAGCGAGTTCCGGCGTATGATGCGGCGTGATTTGGCTGCCGGGATACAGGGCATATAGATGCGATAGATGGCGATGCTCCGGCTGCGCCTCCTCATAGTCCTCCAGCCATTCCTGCAGCTGCCCCTTCTTGCCGATCATCAGCGGAGGCAATTGATCCAGCGCCGTCTGCCACTTCTGCTGAAGCTCCTCATCCACGCCCAGTGCCTGTGCTGCCTTCACACAGAACGCCAGCAGATCCCGAACCAGGACCTGATCCATGGTCGGGCCCATGGACAGCTGCTGATGCCCATCCTCCGGATGGCCGGTATAAAAGCTGTTCTCCGGCGAATTCGACGGACCCGTCACCAGCCAGCCATACTTCGGATGCACCGTCATGTAATCCATGAAAAAGGCTGCGGCCTCCTTCAGGACGGGATAAGCCAGCTCCTCCAGAAAAGCCTGATCGCGGTTATACGCGTAATGCTCCATCATATGCGTCGCGATCCATAGTCCGCCCGTCACGTTCAGCCCCCAGGAAGTTCCCCACCCCGGCGACACAAATCCCCAGGCATTGGAGAATACATGGGCCACCCAGCCTTCGGCATCGTAATAATGCTGCGCAGCCGAGCGTCCGGCCACCGACAGCTGCTGGATATACCGCATGAGCGGCTCATGGCTCTCGCTCAGATTCGCGGCCTCTGTGGGGAAATAGTTCATCTGGGTGTTCACATCCAGGTGATAGTCACAGCTCCAGGCCATTTTGTTGGCTTCGCCGTCATTCCATATGCCTTGCAAATGCATGGGCAGGATGGAGTCATGTCGTGACCCGCTAATGGTCAAGTACCGGCCGTATTGATAAAACAACGCAAACAACGCCGGATCGTCCCAGTTGCCCTGCTTAAACCTGCCGATCCGCTCGTCCGTAGGCAGACTGGAATGCTCGGAGCTTCCCAGATCTAAGCTTACACGGGCATACAGCGGCTGATAATCCGCCAGATGCTTGGCTCTCAGCGCATCATATCCCAGCAGCACAGCCTGCTCCAGCTGCAACGCGCTTTTCTCACGCCAGCCCTCATCTTCTTGACGGTAATCCGTATTCACCGCAAAATAAATCGCCGCCTCATCCGCTCCGGCCACGTTTATGGTGTCATCCGTGCAGCTCACCTGCCCGCCTTCCGTTACGACCCGAAGCTGGCCATGGCAGGACACCCCGCACTCCCCATTGCTATGTATGCCTTCCAGCGCCTGTCCCTGGAATTCGATCGTGTCCTTCCCAGTAACAACAGCATGAAAAGGACCGTTCTCGCCTCGAATCGAAATGCGGAATGACACACCTGACGAGCCCTGGCTGCTGCGGATCCGCGCAGCGATGACCTGATCGGCATGGGAAGCAAAGACCTCTCGCGTCATCTCCGCTCCATCGATCTCGCAAAAAGAACGCGCCACCGCCTCCTCCAGATCCAGTTCCCGATGGAACAGCGGCTCAGCTGCTGCATTTTGTCGCCCGCCTTCGGATAGCTTCACGTGATGATCAAACTCCAGAACGACTTGACATAGTCCCAGATTGGTGCCAAAATTCAATTTTTCCGGCTCCAGGTGCTTCTTGGCCAGTCGATCGCCTTCGCGATAATTGCCCTGGAAGAAGTGCTTCCGCATCTGCTCCAAATCCGCTTTGCTATTGCTTCGCCCTTGAGCCGGCTCCGGCTGGCCGGACCAATAGGTGCTTTCGGTGATATTCCATATTTCTCTGTCAGGAGTGGATACCACCACATTCCCCATTCGGCCATTGCCGATCGGCAGCCCTTGCGACCAGTCCTGGGCCGGTTTCGTATACCAAAGCTTCATATCTGACATGTTGTTTTCTCCTCTTCATTTGATTTTCCAATATCGAGACAAGCACTACCCATACAGCAAAAGCAAGAAATCGCGATCCCCGGATGGTGCCGGGAACCGCGATGAACTTACAAATGTACATGATGAATCGATGACTTCGTATTATGGATTAGGGACGATTTTATAGAGCTTGGATTCAGCCGCTTTTAGCGTCACATCCAGCGAAGAGCCCGATGCCGTCTGAGATTGGCCGCTCCATACATCCGTCACCGTATAGGACGCCGCCCCGTCCGAAGCGATACCGGCACGAACGAGATCCACGGTATGCTGGGCCGCATGTTGCGTATAGTTAAACACGGCTACATAGTAGGTTCCCTGATCGTTTAGCACGAATACGTTCGCTGCCTGCGTGCCCGTGTTGCCTTCTACCGGCCGGAACGCCTTGCCCTTCATCGCCAGCCCGTTCACTTCCGGATTGGTCAGCAGCGTTTCCATGTACTGCCGTGCCGTCGCATCCGTTACGTCATCCGAATTCAGGAAGACCGTGCCGGAGATCGCGGCCGCATTGACACGAGACTGCGCACCTTCGATCGATCCGCCCTTGGTTAAGTGCATATAGTCCGGATCGGTATAATGGTAGATCGTTCCGTTCTGCCACCAGCCGTACGTGAGATTGTTCAGCTGGTATTCCGTGCTGCCGATGCTGCCGTCGATATCGCAGGAGATGCGGCGGCTGTGCGCATATTGGCTTGGGAACAGCGGCGCGATGGAAGCGCTGATGAACATGGAGCCGTCCAGCACTTCATTCACGTATGCCATCCCTTGGTTATAGGCCTGGATGCCGGTTTGAACGTTGGCATCATAATGCTTGCCTTCCATTGCCCCATGGCTTAGAAAATCGATTTTGATATATTCAAAGCCCTTGCTCTTGAACTTATTCATGTAATAATCGATCCGCTGCTTCACGCCCGGATGCGTCGGATCCACTGCATAAGCGCCGTCCAGCGTCGGCAGGACGTTGCCGTCCCAATCGCGCAGCACGATATCGCCGTATTTATATTTGCCGCTCGTCCCTTCGACTTCCTGCTCCATATTGTTGCCCCAGTACACGAACGGCGAATAATAGATGCCGGCCTTCTGTCCATTGCTGTGAATGAGCTGAACCAGATCCGTCAGCTGCTGATCCGTCATGTTATCCCAATAGGAATCGAGATTGATGTAGATATGGCCTTCATTGTTGAAGGAATGGTCCTGAATATGGTCTTTAAAATAATTGGAGACCGAGACCGCCTTGTCAAAGCTTAAATCACTGGCATAAGCTCCCCAGCTGTTCCAGCCGACCGGAACGCCTTCAGGAATGTCTTTGCCAAAGGCTAACGGAGGCTGGATTGCTGCATTCACCTGGCCAAACTCTTCCAGCCCGGTCCGGTAATCCTCGAAAAAGCCGACCATGATTTTCGGCGAAGCAATCTGCTTGCCGGTTACTTTTCCATGCGGAATCGTGTCCCACGTGGATGTGGATGACGTAAATCCGCCATATACGCGCAATTTGTTCAATTTGTCATTCGAGCCGCTCCAATAGATGCCGGTTTTCCACGTGTCATGGGTTACCGATCCGATAACGAGGCCGTTCCGGCTCGTATTGTCATAAATGGCCGTCAGCTCCGAGCTGACATACAGACCGTTGTTGAGGCCGGTATTCATCGACTTCGCTTGGTATCTGGACCAAGCATCATTGTCGAAAGGAACGACGAGGACCCGGTTATCGTCATAGCTGCCGATGTCGATGCCGCCTCTCGCTTCCATCGCGATAGGTGCGATGTTCCCCGTAGAAATTGCGGAATGATGGGAAGCGACCGTTTCCGTAAGCAGATATGGCCCGTCTTCATAGACGTAATAGATTTGGCTGAGCGATGGCATTCCCCCATCCTCATTCACGACCGTCACCTTGATGCCGTTGCCGGTGGCATCCTGGAATGGGACCACTTGATTTTTATAGAATTTATGATGTTTATAATCTGTACTTGCAACCATCCGGTCGAGCTGGATCTCGCTGTATAACCCCTTGGCAACCGGTTGGCCGTTCCAATTGTATTGCGACAATCCGGTCGAGGTGTTGTACAGCAGCTCATACGACGGATTGGATACCTTAAAGCCGTTGGCATATTCGGTTAAGGTGATGGAGCCATAGCTGGTGGCTTTCTTTTGCTTGCCTAAATCGCCAATGCTGCCATCCGGGCCTGATCCGTTTTCGCCGGCTGAATCAAAGGTCAGCTCAATCTTGTCAAAATCAGGCGAGTAGCCGCCTGCGTCATCGAACAGAATCGTGTTGCTGCCCTGATTCAAGTAAATTTGAATCTGATAGGTGCCGATCGTGTTCCAATCCGCCGTTTTCGGAAAACTGAAATTCTCCTTCTCCGCTCCGTTTACGGAGATCGAAGCCGCGCGGGAATCCCCGGAGATGTAGAACATGTTCATATTGTAGATACCGGCCTTATCGGCCTGAATCCCGTTGAACGTCAACGTGGAGCCGCCGTATAGATTGCCGGCTTTTTGCCCGCCGGAACAGAAGCCGCAATCGACCGCTCCTGCATTGCCGGTAAACGTGTTCTGAGATGCCTCGGCCTCGTAGGAAAGGATGCCTCCGGCCGTTTGACTCGGCTGCTGCGGTTCTGCCGAAGCCAAGGAGCTGCCTAGCACAGTCCCCGCTAACAGAATCGATAAGAAGAGCATGAATGATTTTTGGAAGAATTTGAACGGATGAATACGCACTGAACCTCTCCTCCTTCTACTCATTGATTTCGGCTTAATTTCAGGATTTTCGATTCGGCTGGCGCCAGCTCGACCGTGAGTGTACCCTCCGATTGACCTACAGTGCCTTCCCACACATCCAGGACCGTGTAGGAAGCGTGCGCCTCGAGGCCGCACCGTTCCAAGGAAACCGCCTTCTGCACGGACTCGGCCCCGTCAAAGTTAAATACGGCAATATACGTCGTTCCCGCTTCGCTCGGATGGTTCAGCACAAACGTATCCGCAGCCTGTTTCCCGAGATTCCCCTCTACGGGCACAAAGGTTCTGCCCAGTCTCGCAATCTCGATGATCGCCTCATTTCCCAGCCAGTTCTTGGTGCGCCATGCCGCTTCCTCATGCCGGAAGTCATCGCCCAGCAACAGCACCGTTCCCGAGATCACGGACGCGGTTAGACGGCTTCGCCCTTCATGGCGGGTCGTCGAATCCTGGTTGAAGCTTTTATAGATCACGGCATGGTCCGGATCGTTAAAACGGTACAGCGTATCGTTCATCCACCACCCGTGCGTCAGCGAGTTCAGCAAATATTCCGTATCCCGGATCGTTCCGAACACATCGCAGGAAATTCTGCGGCTGTGCGCATAGGCATAAGGGAACAGCGGGGCAATCGACAGGTTGATGAAGAACGGTCTGCCGATCCGCTCCGGGGAGAGTTTATCCGTCAGATACGACAATCCGTAATTATATGCAGCGATCCCCGTCGTAATATCCGGGTTATAATGCTTGCCTTCCAGAGCCCCGTGAGCCATGAAGTCCAGCTTGATATACTCAAATCCTTCGGAGACGAATTTATCCATGAACCAATCGATTCGCGCCAGGTTCCCGGGATGCGTAGGATCAATTGCAAGTCCGCCGTCAACATCCGGCAAAATCTCGCCATCCTGGTCGCGAAGCAGGATATCGCCATAGGTATACTTCCCATCAGTACCCTCCACGGGGTTCCCGAACCCAGCCGGACTTCCCCAGAACGCAAACGGCGTCCAGTATGTACCGGGTTTGTGCCCGTTCTTGCGGACTCTTTTCAAGGCATCCTCCATCTCGGCAGGCGTCAGGCGATCCCAGAACGCATCGAAATTCATGTACAGGGTATCCTCGTTATGAAAGCCCTGCGGCTGAACCTCCCGCTTCAGAAAATCGCTCGTCGCCACATAGAGGTCGTAATCCAGCGCGCTCATGGCGGCCGACCAGCTGTTCCAGCCGATCGGGACGCCGCCGTCCCAGTTCAGAGCAGGCGCTACTTTCGCATTCGCTTCCCCATACGCTTCGAGTCCTGTCCGATAATCGTCGTAATCCCCTACCATAACCAGCGGAGATTCGACGTGAGTTGATCTTACGTAGCCATGCGGCTGGGAATCTCGGGTCATGGTGTCGGCCGCGCCAGCGTACAGTTCCAGTTCATCCAGCTTGCCTGCGGTTTCCCCTTTGACGCGAATGCCGGTCTTCCACACGTCATGACTGATCGATCCCAGAATCAATCCATTGCGGCTATCCGGCTGGAACAAGGCCGTCACTTCGTAACTATCCGTCTCCAGAGGGGCCGTCTCCGTCAGGTAGCGCACCCATTTGTCATTGTCATAAGGCACGCGCAGCACATGCAGCGCTTCTCCCGGAACCGTCTCGCTCCCGCTCGATACGCTATCGGTTTTCACCACCGCGATGCGGTTTACCTTCAATTCTTCTCGGCCGACAATGACGATCCGTGTGATAAAAGATGAAGCCCCCTCATAGACGTAAAAATGCTGTTCCAGGCCTGGGAGCAGATCGGATTCATGCTTCATCACGACATGGATGCCTGTTCCGAACGAATCTTGAATCTTCTCCGGCTGGCCTATCATATAGTGGCGGTCATAATTCCCCGTGTGGTATTCCCGGCCCTGCCATCGAAAGCCGCTTCGTACATCTTGCAGAGCGAATCCCCTGCTGCCTGCGTAGGCGTAATCGCCTTTTTCCAAATCCACCTCAATGGCCACCAGACCATTCGCCAAGCGAATGTGAGTTTCGGCATTCACCTCCACGTTCACCGCCGTATCGCTGCTTCCTAACATTTGTGGATTGCCTCCTTCTGCGTGCATCTGTGCTGCATTCAGGCCGTTATAGCAACAAGCGCCTTTTACAGCTTGCTACCATTATAGAAGCGTGGGTAAAGCGCTTACTATACAACGATCTTCCGATCCATATCGGGATATAACGCATCTGGAGCGAATCATTTGTTAAAATGCAATATGGGCTGGACCGTGATCATATGGAGTTTAAATATGTCATTGACACGACACCAAATGGTGGCCTAAAATCAAAGTATCACTAAATGGTGTCCAATTAGAAGTTTGGTTGAAGATATAGTGATTGCATTACCGATAACGTTATAACAGGGAGATGGGAAAATGAGTTTTTTTCAGGATATGTTCTCCATATTCAAGAAGAGAGAACTGTCATTTATAGAAAGCCGCAAAGAATCAGAGGATGTCTATTCTTTTCTATTTGAAAGAGAGAAAGATTTAACCTGGAAGGCAGGGCAATATGGTTTGTTTAGCATTACTCATAAGACCATAAAAAACCCTACAAAACCATTCAGCTTGGCAGCTGCTCCTACAGAGAATATAGTTAAAATAACAACGCGCATCAGTGATGATCCCAGTGATTTTAAAAAAGCTCTATTAGAATTAAAACAGGGAATGAAAGTTAAAATGAGCGGCCCTGTTGGTTCTTTTTATATGCAAGATAACAGTCCTTCGCTTCTGATCGCAGGCGGAATTGGAATCACACCATTTCGGTCGATCCTTAAACAATTAGAGGCAGAAGGGAATCATGAGGGGAAGCAAAGAAAGCTGCTCTATTTGGATGGCAAAAAGTCTTATATCTTCAAGAATGAGCTAGATGAAATGGCTAACCATGCTTCATTAACTGTGACTTATCTTGATTCAAGAGATGACTTGCATCAGGAAATCGATACGTTTAATACCTTATATAAAAACAATGGAAAATACTTTATTGCGGGTCCGAAGTCATTGGTAGATTCGATTTCCACCCATTTGCAAAATAATCAGATTTCTAAGCGGAATATCAAAAAGGATGCCTTTTTTGGGTATTAGTTTAGAATGAACATTAGAGATTAACACTAACTCTCAAATCGAGTGATCGTCATTTCCAGGTATATCTGAAAATTTCACTTATAAAATCATGAAGCAGAGGTGGTGAAATTAACGGCGGTCCCTTCACACATCATTAGATGACTAACAACAAAATTAGACTTTTAGGAGGGTTGTCGTGATTGAGAATAATCCGTCCCGCGATGTATTTGACGCGATTGCAGATCCCACTAGGCGTCAACTGATTCATCTGTTATCACAGGCAGAGGAGAAACCGCTTCATGAATTAAAGGCACAATTTTCAATGGGCCGTACAGCGGTATCCAAGCATTTGACCATCCTTAAAGAGGCCGGGCTGGTGCTCGACCGGAAAGTAGGCAGAGAAACGCGATTTAAGCTAAATCCCGATCCGCTTAGAGAAGTTCAAGATTGGGTGGCTTTCTACAGCAAATACTGGACTACAAATATGCTGCGCTTGAACCAGCTGTTCGAGGAGGAAGAAGAATGAGTTTAATCTTATCCATGGATTTTCAGTACACGACATCAATCGAGAAGGCTTGGGCTGCCTTAACCGATTCAAGTAAGTTAGCAAAGTGGATCACGGAAAATGATTTTAAGCCTATCGTTGGACATCGTTTTCAGTTTCGCCATGAGCCGTCCGAATATTGGGATGGAATCGTTGACGGCGAAGTACTTATCGTAGAACCGCCCAATCGGTTGTCCTATTCTTGGGCTACCGGAGACGAGCGGCATATCGTTACCTGGACGCTGCAAGATTTAGGCGACGGCAAGGTTAACCTTCATCTCGAACAAACGGGCTTCTCCCATGTTCATGGACTCGAAGGGGCCAGATATGGCTGGAAAGAATGGTTCAACAAGTTTGAAAACGTGCTGGATCAATAACAGGCGTTCAACTCTGCTTGACTCGAATCAAGATAAACCGGCTGCAAATTTGCAGCCGGTTATCTTGAATGTCTACTTTGGATCAACTGACGGCTTATCGTTTCGGGTCAAGAACGCAATGAACTTCCCTCGTATAATTTTGATGCTGCACAATACCTTAATTAAAGGTCATCCATGCCGTACTTCCTAGAATCTCGAAATTCTGCTTGAACCAGAAATTCCGTGATTTTTCCAGGGTATAGACATACATTTTTTTGTTAGGATACTTTGCTTTGAGCCAGTTCACGAAGGAAGCCGCGTATCCTTTGCTTTCGAATTCTTTGAGTACATCCAAAGCTTGGATAAAGATAAAATCCTTCTTATTCTTGATATCAATATAGAAGTCCTTCTCCAAATACCGCTCATCGGCGCTAAAATAATCTTGTTCGGCCTTCTGGATGAGCTGCTTCCCGTTATCGTATTCCCACACGACTCCGTACCCCACCATCTCATCTTCCACCTCAATGATGCAGATTTCCTCCGGTAATTCCGCTAGGTCCACCGTGCTCAGTTCCCCTGCATGATAAGCCGATGTAATTTCACTTAGACATCGCTGCATTTCTTCATCAAATGACTTTGTAATCATCGTTGGCATTCTCTATTCTCCTTATGATCCATTAGCAAACATCTTCAAATCAAAAAAGCAGGGCTAACATACGTTCCCTGCTTCTCCAGTAGAATGTGTATGGGTTATTGTCCTTCGCAATTCTACCACAGATTCAGCGGTACGTAACCGTTCAACCCATGATAGCTAACATGCTTCCACCAGATCCCCGCGCATTCCGGCACGGTTGACCATTGGTTCGCCTGAATCTTGTCCGTCAGCTCTTCTCCGAAAAAGAATCCCGTGTTATGCAGCGCTTCTTCAACTGTTTCAAAAACATAATCCGTTCGAATCCACTGATGGTTAAACCCATATCGATGCTCCAACTGTTCGTAATAACCCGTTAAAAAATCGGGAGGATTCGGTGTCTCCGTTCCGGTTCCCATCGTTTCCAGAATCACAATCGTCCCGCCTGGTCTCAATACTCGCTGCAGCTCTGTCATGACAAGTTCAAGATTCTCACGCCAATCGTCATGACTCGAATCGGCCAGATAACTAATGCTCCAGCCCGATACGATCAGATCCACACTCGATGAATCAATCGGCAGGCTGCGATGATCAGCGACTACGGTCGTCCAATTACGGAAATCATAGGCTTCAGATAATTTACTATCCAAAATATCCAGCATCGGCTGCGCTATGTCAGTACATATCAAAGATCTGACGTATCCGGCTAGCAGCATAGATAATCGCCCTGATCCTGCCCCCAAATCAAGTACATCCAGCCCCTCGTATGGTTTTTTTTCATAAATAACTCCCGCTAAATCAGGCTGCTTGCTAATCATGGCCTCATAAGCTTCGGCCTGCTTATCGTAAATCCCGTTTGTTGACATACCATGCTCCTCCTATCCACCTAGATTACTGATTTAATTCTCCGCAGAAGTTCCTTGACTTCTGTTTATGAGTCCTTCAATCAACTTGTACAAAAAGCACAGTAGAAGCGAAAAGGCCATCATCATGAAGTACGTGTTTACATTAAAAAATTGATTATTCATATGTATCGATAAAATACCGGACGTAATGGATTCGATATGAGCCCAATCGACTTTACCATATTCTGATTCGAATGCCTCCGCTTGAATTTGTCTATAGATTTCGAGTCTTCGGAGCTGATATATGTAACCCGCTATGATATAGCCAGCCAGGGTAAAGATCAACAAACTTAACGAGGTAAGGGACATCTTTACATCTTTGAAGACACGAATCCATTGATTGACCAGAACAAGAAAAAGTATGCTCAGAGGGATGAACAGCAGAATGGCAGGATTGCCGTTCCCCGAACTCGTGCCGAGTTTAGGTGTCATCGCATTCCCGAATAGAACCACGAGCAGACAGAGAAGCGCACTAATAAACAGCCAGATGAATCGTTTTATCTTCATTGTTCATCCCCCTCCCCTCAAGCTTCCCTGCAAAAGCCTATTATCTCTTCATGAACGAGCCCCGGCATCTCATGATTGATCGCATGGCCCGCGCCCGGAACGAGGCGGTACCGCATCCCATTCGCCTCCAGTCTGGCAACCGCCTTCGGATAATAACTAAGCAGATCCTGCTCACCTATAACGAACAATGTCTTGCTGCGTATAGTCTGAATGTCGGCAGACGAATGGATTGTGATAGTGTGTTTCATCATGG
This sequence comes from Paenibacillus sp. p3-SID867, assembly GCF_025142895.1. Lineage (NCBI taxonomy): Bacteria > Bacillati > Bacillota > Bacilli > Caryophanales > Paenibacillaceae > Paenibacillus > Paenibacillus sp. p3-SID867. The sequence goes on from NZ_JAMBDM010000004.1 coordinate 223,164, forward strand.
AGCGATTGTTAAAGTACTTCAGCAAGTAGAACCAGTGCTGCATAAGCTCCGGATGGTTTTCGAATGCATCTGCATTCGTACCGCACAGCTTGCGAAGCAGTTTACGCACACTCCGTTCTGAAGGAAACAATGCTTCCGGTAGAAAAGCCCGCATCATTTTGTTCATCAGCTCAGATTGACTTCCGGCAATGCCGCCAGCCAAGCATACAATTTTTCTTACCCGATCCGGTCTGACAATGGCGTAGTGGTAGGCCAGATAAGCTCCATAGGATACGCCGGCAATATAGGTTGCGTCAACATTCATCGCCTCAAGAATCTCGTCCAACCATATTGCCTGATTAAAGTCCTGCGCATACCGGTCATTCGGCTCGCTTTTTCCCGAACCTCCGATATTATCCACGGCGATGATATGGAAATTCCGGGATAACTCCGCCACATTATATATCCACATCATGGCGACGTTATCGCCCGTTCCATGCAATAACAGCAGCGGGGGAAGATCCGATGAACCTGCCGTTATTACGTGTGTCATCCCGTACGAGGTGGATATATGGTGCTGCTCGTAAGGTACCGTCCATCCTGCCATCAGGCGGTCATAGGATTCATAGACGAGCTTTTGTCCATTATCGCTTTTAAATCGCTTCATTAACTGCACCTCCAAGACACTGGACTTTACCTTTTTGCTAGCCCTCAATCGTGTTCGGCATACATATGAATCAATTCTTCCAGCTTGTGTATCGTCCGATATGGCTTTATTTCTTCAGAGTAGTTCCAATTTCCATCTCGCGTAAACCATATGGGTTTGATTCCGCATTGTGCTGCTCCGATGATATCGTTATGCGGGTGGTCGCCGACGAACCACGTCTCTGATGGCCGTACGTTTAACAAATCTAAAGCCTTCCTATAGATCCTGGGATCCGGTTTTTTGACGCCAGCCTCTTCGGAAATCACGATGGAATCGAAGTACTCGCGTATACCCAATTGACGGATCTTCCCCTCTTGAACTTGGACGGTTCCATTCGAAATGATGCCAAGCCTCAGCCCCTTAGACTTCAAATGACGAAGTACAGGAAACAGCTGATCCATCGGCTGGATACAAAGCGGGATAGCTTCCCTGAAAAATGTCAGGTATTCATCGACCGTAGGCGGATTCTCCCACGGAAGATGCTCGACCAGCATCTTATACACTTCACGCTTATCCCGGTAGCCGTTCTGATCGGCTTCCTTAAATCGCTTGGCTATCCTAAACTGAGCATCTTCATCGGAGTCCGGGAAATACCTGGCAATCAATCGCTCAATAAACGAGTCAATCGCCGACCTTCTGTCCGTTAGTGTCTCATCCAAATCAAAGATTATCGCTTTTAACGTCATAGGGGACCTGCTTTCTATCAGAAATGAGCCCGCTCTCCATTCGCTTTGAAGAAAATATGCTCCGGATATTTTAAAGCCGTGGGTGGCAGCTGATCCTCCGGAAAGAATACGAGTTCAGCAAACTCGTCATTCTCACGATCCAACTTACCCGAAATGATGCGGCAATCAAACACAATCGTGAGGTACTCCACTTGATGTCCGTTGCTGTACGTATATCGGCGTTCTTTTCCACCATATACCCCAATGATTCGTTCAAGTACGATATCTAGCCCAGTCTCTTCCTTCGCTTCGCGAACCATCGCCTCTGCCGGGGATTCTCCCAGCTCGATGGCACCGGCCACAAGTCCCCATACATCTTCGCGATGCTTTCTTCCAAATAAAACAAAATCCTGATCATTACGGATAATGCCCGCAACGGACGGCATGAATATTAACTGGTCTCCGATCTTTTCTCTTAGATCCTTATAGTAATCTGACATTCCCATGATTTGATAGCTCCTTTGGATTCCTAATAAAATGAAATACTAGAATCTGTTCTCTATGATCAATGCCCTCATCGTATGTATCGCACTGATTAATGCATCTGTATCGCGTTGTCTACCTTTTGGGGTTGATGTCATTTCTATCATTTCAAAGGCCTGCTCCGCGCTAACCCACTTGATTTCCTGCGTTTCCTCATCATAATGAGCACTCCAACCTTCCGGACTCATCAAATAATATTTCGTCACGCATGTATCCGATTCATATTCACCCGGAATGGCTGCGATAATGCTGCATTTATACCCTGTCTCCTCTAACACTTCCCGGGTTGCGGTTTCTTCTGGGGAGCTATCGCTTAATTCAGCACCGCCTTTGGCGAAGGTCCAAACATAGCCGCCCCAATGGCCGCGCGGACTTCACCTGAGGACCTCTTGATTCTGATTGAACACAATGCCTCCATAAGCATACTTGGATCTCCAGCTCAATTGGGCTCACTCCTTATGTAACTTCGCGTTTTCACGGTTCAATATGGATGTTATCTGCGCGATATGATGCTGGTTGTGCCACACAAATCGCTGCAACGCGATATCCAGTGTAATGCTGCCGAGCAGTTGAGTTCTCATGGTTCTTTTGAAATCCTCGGGCCGTAAGTCCTTAAGCAGTATAAGAAAACGAAAATGAAGTGTTTCGAGAAGCGTAAGCGAGTTCTCAATGGGAACCTCCGTGTAATCACTCAGTTCAGCCCATAAATCCTCTCGGTACGAGTTTGCCATCGGCTCCTCCTCGGTCAATGCACGTTTAAATCGCAAGTATGCGTTCATGTCGTTATCAGCCAGATGATGCACGATTTGCTGAATGCTCCAGCCCTCCTCACGATAAGGCATATGCAGCTGAGAAAGGGGGCATTTCATTATGATTTGCCGGAGCGTCGGTACGATTGAAGGTATCTGTTGTATAAACCTCTGCCTCTCCTCCAATGTCGGCTCCACCTTCGGCTCAAAGGAACCCAGGGGAAAACGGATGCTGGCCACTTCCTTACCTCCTCGATACATCATCGTATCCTTCCCATACGAAAGAACTGTGTTCCACAACCAAAAATAATACGAAATTATCCGCTAAGCATTATGAATATGCGATGACCTCGAAGTTAGAAGCAAAGACGGATGAAACAATGCAAGCGAGTACTGCACGCCATTCTTGAGATTCTCAACGATCTGTCTCATGACTTCGGTATCCCGGAATTTCATGCCGTTATCCGCCAAGACATCAGGCAGCGTGACCCAGCGGGCAGCTTTAATCTCGCCTGTACCAATTTGAAGCGAGCCTCCCACCACTTCTCCGGTAAAATGAAACATGATCACAGGGTGATTCAAGCTGCCTATGAATGGATACACGCCTGTAGTGCCTGTCAAATGCACATCATATCCTGTCTCTTCCTTCACTTCTCTTATAGCCGCCTCGAACATAGCTTCCCCAGGCTCGATGCGCCCTCCCGGGAAGTTCCAGGTATGGTCTTAAATAAACAAAACCCACCTTAGGCGTTAACCATGAGGAGGGTTCTTGGATGAAATATCAACTGCTTAACATCATTCTACCGTTAACGGACATAACGCGCAATCGCGCGACGTTGTTACAACTTCAACTCAAATGACTCCCCTTCTCGCGCATAATGATCCAAGCTTGTCCATAAGGATCTTTAAAATCCAGAAACCATGCGAAGCCTTCGTCCCGAATTTGCTCAATTCTCGCACCAGCGGCAGATAAAGTAGAGCTCAGTTCTACGATATCCCGATTGGTTTTGAATATAAATGATGCCTCTTGTCCAGACTCCAGCTCCCTTGCTTTCACGCATTCCAATATCAAATTCGGGCTGTTGTACAACGTTAACATATAGAAGCCTTCTTCCTGCATCAATATGTTGAATCCTAAATTTCGGGTATACCAGTCAGCCGCTGCATCAATGGTATCTTTTGTAAAGACCATACGGATGTCGTCCAATCCCTCAAGAACCGGAATGGGCTCCTCCGCAGGCTCCACATGCGGCATTGGGGCAGGCTTATAACCACCTTCAAGATAGAGGGCTTCGATCTCACGGTCCTGCATGGCACGATTATAGATTCGCAGGTCGTCGATACGCCCTTGGAAAAAGAAATACGGTTCATCGGTTGATTTTCTACCTACATACATCGGTTCTTTATTATAGGGTGTAAAACTGCCTGTACGCTCAGCAACGAGACGGCCATTGACAACCATTCGGTAATGGGATTTCTCATAGGTTATAACCACATGATACCAGTGCTCCTTCACGATCTTGGTGTTCATCGATAGATCCGGTTCTCTAAGGAAACCATGGAACGTAATATACTCATCCTTCGTGCTAAGCTGCATCGCCCGGTTCTGGTGATGGCCATCTTGCGAGACAATCGCGCTATGCCATCCGCGGAGGATCTTGTGTGCATCATAATAACACCATACGGATACTGAAAAAGCATCATTCACAAGAATGGGCGGTTGATCGATCCGGACATAATGACTTCCGCCATCCAACACTAAAGCCCCGCCCTTCCGGCCAAAGCGGTCTTCGCCATAATTCCCGCCTTCTAGTCGCCCATGATGTCCCTCCCCGCTGGTATCTCTCACATCGCCGTCGAACAAATACTCAAGTACGAGTCCTTTTCGTAAATCGATGTTATGGACAGTCCTGCCAAAAAGCTCATCGATCGTGACCCCGAATACATCTGCCAGTATCGGAATCAGTAAAATATCCGGGCAAGATTGTCCATTCTCCCATTTACTTACGGCTTGATAGCTGACACCGAGTCTGTTAGCCAATAGCTCCTGTGTGATGCCGAGCTGTTTTCGCAGCCTGCCAATATTGTTACCAATCACGCCGTTTGCCTGATTCATCAATCCAGACACCACGCTTTCCATGAGATGCCTCTACTATACACAACAACCTCACGAAAAAACATAACGCGGAAGTAGAGTAAGCTAACATGCACTCAACCTCTGGTTGAGTGCATGCTTTGTCCATCTTCACGTGAGATTAAGGGCCTTAGATCGTAACAATCGCATGATCAATATATCCTTCTTTCCCGCGTAGCCCCCTCAAGCCACGAGATAAGCCCTATTTGGCTAACGTAGATTTCGTTTTGCACCACAATATAAGGAAACGACACCTCCTCGGAGTCACCCTGCGCTCTTAGCGCATTCTCGGATGAGATGATACTTTTCACCTGAGACTCGGTAAGGTTCAAGAATTCGGCCGTTTGTTCAAGGGTCATTAATGGGCTTTCCGTTTGCATCGAATAGGCTTCATCCGTTACAGCTGGCACCGACTTTAAACTCTCAGTCCCCTGAAGTATAAAACTTGCCGTTACGATGGATATCCCGATAATCAAAGAGCAGATCAATGCGCTATAATTCAATGGCTTCAAACCATATCACCTCAATTCCTAAATGGTATTATTCCTGATGCACTCATCCATTTCCTCCACGATTACCCAAAAGGAAAGCAAAAACCTAAAATATTGTAAATACGCAGCCAACTAAAAATAAGATATGATATGGGCAAATCAGGAAGGGAGGACAGGATACATCTACTTAACGTCCACTTTAGAAGGAATCAATTCTTGCACATGACAAAGGAGGAACTTTAATGAGAATCCCCAAAATCACCAGCCTGTTCATGATGCTAACATTTCTGACGACGGCGTCGCTCTCCCCTTCCGGCGAGCTGGGAAGTACCGCGGAAGCATCGCCTGGGCCTTTGCGTGTTATGAGCTTCAACCTGCGTTATGCCGCCAATGACAGTCAACCTTGGGAGAAACGCCGCCCTGTCACGAAGAATCTCATCCTGGAGCATAAACCGGACGTCATCGGAACGCAGGAAGGGCTTCACCGGCAAATCCTCGATCTGGAGAATGACCTGCCGGGATATGGTCGGATTGGAGTCGGACGTGAAGGCGGGAGCTTAGGCGAGTATATGGCGATCTTTTATAATACGGAACGACTGAAGCCATTGGAACAGTCTCACTTCTGGCTGTCCGATACGCCGCAGACGATCAGCTCCGCCAGCTGGGGGAACCAGATTCCGCGGATGGCAACCTGGGTTCGCTTCCAGGATCTTCAGAACGGCAAAACCTTTTATATGGTCAACACGCATCTGGATCACCAATCCGAGGTTTCCCGGCAGAAGAGCGCTGAACTCATTGTCGACAAAATGAAGGCTTTTGCCTCGGATATCCCTGTTGTCATAACCGGCGACTTCAATACCCGTCCGGGAAGCGATACGTATTCAATTTTTACAAGCAACGGGATGTCGGATGGACATGTCACCGCCAAGAAACGCACCAACGATGACCTGGGAACCTTTCATAATTACAAGGACCCTACGGGCGGCGGCAGTGGAAACCGGATCGATTGGATTCTGCACAGCCAGGGCTGGAATGTCCTGCACAGCGAGATTATCAACTACAATGAAGTCGGCCAATACCCTAGCGATCATTATCCCGTCATGATGGAAGGTACCCTGCAAAGATCCGATAAAACCACCGAAGAAACGGTACCCAAGCTGCCCTTAACCACCGCACTGCACATCACCGAGGTGGTCGCTAACTCGAACGAGCAGGGGAATTACAATTATGTGGAGATTTACAACCCCTCGGATCGGGAAATCGACCTGGAAGGGTATCAAATCTACTATTATTACGACCCTGCTCTTCCGTTCGATAAATCTAAGTCCAACCGCTGGACCATTACGAAGGATCGCTACAGCACGGACACCCTCATCCGTCCTAATGAAACCAAGGTGATCTGGATCAAGAAGCAGCCTTGCTGTTACGACCTGAGCATGGAGCAGTTCCTTACCAACTATAATACTGATGGGAAAGGTCTCTCACCGTCTCAACTGCTGGCCGTCTTCACGCCGGGCAACAATCAGGGCCTGAACGGAACCTCCACCAGCGGACGCTCTTTGGGCATTTCAGCGCCATCCGGCACGCATCTTATCGGCATACGGTTCAATAACGGTCAGCTGGATGCCGGCGTTAATGAATCGATCACGTATCGGGAGCCCGAGCCGCTGACGAGCATGATGCAGAAAAAAGAGACCCACCAGGTCCCTTCTCCTGGTCAACCGTAAAATAAAAGTCCCCCTTGATCGCTGGATACCCCAGCTAAGGGGGACTTGCTTATTAGATCGATGTAGCTTTATATTGAACCGCCAAACACTGCTTCGCGATATAAAAAATTTGACCCATATGCTCCGAATAATGCGTGGCGCATTGATGCAGTATGTCGAGATTGCTTCGTTCTTTACCGCGTACCTGTTGAACCTGTTCAAAGTCCTCACTCGACATGGATTTTACCGTATCGATCAGGAACTGAAACCGATTCTTTACAATCTGAATCAGATCATCCCGGCTGACAAAAACCTGCGTCAGCTCTTCCTCCCGGTTTCGCGTGATGTCTTTGTGCAGAATCCCTTTCATGACCCGCTCTTGAATGTTGCCTTCGATGTGCCTGATCAACGTTGAAATGCTCAGACTGGAATGGTTGGGCCGCCAATTGACTTGCTCATCGTTTAACTGCACCAGCACTTTTAAGGTACGGCTGCGGATGTTTTCAAATTTGTCCTCCAGCCACTTCCGGTTGAACTCATGATCCATAACGCAACACTCCTTTTTCGGTATGATAAACGACTTGACGTCACCTCTTCATGGCTTTCCAGATGTATTTGTGTTCATGGACTCCAAGCTGCCCGTCGATCTGATTCTCCCGCATCTTGGCCTCGAGTTCACCCTTCATTTCCGGCAAGGTGAAATCGGGATTACCCGGCACATCCGACAGAAACAATGCAAATTCGCGGGCATTCGGGAAGTAAGTAATCGCTTCATTATACTCCTCAATCTCGACATTCATGTAGCCATTCTCCGACAATCGCCTTCGAACGGCAGTCACATCATTATGTATGCCGATGACGGTACCGCCTGAAGCTAATATCCTGGGATGTTCGATGATCGAGGTGGGCCCTCTGCGGTCATAGATGAGATCAAACTGAGCGTCTTGAAAGGGCAACTCGGTCTTCGTTGTGGCAAACACAAATTCCACATTACCGATTCCGCTGCTTTCGAGTAAGGATTGGGAGATTCGGATCATCTCCGCGGAGTTGTCAAAACCAATGATGTTCTTAGCATGTCTGGACATCCGGAGCGTGAACTCGCCATGCCCGCAGCCTGCATCCAGCACCGATTGAAACTGCGGCAGCATCTCCACTAACCGCTCCTCAAACACCTCTTCCGCCGACCTGCCGACGACGGTACACACCGCTCTTCCTTTGTAGCCGCCATTCCTTCGCGCGATCATATCATACCAGTCTATTCCCATACATACCTCCTCCGTCATAGGCTGCATTGCATTCACTATCCAAGATAGCAGAAATCTGTTATTACATGGCCTTGAAAGAAGCCAATAGGCACCAATTTAACCGCTATATATCTAATGACTTAAAATATTACCATTTTGTTCCGTAATGTCAACGGTTACATTAAAAAAATTCCGTCAAAATCATACCTTTCATGGTCGATATTCCGATATTCTTCTCCTCATCCGATACGTTCAAACCAGAAGTGTGCGCAGGCCAACTCCTTATTACTATGTATATATTCATAAAAACATTGCTCCTGTCATAATTTGTCGTCTACAATGGAGGAATATTAATCCAATACATAGATACATACAGGAGGATTTCATGTTTCTAAAAAGGTGGCGTCGATTATTATCTTTTACCCTCATTCTATCGTTGTGCATGACATCCATGGCAAGCGCGGCGGAAACCAGTCAAGACAAATATGCCTGGGCCAATGGATCCGTTGATTTCCTGAGATCCCATGGAGTCTTTGAGAATATGGAGTATCGGACAAAAACTTTAGGCAGGATGGTAACCAAGTCCGATCTCACGCTCATGGTTCATCGGCTGTTTACCGATTTACGGGTCGAAAGCGATAAGAACATCAAGATACCCGGGGTCCCAAATGGACATCCCTCCTACCAGATATTTAAAGATGTATACGGCAGCATACCGTCGGCGCCGAGCGGATTAATTGCGGCCGCCGACAAAATCAATTATCATGACGAAACATTCAAGTTTATACCGGAGAAAGTGTTAACACGCTGGGACTTATTGATTACGCTGAATGCGCTGTTCGATGATATTGGATATTCCTTGGAGTTATCGGATAGTGAGGAGATTGCCAGGCTGCGGGAAATCAAAGATCTTCCCAAAAGGTATTTCAATTCCTACAACCAATACGAAAAATGGAAGTACGCCTATCAACCATTGGCACCTGAAATCGGATTGATGCAAGACAAAAAATGGGGACCTTCCTTAGCCTCCGATCTCGATTACGTTAAAGCTTATGCGCTGCTCGGTTTTGCCGAGGCCGGCATCATGAAACCTGACGCGAAAGGGTATTTTCGTCCGAATCAAAAGGTAACGTTAGCCGAAACCGCAGTCGTCCTGCATCGCATATACGACTTTTATGAAGACAGCGACTATGTCCGGGAACCATCGGCAGATGATCTCATCCCAAATGGAACAAGAAACTTTATCTATGCGGGAACTCCGTCTGGACACGGAGAAAGTCCGGTTGCTGACTTTGCTTTAGTGAATCCCGATTCCGTACCGGAGTTCTATCTGGCCGTGAAAGCTTCAGAGAAAATCGACTTGCAGATCAACGTGAACGGGGAGCCATCCTTTTATACTTATGAGCAATTAAGCAACCCTAAACAGCCTGTTCGAATAGCTTTCAATGGCGCATCCTATGCGGAGTTCATTCCCATTATCCGAAGCAAGGGTCAGAAAGCCACCGATGACAATAATAACATTAAGGTTATGTATTATTATTCTGATACATTCCAGGACTTTACCCAATTATTGGGGTATGAAGCCGATCTCTAGTTAGGCTACTAAAAGGGAGTGCACAACTGTCACAAACAGTAGGCACTCCCTTTTTATCGTATGCAAGACATATTCATGTTCTTAAAATGTGTGACTTTCCGCTTTGCAGATCCTCAAATACCGGTCTTTGCACAGTGCTGATATCCTCTAGATCAATCTCATGCATTGCCTTGAATTCCAACTGCAACGACTCGTTGCTCACATCGTGATAAATAAGGATTCGGCCTTGATCTTCTGTCTTCCCTTCCAAATCCACCGTCGCGTTAAAAATAAACATGACAAACACGACCTCGTTTCCGTCCGGGTATCGATACTGCATTCTGGGTCCGCTATAAACACCATAGAGTTCATGATCACGGACGACCAGCCCCGTTTCTTCGAGCACTTCCCGTCTCATCGTCTCTTCCACGGATTCTCCGGCTTCCATACCGCCACCGGGAAGTCCCCAATTGCCGTAATCCGAGCGTCTCTGAAGCAATATTCGCCCTTGATGATCCCGGATGATGGCGCCGCCAGTCACTACGATTTTCATATCAGCATTATCCTCTCCGCACACTTGTAGGCTGAGGGTTTACAGCATCAGCTTTGCTACGGACTCACCCTCCGACCACGGCATGACGCCGATCTCCTCAAAACCCGCTTTGACATAAAGCTGCCTGGCCTGTTCGTTCTTCGGATCAAAACTTATCATAAGGACATCCGTCCGGTCAGGTTTGTTTCGGATTTCTTCGATTATGTATCGCAAAGCCGCTTTACCGTAACCCTTCCCTTGAAAGTTACCGTCGATCATCAAACGGTAAATCCAGTAGTTCCCGTCATCGGAGTCTAAGCCATACAACGCGAATCCGACCATCGTCTGCTCCTCATAAATGGCCATCGCTTCAAAATGTTCAAGAAATTGATACTGAGCAATCGAATACAGATTGGAGGCGATAAAGCCTTCTTGCTCCGGCTTCGCTTTCAGTTTAATGCATTCGGTCCAATTATCCTTATCGATGGGCTGCAATCTAATCATATCAAGCTCCTTTGGATAGTTGTTGGTTTTATTCATTGACCTTCCTTCATAAACCCGGCTTAATGTTTCTACACCAAATGCTTTATCAAATAATAATGCTGATGCCCTCTTGGGGCATCGTCGATACGTGCAATCTCTTGAAATCCATGCCTTTGATAGAACAGCGGCGCTTGAAAGCTGAACGTATTGAGCTTGATGAAGGTGCAATTCTTTTCTCTGGCTATCCTCTCGATCTCTTGTAACAATCTCGAACCGTTGCCCCGCCCCCGGGATCGATTATCCACCCATAGAATATCGACCTCAATCCAATTCCAGCAAAACACGCTATTGATCCCGCCTGCGATTTCACCATTCTCATCCTTTATATGTAAGTTGATCTCCTCGTAATTCTGCTGCAAATCTTCTGCGATATGCTGTGCATTATATTGAATCAGGTTCGTCCGTACCGCAAGCGCTTCTTCCGGACTGCTTCGATCGATGTTGATTTCTGACACTCGCTCACTCCCTTTTTCTCAGTACACTAACCAAATAATACCATGTGGAGGAACCCTATTCCCGGGATTAAACGACTATAGATAAACTCTTCCTGCCTTCCCACCAACGCAAGAGATGGTGTTAATACAGTTTGGAATGATCAACTCAGGTGCACCTGAGTTCCATCTGCTCAATCAACTATGATCCTCTATCACTGCTACTTTATCGTCTCTAAACGCAAATACGGACTTTCCCTTCAGATGAATCTTCTCGCCGGCCTTCATACCGTTGGGGAGATCTTTAGCAAGAATGCCCTCGTAGTCGATCTCAACCTGAGTCTTGTCATCTTCGAACGAATAAGCCATAATCGTCTGACAACGATAGGAGAATAACGACTTGGACTGTTCGGCGATCTCTCGAAATTCCTCGATTCCTTTGGTCTCCACGTCGATCGATCCGCTTGATATGTTTCTGAACTCGATCTCCTCATGCAGAAGAGCAATCATCCCCTCGATATCAAAAGAATTATAGGCTCTCACATACTCATTAATCATGTCCTTCATTTTCATAGAATTCACACCACATCTCCCCTTCCGTCAGTTTGGGTTGTAACCATGCTCTTATAAAACTCCGCCTTTACTGTGCACACTTCATAGCAGATTCTCATTTAATATACTGACTCTACTATAATAAAAGAGGTGATTCAGATGGGTCGTGTCAGTGCTGTTCCAGAGCCGGATTTAGTATTAATCAGCTGGTCAAGAAACCCTCTCGTTGCGGGTTCCCCGCGTAGAATTGTTGCTGCTCGTGTCGTTGGCAATGCTTCTCCTTGCCGAGCTGATTTGACGCCGAATGCATTGCTAAGAACTGCCTTAGCCTGTTTGCTGGATAATGATGTAGGTTTCAAAATCGTATTCCGCCAAAGAACATCCAGCATTAGCGGTTACCTGTTATTGCAGCGTAATTAATGGATTTTAGAAGGAGCGGCGATCATGCTGCTTCTTTTTTAGCTTTTTTCATAAATATTGTTAGAAGCTTGCAAGCAAGCCAATCTGGCCACAACAACGTAAAGCTGTGAGCATAAGAAAACCAGCTGCTAGAGAGCAACTGGTTCAACATAAATTCCTAACTTGGATAGTTGTTTAACCAATTGAGTGCTTGTTCATAATCATCAAAAAATTTAACGGATTCTTTGGTGTTGGATTGCTGCAGGTAATTCATGATCTCCCCTTCTTCAAGAAGAAACGCAATGGCCTTGCTATGATTCAGGATGGTGTCATTGAAGAACTTTTCTTTCCATACTTTTTGAACGGAGAAGTGGTTTGGGGTATACCCTTTTCTATCTACCAGCAATTTGTATTTCAGTCCCTTTCCAATAAACTGCTGACATGAATTTTCAAAGCCATTAAACCATTCAATAACATCATCCGTGTTTATCTTCCCTATCAGATGAGTAACAATTAAATCCCCATTAACAACCGTACTGATATCCTTTTCATTCAAAGTGGAATCATCTCCCTTAGTTTCAATTATGCGTAAATTTCCTAAAAAATCAAAGTAAAACTAAAACTTATTCTTACATATACTGGAAGTTTGGATTGCCCAGGAAATATCAATGCTCGTAATAGCTTTTCGAAATCAAAAAAGCTCACAGGGCATTCCTTTCACCCTGCAAGCTTCCTCGTACTAATCTCTATTCACCTTTTTCATATCTAAGCCATATCTCTATCTCTTTTATCTCTATATTTATTTCAATTGGGCAACACTTACAGCAACCTTCTCCAGCTGTGCTCTACTTAAGGAATGCTCCGGTGAGCTGATTGTCACAAAACGATCATCGATCTGAAAGCCCAGCATGTCCGTATCATCCGGTGTATACCATTTCGCTTTAACCCCATTGGACAATGTAACCGATTTGCTGTCATATCCATGAGAATAGTCTCTTGGGGAGATATATACCATCATGTGTTTGAATAACATGTTAACGCCATCTTCCGATGCGCCTGTCTTTTGGTACATATCGCCTTTTACCATCTGAGTTGGAGCATACGGGGTTTGAAAACCATCAAATTTGGCGAATGCGCTTTTGATTTCTTTTCGCTCGGCATCACTGTATTTCACGTTGGTCAGCTCGGTCGTCTGACCGTTTCCAGGATTACTTCCGATCAGCACCTGGTTATTCTTCGCATCGTACTGCACGGGTACATCCAGCACATCGGCCATCGCGCGAACCGGCAGATATGTCGTATTCTGATACGTGATCGGAGTCAATTTTTTGCCTGTGTTATATACGACTCCGTCCACTTTGATACCGATGCTGTGATTCAGGTAAGCCGAGATTTTCTCCAGATTGGCTCCCGCATAGACACCTGCTGCTCCCGTTAACGTCATTCCCAGCACGGCAAACGCCACGATTGATTTTTTCAACTGTTTCATTTCATCCATTCCCCTCGTTGTCTCACCAACCTTCCAAGTCGATGAGTCATAGTATGAAGCTCGATATCTTTATTTAAAATCGATGACATACGTCGCAATCAACGCTTCTTTATCGTCAATCGTAATGCCCAGTCTTTTTCCAGATGGACTCCAAGTCAGCGGGTAGACCGGATGGGCCGCAGGATGCACCGCCGAATAATAGGGCGCCATCCAGCTTACCTTTCCTGAAGCCGTATCAAATACATACACTCCGTTCATCCCGCTTTCATTCTCCGAATATACATCAAAGGCTAGTCTGGCAGAATCCGGCGACCAGGACGGGTAAGAAATCAGATTGCCTTTTCCGATAAGGGATCCTTGCAAGCTGCCGGCTGCGTCATAGATCAGTAAATTGCTGCCGGAATTCCCTTCCGTGTTGGTCGCTGTGGAGACGGCAATGTACTCTCCATCCGGCGAGATGTTGAAGCTCCATACATTTTCAATGAGCTGTACCGGCTTCGATTGTCCGGGTTCAACGACCTTCAGCACCTGGTTTACATCGATATAATAGATCCGGCCTTTACTCGCTCCGAACTGGTTGTAGACTTCAACATCCTCATCCTCAATAGCTATGGTAGTATAAGAGCCGTCCGTCGAAATGAGACGAATATCGCCTTTGCCGCTCATGGAGCCTGCTGCAAGAACATAGGTGTCTGTATCCAGCCACCCTCCAATCTCCATGTAATTGTCGCCCTTAACCGGTATGCTTTTACCTGTACTCAGGTCCTTCAGGAAATTATCAGCCGTATACTTATCCCTCCATTTCTGAATAAAGCTATATTTACCGTCCGGCGAGATTTCTTCTTTGACAAGATGTTCACCTGGATGCGACTCTTCATGATTCGTGAGCTCACGACGCTCACCTGTACTTACGTTCACTGCTTCCGAGGAATAAGCATATTGCGGTTCTTCCGTTTCGGTCGCTTCCTTGATCAGCTTGGTTGTAAGCACCTTGACCTCATTCTCCGACAGCCATGTCTCAATGTTCGACGAGGCGATCCGGTGTGTCTGATTCACAACGACTTCCTGACCGGATGGACCACTCGCTCCTTCTACAACCGTAAGTTTGCGCTCTCCTGATGCCGTCTCTCCAGCATTCGATACAGGGGGCTGGCCGGTTTGATTGTTGCCTGGCTCCACGATCGTCAGCCGATCCTGGGATTGGCAAGCCGTCAGAGCTGCAGCAATAACAACAGCAGACATCAACTTGAACCCATACTTCCCTACTCTGTTTCTCATAACAGGTTCCTCCCAATGGCATATCCCCCAAGGCGCTTCGGCAGCAGCACAGAATGTATCTTGGCATGCCGCCTCTTTCCCTGTTGAACTCAGTATAGAATGCGAATATCTCAATACGATATCGAGCTTGTAACGAACTTGTAAACAAACAGGTAACCTTGAAAAAAGAAAGTCCAGACCTTATTCCAAGTCTGAACTTTCTTCGGTCGAAATAACCTCTGAGGATTGTGGCCGATTCATCGGCAGGGCAATCACAAACGTAGAACCGCCGGGACCCGATTCCGCAAGCTGAACGGAGCCATGCTGTTTCTCTGCCAGATTGCGTACTAGGGATAACCCTAGACCCGTTCCTCCGTGAACCCTGGAACGGTCGCTGCTCACCGTATAAAACGGATCAAAGATCCGTTCTCTGGCATCATCCGGAATTCCGTTTCCGGTATCGCTTACCTTAATGATCATACGATCTTGACCATAAGGATCCTGGTCCACTTCGTTCGAGAGCGTAACGCTCCCTCCGGGCCTGTTATATTTAATGGCGTTATCCAGCAGATTCAGAACCATATGCATCAGATTCTCGGGATCAGCCCATACCTTACCATCTGTTAAGGATGATTGAATCGTTATGTCCGATTGCTCTGCTTTTGCCTCCAGCCGAGCTGCCGCCTCTTGCAGAATCGGCATGAGGTTTACGTGTTCCGCATGGGTTTCGAATTCATAAATATCCATGGACGATAACTGAAGCGCCTTTTCTACCAAGCGGTATAGACGCTGTGCTTCCTTGCTGATCTGTCCTGTGGCTTCCTCAAGCAGGGCGGGATCATCGCGATACATTTCAAGCAGATCCGCATAAGCCAATATGGAGGTCAGCGGCGTTTTCAACTCGTGGCTGATATTCCCGATAAACTGCTTCTGCTGCTGTTCCAGCTCCTGCAGTCTTTCGATGGCATCCAATAGCTTCAGCTTCTCTTCGGTAAGCTGATTCACCGACGAGGAAATTCGCCCGCTCATTTCATATATGCCTTGCGCCAGCTCGCCGAGCTCATCGTTTCGCTTCACCGTCGGCTCGCGAAGATAGACGCCTTCACCGATCCTCTGCGCAGCCTGGTTCAGCCTGCTGATGACATGCACCTGCCGCCAGACGTACAGAAAACCGATCAGGAAGCCGGCGGCAAGCACCGCAAGGCCCGTCACGATAAACAAGTTCTGGATCCGATCATAGAAAGCGTGCTGCTCAGCCAGGGAAGCGTGGAATTGAATCGTTCCGATTGGCTCCTCCATATTCCTTAGCGGGGCAAGATAGAGCAGTTGGTCACCCTCGGTTATATAGGCGGAACGCCCTTGCGCCGTATGAGCAAGCGCGTCTTGTACATCCATCTTCGGCTGGAACGGCAGGGAAGTCCCCGTGAAAGTACCATCCAGCTTATACAGGGTCACCGGCATGCCGCTCTGGGTTCCAAGGTCAACGGCTAGCCGTTGACCGACACTTTCCATAAAATCATCCGGCTGCGTTTGAGGATTCGTCAGTAATTCCTGATGAATCCTGAGATTGGCTGCTTCGGCTTCCTGGGCGAAGGATTCCTCCAGTCGCACCCGCTGGTCCTCCCGTATCCCGGCAAGAACCAACGTGCTTAGAACAACTACAACGGCAATCAGCAGCAAAGCGAGAAGCAGCGCGACTTTCCACTTTAAGCCGAAACGCACTTTTCCTTTGTTCATGAGGGAATCTCCGTGCTTTTATATCCGATGCCATACACGGTCTGGATCACTTCATGCTGGTTTCCCAGCTTCTTGCGCAATCGCTGGACGTGAATATCTACCGTACGCGTGCCGCCGGCAAAATCCATATCCCATACCTGTTCTAGCAAGGCCTCTCGCGAATATACCCGCTCCGGATTCCGTGCCAGGAGAGCCATGAGGTCAAACTCCTTCGGCGTCAGTTCAAGGGGCTTGCCCTCGGCGTGAATGGTGCGATTTAACAGGTTAATGGTAAGTCCGGCTATCCGGATCACATGCTGTTCGGGGGCTTGCTTCCCGACTGCCTCGGGAGTACGGCTTCTTCGGGACAATGCCTTTACCCTGGCGATGATCTCCCGCATGTCAAAGGGCTTTGTCATATAATCATCGGCACCAAGCTCCAGCCCGAGCACCTTATCCACAATATCGTCCTTCACCGTCAACAGCAGAATGGCCGGGCGCTGCCGGTCCCCGAGCTGGCGACAGACATCGTACCCGCTAAGCTTCGGCATCATGACATCGAGCACCATCACGTCAGGATCAAAAGATTCCACACGCTCCAGCGCTTCCTGGCCATCTCCTGCCGTCTCCACCGAATGTCCTTCTCTTCGCAGCGCATAAGCAACTGCGCTAGAGATACTGATCTCATCATCTACTACAAGTACCTTGGTCATCGCAGATACGACTCCTTTATTAGCCGATTCAACATGTACTAATTCCATGATGGTAACGTATCCGGCATCATATTTCAACATGCGGTCCCCTGCCGATTTCATTACAATTGTAACTATGAACGCTTTCTCCCGGTTGCCATAATAAAGCTAAACACTCAAGCTAAGGAGGATTCGGATGACAATCGCTACCATGAACCATATCATTAAACGTTATGGGCATCAGCTTGTCCTGGACCATGTCCATTTAGAAATTAGTCAAGGCGAAATACTCGGTCTTCTTGGTCCGAATGGTGCAGGTAAAACCACATTGATCCATGCGTTATCCGGCTTAATCGGCATCGATTCCGGTAGCATCGAGCTGTTTGGTGAACGGCTAAGCGGCCCGATGCTGGAGGTCAAACGAAAAATTGGACTGGTCACGCAGGATATCACCATTTTTGAGGATTTAACCGCCCAAGAGAATCTCGCCTTTTTTGGCGGAATCTATGGGTTAAGAGGCGCAGAATTGAGAAGGCAAATCACGGAAACGCTCCAATTCGTCGGATTAACGGATCAAGCCCATAAACGTCCTTCCAAATTCTCCGGGGGAATGAAGCGGCGACTGAATATCGCCTGCTCGATCATTCACAGGCCCAGGCTCCTGATCATGGACGAACCCACGGTTGGAATCGACCCCCAATCCAGAAATCACATCCTGGAATCGGTACGCGAACTGCAAAAAAGGGGGACTACTATTCTCTATACCACCCATTACATGGAAGAGGTGCAGTCCCTCGCATCTCGCGTCGTGATTATGGATCAAGGCCACGTCATCGCGCAGGGGACGATTGATGAGTTGGTAAAGAACATCCACCATGAAGAGAAGATTAAACTGGAAGTCGTGGAGTTGACGGAGGATCTGATCGATAACATCAAACAGCTGGATGGAGTCAAGCACGTGGTTTTGAATGGAACGCAAATTCAGATCATATCACGGGCAGGTGCAGGAAATCTGGATCGCATCCTGTCGTTGGCCAAAAGCGCGGGCGGCGTCCTATCCATCCATGCGGAGAAACCTACGCTTGAAGACGTATTCCTTACGCTTACCGGTAAGCAACTACGTGACACGGAGGGAACTTAACATGCTTGTGTTCAGAATGACGTACTTCTCCTTGCTTCGCCTGATACGCGAACCCATCGGGCAGCTTCTTCTGGTGGGCCTGCCGCTGGTCGTCATTACCGTGCTGGGTGTCGTAATTGGACCCTATGAAGGCATGAACGGCGTTCCTCCGCTGGACTTGACGGTCGTTACGACCATTATGGGCGTGCAGTTTTTTGGCGGCACGTATTTGATGAGTTATTTGGATATCGATTTACTTAAAACCCGCAAATGGAGAATCTATTCGCTCCCTATTAACGTAGCGGTTTATTCAAGCTCTCTTATTCTTGCCTGCACACTCTTCAGTACCTTGCAAGGATTGGTCTTGGTGCTATTCACAACCTGGGTGTTCGGGATCGCGTGGGGATCGATCGGCTGGGTCTTGCTGGTATTTATTATTTATTCCTTGTTTGCTCAGTCCGTACATCTACTGCTGACATTATCCATCCATAACGTAAAATTGGCGGAACGGGTTTCTGAGGTCCTCGGAATCGGCTTCATCATCTTAACCGGATTAATGTTTCCTCTCCCGGATCATCGTTTCTTTGAGTTCATGTCGTCCTATGGGAATCCGGTATCCCTCGGAAAGATGGCCGTCCTGGAGATGCTTGTCGATGGCGGGCAAGGGAAAGCGTACCTTAGCATCCTATTGCTGTCAGTCTTAACCGTGATATGCATGATGATCAGCGCATGGCTTGGGAGGAGGAAGCTCGCTTGACGATATTTAACTTCGCGCTCATTCGGAGCGTCCGCAGCTTGCCCAATCTTATCTTGCTGTTAGGCCTTCCGGCAGCTGTCGTTGTCCTCCCGGTGGGCGGTTGGCATGGCTTACCGCTGGGGTATCACTTCTATGGAATCCTGCTGTTATTCTCTGCCTCCAAACTCGTTCATATGATCATGGAGGATCGGAAGAATAAAATTCTGACCCGGATCGGCGTTGCACCAGTGACCCACTTCAAGTATTTATCGCAGAATCTGCTTGCTTTCGCTCTGCTGCTCGTAGGACAAAGCGCCATGGTCACGATCAGCGCCTGGTTGCTGCATGCCGATGTTTTTGGCAGTCTGATTCAACTCTTCAGCATTTTGAGTATGTTCTCGGTCACCGCGATTAGCTTCTCTCTCGCTTGGTCTTCCATGTTCCGCCAGCCTGAATCTTCTACAGCCGTTATGCTTGGAATCATCTTGATCATGGCGGTGCTCGGAGGAACCTTATTTCCCATTCAGGCTATGCCTGCATCCCTGCAGAAAATCGCCATGTTATCCCCTACCTATTGGTTCCATGAGGGAATCATACTTGCTAAGAACGGAGGCTTGTTCGCGGAACAGCTCACTCCGCTCGGGATCCTGCTGTTGTTTGCGATCGCTTTTATGCTGATTGGCAGCCGAAGGAAACTGGCTTGAAAAATATGTTACGATATGGGGAAAAGAGAACGTATGCCATGGGAGGTTTTCATGAGAAGCTATACCGATTCGTGGTCCCCGAGCATAGCCGTCGTGATTTGGAGAATACTTGCCCTGCTGCTTATGGCCGCTCTTTGGTTTATGGGAGATGCCGGGACCGAAGGATTCATCCTGGTCTTCGCCTTAGCGATCCTGGCGGTAGCCCGATGGCGGTTTCCCCTTCCTTCATGGACAACACTGGTCGACCAGCTTCTATGTATATCCATCATTCCATTCTGGCCGGAGGCCGGCTTCGGACTGGCTCTGCCGCTATTTGAAACCATGCTTGCCGGTACACCGCTATTTTCCCTGCCCATCCTGGCAGTGCTTGTCATCGGCTATGTCGATCCGGACCTCCCGCTTCTGCTCATGCTCGTTCAAGCTTCATTTGCGGGATGGATCGTTTTATGTTGGTCCAAACAAACCCATCAGTATCGATTGGAAGCAGATCAGGAGCGTCGCGATCGCTACGAACTGGAAATATTGAAGGGTGAGCTGCTTATGGCCAATGTGCAAACGGCTCAGCTTGCAGAGCTCAGAGAGCGTCATCGAATCTCCCAGAAGCTACACGATGAGGTCGGCCATGAATTAACAGCCGCGTTGTTAGCTTTCCAAGCTTTTGAAACATTATGGAGGGAGAATGACCCGCAAGCGGAAGATATGTTTGCTCAAGCCCAGATGCGTTTGTCGAGCAGTGCCCTGGAGCTGCGGGAAACGGTCCATAATATGCAGCCTGTCCAAGCGATCGGCATTCGGAGCCTGGAGGAGATCTGCCGTAATTTCAAAGCGATGCCTGTCCAGCTGCAAATTTATGGAGATACATCTCGTATAGCCGCCCATCTGTGGGTCATCCTGAATGCTTGTCTCAAGGAAGCCTTGACCAATGCGGTGCGTCATTCCAAAGCCAAACACGTTGAAGTATCGTTGGACGTCAATGAACATATCGTGCGGTTAAGCGTCCTAAATGACGGCGTTTTGGATTCCTCCTCGCTGCCTGGAACCGGACTCCGCAACCTAAGGCAAAGAGCCCAGGCGGCAGGCGGGAGCATCTCCATCAATACATCCGGCGGCTTTCAATTGGTCTGCGTATTACCTATGGGAAAGGGGGGCATTCGATGAACATTCTCATTGTGGATGACGATCCATTGGTATGTCAGAGTCTCCGGCTGCTTCTATCCAGAGAACCGGATATGGAAGTAACGGCCACTGCGAATGACGGCGCTGCAGCCATTCAATGCTGTGAAGAGGTCCTGCCGGACATCGTCCTCATGGATATTCGGATGCCTGGTATGGACGGAATCCAAGCGGCGAGGCAAATCAAGCAAAAATGGCCCCAGGTGCAGATTATGATGCTGACCACATTTCAAGATGAGCATAGTATCCGCCTGGCGCTGCTAGCCGGAGCCGAGGGGTACATGCTGAAATCGACGCAGGTTTCCAGTATGGCACAACAGCTGCGTGCTTTGGCTTCCGGTACTTCCGTTGTGGATGCCAATGTGCTGAAGACCTTGATGCTGCCCGAAAAAGAGAATCGTGCCGACCTTACCCCGCGGGAAAACGATATTCTCGAGCTGGTTGCCTTAGGCTGCTCGAATCGAGAAATTGCCGAGCAATTGTTTATCAGCGAAGGAACCGTGCGCAATACCCTCTCGATCATACTGGATAAATTGGAGCTCCGAGACAGAACCCAGTTGGCTATCTATTATTGGAGACGATCGTTGTAATCCTATTCTTTTTCGTAAAGATAGATCACTCCATTTCGAAGTCTCATATAACGTTCCCCCCGCTTATTTTTCGAAAATGTACATGGCACCATTCCTGGGCTGTACAAATCCCTTTCCTCGGTAACCTCTATTGTGCAGTTCCTGAGTCAAGACTTTCATGAAAGCGCCGTGACTGACCACTAATACGTTGCGATCACGGTAATGTTCTTCGATCCAATCGATGATATGCCCAGCTCGCTTCCGTGTCTCGCTTCGCCGCTCCGCTTGCGAGCGGTGAGACAGATACCAGGCCAAGCGCCCCATCATCAACCACATGTGGTAATGAAGCTTTAGATTTCCCAAAGGATGAATCGATTGAACCTCAATTTCTCTTAACCGATTCGTTGCGATGATAGGGCCTGGATATATCGTTTCTGCCGTCTGAATGGCCCTTGGCAAATCACTGGATATGCAGGCATTCCACACCGAATAATCATAGTCCAGGTCGGATTGTTCAATTTCAGCGTTGTTGTAAGCTTCCACCCAAGCATTGAACTGATCGGACGTCAACCATTTCCTATCCCATTTATGTATAACTTTAAAATGTCTTACCAATCCAATTTTCATAGGGCTCCTTAAGCAAGTTTATTCTCGACCAACCGTTCCATAAGAGATCTTCATATTCGGTGCATAAGTCAACCACGAGTCGCTATCAAACACTCGGAACAACTTGAGTTCAGCGGCATATTGGGCTTGGGCTTCTTCTACTGATAACCCTCTCTGTACCATCTGCTCCACGACCTTAACCGGATCCTCCAGTTCCTGCCCAATGCCTTCTTCCTTCAAGGACTGAAAAAGCCGATCCTTCTCTGCAGCATCCATATTCTGATCTAAAAAATTCACTTTATCACTGACTCGGCATCCCACATTCCGTAATCCCAGCTGACTTAGAAGAATAGGGAGCCTCATGCCGATATTCCCGTCTTTTCCGCTATCTTTGGCACTCGTTTCATACAATTTCTGTAATATGCCTAGACGGACGACTTCAGAATGCTGGATTCCATCGAAGCCATAATTAGCCGTATTAGCAATCCAATGAGGCTCAAAACAGATGACTCGTCCGCCGTCCAGTACACTATCCATCATTTTCTGAAGAATCTCCCGAGGGCTTGCCATATGTAATAAAAATGCATGGCAGATCGCAACGTCATACTGACGTTCCACAAACATATCCTCAATATCTCCTTGAATGAATTCAGTAGAATAGGGCAGCTTATCAAACACTTCTCTTGCTTCCATAATCAAATCCTTGCCTTTATCTATCCCTGTATAGGTTGAACCTTTGGGTAATAACGGGAGAAGCTTTAATCCTAGATACCCATAACCACAACCGTAATCCACAATGTTAATGGGAGTATTCATTTTCCAGACATTCTTAACAAGAAACTCCAGATAATCATCGTTATAGTATAGCCCTCTCGTATTCCTCAGGTATTCGATTGCTGAATCCCAGTAATATTCGGACATCATCTTTAATTCCTTTCCGCATCAAGTTCCCCGACTAGATCTTGGTGACAATGACTTCTTCCATGCGAATATTCCTTTCGATCCATTATCAGACCATTTCGTAGTTTTTAGATATTCCGTCTCAACTTAATTTCAAACTCCGGCTTCGTAATATATTCCATATAGACGACCTCTCGATTAAAATCCAAATAAGCCTGAAATCGCGTACGAATGGCCGGGGCCGTAATCAATTGAAGCACTTCATCCTTAGGGATCCAACGACTGTCCGTCGTTTCTTCCGAGATCCCCAGCTCGCCGCCCGTAGGCTTACACGCAAAATCCATCATCACTTTCGTTGGAACCACGGCAACTCCGCTGTGTCCCGGATAGGTTGATGTATTGGAATAGACCCCGATCAGGTGGGAAACGATGGTATCCATGCCGCTCTCCTCTTTGATTTCTCTGATCAACGCCTCCATCAGATTCTCTCCGGCTTCCACCTGCCCACCTGGAAAAACCCAGCCGCTGCGCCCCTTCACCAATAGAATCTCATCGCGTTCATTCTCAACTATGCCGCCGACAGCGACGATATGTGTTGGCATCAACATGATAACAGCCTCCGATAGATAAGATATACTTCAGCTTTCACCGATCGCTTAGATTTCGTCATAATTCACAACACTTCCGGTTGCAAAATCCTTGTCGATGATACGTAACAGATGCGCACCGATTTCCTCTGTAGATAGAAGCTGCCCTGACTCATGCGCATGGGCGAAGGCTTTGGCCATTTCAAACTCCTGCTCATTTTTCCCTCTGGCCATTCTTTGCATATCCGTATCTACCATACCTGGATTAACCGCAATGATCTCTACCGGGTTTGGCCTGTTCCTTTGCTCGCTCCCTACACTTTGCGTAAACATATTGATTCCGGCCTTGACCGAACAATAGACACTCATCGTAGGTGCTGGATATATGCCAGAGCCTGAAGAGATGTTGATGATTTTCTTCCGAATGGACAACCCCTCCGTCTTCTTGATGAAGCCGGATGTCAGAATCATGGGGGCAACCAGACTGATTTGCACATTCATATGAATATCTCTTGCATTACATTGTTCAATGGCCTTCAGTGGTTCAAGCATGGACGCATTATTGATAAGGCAGATCATATCCGCGTCAAAGGGATGCATCTCGTCCAACACCCTATCCACAAGCTCCTCCAGCCCCAACGTATCGCTCAAATTATATACATGGTGTCTATATTTTGGATAGCTGCTCAATCTCTCGGACGTTCCTCTCGCGATTCCATGCACTTCATGGCCCTTCTCTAGGAGCATATAAGCCAGTTGCTCGCCGATTCCCCTTGAGGTTCCCGTAATGATGAATTGACTTCCACTCATTGTTTTAACCCTCCGTTATCCTAAAAAGTTAGCTTCGTACTATAATTCTATGAATAAATCGCAATTGGAAAGAAATCGTGTTAAGAAGGATATGGTACGATTGCATTACATTCTATTACCTGTAATGAAGGAGTTGGAATTATGAAGAATAGAGTCCAAAAGATTTCGCCAAACTTGTGGTTTGATCACCAAGCCGAGGAAGCAGCCCAGCATTACGTCTCAATTTTTAAAAATTCACAAATCGAGCGTATCACGCGCTACAGTGCAGAAAAAAATGACAACCATACATTTGCGGAAGGTGCGATAATGACTGTGGAATTCCTGCTGGAAGGCCAACATTTTGTTGCCCTCAATGGCGGTCCGCATTTCACCTTCAATGAAACCATTTCATTTATTGTGCACTGCGAAACCCAAGAAGAATTGGACTATTATTGGGAGAAGCTGTCTGAGGGCGGCGACGAGAAAGCCCAAGTATGCGGTTGGCTGAAGGACAAGTTCGGTGTATCATGGCAGATCGTCCCAGCTAACTTAAGCGAAATGATAACTGACGCCGATCCGGCAAAATCCGAACGCGTCATGAAGGCTTTACTCCAGACGAAATCAAAAATCGATATGCAGACGTTACAGCAAGCCTACGAGGGGTAGGAAGGCTGCCTTCACGGCGGTCTTTTTTACTCTATAGGATCGAGGCATGGGAGCCGTGATTACATCCAAACCGAAGTTCATGCGTGATCCGTACATCACCCTTCACTTCTTTAAAACCCAGCTTCTTATAAAAATCAGCCGCTTTGGGGTTGTCCGTTCTTAACACGAGTTTACTGTAATGACTGCTCGCCTTCTGAATTACCGCTTCGACCAGCCTTCTCCCGGCACCATAATGCCGAAATTCCTTTAACACGTACAATCTGCGGATCCTGCCTATGCTTCCGTCAGAA
The DNA here is from genome assembly GCF_025142895.1 of Paenibacillus sp. p3-SID867. Classification (NCBI taxonomy): domain Bacteria; kingdom Bacillati; phylum Bacillota; class Bacilli; order Caryophanales; family Paenibacillaceae; genus Paenibacillus; species Paenibacillus sp. p3-SID867. Next base: position 248,705 of record NZ_JAMBDM010000004.1, read on the forward strand.
TACGGATCACGATTCAACCCGCAAATGCCGATGACTCTAAGACCAATCCGACATTCAAACAAGGCTTCATCTTTATGCTGAAACCTATTACTGCCCTCATTATAATCATCCACTAGCCTATGGATATTCCTGAACCCTTCCCTCTTGCTTTCAGTCAAGAGCTCAGCTAGGTCTATTGCATCCAGGTCATCAACTTCTTGTACGATCATCTCTATCCCCCTGAACATTCGACTGGTACTAAAAAAAAGTATAAAGTACCCCAACCACTCGTATTTATAATCCCTTATCGTTTCTGCCCAATATACAATAAATGAGATGAGACTCCCAAAATGCTGGGGTTCTCCGCTTCCTGGTAGATCAGTTTCATGACTTCCTGGAATTCCTCTTCCCCACGGGACCGCCAATAATCGAACTGCTCTGCCTTGAAGGAGCCTGCTATACTTGACGAGCCAATCAATTTAATCGTCTTGAAGCCATGTGATTCCATGAACGGCTTGATATCCTCCAGGTTGAAATAATATGCACCGGTAAATCGTCCTTCATCGCTATGATTGAATATCCCGGTCCTAACAAATTCTTTAATGCTGCTGATCGTATCATTCGGTTTCCAATGTTCCGGAAATGATAATGATGTCATCAGATGCCGAATTCGGGTCATGAATGCCACAAAGACGTAGCCACCCGCTTGTGTAACGCGATACAATTCCCGGACGGCCGTAGACCGATCTTGTTCTGTCTGTAAATGGTATAGCGGTCCCATCATCAGTGCGGCGTCAAACAGCTCATCCTGAAACAGGCTAAGATCGTTGGCATTGGCACGGTGAAATCCTTTGAACTGGCCGGTTAACTTGAGTTCCTCAGCTTTAGCAGCCGCAATCTCGACTAATCTTGGCGTAAGGTCGGTTAAGGTCACATCGTAACCGTTCTTTGCTAATTCCATCGAATACTTCCCAGGACCCGCTCCGTTATCCAGCACGTGACCTTTCTCAGGCAGCATACTCAAGATTTGATGCAGATTGACGATAAATTCAATGGGCTCCCTATCCAAACGCCCCCATTCATCGAAGGCATTATAGTAATCGATCACATTGTTCAACTGAGTCACTCCTTCATTTACAAGCATCTTATAACGCTAAACGACAACCATGTTACTCCCTGTTTACTCCTTACTCGTTGCTTCAATCCATCGAACGATAACTTCTCTTAATTGTTCTTTCTTCTCCTCCAGATCGTTTAAATTCAATATTTTCACGATTGCCCGATCATTAGAAGCCCATTCCAATAGCGTATCCTCAGGCAGGGCTCCCTTGATGTCATGCGTTTGAACTTTTGCCCCACAATGAAAAATGATGCGAAAGAAGCCCTTCCCTTGTAAATTCAATGTGATCCGGTCTTCCCCCTGAACGCAGAAGCTGGGCGCATTCCATTTGATCTGCTCGGTTATTTGATCATCGACGCTTAATATGAAGCTTCTTACTTCCTCAATTTCAGCCTTTAATGGATGCTCAAGATGGTGAAGATACTCCGCGACTATTTCGTGACCTGCTAATTTGGCCATCTATTGCTCCTCCTCATATATGATGGGATTCGAAGAAACTCATTTTACCCATGCAGACTACGTTCATCATTTCCTCGCGGTCAGGATCGGCTGATAGAAGCCCGATTCCGAAGGCATATGCCACATGATGTCGGTAAATCCCGCTTCCTCCAATTTTGTGCTTAACTCCGATCTCAATAAAGCTCTATAGGATGTGCTGTTGACTTGAGTCTTCCATGACCCGTCAATCTCTTGCACAATAAATTGGTTGGTTATATAGCGATGCCCGGCTTCAGCCCAATCCCACACTTGAAAAACGATCCTTTTTCCATCATCCATAACTCGGGGCAACGTGGCACGCTGTTGATTCTGCAGGATCTCGTCATAGTCGCGAATGGACAATACAAGTAAACCATTGCTTCGAAGTTTGGCATAGAAATTGTAGGATGCCTCTCTTAAATCTTCATCAGACAGTAAATGGGGGATCGCATTGTCAGCAGACAGAACAACATCAAATTGCCCAGGGATATCTTGCTCCAGCGAACGGAAATCCGCGACGCCAAAATGAACATGAACCCCCAACTTGTCTGCTTCCTTTTTGGCTCGTTCAATGGATTTGGGACTAAGATCCGTAGCCGTTACGGTAAAATTATGCTGCGCTATTCCCAAAGCCTGTGTTCCTATTCCACATGATGCATCCAGGAGATGAATCGGACCCTCGTGTTCCACTGCGTGTAACGAACGAATAAATCGATTGAAGAAATCACCCTGCCATTGAACCGCCTCATACCAATCCTTAAATATCAAATGATATGTGTCCGCAAGACCTTCGTAAAAATCCAAGCTGGTGTCCTTCAATACAATCCCCTCCAACAAAGCATGTTTTTATACAAGTAATGTTAATAACGGTAACTATGCCATAACCTTCTTATCTCTTGGTTTATCCATTATGGTGGATGGACGACTCCAAAAGTTTTGCGGGTTTCTACTAATTTGTACGCTTTGATGTACAGGTATTTCTCTCATCAGTTCAATTGGAGTAAAGTGCTCCGGCAATAAGGCACAGTAGTCTTTCTCCATACGAGCTTCATAATTGTATTCACTATCAACAGGACTGTAAAACCAAAACATATTTTTGGCCATATAACCTTTATAAAAAATGCTCCAGTCCGTCTCCGTCGATTCACCATTAACCCAGACGGGCTGATTGGAGGAAAGGCGTTCCCGAAATTCCTCTAAACTAAGAGGAATTCTACTATCATCGGTAAGATAGCAATTCCATGAACCATCCATGCAGACCCATTTGCTCAGCGTATTAGAATAAACAAGTGTGACCACGTGGCTATCCAAATCATATGCATCATAGGATCTGCAATGAACTCTTCGAGAATGGAACCCTAGGCTCAAGAATACTTCATTCAAGACGGTAGCAATCACATAGCAATTCATCTGGATAGGTTCTGAATCTGAAAGCCCCAAAACATGTAATGCATTAACTTGCTCCGGCGGCCTCACATTCCCATGTGGAAGCCGTTCATTCACCCATTGCGTTAGATTTTTAATTTGAGATAGCTCATCTCCCGTTCCTGCTACCCGTTCCAAAAGATACTTTTCTCTCAAAAGAGTCAAATCTTCGTGTGAGCTAGGTTGGTACCCATACGCTATACGCTTCTCGTCTGTCTCCATCTCGTATTCTGCTAATTGTAAGAGCTTCAGATAATATTCATGAAATTCTTTCATATACCCAAACAAGAATATCGCCTCAATTCCAAATAGAAGAATTTTCCTTCCCTCTATAATAGATGATTTGTGCTCGGGAAGGAACCAAAAAGAACCTCACCAATGGGAGGTTCTTTTTGGTTCCATTTACTCACGATTGACCCAGGATCCATCCTTGGTCCTGTACTTCTCAATTTCCACACTTCTACTAATTCTGATTATTCCGGAACCACTCTTCAAAATCTTCCCCGTCCGATTCAACGGACCGATCATTGGAGGAAGTAGAGCCCGCCTGCTGCCGTGCGAAAGTAACATGGCTTGCTGGACCAGAAGCATTCCGCTGCAGCATCCAACCGAGAGTTCCCAGGATCACGGCAAACAACACATACTGTGCACTGTTCGCCATATAAAAGTTGACAATATCATACTCGCTTCCGCTTACACTGATCTGATTCTGTTCCATCATGCTGGAAATGTAACCGTGCGACTCCACCGCTGCCCAAGCCGCATACAGCGTTAACAATCCGGCAAGAACGTACAGAACGATGCTGAGGACATGTATTTTCTTTTTGCTCATGATATGTTCAGCCTTTCTATATAAACTTAATTAAGATTTGATATAGAGCAGTTTCCCTTCCGAGAGTCCCCACACCTCGTCTGCTACCGATGTGACTTTTTTGGAATGGGTAACGATAATGACGCATTTACCATGATCATGTGCAAGGGACATTAGAATATTCAACACTTCGGCTTCCGTATCCCGATCCAAATTCCCGGTCGGCTCATCGGCAATGAGAACATCCGGATTGTGCGACAAGGCTCGTGCAATCCCAACGCGCTGCTGCTCTCCCCCCGACAGCTTCAATATTCGACGATCTGCCGTATCCCGGTTGATCCCCACCTTTTCCAGAAGCGAATAGGCAAACGCCTTTTTGTCCTTTTCCTTACTGCCGCTTATATTCATGGACAGCACAATGTTCTCGACGGCCGTCGCCGTAGTGAGCAGATTAAAGCTTTGAAAAATAACGCCGATGCTCTTCGCTCGATAATAGTCGCGGTCGAGCGACTTCAGACTATCTCCTTTATACAAAATCTCCCCGTTCGCACATACGTCCAGGCCAGACAGGAGAGACAGCAAGGTAGATTTGCCAGAACCGGATTTTCCTACAATGGTATACACTTTACTGCTCTCAAACACCACATTGACGTTTTTCAGTACAAGCTGCTTTGCACCTTCATAGCGATACGATACATTTTGCAAGGCCAATACACTCATATTTCATGCGCCCCCTAGTTCCGTTCCATCAAAATTTTGATGGGTTCGTATTTCGTAATTCGGCTAATGCTCATCATGCTGGAGACCCCTGCTAACAGCAGCGCTATAAGTGCAATTTGTAAAAGGGTATCCATCCCCAGCCCGACATCGATTTGGCTGATCGGCGGGGTTGTTACGTTACTCATATTGCTCTGTCCCCCGACCATCAGAAATTTACCGGGTCCGCTTGCGGCCTTTGCCTGTTCCGCTGCTTCGATCTGATTCTGCAGAATGGTGTTAGCCGTAGGCTGCGACAGCGCACTTCCAATGACCAGCCCGACAACAAGGCAGACGGCCGTGATCATAAGCGCCTCGCTTATGAGTCCTGCAGCGACTTTGCCTTTTTTCATCCCCATCGCCCGTAGAACCCCGATCTCATATTTCCGCTCCCTGATCGTGATGGAAGACAACAGCGCAAGGATAATCGAACCCAGAATAATCACAACAATCATAAATGTTAAGAAGATTCCCTTCATCGCTTCGACCGGGCCAACAACCTTGGCATAACTCTCCTCATCGGTGCTTACCGTATAGGAACCAGGAAGCCCTTTGTCACGCAGCTCCTTTTCGAAATCAGGCAATAGATCCGGACTTTTCATGTAATAAGTAGCCTGAATGTTGACTGCACTTGCTGACGATGGATCATCCCCCATCACCGTATCAAAACTCGTCAAAATTTCGTTGCGGCGGTTCATAAAACTCATTTCCATGGGCATGTCCCCGTATTCTGCCGTGGAGTCCAGATAGATTCCGGTAACGGTCAATGTATACGGATCGCCCTCGCCCATCACGCTGTTCACCTCAATCGTATCCCCGACCGAGATATCGTTCAGCTCTGCAAACTCCTTGCTTACGATACTTTCATTGGGCTCCTTATAGATTTCGCCTTCAATGATGGATCTCTGTCCGTCCGAGAATTCGGCAAGGGTCTCCAGGTTAGAGTTTCCCACAAGTTTCATCGTAGGATTGGCTTTGGACGCTCCCCCCGGCCCTTGAAGCTTGATATTTCCACCCTTAAGCTCCTTATCCTGGTCCACCGCTTTGACGGTGTCACTTACACTCGGCACAATGGCAGAGAAGGTGCTCTGACGCAAATATTCTGAATTGGCAAACTCCAAATATTGCTCCGACGTGACTTTTTCATAATCCGCTCCCTTGCTGTACATTTGTTCCAGATCGGGAGCCAAGCTGACTTTGGAGCCAAACTGTGTTTTATAGTCGTCAATGATCCTGCCTGACGTGTTGTTGATAATCAGCGAAATGACGGTCGCAACGATGATGACCAGGACGATGGATCCCATCAGCAGGTTTCGTCCCTTGTTTCGGCCGATGTTTTTCATGGCATGTTGAAAGATGTACATGGTTATCCTCCCTTTTGTTATTGGCCTAAGATGCAGCGAAGCGGTTCACTGCCACCCTGGACAATCCCATTCTAATGAATGCCATGTTAATCTAATGTTAAGGCCTCCGGGAAAATCATATAGAATGTAGTGCCCCTAGCGCCTCTATTCTCTACCCAGCACAATCCGTCGCAGAGCTCGCACACATGGCGTACCAGACTCAGTCCGATGCCGTAGCCGTCTTTCTTGAGTTTGCCGACCCGATACTGGTAATCGAACAGCTTCTCCTGCTCCGCTTCGTCAATGCCTTCTCCTCCATCGGAGACCGATATAATCACGCTGCCCTTCCTGTTGCTTACCGACACATGGATTTCACTGTTCCCGCCATACTTCACCGCATTGGACACCAGATTGGTGACAGCCCGGCTTATCCAGAGCTCCCGCCCGATTATGGTGTTGTTGGCCTCGTCATCAAAATCAAAATGGATGTTCGGGTGCAGCCTCCGATATTCGTCACATACATTAGCGCACAGAAGGGCTGTATCGACCAATTCCATGGTCGTATTTTCTTTGGAGGCACTCAATGTCAAAATATCGTCTAGACTATCCGTAACCTTATCCACCTCTTCCGTCAGCTCCCCATGGTCTGAAAGCTGCAATTTGGCTCGGAGCAAGGAAAGAATATTCTTCTGCTCATGCGTCACGTAAGCGCTAAGCCGGACGTAATCCAGGGTGTACGCTTCGAATTTACTCTTAATCTCCTGATATGCTTTAACAATGGCAGGATGCTGCTCCATGATGATATGTTCCTCGTCCATGCTGCTTAGTTGCTTGGCTAATAGGAGGGCCTGTTTCTCATGCTGGACCTTCAGAATTTTGGACAATACCCAGGTCCCTGTTACCAGTATGCCTACAAGACATAGAATCAAGATAGGAATATGCTGCAGCAGCGCTCCCACATAATAATCCTCCAGGTTTCTCTTGTTGATAATGGACGGTTTCAGATCGAGGAAGGACATGCCGCCAAAACTGCCGTTTTGAATGAGCATTGTCACTTTGTTCATGTTCATCATAAATAAATATGTGGGCAGATTGGACTCGGGGACCGTAATGGAGCTAATGAATAAAATGAATGCAAGAATCAGGCAGGCCGTCACCGTAAGGGAATAATACAAAAGAACTCGGCTGACTTTCATCGAGGTTGTCCGCATAACTGATATCCGTTCCCTTTCATAGTGACCAGCAGCCCCTGCCCACCTTGCAGCGTTAATTTCTTGCGTAAATTCGCAATATGCACCCTTAGCACCGACGAGAACGGGTCAAAAAACTCATCGTACACATGCTCCGCAATCTCCTCGCTGGATACGATATCCGGGCTTCGGCTAGCTAAATACTCCAATATATCAAATTCCTTGGCGGACAATGCGATCTCCATTCCATCTATGTAGGCCTTCCGTGTACGGGGACAGACTCGAATGCGGCCGATATCAATCTCATTCTTCGTTCGCCCATAATAGCGGCGGATGACGGCTTGAATCCGGGCTTCAAGCTCGACAAAATCAAAAGGCTTGATGATATAATCATCGGCCCCCGTGTTTAATCCCAGTGCTCTCTGAACGACTTCATCCCGTGCCGTAACAATAACGATTGGCGTGTCGATATGCTGTTCACGTAGAAAGGAAAGGATCTCCATCCCGTCTTTGTCAGGCAAATTCAAATCAAGCAAAATAGCATCATACCGGTTGGCAAACCCTTTATCTTCACCTTCAAGCCCTTGGTTCGCAACATCGACATGAAACCCGCTTTTTTCAAGCCCAGCTTTCATGACATAGGATAATTCACAATCATCTTCGATTATTAACAGACGCATCTCTTCTACCACCTCCCCTCCATTATACGGTTGCCAATGTTAAATCTACGTTAAGAGGACCTTAAGAGAAACTTACTGCTGTCATAAAAAAGGACCCTGGAGCATCGGCGCTCCAGAGTCTGTGAGATGGCATGGTTTTATTCGAAAATAATAGGAATAAGTACCGTAATCAACAGGGTCAGAACTAAAAATGAAACAGAAAAAATAGAATACCCCGAGTTCTTTCGAAACCAGATTAATCCGATCAAAATGGCAATGAGGGGCAACCCGAGTAAAAAATACAAGATGTATTTCATAGTAATGACGCCTGCTAGATAGTTCATGTAGATTAAAATGCCGATAGGAATCCAGATCACTGCAAGCAAGAGTCCGTAGGAGGTGGGGACCAACGCCTTATGAAGTAATTTGTTCATCATGTTTTTATCTCCGTGATATATTGTAGTTCTGGTTCATTCCTTCGTTCTCGCGCCTCTCAAAACCCGGCCTAGATATATCCTGTTTAGGTCGAGCCATGTGGTGTTCGAGTATTTTTTCTAACGAGATAGATTAAATCGCAATTCCCTCTCCCCGATACTGATTTAACCACGCCTCCCTCATCGCTTCATCCATTTCAATCGAGGAACTGATCGGAAGCGGTGTTTGTTCGACCAGTTTACCGTCCTCATATGTACATCGATGATCATAGCAATTCGAATCATGTAGGATGAGTTCGAGCGAACCCGGTATATTAGCTGCAATTCCAGCATTTGCATCGTCAGTTATCCAGCTCACTGGTTTCCAATCCAATATTCCTTCAGCTGTCGCGATCGGTGTAGGGTAACTGTAATCCTCAGGCACCTCCGCTAGATATAAATACATACCACCCGTAATCGAGCCGTTGATGGACCAAGTCACTACGCCTTTAAAGGTAAGACTGTAATCTTGTATATGTGTCTCTTCCTCCAGCTCACGTACCATCGAGTCTCGCGGGGTTTCGTTCGCCTCCAGCTTGCCCCCCACGCCATTCCAGCACCCCATCCAGGGCGGGGATTTACGATTCAACAATAAAACCTCATCACCGCGCCGAACAAAACAAATATTGTACTTGATCATCTGATAATGGTCCCTCCTCTGGATCGTTGCCCTTATCTCAATCTTCTGATCTTCTCATCGATTGACTTCTGTCCATCCTCATCCCAGACAATAGAGATTTCAAAAGTCCCTTCTTCAAAGAATAGGGGAAATCTTCGTTTAAACCAGGGCTGCATAGGTAGATCCATTGCTTCATCAATCGGTACCCAAACGAGCTCACCTTCCGGTGGATCCGCTAACAGCTTGCCTTCAAAAGAGTCCGCCAAATAATTAAACACCATGTAACGATAGTTTGTTTGAGGAACCACATACTCATCTAATCCTTTGTACACCAGGTTTTTCACGATCAGTCCTGTCTCCTCAAAAACCTCACGCACAGCACCTTCTGAAATACTCTCAGGAAACTCCACTTTTCCTCCTGGACCAAGATATCCGGGAAAACCCAGCTTGTCTGGGCGATTGATTAATAACACTTTATCATCTTTTTGGATCAGGCACATTGTGTACATGCCATAAGTTATAGGGGGGCTAGACATTCATTTTCCTCCATCCTGCAGCTGTAAGCTTGCGTTAGACAAACAACCTCTCTTATGTAGTTACATCTACTGCTCCCTCGAATACAAAAGTGCTCCGCCAGACCCCAGAATAACGAAATGTCGACCAGAAGGCGAAAATCCGCATTTTATTTTCCCATCCAGCCGGTTCAATTCAATCATCGCGGCTTGTTTAAGATATTCATAGTTAGGGACAAATATCTGATCCAATACGACGGAAGCCCTTGGCCACCAAGGGTGAATGACTTCAAGCATCCAACCATCGTGCGTGATGTGAATCCCATCTCCAGACTCAAATCCAAAAATAGAAATGTCCTGTCCGCTCTTCGGAATATGAAAACTCAAGTAATTCTCGCTAATATGATCTTCGGTTACATCAGAATCCCGCTCTCTGTGAATCAAGGTTCCTGACTCGGCTTGCGTAATACTGTATCCATTGCTGCTGATTAGAACAAGGTTCTCATCGGCATCCCACCCGCACGCAATACACCCCGCAGCTGGAATGATAACCTCGTGACGCCAAGGATGCGGCGGTTTCGTAGGTTCTTTGGCCTGTGCCTGGTGCAGCAAATCGATCTCAAACTTCGTTCTGATTTCCTTATTTGAATGTTTAAAAGGATTCATATCAAATACTCCCACATTGTTGTATTAAGGCGAATACGCACCCATGAATAAACAATTTCACGGTTTTGGATGATGGTTCATCTCTTGTATTCTTGTGTTAAGTTCATCCAATGAACGCTGCATGCGTTCCATCCTTCTCAGAGCAGAATACTGATTGCTGATGATCCCGGCCAAGCCAACTATCATAACGATAATAATCAAACCGATCATATTTAGAATGCATCCTTTCGTTCTTAGATTCATCTCCAATAATATTAGTTATCAGGCAGCATAGAATCGCGAACCCATTCGTCAAAACTACTAAACATCAACGTCCTTCGGCCATTCCGCCGACTCCTCATGTTTCCAGGTTAAATGCACCTGCGCATAGATCCTGCAATACATCTCAACATTTACGAAGACGGACTACTACCTAACTCCTTGCGATGAAGAATAGGATTCATAACATTATGATCGATGTGCAATGTTCCATCAGCTTGTTCTGCCTCATAATTAAATACCAAATACCCTCCAATAATTTCATTGCCTGACTCCAGTATAAATCCTACAATCTGATTGTACGTCGCTGTTTTCTCTTGCAGGAAGTACCCTGTCTCTGTAACTTCTTGATCCAAAAATCGGGTCAAATCCACATGACCCAATTCCATGCGACTTAAAGGATTGTAAAGTATAGGCAGCGTATTTGGTTTCGGATGCAAATCTATCAATGCTCCATCCGTAATTCTGCAAGTAGTTAACATGCTGTTCTTTATGGATTTCTATGACGACCCCATCATTCTCTTTATTACAACCAACAAGGATAACTAACAAAAGAATGAAAAATAATTTTAATTTCAATTCCCAAGTCCTCTCCTACATCAGGATTATGAGTATCCGAATGAGAACCCTTTATCATGCTTGGGCCGGACAATAGATTTTGCCCATTGTGTGGGTCCAATTTTACCGCTGGCGTAAAGGTTATCGTCAATGCGTACCGCCCTTCAGTTTATTATTGCACTATCAGCTCTACCTTTTATAACCCCAAACACTCGTATAATGTTTCATTAAACATGGTCTGATCTTCACTATAATTCTCCGTATATTTGTTCAACATCCGAACCCCTACCGCATTGAACTCAGGAATAACTACGCAATGACAGCCGGCGGCTCCGGAAGCATAAAACCATCTTTCTTGAAAATACCATCCGAAAATCCGGTGGTGGTCCTGAGTTTCGGCTCTTAATTGGTTAATCAAACGAAATACTTCAGTAGATAGGAGTTGTTGGTTACGAACAGCTCCTTGGTGTAGCTGCAGATATCCCCACATCGCCAAATCCTTAGCGCTGGCATACAAATTCCGGTCGTAGCCTTCATCGGATTCTATTCGAATGGATGCATACCCATCCGCAGCTTGAAAATCACATACCAAATTGGCATGGGGCACAGACACCCACTCCGAATGATTCAGTTCCAATGGTTTAAATACCCGTTCTGTTATTAATTGAGCGATCGTCTTGCCTGTTATCGCTTTTATTAGTTTTCCTGCGACTTCCTCACGTTCGATTCGCTGGGGACCAAAGTATTTGGCATTGGCTTTAATAGCTAAATCTCGGATGGTCACGCCCTTTAAATCGCTTATTGGCATATCCTTAATAATATCAGAGACAACCGTATCGATGGAGATGTTCCCTTCTGTAACCGCTATGGCTGTTGCCATGCCAACGTATGACTTTCTGATTGAATATAGATTAAACATCGAATCCCTGGTTACCGGCAATGCACCACGCTTAAAATGATGCTGACCAGAATACCATTCCGTTACGACTCGACCATCTTGAATGATGAACAAAGCGGAGGCAGAAGCACCATACTTCTCCTGAGAAGTTTGTGTATATGATATTAGTTTCTCGAAAGGATTGCCCATAAAAGTCCCCTTCTAACATCATAACCCGGCCTTTAGAACGTAGGTCGGGTCATATGTTGTCTGTTATTCTGTTATATTATTTCGTTGCATAGATCGATAACCATTGAGGAAGCGCTGCAAGCGGGTTCAATTGCCAGTTACCCTATCCCTCTATTTCCCTATAAAGACTCAATGCTTTCTTCATCTTCTCTGTGTACTCCATGGATTGCCTCGAATTGAATAGCGTAACATCCCGATTACCGCTGGAGCTGAGCAGATCATTGTCACTTAAAACCTGAATAAGTCTGTTCACGGTTCCTTTACTGCCATCTATCATGCGAATGTGATCCGGCAGCAGATCCGATAAGATGCTTTTGTAAAATGGATAGTGGGTACAGCCCAAGACAATAGTTCCGTACTCATTCATATCGAAGGATTCAAATTGCTTGGTAAAGTAATCCTTCATGACCTTTTGATCGAAATTCAAAGCCTCACAGTGCTCTACCAGCTCCGGAAGAGGCAGGGAGTCCACGATATGCATGCTGTCGACTCGTCGAACCAGATCCCTGTACTTCGATTCCTTTATGGTCAGCGGTGTGGCAAGCACCAGGATTCGCTTCCCGCTGGAACGATTGATTTCGACGGCCGGCTTTACGGCCGGTTCCATCCCGATAACCGGGATCGGATAAGCCTTTCTCAGATCGGAAATCGCCATGCTTGTAGCCGTGTTGCATGCAACGACAATGGCTTTGACTTCTTCCTTCATGATCGTTTCCATCGCATGATGGATGTAAGATTTCACGTCTTCCTTGGCTTTGGTGCCATATGGCACATGGAGGGTGTCCGCATAAAACAAAAAATCTTCCTGCGGCAGCTCCTTCATTGCCTCCGATAACACGGTTAAACCGCCTAAACCTGAATCAAAAAAAGCTATTCTCATGTTTTTCACCTATCGTTGTATGTTTTTCTGTCAGCATCATTACGTAAATGTCCTTATACATTATACTCCACTCCAACAATCCTCGCAGGGCCATCTGTATGAATGGAATCGTAAATGGGATCTAGTTCAAAATACAGAACGACCCAGCCTTATTGTAATCTCAGAGGCCGGGTCGCGTGCGTCGTTCTATGCAATTCCGAGAAAAATACGCAACTTCCTTCGTGAAGATTAAGTAACCCGTGTATTACTCAAAACATTTCAACAGTGCCAAAGCCTCTTCATGATCGGGTTCCAGAACGAGCGCCTCACGCGTGTATTCCAGAGCCTCTTCGTCGAGGCCAAGCTCATAGCAGCAGATCGCCAAGCAATATATAACCGTTGGCACCGGCTCGTCTTCGTCCGTTTCCACGGATTCCTTTAGGAAGAACCTTGCATCCTCGTACATATCCATCTCGAACAGCACCAGCCCCGCGTCCAATGCCAGATCATAACGCTGCTCCATCACATAGTACGATGACCACATTTTGTAGATGCCTGTTCGAATATCCAGCATTTCTTCGTCATTGGCATCCGGCAGCAGATTCGAGATGCGCTTCGCGCTCTGAATGAAGAACTCGGCGTCATACCCGCCCAATCGCCAAAAAGACAAAATTTGCTGCATGCCCATGCTTTCAATATTCCGGTCGATCCATTCCTTCATACTGAAAAATTCATCAGGTCCGAAGCGTTCGATAAATTGGCGGTAAGCGATCCGAGTATTCGCATAACTCATCGGTGCTTCCAGCATGAGGATACAGCCGACGTTAATATTTTTATAATGCTGCGTGGGGAAAATCACATGTGCGCCCCTTTGCTCAAACACATGCTGCAGCGCATGATAATTAGCCGTTAATGAGAAGCTGCCATGGTAAATTAATTGCGGTGGTTCGGCGAACTTCCAATTATCGATATGATGATCTCCTTTATCCGCCGTGAGAAGCATGAAACCCGACGTTGATAACTGATTCAGACGCTCCATGCAGGTCAGTCCCACCTCCGGAAACAGGATATGCGAATCCTCCAGCTCTTGCTGGTAGTAGGCAATGACATCACGGTACGGGTAAGTGTCCTCCTCGTATCTGGGCGCACGGCGGTGCTCGTAGGCCAGTTTCATTCGTTCCAGTGCTTCAGCCGGCTTGAGCTTGTCGTGCTGCTCGGGAAACTCGATGACAACATCGCTCTCGTAAATCTTGCCTTCCCCCACATAGATCAGTTCTTGCGGAATACCGTCAAAGAAATAGTTCGCGACAACCAGCAGCGGCTGTTTCAAATCTCCAGGACATATCGTTGTTTTCGATACCACCAGGTTCAGTTCCGTGTCATGCACGGCATCGAACCTCGCGAAGTCCAGCAGCCCCTGTTCAATATAGGATTGCATGGCAGGGTGTTGACGCCATGCCGCAACATTTTTAATCGGCAAATCCGTCATGACATAGCGGAAAGGGGGCAGCGCTATACCCGCAAAATCTCTCAGCTCGCACAGCTTGTGCAGCACATGATAACCGAGGCGCCCGGCCCCCGCTCCCAGTTCCAGAATCGTAACCGTTTCGGTTAGATCGCCTTGATCGGCACGGTCCCGAAGGAATCCGAATATAATTTCGGCGTAAGCCGTAGCAATCATAGGGTTGCTCGTAATATACTGCGGAACCTGGTCATTATTCCAGGCTTTCATCCCCAGTTCTTCGTAGTAAGTCCGCTGTAGTTCCCAGATGGGTGCTTCACTGAAACGGAAGCGTTGTTGAATATTGTCCGTCATTCTATATAACCCTGCTCTCTATGTATCATTAAAGTACAATCTGATGATGTGCATGCTTATGCACCGGTCGACCAAGAACGTCTATTGAATCGTACCACATAACTTGGTTCTACCCAAACCTTCTCAAGATAATATCCCTTGTATGAGCTTGGGCTTGATGGCGAATGCGCCATTCTTAGTCGTATAGGCACCTTTCCTTCCGCACCCTAATATAGTGTAGGAGAACAGAAGGGCGGGATGTGCATGGGTACGAGCATGGAACGAGAACAATGGGCCATTTTCTTGGCAGCGATCTGCGGACAGACCTATACACAATTCAGCAATACGGACGGCTCATTTGTCCTTCCGCTAAATTATTCGCTCTATGACACCATTGAGGCGAACTCCTTAATCAGCGTGTCCGAGCGCTTTGGGTTTATTCTGGAATCACCGGATGAAATCATTATCGCCTTTCGGGGCACCAGTTCAACAACAAACTGGATTTCTGATGCCATTGCTTCCCAAAAAAACTTCAAATATATTAAAGACTCCTCTCTCACACACCGCGGTTTCACTAACATTTATGCCTCTGCTCGCGGCCAAGTTATGTCGGCACTTAACCGACTCCCTGCACACAAGACACTGTTCATTACCGGCCACAGCCTTGGAGGAGCGCTCGCAACCTTATGTGCAGTCGATGTTGCCGCCAACACGGACCACCAATCCCCTTATGTATTTACCTATGGGTCCCCTCGTGTGGGAGATCCCGATTTTACCAAGGCCTTCGCCAAGTATGTTCGAAACAGCTGCCGCATCGCCAACCTGTTTGACGTCGTAACGCATGCCCCGCCCCACATCTACAAGATGCCTAAACGGGAGAAGAAGTACTATTACAGCCATGTGCATACCCAATGGCCGTTAACCTTCCAGAATGGATCGGTGAGCGGTAATCATGTAATCGGAAGTTATTATGCGGAGCTTGCCAAGCTCCAGCCGGAATTTGCCGATCGCTTAAGTTTGACGAATCCCGAATTCTGTCCCGTTGGAGAATCACCATTGGAGAAGGTTTAAGCTTATTTTTCGGATCATAAATAAAGCGGATTGCCCTGAGAAGGGAATCCGCTATTTTATTTCTAATCTCCAAAAATAGATCACACATGAGTAGCCGTTAACATCGGGAACAAAATCTCCATTTCAGCTTCATTCGGTCTTCTGCTATAATCCGCGATTTCGAAAGCCTCTGCATATTGTACGCTGGCTGCAAGGTCTTGGCCATATTTCTTCGCAAGCGAAGGCAGCATTTCGTCCGAGACGCTAAGGAACCGATCCCAATATTTTAGAATAAATTCCCGCCTCTCTTCCCAGGTATCCGGTGCGGCATCCAAGAAACCGCCTTGCCAAGGCGCAAACTCATAGAATTGGGAAGCATGGGCATCGCAGGCCAGTAATTTTTTCTCGATCACGCCCCCAGCATCGATAACAATATCCGGTTGGTATGTCGCCCGTGCCGCATAATCCGGCATCAGCAGGAATATCGGGGATTTCTTCAATGACGGCACTTCAGGGACGGCATTCGGTACGTTCGCAACAAAATCTGCCGCATCCCGCACGACTTTCCCGACATTGCGGTTATCCACATGACCGGGACCGTCCGGATGGAACGTAATGACGATATCCGCCTCCCAGCCGCGAATTAGACGGATCACTTCCTTGCGCACTTCGAGCGTTGGCATCAATTCGCCATCGGGAATGGGCAGAACGACGTATTCAAGCACCCCAAGACGCTTTGCAGCCTCGTGAGCTTCCTGAATCCGACGTTCGACCAGCTTCTGCCCGCTCATTTCATGATGACCGCAGCATCCATCGGTTAGCGTTACGAACTTCACCCGATGACCCATCTCTGAGTAAGCTGCCGAGATCGCGCCTGCATAGATTTCGGGTTCATCCGGGTGCGCTGCAATGACAATCACATTGAGAATTTTAGACATCTGTTGCTTCCTCCTTGTAGGTTCTTGGATATCCGTTCGATATACCGATTTACTTCGTCCGTTTCATCAATGGATGATCTTCCTTCAACTCCAGCAAATCCCACAGATTGCCGTATAAATCCTTAAATACCGCCACCATGCCGTAATCCGCTTCTTTGGGCTCTCTTACAAACTCAATCCCCCGCGATACCATTTCACGATAATCTCTCCAAAAATCATCTGTGTTCAAGAACAGGAACACTCTGCCCCCGGACTGATTGCCTATAAATGGCTCTTGCTCCGGCTTGGACGCCTTGGCAAGCAATATCGTCGTGCCGACCGATCCGGGAGGTGCTACGACCACCCAACGTTTATCTTGCTCAGGCTGGTATGTATCTTCAATCAAGGTGAAATTCAGCTTCTCGGTATAAAATGCGATGGCCTCATCATAGTCCTTCACGACTAATGCAATATGGACAATGGATTGTATCATGTCTTCTCCCCTACCTATGTGATTTTTCAATTCAGTTTCTTATAAATCTTCTTGTACGGTTGGTACGCCCAGGAACGGAGTTGGCGGACTGAATGAATTCTTGCTTATCCAACCTAGGCTGTCCTTCATTAAGAAAATATACAAATCTATAGGTTAAGCCGTTATTTCTCCACCATAATGATTGATCGTCATCATCTTCATCATAATATCCTTGAATGCCACGTTCCAGTTCATGACTTTCTTTACCTCTGGCAATGGATTCTTCACTGTAGATCTCGTCCGTCTCGTCATAGGTAATGATGAGATTATAAAGCTGCTGTTTATTAATATTCCTATGGTGGTATACCACTTCCTGAAACTTCCCTTGCTTGGTTTCATACGATTCCAAAGAAGCCGTTGCTTCTGTTACATTAATTGGGATGTATGTTGGAATCTCCGGGGTGAACTCCAGCTTGGATTCAATAAGCGCAACCGGCTGCTCAATTAGATGCACATAATTTGTAGTTGATATATCAGAGTTGGTCTTACATGATGTAATTACAATCAACACAAAAAAGATCAGCACGTGTTTTACTATTTTCATGATCCCCTCCATATTGAGATTGGCATTGACGAATTATAACTATTCTTTCCTACAATCGTTTACCTTCAAAGAACTCCTTTTCAAGGATGGAATAATAGTACTGATCCGTCCATTGTCCCTTCCAAAAAAGTTCCTCTTTAAAAACGGCTTCTTGGGTCATCCCGATATGCTCCATGAGCGCTGCAGATCGAGCATTTTGCGAATTGCACATACCAACTACTTTATGCGCATGCAGCTGTTCAAAAGCAAATTTCAAAAGAAGCTGAGCAGCCTCACTCCCGTACCCCTTTCCGCCATGTTGAGGGAGGATCGCAAATCCCAATTCCCAGCTCTTCCTGTAGTCGATATAACTCCACACTTGAGCAAGTCCGATTGGAGTTCTATTCCCATCATTCGCTAAACGAACTATAAAATCATAGCTTGCTGTTTCGTTGCCCTCCCTAATTTTCTCCAGAAAGTTACTTCGAACTTGTTCGTCGGACGGTACAGATTCTTCAAACTGCCATAAATCTCGATCGCATTCAATCCTGCATATAAAATCCAAGTCATCGTTTGTGATTCTAGATAAGATTATGTGTTCTCCATAGATTTCCATAAGAGTTCCTTTCATATTACTATTATAGTATTGATTCATATGCACAAATACGATATGTTCTTACTCTACCTTCCAAGCATGTGCTAATTTTATGAGTTCTTCTTTCGCTTCTATTTCACTGTCGCCTATAACTTCTCCTTCAATATAATAAGTTCTTATTAATTCCTCCGACTTTTCTTTAACGGGTTTCTGAATGTATATCATATAAAATACTTTATCCGGAGTGGGATAAACTGCCGAACCACCATGTAGAAACCGAATTAATATAGCCTGACCAATAGGTAAGTCTATACTTTCTTTGTTCGTTATTTCCGAATGATTTCGAATACTCACATGTTCTGTTGGACCATCTTGCTGCCCGACCGTGATCTTAATAAGATCATTCCAAATAACAGAGCCTGTATGTTCATCTAAAGTCAGGGTAACGGAGTTATTAGGGGCTTTCGTCTCAGAGGTTTTTTGTGCAAAAAAAGAAATGATCAGAATTGAGATGAGTAGAAATATTACACATATGAAAATCGTATATTTCTTGGTCATTTCGTTCCTTTCCTTTTCCAGATTCTATATACTCCGATCGATTTCATCGACTACGAAAGAGCGATTTTACATGATGATTACTTTCTTGTTTTCTACGCTTCCTCAGGTATTTCTAAGCTTTGATACATATTTTATTTTATGGTACTATATATGTAATAAAGACCAAGTGCAGCGAACACTTGGTCAGTACAATTGGCTTGGATGGTTTATTCCCCTCTAAGTCATTTAGGAACGAAAAACCCACCTTCGGCGCGTAACCTTTGGGTGGGTTTTTACTTTTTCTTGTTGTTATTGTTAATGTATGTTAAAAGAGCAAGAATGAACGATCCAAACAAAAACATAATCGTTAATGCATCCTTTACCTCCATGGCTTCACCCCCTTTCGAAGGGAAACCATGCCCACCCAAGATTCAATTGTAGTTATATTTTACCTTTTATCGAATCTACGCACAAGCGTTCCTATTCATTATCGTTCTTAGATATTTCGCGCTAGATGATCCCTTCTAATTCCGTCAGCTTCTTTATGATGTAATCGGGGGGCTGTATATGATCCGGCTTTAATTTGTTCATACGATTGATCCAAACGGCTCGGATTCCCAATGCTTGAGCCCCTACAACATCACTTGTTAATGAATCCCCGACATGCAGGACCTCCGCAGCCTTTAACTCATACCTTCTAAGTGCTTCTACAAATATTTCCGACCTCGGCTTATATGATCTGACATCTTCGCTAGTGATCACGCCAGTGACCTTTAAATTGTAAAACCTTATGGCTGTCATCACATCCGATGTATCAATATTAGAAATGATATATATGGGCAATTTACACGACTTAAAAAAAGAGAGCGCATCTTCATAAATACCTGGCTTTTGCCAATGCTCAAATTGCTCCTGTATGATCTCCTCTGCAATGCAATCCGATTTGAAGTAGTCTATCGTCGTGCGTAAAGATGTTCTGCCCAGATTTCTTTGATTATCGAAATCTTCCCCATAGCTTTCATGAAACATGTTTGAGAAGGACTTCCACCAGTATTGTCCTATTTCCTGAATGGTGCAGTCCTCAGAGGAAGTCTCCTTGATTTTTTGGCATATTAACGGAATGATCTCATCATCTTCATGAACCACAGTCCCATAAAAGTCGAGGAAAATCGCTTTGGTTATCATTGTTATTCCTCCCTCACGCTATAATTCCATTCCTTCGTATGAATGTACTAAGTCATTTCAGTACGACGATGACAAGTATGCGTAGGATCAGGATAATGTGCCCTTTAATTCTCTTAGTCTTAACAGAATACTAGCTGCGTGCCCTTTTACGCATACTTGGATAAATAACCCTTCGTTAAATCGATCCCCCCGAATATAACTGGTCATTAATTTTCTAAGGATTGTCAGATCGGCGTTCATGATGCTGCTATCCACTTCATGATCTAAGTTCCTGTAGATCTCGTTCTCCATTAACCAATCACTCCAGTTGAATACCATTAAGAAGCCGGTATCATCTAACGCTTTACGAAAACTTCCGATTTCCTGGCTTTCGCGCATGTACCCATTAACTTCATGATAAAAAACGGACCCAAGATCTTGGAAATATTCGAGGTATTGGAGTAATCGATCCACATCTCCGGAAGTTAAATCTGCGTCATACGGAATGCAATCACCTCACTGATTCTAATTAATCCCTGCACAGGGTTTCACGCCACTTATGGATAAACACCTGAGGGCACTAGTTCTACTAGCGCCCTGTCGGAGCTTTCCTAGCCTCGAATATAATCATCTGATCCGCTTTAACAGGTTTATTCAATCTATTTCTTTAGAGGCATTCCTTACATCATATAAGAGAGTCGCAGGAAGAACTACACCCATTATATTTATAAATAATCTCTACTTAAAACGATTCCCAAGGCATATATTCTATTTTACATCCTAATTTCCATTTGGTAAAAATAGCAAAAGGACTCCCCGGCTCATGAGATCATGACAGCAGGAAGTCCCCTATGTGTGATGCGTTTAAGCTACGCTCTTAAAAAGGCAATGTAATCCGTTATTAACCCTTTGTGTCCCAAATGCCGAAGCATGGTCGTGATATTACCTCTATGATAGGTTCCATGATTTACGACCTGCTGGAGAATCTCCGAAATCGAATTCTGAAATCCCTCGCCTGCCGTGTTGTGATAAGTCACAACCTTCCCCATATCGCCAACCGATGCTAAATATTCATGGTGCTTGGTTTGAAGCTCGCTCAGGTATTGACGAGCTGCTTCCAAATTCGCGAACGGTCTCGCGGCAAGCGACGGGGGACTTTCCTCCTTGATCCGGGCAAACCAAACTTCCTCCGCAGCTGCAAGGTGACCGAAGACTTCGGCGATGGATTTGAAGCCCAGATTCACTTCTTGGAGAAACACGCCTTCCGGCAAGGATTGCAGATGGTTCCATAGTCTTTCGTTCGCCCAAATGTGATAATCGTACAATTGAAGATACGCTTCGTTCATTCTGCTCTCTCCTCTCTTGATCACTTTATCAATCATTCTAACTCTCGATGCCCTGAGGCACAACTTTTTCAGTTATCCTCTCCCAGAAATTTTTCAGTGACATGCATGATCATTGGAGAGCATGAAATTTAAAACGCCCGGCTTCTAACTTCTCCTTGATAAGCCAATGCATCCTCGGCCCTTAACCGCTGAACGTCGCTCAGCTCCGACAACTCGGCCCATTTATACTCCGAATGCTCTGAGCTAAGGATAATTTCCTCATGAAGAGGGATCGAACAGCGGAATATGCCGACCTGCACGTTGATATGACTGTGATAATAAAATCCGGTCAAGACCGCATCCAGCAGGGTGAGGCCCAGTTCTTCGCGGCATTCGCGAAATATTGCTTCATGGATCGTTTCGCCGGGGTCGACCCCGCCTCCGGGCAAACTCCATCCTTTGTTCCCATAGGTCCGTTTTAATAAGAGCAGCTTGCCGTCGGCGTTCGATATGATGGCATGCACACCGAATCTGTACGTGTCATGAAAGCCCATTATTCATCCTCCTATCTCGGCATTAATATGCATTATCCAAGCAAGCTTACTGCCTCTCCCCAATGTCATTACCGCACTTCGGACAATATTGGTACGTTTCATGTTTGATGGCTCTCCCGCAATATGGGCAGAAATTGAAATCGCCATCCTGTTTAAAACCTTCGTTGACGCTTTGCCTTGCATTCGCTTGAAGGTAAGGATCTAATGGATCCGGTTCGTCGTCGGTAATATCATAGACGGACATGCGGTTAGCTCCCGTAGCATTTTTAAGATGAAAAATCCCCTGCACAACCGCGACACCGACAAAGATGACCCCGAACAGGACAAAAAAGACGGGTGCTCCCATATTTGCTGCCGAAATCGTCCAGAATATCCCAAATACGCCAATTGCAGCACTGCCAACCGCGCCCATAGCCGACGGTCCCCGACCTGGCTTGATGCTTCTCATGTAAGGCTCCTCTCGAAAGTGATAATGACCAAAACAAATACATGCTTGCATGGTTCCCGATTAATCTTGTAGTCGTTTCCTTCGTTTTACGTATGAAACAATAGAGGTTTAATCATTCGGAACAACTGGTGCGAGTCTACTTTCTCATAATTCCATAGCATGACGATCCGTAGATCTTGAACTGGATAGTGCCAAATTTCGGATCGAAATCCCGGAGTTCCTCCGGCAATTAACCGAAAGTCAGCCCCCAGGAACCATCCATATCCATAGTTTAAGTTCGGGTCAAATGTTGTCGTATAGTACGGTGCAAACATTTTATCCATCGTTTCCGGCTGAAGGATTTCACCTTTGAAAAGGGCTTCACACCACGTATTCAGGTCTTGGACCGTGGAGTACAGCTCGCCTGGAGCTTGAACCGTGCTAAGCCTGTCATTGTCAGCGTTTATCAGCTGATTATTTTCCCAGGCGTGTCCGTATGCTCTGCCTGAATTGATCTGACGAGGACAATCAACCCCTGTCGATCCCATGTGCAAAGGCGAGAAGAACCAGGAATTCAAAATTTCCTCATACTTCATCTCCGTCACAGCCTCTAGTATATACCCCAGCATGATAAACCCGGTGCTGCTATATTCCCAACGCTCACCCGGAATGAAATTCTGTTTCAGTCCGACGAGGTAGGGTATAAACGCTTTCTTCTCCACACTTAATTTGCTCATCTCATATGTAAGGTCAGGTACGGCATAAATATCATGCAGCCCTGATGAATGGCTCAATAAATGATGGATCGTGATCTTTGGATGGAGAGCCTTAAATGCGTCAACATAAGTACCTGGGTGATCATCAAGACTAATCAGCCCTTGTTCATAGAGTTTGAGGGTGGCAGCTGCAATGAACATCTTGGTGACTGAGGCAATGTGAAATTTCGTATCCTTGTTATTGGGGACGCCAAGCTGAAAGCTGGCTTGCCCGTAGGATTTACTGAATAAGGTTTTGCCTTCTTTGGAAATGTGGATGTTCCCGGATAAATAATGGTCTTGTTGATAACGATCAATCAGTTCCTCTAATTGCTGCTCCATTCTAACCCTCCCCTTTAAATCCTAAACCGGTACGCATTCTGTAACCTATCATGATGCAGCGCGGTCTAGAGATATTCGCCGAAAAAAAACTGCAGCGCTTCAGTGGAATACCCGTCGCTTCCCTGCCACTCCGACATCGAGAAGAAATCGTCGTCCCTTCTCGGACGCGTGCGGGGCGTATCCTTCGGAACCAGCACGCCGGCATATCCCAGAACTTCCATCAGCACGTCTCGTTCATACTTGCTTGAAGGTAGAACATCCTTCAACCGCTTTTCGAGATGACGCGGGCTTTCTGTTTCAGCACATCCGTCGACGGCTGCAATCAGCTTCCGCAGAATGGCGATATCCTCCTCGTCCACCGTCAGGTCCTCCTCATGGCTCAACAGCTCCAGATCAAGCCAGCAGTAGAGCAGCTGATTCAAGCGGACGCCTCCCCATTTGACCCGTTCGAAATTCAGTACGTTCAGGTCGGCATTCACGTAATCCCGGTCGGACTGCAGCCCGGCATGGTTACAATCTCCGCAGCTGCTGTAATTCGGCATGGCCGAGCGTCGTTCTTCGTACTGATGAAGAGGCAGGCGCGATGTCTGCGCCCAGCTGGAAAGCGCGCTTCGCAGATGCACTTGTCTCGTGGAAAGGCTGTGCAGAAATGCGACAGCAGCCCTTTCTTTAGTAACCGTCTTATGTAAGCTATGAAGCCGCTGGATCAGCTCATCATGCCCGATGGTGATGGGGTCGAACATCAGCTTCATGCTCTTTGCGTAATCAAAGTCCTCCCCAACGAACGGCAAAGAACTGCTTTTCCAGCCGCTGGATGACCAGAACGTTTGAAGTAAAACCTTTTTTGCCTTTTTGTCCACAGCTTCTCTCACTTCCCATTATTTTCTTGTCCCTATCATAACAAAATCTCTCTTTAAAGCGAATAAACAACCGAACAAGCAGTGCCAAGAAAGCTGTTGCAATCTATGAAAACGCCCTAGCCTGGATCATGGCTGAGGAGTGACTTGCTTAATATTTCTCCGAATAATCATTATAATGATATAATGTTTTAGTAACCCTATCATTGTTGATGGAATCGGCCATGACATGAAAAGAATGCAATGGAGGATTCGCCCAAATGATCATTCACAAGCTCAAATTATTCATCGTATCCACTTTCACTTTCCGAATAAACTGGAATCACTTTAAGTCGAAGCTGCTCTTAAGATACGTTCTGTCTTATATTCTGATCTTCCTGATTCCACTGACCGGAGTAACGATATTTGTTTATGATAGCGCTGTCAGCGCTTAAAGGCAATCTGGATACCGTACATCGGCGCATAGTGAAATACAAGGAAATACAGTGCGGCCGGCACCAAGAACAGATAAAGCTCCCAGTTCACCCTGATTCTTTTACCGAGAGACGTTGGGTTTACATCTGGATTAGGCGGCTTCGTTTCGCGATGGATGGAACGTCTTCCGGATATCACAGCAAGTAGTCTTTTTCCCCTCATGCTTCCCCTCCTTTCTTACATATCGATTCATGTCAGGTTATCTGGCTCACTCACGTACATCACGTTCCAGTGGTTAACAGGTAACGCTTACATTCCAAAGTGTAGAGAAGACGGCATGACATCGTAAATGTGTAAGATGTGCATTGTCATCCGTCTGTCCGGCGCGATCCCGCTGCTATCATCATTTTTTCATCCGGATCTCCGCGATCCCTGTTGAAGTATGATGCTGAGAATGTGTAACATATGAACCTGTTATCAGGTTTCATATGTTACATATTTTGCTCCATCAAGCTGTCCAAGCCAGGAGGGGAATCGTCATGTACCTACCCTGCTAGACTAGTAGACAAGAGGAAAAAGTCATCTGCCAATACGACACAGCGAGAACGATTTCAGAAAAAATGAAACAACCGTTCCCCGGTGGAATACCGAGAAACGGTTGCTGCTTAAAGCTCTCTTTTAGTTCTGTCTACTTGACAGGGGTATGACCAAGAATGCGGCCTTTAAGTTTAAAAATCTTGTCATATGGCAACTTTCATTCCTTACCCTTCTACGATATCTGCCCGTAAATCAGCTGCAATTCCGATCATGAGGGGTACGATTTCTTGATGGGAGACGGCTATGTACAACTCCCCCATATAGTGTCTAAATGGAATAAGGGCCTCTCCATGTTTCCACATAAAGAAATCCCCTTCGACAGACATGGTGCTCTCCTCCCCTTTAACAGTCAGCACCGTCTGATATGTGAAATCCGCCTTGGATGAAAAATAAGCTTGGCATTCCTCCAATGAAATCTCTTGATTACTAGTGTTTGCATTCATGGATCTTGTAATCCGAAAACGTTGATTCATAAATATCCTCCAAATATAAAATGATGGGCTGGATCATTGAAAAATACCATGCATGGAGCGATTGTAAGTCAATAATTATATCGATTGCCGTACAATGATGTGATAAGGAATCTCTACCTTATCCTTTGATTTCTTAATTGTAAGATCAAAGGCTTGTTCACCGACTTTCACCAATTGATGATCAACCGTAGATAGGCGTAACCCAATCCCGACAGGCTGATTCTCCTGGCCAATGATCGCCAGATCCTCTGGCACCCCTAGTTGTATGCTCCTTGCATACTGATAAATACCTGTCGCAACCTCATCGCCGTTCGCATAAACAGCGGTTGGTCTAAGATCCATATTAAGTAGTTGTCGTGCCGCTCTTACCCCGTCATCCATGCTGTAGCAATCCCTGATATGGTATGCTGGCGGCAGATCGCCAAATATATACTGATACGCTTTTATCGTTAGCTGTGTACTATTACTCTCTTCTCCTCTTGCTGTCGTAAAAGCGACTCGTGAATGCCCTTTATCCTTTAACAATTGAAACGTGTCTACGTAAGATGCATACCGATCCATGTAGGCACAGCCAATCTCAGGATGATCCGTAAACTCGCATGCGACGATCGTCCCGTACTTGGTATATGGCACAATGGCATCCCAAGTGTTTGAGCGAGAGGTAATGATGATTCCATCCAGTTGTTTATTTTTCAACATATTTAAGCAGCTGAGCTCTTTTTCCGGATCGTACTTTGTAGGCAGAACCATCACGGAATAATCACGCTCGACCGATCGATTAAGCACACCATGAAGCAGTTGATCAAAGGCTTGATTGTTGTTGTACGGCATGATCACACCGATACTTCTTGTTTCCTTACGAATTAAATCGACAGCTGAGCGATTTGGCGTATAGTCCATTTCATCAATCACACGCTGCACAGCTGCCCGCTTCGATTCAGATACATAAGGATGTTGATTCAGCACCCTTGATACTGTTGATACGGATACTCCTGCCCGCTTTGCAATATCATTAATATTTGCCATTGTCACCTTCTCCTATATCTCACACTTCATACTCTAGTCTTACACCAAATCAACGCGTAAAACAACAATAAGCTTCCCACAAGTGTAATCACAGTAATGAGGAGCTTATTTATTTCGACTCTGCAGCTGAAAGCGACTTACTATAAATGAATACAATTGCCGTTATGGATAGTATGCTAACGATCCATTTCTTAGGCTATAATCTCTTGACCATTTATGCTATCCACTATCGAAATAAGTTAATAAAGAAAAGTCCCCGTCAATTTAGGGGACTTCCGTTTCACATTACATATGAGTAGTACTGTAGTACCTGAAAGGAACATAACTACGTTCCAGATTACTTCATCGCTTTAGCAAGCTCGGTGAAAATAACCCCGAGCGCATACGCCCCCGCATCCGGGTATCCGATGCTGCGTTCGCCGACGGTGCCTGCTCTTCCCATTCGGGCAACGATGTCTGCCGTCTTCTGAGCGCCGAGAACCGCCGCTTCGGACGCCTTCATCGCTGCCGGCTTCATCTCCACGCCTTGCTCCGCACTCTGCGTCCAGGCATCCGCGAAAGGCACGAGCGCATCGATCAATGTCTTGTCGCCAACAACGGCTCCTCTTCCGAACGATCGTTCGCCCGTATCCTGAATTCCCTTGACAACGGCCTGCATCATATCGGCAACCTCTTGAACGGACAATTCCTGCTTCTGACCGGCAGATTTACTCGCCGCCCTGAATGCGGATCCCCAGATCGGTCCGGAGGCCCCGCCGCAATGCTCCATGATGATCATCGAGCAGGCGTCGAGGAAATCGCCGATATCGCGAAGATGGTGGGTCAGAATATCGTCCCATTCCGCTTTTAGCTGCTTGAAGCCCTTGGCAACGCTCATGCCAAAATCGCCGTCTCCGGCATGGGCGTCGAGCTCGCAGAACGGTACTTCGTTCTCGATAATGACCTCACTCATTTGATCGATCAGATATATGATATTTTGCAAGGACAGCCGGTTGTTTTTAATTACAGCTGCGGCAGGATCCGTATTGTTTTTGTACGATACCGCGTTCTCTGACTTCTGTTCGTGAACAACCTCGGTATAGCTCACAGGCTCAAAAGGTCCCTTGACCGACAGTGCCGGCGTATCGCATGGCGCAGACAGCCACTTCTTGAGCGTTTCGTCCAGCTTCATGATTGTCACCGATGCGCCTGCCATATCGATGCTGGTCATATAGTTGCCGACGAATACTTTGAATACCCGCTTGCTCCGGGACGCCAATTCGCACATTACGGAATTGTTCAGCAAATACAGCTCCTGCAGCGGCGTGCCGCCAAATCCGTTGATTAATACGGCCACTTCATGCTCCGCAGCATCATTCATCTGCAAGTTGTCCAGCAATGACGTGACCATCCGCTGCGCCAGCTCATCTGCAGAAACCGATTTCTCCCTGCGGATTCCCGGTTCGCCGTGAATGCCGACGCCATACTCCATCTCGTCATCCTCGATATGAAACGTCGGAGTTCCCTTGGCGGGCACAGTGCAGGAGGTATACGCGAAGCCAATGCTGCGAACATGGTTAATCGCATGCTGCGCCGCTTCTTTCACTTCCGGAAGGGACAGCCCGGCTTCTGCAGCCGCTCCGGCTACCTTATGAACGAGCACCGTTCCGGCAACCCCTCTTCGCCCTACCGTATAGAGACTGTCTTCAACCGCAATGTCATCGTCGACCTTCACATAATCCACTTGGATGCCGTCCTCGCTCGCGAGGTGGGCCGCATTTTTGAAGTTCATGATGTCGCCGCTGTAATTTTTGATAATAAGCAGCGTTCCCTTATTGCTCGCGGAGCTGCGGATCGCTTGATACACCTGGATTTGGGATGGGGAAGCAAACACATCGCCGCACACGGCCGCATCCAGCATGCCTTGTCCAACGAATCCGGCATGCGCCGGTTCGTGGCCGCTTCCGCCGCCGCTGATCAGCGTAACTTTATCTTGATCGATCTCCTTTTTGGAAATCACCTTGAATTTAGGGTTGAACGCCAGCTCAGGATGCGCAAGCACAAGCCCATTGCACATTTCCCTAACCAAGGTTTCCGGTTTGTTCATGATTTTCTTCATCTTATATCTCCTTACTCCATTTGTATTGACGGCCCAATTGGTCAGCGGCCATAATCGCGGATGCTACCGCTTCCTCCGAAATCGGGAATGGCATCGAGTGGATGGATTCCTCGGCAATACATGCCTTCTTGGCCACTTCAAGCAGTTCCTCGTAGGTCACATGCTCGACGCCGATATCTTCCAGGCATACAGGAAGACCGATCGACAGACAAAAGTCCAGCACTTCCTTCATTTCGTTCCGGTCTGCATTCTCAAGCACCAATTGAGCAATCGTACTGAAGGCTACCTTCTCGCCGTGATAATAATGATGCGTTCCTTCCAGTGCCGTCAAGCCATTGTGAATCGCGTGAGTCGCTGCCAAACCGCCGCTCTCGAAGCCTAGTCCCGATAACAGAATATTCGTCTCGATGATATTCTCAAGCGCAGGCGTCACGATGTTTTGATCGCAGGCCAGTTTCGCTCTGTACCCGTTCTCAAGCAGCGTTTCATAGCACAGCTTGGCAAGTCCCAGCGCGGTAATCGTCCCTTTGGCTTCACCGCATACGCCTTCGCGAACGCCGCACGGCAAACCGGCATTGACATTGGAATACGATTGCGCCGTTGCTCTTGCTTCGAAATAGGTAGAGAGCGCATCCCCCATGCCAGCAACTAGGAATCTAGTCGGTGCTTTGGCAATAACCGTCGTATCAATCATGACAACGCTAGGACTTTGTTTGAAATAAGCATAATCATCGAATTCGCCTTCTGGGGTATAGAGGACCGCAGAATGGCTTGTCGGCGCATCGGTTGCCGCAATCGTCGGAACAATGATCAGGGCCTCACCTTCGGCCACGCATTTTGCCGTATCAATCGCTTTGCCTCCGCCGAGGCCAATCGTGCAAGCACATTGATGCTCCTTCGCCAATGCTTGCAATCTGGCAACCTCCTGCCGGGAGCATTCCCCACGGAAGCCGCTTTCAACTAGCGTTATATTAAATTTCTGTTTGGTTGACTCCAACTTGTCTTTCACCCGTGCAACATCATCGGGATGGGCAATCAGCAGGGCGGAATCTCCGAATGTCTTTACAAAATAACCTAAATTCAACAGTTCGTTCTCACCCTGCACATATTTTGTCGGACTGATAAACGCTCTTCTCATGATCATTCCTCCTACGTAAACTATATTAATTATTATAGGTTGTACTTATTCGGGAAGCATGAAACAATGAAGTCGGAATAAAGCGTTTTCTTATCGTATTTTTTTGTCATCCCCATGGAAAATTGTATTATCTTGTTCTTCAGTGGAACCATTCGCTATAATATTCAATAGAGTTTCTATAACTTTTCATAGGAGAATGTTGTCATGTCCAAATCCCGATATGATTTAGAAGAAATCATTGATTTGGAGAAATGGGAGAAACTGCAGGATTCCTTATCGCTCGTGACCAAAATGGCGATCCTTACGGTTGATTACAAGGGCGTTCCCGTCACCAAGCACAGCCACTGTCAGCCTTTCTGCCAAGGCGTGCGCCAGGATTCCCATCTCTCTTCATATTGTCAAAAATGCGACGCGCGAGCCGGCATTGAAGCAGTTCGCCAGAACAAACCATACATCTATTTATGCCATTTCAACATTATCGATATCGCCATCCCGATCATTATCGATAACCAATATCTTGGTGCGATTATGGCCGGACAGCTCAAGCTCCGAGAACCTGATGCACCGATGCTGGAGCAGATCGTATCACGGCCGCCCAATGTGGAGTCAAACCGGAAGTTTAAGGAACTCGAAGGGGATTACGATGCACTGCCCGTCTTATCCTATGACGAGGTGACGAAGTGCGTGGATCTGCTGCTGCAATTAAGCACCTATATCGTGGAGGAAGCGATTCAAAAGCATACCACAGTCGATTTGTACAAAAAAGTACTGACCACCCACATGGATGCGCCAGCTTCCGTGGAAGCTTTAAAGGAGTCGGATCGTGCGGTCCGCAGCATCCAAACCATGCAGCAGGAGCTGTCAGGTGCGCTGATCGATACCAAATTGAAGAATGGCGCGGGACGGTTCGTCTCGTCGAATGCCGTGCTTCAGCCCGCATTTGACTATATATTTGCGCATAAGCATGAGAACTTCAGCCTGAAGGAGATGGCCAAGCTTTGCCATATCAGTCCCAGCTATTTCAGCCGCATATTTACGAAGGAAACAGGTAAAAATTTCTCCGTCTTCATTGCCAGGCTTAAGATTGAATGGGCCAAGCAGCTGCTGGAATCCACCGATTCGCCGATCCATCAAGTGAGCGATGATTTAGGGTTTTGCGATACGGGCTATTTCATTAAAACGTTCAAAAAGTTCGAGCATCTCACCCCGGCCGTGTACCGGAACTTGTATGCCGGGCTATCAGCTAAGTGACCGTTCTGCCTACCGATCATTCCAAGTAACCCCCTTCGCTCATGAACGAAGGGGGTTCTTACGATGGCCGCTATTCAACCAGCCCGTTAACGGGAGTTGCTCTGATTCCGGTAGTCATCCACAACAATAGAGTATAATTTCAGATCTTCATGGTTCCCTTTTACGAATATCGTCTGTCTTAATAAACCTTCATAGGACATGCCGGCCTTTTCCATCACTCTGGCTGATCCTAGGTTTGACGGCAGACAGCTTGCCTCGATTCTAACCAGCTTCATTCTTTCAAATCCAAAAGAGATGATGGTCCTGATCACTTCGGTCATGTAACCACGATTCCAATAATCCTTGGACAGGGCATAACCCAATTCGGCTTTAGCATGTCGGACATCCCAAGCCATAAATCCTGAGGTTCCAATGACTTTTCCGGTTTCTTTGTCCACGATTCCCCAAGGGGCCACAGCATGCTGGCTGTATTTATGCAGGACCCTCATTAAATAGAGGCGGGTATCTTCCATCGTTTGATGCGTCGGCCAAGCCGTATATCTCGATACCTCCTCATCCGAGCCGTAATGAAATATATCCTGTTCGTCTTCGCTCCTCAGTTTTCTTAAAATCGTTCTGTCTGTTTCTAACGTAGGGAGATCCGAAAAGACATCTTCGATCTGCATATTATTCACCCTCCACAGCTTTCATCATATCCTTTAACAAAGTTTCGGATATCGTGTCACGATTGGATGCGTTCATACTTATAATCCTGACTTCCTTCCGATATTTGATGATGTCTATTACAGGATGGCTCTCCAGAGGAATGGTCCCCAGAACAATCCGGGAACCTATAATCATCTCTTGTACTATTTTTTGAAAAGAAGAAGATAACATCTGCATAAAACCAATTTCGTCGATAATGATGATTTTCTTGGAGGACAAGGCGTCCTCTAATATTTTCACGGCAAAATCCTCGAATGCTTCTACATCCATTCCGTATTTTCCAATACGAGTGCTGCTTGGGTTTTCTACATGTGCAATTTCGACGCTTTCCCCACAAACGGATACGCACTTAAAACCGATTCGACCACTCGAATTCGTGATTTCCTCCGTATAGAATCCACCGCAAAGATCCGGACCGATGGCGTTGATCAGTTGTTTGATCATCGTCGTTTTACCGATCCGAGGCTCCCCTGTCAGTAAAAATGCGTGCTTGGCCTCCAGGCGTTCCCCGTCACGACTCGCCAGCATCAACGAAACCTCCGGGCATTTCCCACGTATCCGAACGAACATGAGTACGAACCATTAAAACATGTCCATCCTCATTCTTAACAAGTGCTGAAACCGCAACGAAATGTTTAGACTGATCATGCATCGTATAATACCATCCGTTTCATGATTAATGTTTCGCTCAATTGACTGCTCAAGCGTAAATTATGGTGCGAATCAAGTGATTCCATAATTATACATTCGC
This sequence comes from Paenibacillus sp. p3-SID867, assembly GCF_025142895.1. Classification (NCBI taxonomy): domain Bacteria; kingdom Bacillati; phylum Bacillota; class Bacilli; order Caryophanales; family Paenibacillaceae; genus Paenibacillus; species Paenibacillus sp. p3-SID867. Next base: position 281,362 of record NZ_JAMBDM010000004.1, read on the forward strand.
TAACCAAGGGCGATAGTCCTGCGGCTTAAATGGATATCGATTTATATTCCGATTTCCTGCATTTTCAGCATAACTTTCTTGACCCTGCCATCCAAATCCGTTCCCACAAGCTTTGGAAGCTTGAGTTCGCCGACCACTTTCCCATCGCGCATAAACATAATGCGCTCCGTCCGCGCCGCAACTTGTGCATCGTGAGTGACAAGCATGACCGCCGTACCGTCTGCATTGATCTCCGAGAATAGGTCCATGATTTCCTGAGCGGAAATGGAGTTGAGCGCTCCCGTTGGCTCGTCGCCGAAGATAATTCGCGGGTTGTTCATCAGTGCCCGGCATATTCCCGCACGCTGAAGTTGACCACCCGAAACCTGGGTGATGTTCCGTTTTTCAAGCTCTGCGATGCCTACCCTTTTCATAAGCTCCCTCGCCTTCACCGAAATGTTCGCGGCGTTTTTACGGTTATCCCGCATGGAAGGAAGAATGATATTGTCGAGGATATTCAAATTTTTCAGCATCGTCGGCTGTTGGAACACAAAACCCATTTGGGTTCTGCGTAGATCTGCAAGCTCATTCTCCCCGAGTGTCGATAAATCCTTGCCCTCAAAAACGACTTTTCCGCCATTCACGCCATCCGTCCCGCTCAGTGCAAACATTAGCGTGGATTTGCCCGAGCCTGATTGTCCCATAACAGCTACGAACTCGCCCTCGTGTATACAGGCGGACACCCCGTCCAGAACATTGCGCTGTTCGCCGCCCTCGCCGAAAGATTTGACGATATCCTCACCGATAATCATCTTTTTCATCTGCCTACTCCTTTATATTTTCGGATATTTTGATACGTCCTGCGCCCGAAGTGCCGATCATGGTTGCGATAAGTACCGCGGTTATCATCATAAGCGGGCTGTACAGATACGCCGAAAGCGGATTGACCACAAAATGAAACGCTGACGCTCCAAACGAAGAGATAACCGCACCCGCAAGCCTTTCTCCGAGCGTGTTCGCCAGAAGCGTTCCAAGAACAATGCCGACCATCAGAACAAATACCGAACGCGAAGCATATTGCACCTTTATGTCCGAGTTCGTGAAACCGAGGGCTTTCATAACGGCAATGGAATATCTGTCCTTCGCAACAAGCATTTTTATAAACATCAGGGTAATCAGTACCGATATCATCAGCGCAACAGCAATTGCAGCGTCCGAGGCCCTCTTGACAGCATTTATCGTTGAGCCGAATGTCTGTGTAATAAATTCATCAATATCTGAAATCTTGGCAAAATCAAACCTGTCCGCGTAGTCTGAAATCTTAGCGCCGATAAGAGATAGATCCGAAAGTTCTGCACAGATGATGCTCCACATCATATCCGCCGAATTGTCGGAGAATACCGCCTTTGCGGTTTTGCCGCCATTGGTAATGTCGGAATATATCCCGCTCACCGTCAGTTCCTTCTCCTGTCCCTCTATTACCAGTGTAATGACATCGCCGACTTTCTTGCCCAGCTCATCGGCATTTATAGCCGACAGTGCAATTTCATCCTCTGCAGCGGGTGCTCTGCCAATGGAATAAGCAATCGGGAATATGGAATGGTCGCCGAGTTCGATTTTTATGTTTTCCTCAGAACCGTCTTCTGTTTTGATGTTAAATGCTTTTGTTGTAAGGACGGCAACCTTGGATATGGCGGGGTCGCTGCTCATCTCATTTTGCAGTTCAGCCGTTTTTTCTGAAATGTTATCGGTCTGCTGTATGTCAGCACGTAGATCATAGTTTCCGATCCCCATATATTGGGTGAAGCTTGTAGAGGAGATGGTGTTGTACAAATTCTGTGGAACCATCATGATAAATGCTGAAATCACCAGTACCGTTAGGCTTGTAGCATAAAGCTTTTTCCTTGCGAGAACGTCTTTGATACCAAGGAAAACATTCGTATTCAACAGCCTGTTTCCACTTAGACTATAACGGTTGGCGCCTGGGCTTTTGTCCTGCGAAGTACCAAAGCGTATAGCCTCTGCAGCGGATATGTTCCGAAAACGTTTCAACACTGTGTTTACATAGGCGATGATGGCAAGGAATACAAGCAGTATGCCGGTAATTCCCAACAACAAAGCATAAGAGGAATTTTCACTTTCTCCCATATACAGCCGTATATTTTCAAGAAGCATGCCTTTGAACATAAACGACAGTGCAAAACCGAGCATACAACCCGCCGCCGCAATCGCTGCGTATTTCGCGAGATACATCTTCTTTATGTCGGAAACACGCAGCCCAATTGCCTTCATCACGCCTATCTCGCGGTAGTCGTCTTCGATTTTCGCCAGGAGCGTAAATCGTATGCACATCAATGCAATGGCCACGACAAGCGCGCTCACAAGAAGTATAACCGCGATCATCAATCCATCGGAAAGTGCGTTCATCATTTTGAAAAGCTTGTATGTAACGGTTGGTCCGTTTGCTTCAAGGCCTGCGGAGGCATAAGCCGTTTCAAATGAACCGATCTCGGATAGATCCTTTAATCTAAACTCAATCAGATGCTCCGTGCTGCCAAGGCTCTTAATTTCCGCATAATCATGTTTATGTACAAGAAATCTTTTGGAGGAGGAGAGCGTAGAGTTCATCTGTGAATCCCGGAGGAATCCTGCAACGATAAACTCCTTCCCGCTAATAACCGCCAGATCACCGACCTTGGTTGTGCCATCCCTCATATAGCTTACCGGAACATACAACTCGCCGATGGCGGGTTTAATGATGTTACCGTCGAGATCAAGCAGATAATCGAATTTTTGGCTCTGCATGCTAAATCCGTTATCCTGGACACTATTCGCAAGCGAATGCTCGCCTAATCGTATCCGCGCACCATCCATATTGAGAAATTCAATTACTTGAACGTCATCCACATTGTGATGCTGCTCCGCAAAAGCAAAAAGCCGCGCGGAATCTATTTCACCGGAATGCATCTGCATAAAATGCGGTGTTTTGGCTTGTGTCATCAAAGTGTTCAGCGCTCCCGAGAGATTGACGACGAGGATCGCCGCAAGCGAAACAAGCATAGCCGCAGCAGCGACAAATATCATGGTCGTTAGCGTAATGGCCTTGTTTTTTAAAAGATCATTGCGGATTATTCTGGAGTACATAAGACACCTCTGCTTTCACGCATTTTAACCGCCTTAACTTATACAGAATGACCGAAGTCCCACATAACAGTATCCCGGCGATAATATAGAGAAATGCCATCCCTCTGCCGAGGCCCGCCGATGAAATTCCCCACACTATCCGTTTATTCATGGCTGCTTTCGTCTCCTCCACCAAACATCTGTATGACGTCCATAAGACTCCCGCTTGCTGCACCGAGCAGCCTTTCTACGTTGCAAACAAAGGCCAGCATTCGTGAACCGCGCTCCTCATTCGTCAAGGTAATCATATCGTCATCAAAAACGGTATTCGCATAGATTACAACCATTTCCATGCATTCATACGGAAACGGCGTGCTGAACATTCCCTGCTCAATGCCTTCGCGGATGATTCCCGTCAGGATCGGCGGAAGGCCGTTGATGATGACCTTTTGTATTTTTTGATGCATGAGCGCATTCTGCGGTTTGTGAATATGCTCCATAATTTCCTTGCTGCTTCCGCCGCTTAAGTTCAGAGCCATCACAACGCGGATTATGCGTTCGACTACGGGTATGCTCTTTTCCTCGGCAATTTCCTGTGCCCCATCCAAAAGGTGGACCGCATACCGATCAATCAGCGCATCCATGATGTCCTCTTTCGACTTGAAGTGATGATACAAGGTTCCCCGCGCAATCCCGACCTTTTCGAGAATATCGTTTGTACTTGTACCGTCAAAGCCCTTCTGAGCAAAAAGCTCATCCGCTGCATCAAGGATTTCGTTCCTTCGTTCTTCCGCTTTTTTTACAACTCTCATCGTTACACCTCCTCACCACCGACCGACTGACTGTCGGTTATAGAATAACAGGTTTCCTGTTATTGTCAAGATGTTGTTAAGTGAATCTAGGTGGGGGGAGGCGTGCCCCCTCACCTATTCTCTGAAATATATTCATCCCTTAAAAGGCCATAATACACAAGGTCTTCGTATTGATCCCATTTTCGAACATGCTGTCTTAATCGCCCTTCATATTTCATTCCTAACTTTTCCATGACTTTACCCGATGCAGGATTTTTCCCCAGATAACGGGCAAATATACGGTGTAATTTCATTTCGTTAAACGCATACCGTACGATTCCTTTTGCCGCTTCCGTACAATATCCATTGTTCTTATACGGTCTCCCAATCCAATATGCAAGTTCACCATGATCAAACTTCCGAGTACATCCAATACATATTGCGCCTATTACATATTGTTCTTCTTTATGTACGATAGCTAGTTCCAGTGATCGGTCTTCATTAAAGTTATGGGCATGTGTTTCGATCCATTGTTCTGCCATCCCATCCTCATACGGATGCGGGATATATAATGTGGTTTCCGCAATATAGGGATCCCCTGCTAATTGTTGAACGACTTTGGCATCATCTACATGGAATGGCCGTAATGTTAATCTTTCTAATTGAATTGTCGGCAGTTTCTTCACGTATGGCTCCCCCTTTGTTTCGGCAATCGAATCGTGAACGTTGTTCCTTGTGAAGGCTCACTCTTTACATGAATGGTGCCGTTATGGGCCTGAACAAGCTTATAGACAATGGCCATTCCGAGTCCCGTGCCCTCGGAGGAAGAATCCGTGGTGGTGCCCCGGTAATATTGCTGGAATAGATGCTCCACCATATGAGCCGGCATGCCTACGCCATTATCCATGATGCGGATTGCGGCGTGCTCTCCTGTGTCCGCAATCTGTACATATATATCCGTATGTTCAGGATTGTGGAGGATGGCGTTCATCATCATATTTTGCAGGATCCGCTGCATGAATTTCGAATCAAAATCAACATAAAAGGCAGGCGGATCCGCTTGAAAATGCATGTGATAGCTGCTCGCTTGCGGATTATTGCTAATATCGGCAACCACTCTTTTTGTAAATTCGACGATGTCTTGATTCGTCTTCTGTAATGGGAAAGTGCCGTCGGCACGATTGAGCTGTGTGACAAGGCTTAAATCTTGAATCAATTCCTCCATGTGCTTTCCTTTGTCGTCCATTTCCCGGATGAACGAAATCACTTCTTCCTTGGACCACTCGTACTGCTCATTCAATAAAAGCGCAGAGTAGCCTTTGATATAGGTTAAAGGTGTTTTCAAATCATGGGAAATCCCCGCAATCCATTCCTGCTTGGCTTCTTCGATTTGGCTTCTCTCGATTTCGTTCGCTTGCAGGATGACTCTCAAGGATTGAAGATGCTCAAGCACCTCCTGATACAGGCGGAACCGCATGCGAAGCTTCCCTTTTCGGGTATATATTTTGGTCAAATCGGCAGGTTGCTTGTAGTTGTCCTGCGAGAGCCGATGAATCCAGGCCATGATAAATCCGATCGGGCCGCCAAAATACCATCCGAACAACGCAATGCACAGCAGCGTACTAGCCCCGAATAACCCTCCTACAAAAAGACCTTCATTATCCATGCTGATATCGATACCAAGCAAGGGAAAAAGGCCTTCAAGCATAATCACGAGGAGGATACCCGTCCCAAGCATCCATAGGATAATCCCTAATGCCAAATGAATCGTAAATCGAGTTTTTATTCGCATGACAGCGCCTCAGTCGGGGGGATGAATTTATACCCGATTCCCCGCAAATTCACGATGATTTTGGGTTTTCGGGTATCATCGCCGAGTTTTTTTCGCAGCTTGGAGATATGGATCGTGACCGTTTTTTCTTCCCCGTACACATCATTCCCCCATACCAATTCGTACAGCTGAGCCGTTGTGAAGATATGATTCGGATGTTTACAAAAGAACTGCAGCAGTTCAAGCTCCTTTGCCGTGCAATCTATAGGTTGCCCCTTCACGGTTAACGTTGCCGATTCCGGATGAAAAGAGAAGTACCCGTAATCGTACGCCGAGTTTTGTTGATGTGCATTCTCCATAATCCTTTGCCGGCGAAGGATCGCCTTGATTCGGGCAATGACCTCCATCGGATTAAACGGCTTGGTAATATAATCGTCTCCGCCGATCCCTAAACCCGTTAATTTGTCGAAGTCAGTGGAACGCGCGCTAATAAAAATAATCGGTGCATTCGTATGTTTCCGGATCTCCGTACAGAGCTCAAATCCGCTTAGATCCGGGAGCATAATATCGAGCAAAATCATATCATATGCCTTTTCTTTGATGCGCTGCAGCGCGCCTTTGCCCGATAATGCCGTGTCAATATGCGTAAAGTTCTCTTTGCGAAGCGTGATCTCCAATAACTTCAAAATACCCATTTCATCATCAACAGCTAGTATGGTTGCAGATTCCATTACGATTTTCCCCTCACTTCAAACTTTATCCAATGTATTCACTTTTCTATCTTACTCTATTTAAAAGGTTACGAGATTACTCTATGTAAAATGTTACGAGTTTTTTCCACAGCGTTTACTTTATTTTTACTTTCATTCCCTAAGCTTAGTGTAGCACATCATTAAGGGAGGAAATTAGAAGTGGAAGTCGCCATTCAAATCAATAAAGTAAGCAAGGCATTTAAAGGCACGGAAACCATTTCAAACGTCAATATGAGTATCCGCAGAGGAGAAATTTACGGATTTTTAGGACCGAATGGAGCCGGTAAAACAACCATTATGAAAATGATCTTAAATCTGGTCAAACCGTCTTCCGGTGATATCCAAGTATTCGATCAGTTGGTGCTGCCTACGTCGGTTCAATACTTAAAAAGAATCGGCAGTATCATTGAATATCCCGTGTTTTACGACCGGCTGACAGCGAAGGAAAATTTGGAGTTTCATTGCAGATACATGGACTATCGCGATAAGACTGCGATCAAGGAAGCGCTTGAGATCGTTGGTCTTCACGGTGTGGGGAAGAAAAAAATTCATGAATTCTCTTTAGGCATGAAGCAGCGGTTAGGGATTGCGCGCGCGATTGTTACGAAACCGGACATTCTCATTCTGGATGAACCGATCAATGGACTTGACCCGATCGGGATTAAGGAAATGCGGGAGCTTTTCTTGCATTTAAAGGAGAGATACGGAACGACCATTTTAATTTCGAGTCATATCGTATCCGAAATCGAATCGGTCGCCGATACGATTGGCATTATTCATCAGGGGAAATTATTAAATGAAGTCAAGATGGAAGACATTCGAAGAGGACATGCAGGATCGTTGGAAGAGTATTTCATCCATCTCGTTCATGGAGGCAAACGCTATGCTTAAACTTATACAGCTGGAATGGCAGAAAAATAACCTGTCCGGTTATTTCAAAGGTTTAGCCGTTTGTATTGTGGCGATTTTCTCCGCCGTTACGTTGATGGCGTTAGGTTCTCAGAGTGAGAACGAACCGATGAGTTACACTGATTTCATGTCGTTATCGGATATCCTGGTTCGAGTCACCTATATCATTTTCTCAAGCGTTATTTTGTCCCGTTTAGTGATTGACGAATACAAGAGCAGCATGATCCAAGTATTGTTCACCTACCCGTTGCAGCGAAAAAAAATCATTCAAGCCAAATTAACAATTGTGTTTGGGTTCTGTTTTTTCAGTATTATCATAACGACGTTCATGGTTAATCTGTTAACGTACCTCTTGAATCCGATGATCGGTTTATTTGACGCTTCTATTGCCGTTGATGCCATGATGGCCGCCGTTCCGGCAACAGCGCTGAACGCCTTTATGATGGCCGGCATCAGCTTGATTCCTTTATCGTTTGGCATGAGAAAAAAATCGGTGCCTTCCACGATTACTTCGGCAGTCATTATTGGTTTCTTGATTAACGCAACGGTGTCCGACGGAGGAAGCTCAGCCAGCTTGTTCCAATTCATCGCCATCCCGATTGTTCTCTGCCTGCTTGGCCTGATTCTCGGCTATCTTGCTTTTTACAAAGTAGATCGAACCGATGTAGCCTAAAAATTTCACTGTACAAGAATGGAGGACTTGAGCTTGAGAAAAATCCTAGCCACTTCGCTTGTTTTGCTTACCGTTGGCGGGTTCGTTATGGGCTGCCAAGGCGTAGGGAATTCAACAAGTTACAACCATGAATCTTCCTATGAGGCTAGCCGCATCGAAGAAATTGAAATCAATAACGAATCTTGGGATATTGAATTCAGACGTTCAGATTCCCCAAACATCACCATCGCTTGTGATGGCAAGCGTCAGGACAACAAGAGCGACCCTGTAACGATTGACCAGGAAGGGAAGAAAATTGTCGTTACCCAGAAAGATCAGGGTGGTGCTATGGCTGGGTTCACTTTTGGCAAAAAAGGGACGATCTATATCTCTGTTCCCGAACATGAAGTCGATACGATTACATTGAATAATGATGCGGGTGACATCAAGATGAAGGATGTATCGGCCCAAAACATCGTTTTCTCCAACCATTCGGGCTCTGAAACCATCGAAGGACTTTCAGCTGACACAGGTGTGTTTACATCCAAAGACGGAGAGCTCAAATTGAAAAACAGCTCGCTAAACGAATTAACCGTAACTTCCGGCAGCGGTGGCAGTTATTTAAACGGTGTGACCAGCCCCGAGATGAACATCACCTCAACAGCTGGGGAAGTCACCGTCAAAGAGATCGATGAAGGTAAACGACTGTGCGTAGAAACAGAATCCGGAGATATCACCGTATCTTATATAACGCCCCCTACTTCGTTAAACCTTGCCGCAAGCAGCAATTCATCGGATATAAGCATAGGCCTAAATGGCTTTAAGGAATCCCAGCGCACGGAAAATGCAGTGGAGGGCACGATTGGGGATGCATCCCATACATTGGAGCTTATCAGCCGTTCCGGAATCATAGTTGTAAAATAGTTCAGTCCAAACGGCCAGCAGTATCATTTTGTCGTCAACCCCTAAGAGCTGAGAACTCCTTAGGGTCGACGACAATAGTGGATTAGGATGGCCTTAGCACCAATAACAATACTAAATGGCATGTCATTGACTGGGTAGCTTGTTCTCTGCAGCTTGAAGTAGACTACGAATATTCCTCTCCCATTCCAATGTTTTCACCTGTAAAGCATGAATTTGGTTCGTGCTATCAACGATCCGTTTCAGATATGCTGCAGCGTCCACAGCGTCTCCCTGCTTGACAGCTGCTTTATAACGATTATTTACTTCATTAATATTTTTATTGAAATCCGTTATTTTTTTGTTCTCGGCTGAGATTTGTTTTTTTAATGTTTGCACCGGTAATAACGCATCTTTAACGATTTTAGCTTTTGCGGCAGCCTGCTTCTTCGCAGCGGTAAAAACATCCTTTTTCAATTTGATCTCCTGTCGCGCCACATTCGCAGCACCCTTTATGCGATTTCGCTTAAGATCATACAGAAGAACAGATTTTCGATCTTTTCGCTTCCTCGCCTCTGTCAATTTCTTGCCGAGATCCGTATATTCCGCAAGCAAGGGAGCATATTTATTCTGAGACTGGTCTGCTTCTGCCTTTAACTTATCGAGTTTTACCTTATCAATAAGCTTTATTTTCGCATTAATTTCCTTAAGCTTCTCATTGTTTTGCTTGCGCAGCGCCTGTATTGACTGCTTATCCTGTTTATTGGCCAACTCCAGTGAGGTAAGGCTGTCATGCAATTGATCGATACTAGTTAACGCAGCATCCCATTCCGTATTTGAAGCCTCTGCGTATGCTGGACTAGCCACAAGCAGGAAACAAATGACTAGAACGGCTAAAGCATTTATATGCCGTTTCGTTCTTCTTTGTTTCAGCAATACAATCATCTCCCTTATCCAAATTATCCTCAAAGAATGCAAAAAGCACCCCACAAGAAAGGCCTTAGAGCCTGTCCTGCGAGGTGCTTCTCCCGCACTTCTTCCGATTTGATAATAGTATAAATTCAATCTTTTTATATGTCAATCATTTTCTAGAACATTTGTTCTCATCTTGTATAACACCGGACTAAGAACCTGAAAAGAAATCTTTTCATAACCTTACTGGTTGATTTGACCGCCATCCACGGTATATATGGATTGCGTTACATAAGAGGCATCGTCGGACAGCAGGAAAACGGCTACATTGGCTACCTCTTCCGCTTCCCCGTATCTTCCCAGCGGAACGGCAGCGCCGAATGCTTTTCTTGCACCTTCTGCATCCTCAGGAATGGTATTTTTCTCAATTTGGCGCATCATGCGGGTATTGATCACCCCAGGTGCTACGGCATTCACTCTGACGCCGAACGGAGCAGCTTCCAATGCTACCACCTTCGTCATGCCGATCACGGCATGCTTGGAGCTATTGTACCCAACGAATCCGGGCGAACCGATGAGACCTGCACCGGAAGAGGTATTCACGATGCTGCCATACCCTTGGCTTTTCATCACCGGAACAACGTATTTCAATCCAAGGAAGGCACCCTTCACGTTGACATTGAAGACCATTTCAAAGGTTTCGGTCGGATAATCCTCTACATTGGCCGTGATTCCTTCGATCCCCGCATTATTGAAAAAACCGTCGATTTTACCGAACTTCTCGACCGTTGCATCCACATACGCTTTGACTTCCTCTTCTTTGGCGACATTGGCCTGCAGCGCAATCGCTCTGGAATCGTCCAGACCCAAATCGGAGATTACTTTTTTAACGGCTTCCAGATTCAAATCGACCAGGGCAAGATTGGCACCCTGTTCCGCCAGCTTTCTCGCGGCTGCCGTTCCGATCCCGCCTGCTGCGCCAGTAATCACAATCACTTTTCCATCAAATTTGCTCATGGTGTATACCTCCTAGTAAGATGTCATGATTCTCTCTACGTCTAAGCTCACCCATTATTGGGCTGTATATCCACCGTCAACCGTCAAGGTATTCCCCGTCATAAACGAAGAGTCGTCCGAAGCCATAAACAGAACAGCCTTTGCCATTTCTTCAGCTTGTCCCAGACGCTTCATCGGAGTGGCCGCTGCCAACGCTTGCTTGCTCTCCTCCGGAATGATCGGCGTGTCGATAAAGCCCGGGCATAGTGCGTTGATCCGGATATTGTGCTCGGCATACTCCAGTGCCAGGGAACGCGTCAAGTTAATGACCCCGCCTTTAGCTGCATTATAGGCTGCGGAACCAGGCGAGCCGACCCAGCCGTACATGGATGCGGTATTGACGATCGTGCCTCCGCCAGCTTTTAACATTTCACGGATAGCTTCGCGTGCCACCAGGAATACGCCGTCCAAGTCCACGTTTACGGTGTTGCGCCACTCGGAGTACTCTAGATCATGCGAAGAATGAACGCGCCCGATACCTGCGTTGTTAAATACAACATCGACTTTACCGAAGGCGTCAATCGCTTGTTTGAAGATGCCCGCTACTTCTTCCTCACTTGTTATATTCGCTTTGACGAACAGCGCCTCGTGATGATTCGCTTTCAGTTCGGCCTCAAACGCCTTTCCTTTTTCCTCATTTAAATCAACAAGCACCACCTTAGCTCCCTCTTCAATGAAGAGGCGTGCTGTTGCCGCACCGATGCCGGATGCACCACCGGTAATTACAGCCACTTTGTTTTGTAATTTTCCCATCTTGGATACCCTCGTATAATGGATTAAAATAGTACTATGTTAATTAGAACTAATTTAAGATATTAAATTTAGTACTATTTTTGCTACAATTCAATTGTACTATTCTGTTCACATTTCACAATCATTAACCTGTTATGAAGTGTCGATCTAGTCAACACTTAGAACAAAACTGTCTTTTTGGGGGGCGCTCTTTTCGTGAATCATGAACAAATCGTGACATCGGCGCGAAGAAATCGTACGAAAGAACATCTGAAATCAGCCTTTATTCAACTTGTAAAAGAGAAGGGATATTATGCCGTGACGGTGAAAGACATCGTGGATAAGGCTTCTTATAATCGCAGCACCTTTTATGTCCATTACCAGGATAAAATCGAGTTAGCCGAGGATTTGCTGGCTTCCATGCTACGTGGCCTAGAAGAATCGGTGGGCAAGCCTTACATCCCGGGGCACAAAGTATACACGGCAAACCTCAGTGCACCCTCCTTCAATATCGTTGCCTACATTTATGAGCATCGTGATTTTTTTGAGTTGATTAAATACGAGGATACCTTGCCGGGACTGCACACGGAATTCCCACAAACGATCGTAAAAATCTACAAGGAACGATTTATATTCGAAACGATTAACCATACTCCGGTTAACATGGATTACTTTAAAAGGTACACGGCCTACGGCTTCCACGGACTGATTCTAAACTGGATCCGAAACGATTTCAGGGAATCCCAAGAGGATTTTATTAAAGAGGTCATTGATTTAACGAAGACGCATATATACTCGGTGGAGTATGTGAGGGAGTAAGGCGTACGGAATATAAATAGGCTGCCCTAGAGGGTAGCCTACTTGATTACGGTGATAGGGTTATATTTGCCTTGAGACCTTGTCAGGATATTCTCCATTTCTTGGCTTTTAACTAAGAACTTTATTACTCCGAAGAAGCGGAAGTGATAATAACTAACTTGGGATGTATCTCCCTTTATTTTTGATCCATTCATAAAGATTGTCAAAAATCTCCTCTGTATCCCCCTTTATCTGATATTGTTTATTATTACAAATAATGATTCCTGACTCCGTGATATCAAACGAGTAGTTATCTACAGTCCCATCCCTATCCCGATAAAAGATAATCATCATAATCACTCTATCGGAGCTTCCTTTATAACTTTTAAATTCTCGGCTATACGATTCAGCATCTAGTATGTCAATCAACTCACTAGAATTGGTTTTCTCATCAAATTGAATTGAATAATGATTAAATGTACCGTATGAAGCAATTAAAAAATCCATCTTTTCAATCTGGTTTGTATGTCTCATAACATCTCGAATCTTTAGCGGGTTAGCATAATACCAAATTAGTCCTAAAACAATTAAAACAACAATAATAACTATTAACAAGTGCAATTTCTTCATTACACGTGTCCTCCGCATAGGGCGCCGCCTTTGTTAATTCAATTCGTAAACCAGGTTTATTCATCAAAGCTTTTTAAGATGCTAACGCCAGATATAACGCATACGAAGAACAGTAACCCTAATCTTAACCAATTCATCCAAAGCCAGAAGTCTCCGCCATTCACAATGTCTGGGCTCAAGCCGTATTCATCCACAAAAATACCCATATTCCAAAATAACTTTAACGAAATAAGCAGCGATAGCAAACTCAAGGAAAATACGAGGATGATCGTATTCTTTTATTCATGATCCATGTCTCTCCTTTGCTCAGCGTACCACTTTCTAAGTTGATTAATATGGGCTTGGTGATAACGGTTATGGTCGGCCATATGCCATAATCCCCAGCGTATGGTGGCTTGCTTTTCATTTTCGTGACCAAATGTGACAATGTTATCCAGATCAGCATCCGTTAATTGCGTGCATGTTTCTTTCAACATAGTTAATACGACTTCATATTTAGATATAAGCGTATCCAGAGCCATCCCTGTAACCATCGGCAGCCTGTTATGTTCATCGATCATCGGGCCGTATTCGTCTGTTAATGACTGGGGAAGCGCCTCCCCTTTAATCCTATAAACCCAGTTCAGGTCGACGTACATGATATGTTTTATTAATTGTGCGGCACTATTGAATTTGTTACCAGGGCCTTTGTAGTCTATCTCCTCTTGAGACATGCCCTCTGATATGGATTTTAGCCTTTGGCTGTTCTCTTTGACAGCGCCATATAACATTCCCACGATCGTTGACATATTCTCTTCGCCCTGCAAATCGTAAAACATCCCAGCACAACCTCTCTTGTAAAAATAAATAGCATCTTAGCCTCACTATTTGGACTTTTGAATCTTTTGTTTCAGTCGTATCGATTTATTCAAGTGCAGAAAAATATGCCTTGTCGCCGGCATGAGCACTAATCCCGCAATCGTTTTGTTTCCCCAGTATTCAAGCAACCACGATGCTTCTTCCTTAACCGCATGCTGCACTTTAAGTTGTTGGATTCTTGCCGTTTCAACTTTTTGCTTAAAGTCGCCTGGCAATAAACGGGATATGACTTCACGAGTGTTCCGCCCAACTTCAATCCGATAAGCTAATAATGAATCAACATCAAGAGTCGCACTCAAATTAGCGATTTCTGCTTCCGTCATTTCATTTCCGGAATGAACATCATCAATGTGAAATTTCTTGTTCCACTGGCCTGAATGCAATACTTGGACATCGTTATTTACGAGTACGCTCATCGTCATGTCTTCAATACGCGTCATATGCCACATATGCCATATTATCGAATTCTTTGTATCAGGAGCCGTAACTGGATATTGACGGAATGTTTCCTCTTGCAGATCTTTAACTAATTCATCCTCAAGGGTCGCAATGGGGGAATGGCTCATTCTTGATGAATGTAACAAGCGATGCTGCTGCAAGAATAACTCAACTGCACTCTGATGCTTAGCCGGATCCAGAATGATCTGGGTTAGCTTTTTGTGATTTTCATTCCACTGTTTTCTTTGACTCAAATCCATGGAACCATCCTTTTCTAGCCGCCCCCTAAGATCCATGTCACGGCTTCATTAAAGTCTGTCGCGATAAAATCGGGATACGCTTCTTTCCATTTGCCGAAGTACTCGTTGTTATTGAATTTTTCGAGTTCCTTGGCGCCGGCTCCCGTTTTCACTAACACACTCTTGCAACCGGCTTCTTTGGCAGCAAGCATATCCGTCCATCTATCTCCTACGACAAAGCACTTCCTTAAATCCAGATTATTTTCTTCCGCGGCTTTCAACAGCATTCCAGGGGACGGCTTTCTACATGGACAACCCGCTCCATGCTCATGAGCACAAAGATAGATTTTGTCAAAACCAAAGCCTAATAATTCCGATTCGAATTCGTCCTTTGTTGCTTCGCCCCGAGTTATTCCAGGTTGATTCGTAAATGAACAAATCAGCATGCCTGCAGCTCTGAGTGAATCAATCGATTTCTCCACTTGTGGAAAAAGCTCAAAATCACCGGGCAAAACAACCCGATCGGTTCCTCCAAGCGTTCCGTCTCTGTCAATGAAAACCGCCTTTCTTGAGGGTTCTAGCAATTGGTCAGGCTCCTTTCTTCATTCATTTTTTTGCGGAAATAGGATTATCTCCTACCATTGGCTTTCAAATCCTGTTTAACTACTACTTTAGGCTGGCCCATGTGTTATCTGCCTCGCCTTCATCACATCGAATTTGATAGGCAACCTAAGGGCGCATCCCGCAGCGTAGATACCTTGTTATAGGATGTCTGCGACTTCTTGATGTGCAATTCGCCAACCCTCGCTTCTGTACAAATTGACATCAGATTCTAAACACTTTTGCGTATAACAATATAACTTTTTTTACAAAAAGGGGCCCATGTATTCCATAGTGCCTCAAAGTCACGCTTTCGTATTTTTCGATTATAGCTAGAATCCTCGCAGTTTATGGTGTGTTCCAAAGAATCTGCTACGTACAAGTATTCTTGGTCAAATCCAATCACGGGTACAAAGTGTAAATACCTCTGTTTAGGAAAAACCCTTATAAACGCAATGACCGGGACCCCTTGGCTTACTTGCTTCTTTAACGTTTGCAGATTACCGCGGTAAAAAGACGCATCGTAACCACGCCTTTTAAAAAATATAAGAATACCCTTAGGAGTGACCGTTCCATCGGCTAGCTTTCTGGGATATTGTTTATAAAGCTCGTTACCGGTCTCCTCGATTCCTAAATGTCTCAGAACATATGCGCTTGAATAAGCTGCACATTCATAATGAGGCTGGATATCCATCCGATTTGAAGTTCTAATCAAATAGGATTCTGGAAGCACGCTTGTGTCGATCACATCTTTTCTAGGAATGGTGAAATAATATGACATTAGAATGGCTATAATTATGACTATGATTAGATTTAAAATAAAAATAATAATCACCATCTACTCCCTACTAAACGCATATCTGCGTGTTACTTTGTGTTTATTCACTGACCAATCAAGCTTTTGCATCCTCATGAACTAACGGCCTAATAGCAGGTCTATGCGGGGTTCGGCCTTCATCCAATGAAAAAACTGAGCCCCGATGTTTATCCTGTTTGCTTATAGACGGATAGCTGCGTCAATTATTCTTAATCCAATATCTTTTAATTACGTTCCCATCTTCCTCTATGTAGTCTGTATCCGGCCTCCCGCCGTTCTTAATAATGGTTCTTTCCGATCCCAAGTTACCGGCATCACATACAACTAATACATCGTTTATCCCGAGTTTCTTGGCCTCAATCAAGGACAATTCCAATAGTTTAGTCGCATAGCCTTTCCATCTTTCTAACGGGCGGATGCCATAGCCAATATGTCCGCCAGCATTATATAAATATTCGGTTAATTGATGTCTAATATTAGCTGCACCTAATACCCTATGTTGTTTATCGACCAACCAAAAGGTTGAATCTGAGACCCAGCCTTCCTTTATACCAATGCCCTTTTCTTGATTAGAGAGTTCCTTCAACATTCCCTGAAAATCACTTGGATCCTTACTGATAACCCAAGGAACCATATTCTCACCCGATTCTATCCATTCTTGATAAAATGATAGATATTCTTCTTCAAGCTCTAGCTGAGGCTTAACTAATCTTACATCGTTCATAGGTTTCAACGTCCTTTCATGACCTTTATGTCTTTCAAACGGAAACATAGTAAAAATAGGCTGCCCTTAAAGGCAGCCTATTTCTAGTTCCTGTGTTTACTTGCTGGCGGAGAGAATGAACTTCTCAAGTGCCCCTGTATCGGTAAGGCTGTGATTACATGCTTGGCTATCCAAACATACGTATTGGCCAATGAACGAAAGATTATCCGGTGAAGCAACCGCCGGCTTGGTCTTGACCGAGAACAAGGCAAGCTCTTGATGCCGGTTGCAGAACAGACAGTACCCTTTCTTGTTGGTCGGCGTAATTCTTCCCTCGATCCCGATGAATCTTCCTTCGAACGGATATACGATATATAACTTGTTTGTGGCAATATCCACCCAGCCCAAATACGTTACATATCGAAAGTCGATCGATTGCAGATCCGGAACTTTCAGTTTCTTATTTTTAGGAAATAGCTTCTGAATCTGTTTCAGCGTAATCGTCGGATAAGGCTCCAGATAGGGTTCTAACGCGATAAGATATCTCTGGAAATCCTCGGCCTTCTCGATGGTCGACATTTCTTCAAGCATCCGCTTCTGATCCTCTGTTAGAGACGGAAATGCTTCCAAAGTGCTCGTTACGGCACGATACCTGACCGTTTCCAGGACTTTTCTATCCGCGATCGTTCGCAATGTTTTCAGAAGGAAATCCGATTGTTTTTTAATCACGTTAAACTGGTGGTTTCTAATAAATGGTGTACTCATAGCTTTCAGCCCCTTATTTTTATTAAAAATGAAGGTGCAAAGCCTGTTATTAGAAACGATAAAGTTAAGGTTGGGCGATCGAATTCATCTATCGCACCCCACGCAAAGTATCGCCCCAGATCAGGCTTTGCATGAGGACTTCCTAGCTAATGAGCAATTCAGCATTGCCATCGGTATAACCCCCAATCACATTTCATACGCAAAATTATAACAGCAAGTGCCAGTTGGCGCAATTTATTCCGTTGGAACAGAACACCGTCTATATCAAACTTAAAATCTATTGAATGGTGTCATACAAGTCTGCTTCAATATGATTTACTTCCCCATGTCCCCATACATCCGAAATCTCCAGATGCCAGGATCTCGGCGATCGTTCATGGTTATTTTCTAGTATCCAGCGATGGAGCTTTTCATATGTATTTCTAATTTCATCATTTGGCCCCTGATGTCGTTGGACTGCGTATTTTTGTTGTGGAATGACTAAAGAGACCATCCCTTCAGGAACTTGTTTCATGTCATGTACCTCAACACAAACCCAATAACCATCTTCCTCTCCCGATACATCCTCAGCGATGAATGCACCAACAAGTCTAACCGGTTTTACAACGTCACGAATCTCTTGCAATCTTTTTTTAAGTTCAACCGAAGCCTTGGGGATCTCTTTGACATACTGGTCACCGGGACATACTACTCTTATTCCGACTAATTTCATTTCATGAAGTTCGACTACCTTCACAGAGCTCACTCTCTTTCGTTGAATACTAGAACTCAATGTATACCGGCTCATCAGCTGGTCTTAAGCAAACTTCGATTCTCTCCCTAAAATTCATATAGGTCACCATATTCAATGCTTCATCCAATGGGAAGAATCCTGATTCAAGGCTTTCTGTTGTAGCTACGGGTGTGCCCCCAATGTATTTAGCAAGAAATAATGTATTACAAATACTCGCCTTCACATTTTGGAAAATCCCGCAAAACCTTATAATCTCAATATCCACTCCAGCCTCTTCTTTGGTTTCCCTGATTGCTGCTTGTGCCAAAGACTCTCCAATTTCAACGACTCCGCCCGGCATTTCCCAGCCCCTTTGCGGCCCCCGGATAAGTAATATTTCATTATTATCATTCAGTACAACTGCAGCAGCAGAGACAATATGTTTAGGTAGATTCATCTTACTTCTCCTTTATATATAAATTCCCTCCGTATTAACTGCTTTACTCACATAACATATTTTCCATTGGCTCTTTGCAGTGCTGATATCCATTTTTCTTGTAAAAATCAACCCCTTCATCACTAGGCCATACGATAATAAATTCATATTTATTTTCTTTTGCCCATTCGTTGATCTTTGATATTAATTTACTTCCTATCCCTTTACCTCGATAATCAGGTTTTGTATATACATTCGTCATATATGCAAATGGATGTGTGATTCTCCCTGGTCTCGGTACCTTGTGAATAAGTTCTATGTATATGTTGGACACGATCATGCAGTTTTCTTCAGCAACCCAAATACTCCAAATATCACTTTGAATAGCCTTCCACAAAAAATCATAACACTCCTCGTAGAAGTCAATATAAGCTTCGTTTTTTAATGTTCCATCTAGATCGTCTTCCAGCGTAAAATCCCATCTCATCCGAATAAGTTGATCTATATCTTCTTTTGTCGCAATTCTAATGATCATGGAATCACCTCCGAATTCATTAACATCACTTCATCTTTCAAACATGATAAGTAAAATATATTTTTTTAACATGATCCGTAGAGCTAATGATTTGCTGAAATCTGATCGGGCTTGAGAAATAAACAACTACACATCTCAAGATGATTGATATTAGGATTACAAGATGACGCAGGCGTAACTTTTTCAATAAAAATCCTCCATTTAATGCGATCCTGCATCATACCTCCACCCGCTGGGGTTACTACTTTGTACTGAACTCTTGTATGTACTTCTTTGAATCTTCCCTGTATCTCTCTGTGTAATTATTCTTGGAATATTCACTGATTACGTTTCTCCAAAAAGATATGGCAGTTGTATTACTCTCCATTTGAGCTACTTTCCAATTTGCATTGAATAACCCAAATGCCTGTTTAGCTGCGGTGCGACCGATCCCGTTTCTTCTATATTTTTCCAAAATCATAAAATCATAAATTACATGCGTTGGGTCTGGATCTGTGTCTAGATTCTCAAACAGCACAACCAAGAACCCTAGAAATGCTCCTGACGATACTATGAAATACGGGTTCCATCTAGGGTCACCTTCCCAATAGAAATCAATGTTCACCCCGTATCTTCCATCATCATTTAAGTTCTGATTAGTGTATTGACTAAAATCATAATGATAAAATTGATACATGTTCGATAATGTTTCTTTCTCTTGAACTGAAACAGGAATAAGTTCGATTTCCATAACGTCTCCTTTTGTATCACCCTACTCCTTTTTGAAGTTTCATTGATTCGCCTACAGATCCGGTTTATCTGGTTTCCAACCTATTTCTTGTGACCAAACATGTGCCTTTTGTATTAACTCCCATACAATCGGGCCTTTGCCTTCAACATATTTATGTCTTTCATGATGGTACAATCCCATTAACCGGTGCTTCTCTGCCGAATATCTTAAGCAATCCTCTTTATGTTCTCTCAAATAATCTCTAAATAATAATGTCAATTGTTCTGAGTAACTCCCCGTTTGTCTTACATGAATATGTGTTCTCCGATGTCCCTGAATTTCACGAAAATACCTTTTAGTCTTATCAGGATTTTCTTTGCGAAATACAAATTCTAAAGATTCTAATTTGTTCTTATATTGGTTCACATCTTCAAAATTACTTACTGAGATTTGAATATCTATAATTGGTTTGGCATCAAGTCCAACAATGGATGTAGATCCAACATGGTCAATTCGATCTGCTAAATCCCCTAAAGCTTCTCGTATGTTCCCTCCTACCTCCAAGAACAAGTTTCGCCACTTTGGATCATACTCAACTATTCGCCATTGATCATCCATGTAGTTGTCTCCTTTGGTTTTAACTCTTTTAGTAGCGTTTTCGTGGTACTCAGTATTCACCCTCCCTCAATGGTTCTACTGCATACTTTGAGGGATCCGTTAATAATCATTGTTCATGTTTCCTTCCAACCTATGTAACAACATATAATTAGGGTTTGCTTCCCAAGCTTCAAAAGGCACAAAACATGCTGCATTCATCGCATCTAATAATCTAGATCTTTGCTGCGGTCTCGTTATGTATTCCTTGATATTAGAATGATCAATTTTTATGTATCTAGCTTCGAGTATCTCGTCTTCTTGTATTTTAATTTCTCCACTTATGTATTGAGCTCTAAAACATATAGACAAAACTTGTTTTGTTGTATTCATATAAACACCGGTTATACCAATTGGCTTAATAACGATACCCGTCTCCTCAAGAAACTCTCTGCAAATCGCTTTATCAAGAGGTTCCCCTAATTCAACATTTCCACCTGGCATTTCCCATGTATCTGAACGCCAATGTGTTCTAAGCAACAATACCTCACCACAATCATTAGTCACTAAAGCTGAAACCGAAATACATTGTTTAGGTGCCTGGTAATCCAAACCAATCACTTCCTCTATATTACTTTAAATACGAAACTGGCCGTGACGCAGTGTTCGAAGTATCCAGCTGACCAGATCCTTCGAAACGTCTCCGATAGACCGAGCAGCCTAATGACAGCGATGAGTGTGAATATAAGGGAGTTCTTCCCCCGATTATTCTGCAAATTCTTTTATGATTTCATATAGCTTTGATTTTTCTGTGCTTCGAAAGTCATGTCCGCTGTTCTTTAATTCAGCTATATGCAGATTAGTAAATTGTTCTTTATATTCTTCCAATTCCTCACTAGATATCAAAGAGCCTTCCAATAACCCTCTCATAACAAGTACGGGCTTTTCTGAACTAAACTTTATGGACCTTTGTACCGATTCACGTTGAATTCCCCTAACCGCTTCCGGGCGGATATGAGACAAACGATTGAAGGGTATTAAATAATTTTCAATATAATCTTTAGGCCAATCCACGGGCATCGCTTTGTGCTCAGACGGATAGTCCAAGATCATCAATTTGCCAATCTGTTCAGGATGTAATCTGGTATATTCCAAAGCGTAAGACACACCTCTTGAGAAGGCGTATAAGTGAAAATGGTTTATCCCGGTGCTTATCACTACAGATTCGATATCTACAACATGGTCTTTCAAATCATAACCAGTCGGCGGGGTGTCACTTTGTCCTCTCCCTCGAAAAGATAATACAATACATCTTCTGGGTATTAGGTATTCAAGTAAATCTTGATACTCCTCTGCTGTTTCGGAGAGACCAGGACATATCAGAAGTGGAGTTAACGAAAAGTCTGAATCAGGATGAGAATCAAGGTAGTGAATGCTTACACCATTATTGATTGAGGTTTGAGAAATGAGCTTCATTCAATGGCTCCTTCATTTCGATTTAGAATATTTCGTCTCCCTCATCTACTGGACCTTATACCAGTGCCCCTAGGGTAAACCATACCATGATATTTGGTAGTCAAAATCAGGGGTCATTCCTACTTTCTCTGCAAGTCGAATAGACCCTGTATTCTCCGGAGTACAGTCCCAGTATGGACGAATTCCTTTTTGAAGACATTCCTGTACAAATGCCTGAGCTACTGCAGCGCCATAATTTCTTCTTTTATGCTCTTCAAGCGTTTCGATATCAATTGCATGCGTTTTATCTACAACAAATGCTGAAAAACATAAACTCACCACGTTGTGATTATCCTCAACAAAGTATCCGAATCCTTGCTCTAAGAAAGAGTCTATAGAATCCCAAAATCGTAATATCTTCTTTTCTAAAAACGAATGGTTTTCCAATCGTTTTGACTTCAATACCTCACGATTTATCGGTTGAATATTTACAACGCTATCTTGAAATTCAATGTGTTGTGGCTTCCCTCTTAATGTGAACACATGTTGAGTATCACTCGAAATGCGGCGCTCCTGAAAAATGTTTTGTATCGTTTTATCCCAAGGATCAGGATCCAGACCAATCTCGACCCAATTTATATCTTGCTCCTGAAGTTTAGGTTCTATATGATTTCTCATGTATTCTGCTAGTTCTGTTATAAATGTTGTACTCTGAGCATCTCCAACAATCTGAAAACCCTTTTGTCCTTCAATCCAAATTAATGCTGCTGTGGGTTCTGTTGGATGATCTACATAGACCCCGCCCGGGTTATTCCCGCTAACCACAGCCCTAACCTCGATATTCTTACACTTATCCGTAATGTGTCTTATCTTATAAAACTCTGATTTATTAAGTTCTGTTATCATTGTTATATCACCGATTCTATGATTTATTGATTATATTGAGCGTATAGTTTCTTGTATTACGAACCCGAGAGGATTTTTGATCCATAACGTCAATTCTTCTTTCTTCTTATTACAAAAGCTTTATCTGCCCTTTCGAATCCAATCCTCTCATAAAATCCTACGGCTTTCGGTGCTGAAGTTAGTACAAATTGAATTTCGTCTTCTCCTAATTTGTCCCTCAATATTCTGATTAGTTCCTTGCCAATTCCTAATCCTTGATATTCCGTATCCACCGCAATATCTGAAATATAGCAGCAATATGAATAATCTGTGATGGCCCTTAAAAATCCCACCAGTTTACTTCCTTCTCTTACCGTTATAATCTCATCCGCATGATCTATCATCCTCTGAATTCGTTCTGAATCGCCTACCGGTCTCCTGATCCCTGATCGAATAAATACTTCTTCAACCTCGCTGACAATACAGTTATCATTGATTCTATATTCCAGATCCACAGTTAAACCCTCATTTATTTTATTTTCCAGTCACTAATATGTTTTGGTCTGATGATTCCGTTTATTCCCGTATAAAAGGCTCTTCTACTTTTTCAGATAGTAAATCTTTATAAGCTTTCACTTTCCTAAACGTATTGCCCATCATTTCTGTATTACGATATTTACGAATTTCATCCAGATCAAATTCAGCAATAAATATACCCTCTGACATATGATCTGCCAGCATAATGGTGTTATCGACCGATTTCCCATCAGAATCCCACATAATCGGGCTATAAGCACAAGAACATCCCGCATGTTCACCAGGAGGGTTCGCCATCGCGATACCAACCATATTTTCATATGCTCTTGTAGACAGTGCCTGTAATCTAGGCTTCATGATCCCGCAATCATTGGGAACCAGAATGATTTCTGCCCCTTTTAACATCAATACTCTTGCGCTTTCTGGGTATTCTCTGTCGTAACAAATCATGACCCCAATCTTCACACCGTCGAAATCACATACTTTAAATTCAGTACCAGGCTCCAGCATACGTTCAGTATCAAAATCGCATGTATGGACTTTGCTGTACTTTAATAAAATTTCACCGTTCCGATCAATTACAAATGCTGAATTTTGAGGACGCTTTACCCCTTTTGTAAAACCCGTAATGACAATACCAATAGATAATTCTTCCGCAATTGCTTGAAAAGATTTTAAGGCTGTATTATTTTCGTCTATTGCCGCCTCATACCAAGCTTTGAAATCAGGATGATTCTCTATCTCTTCTGCCGGAAGCCTAGTTTCAACAATGTCGGGAAAAGCATATGCAGTTATCCAACACTCAGGAAATAATACAATATCTGCTCCAAGGTCTTTGGCTTTTCTTACGTATCTTAAACCAATTTCCGTATTTAGTTTTTGATCAGGTTCACTGCAATTATATTGTACGGTTGCGACTGTAAAGGTTTTCATTATTCTGCACCTCACAATAACTCTTTAGATTCTTAACTAAATAAATTAATAGATCAACATCAACGATTAGTCTCTTTATGGTTATGATGTCCTTCATGTTTGATCTCCTTCTTTAGACTCTATTGGCGAAACGCAGCGTGATTTCCTTAGAAATACCTACATCATCATTTAATACTTCAAATTATCCAACTCTGAAGACGATTTCAGTACCTGTCTCATTATTTTTAAAGGGTTTGCTAAATTCCTTGAACACGAATTCCATTCCTGAAATATCATCAGGTAAAGGCGGAGATATTACATAGTTATAGGATGCATGACCTGAAGACCCCCCGCCATTGGTCATTCGACAATCATATTGTTGTCCAACATACAGTTCAAAATGGCTAAGGTTGTATGAACTTGAAGTTTGCTCAGTTGTCATGTCCCAATCCATGCTGAATGTTACTACACTTGCATTAGCGTATTGTCTTATTGAGTTTAGTGTGTAAAAGAATGCTCCTTTTACAACTGATTTTAAAACCGGAATATGTTTTCTGAACCCTGTTGGATCAACCATGGGTTTATAATGTTCTTCGCTCATAAACGTTCCAAAAATAGCTTTTAGATAATCCTCGTAAAGTTCAAACGTTGTCGCCCACTGTGAAATATACTCAAATGGCGGAAAACCTGGATTGTTGCCTGAAAGTTCCTTCCGCTGTTTCAACAATGCACAGATTTGCTCATCAACATGAATCAAATGTTCATCATAATGCTCGGTTGGACGTTCAAATGGCATACGTTTCATCATTTTTCTCCTTGTTCGATATAAATGTTAGAAATCCAATGCAGAAATACTATGTTAGCTGATGTCTTTGCTCCAGATACCTTGAACTGGAACTCATAATTGCACTTTCCCCTTACCGGTCTGTGTATTAATGAAACGCCCCAGCTTAGATATACTTATCTTAGGCTGAGGCGTGATGTCGAGCTTGTGTGTTTTTCGCTCTTTGGTTTAAAAAACATGCTGCTAAACCCGCATGAATGCTTTCAAGTTATAGACTATTACACCTCTTCAAGCTAACTTAATGACTGCGCCGCAAAATGGTAAAACGCCATGGCATCCTCCCCGGTGGCAAAACCAGCCTGTGCCAGCTTGTCGCTGCCTCCGCCTTTGCCGCGGTAATCAGCCAGATACTGCTTAAAGAACGCACCGCAGGCGAGACCGCTCTTCCCTCCCTGAGCGAGGACAACCTTATGGTCTGCGTTGGACACGAAGAGCACGATAACGTCAGCTTCTTCGGTGAGCTTTGCCGCCAGGTTCTGCATATCCTTCAGCGGCTTATCCGCAAAAACGTGTTGGATCAGGCTGCCCTGACGGTCTGCCAATAGCTTTCCTGCCAGGTAAACATCATTCTCAGCCTTCACGGCGTTCAATTCAGCCTGGAGCAACTTCTGTTCATGATCCCATTTTGCAATCCGGTCCAGAATCTCTTCCTTAGAGGTATTGAACCTGGTAGATAGGCTGCTTAAAATCTCGATTCCCGCATTGAATTCATTCAATGCACGATAGCCGCATTTAAAATAGATACGCAAATGCCCTTTCTGTTTCTCGGCTCTGAGCAGTTTGATCATTCCGATCTCACCTGTTGCGGAGACATGCGTACCCCCACAAGCGTTATATTCGATACCTTCAATTTCTACGATCCGGATATCATCGGTTACCTTTGGCTGCTTCACCAGCGGCAAGGCAGCAGCCTGCTCCCGGCTCACAAAATAATTCGTTACTTTTCGATTAAGGTAAACCTGATCGTTAACTTCCAGTTCCAGCATCATCAGTTGGGCCTGAGACAGGTCAGATCGGGCGATATCAATCGTAGCGTAATCCTGACCCAGGTGGAAACTGAGTGTTTCCGCCTGACATACCTCCAGACACATGGCAGACAGGAGATGCTGGCCGCTATGATGCTGCATATGGTCGAATCTTCTATCCCAATCCAAACGGCAGCTAACCTCTTCCTTCTCAGGCAAATGCTCGACTTTATGCAGGATTTCGCCTTCCTCCTGAACGACATCAAGAACAGGAATTTTATCGATCCACCCCAGGTCACAAGGCTGCCCTCCACCGTGCGGATAAAAGGCCGTCTCCTCCATGATCAGGTAGGTTCCGTCCTCCCGTTCCAGCTTCCGCGTGATTCGTGTCTCCCACTCCCGGATATAAGCGGATTCGTAATACAACTTCTTTGTCATCTTCATTTCCTCTCAGTTCCCTAAAATTCACTTAGTATCATGCTCACTATCTTAATAATAGAATAACAAAAAAGACATATAGAAGATGATGGGGCCTCCACCAGATTCAATTTCTTTCATTACTTTTTACCGATTCCTTGATTCTGATCGTTTGGATCAATAAAAATCCGTCCTAGATTATGTACTCGATTGATTTTCTATAAATATCATAGCGCCCCCAATGGAATCATATCTTAGTGGGACACAGATTTCATTATTATTAAAATGCTTCGATTCATCATCAGTCACTCCCCATTAGAACCAACCATAGTACGATGCCCTCCAATCATACTGAAATGATTTTTTTCGGTTACTTCATTAAAGAAACCTTTAATCTCGATATGGGGATCTTCTAAGTCAATATTATGATTTCCTTCATACATTTCCTTCGGAGCAAATACGGTAAGAAGTAATTCTTCTCCCGGGCCAATATTGAGCTTATTATTTCTAGTTTCTATCTTAAAATCATTCCCTTTAACACCGTTTTCAAGTTTTATGGGAAAACTTAAATATACATTATTTTGTACTATAATATGACTAGATTTGTTATGCAGCTTTAGTGTGAACATGGTTCCATTTGATTCTTCTTTTTGTTCCTGTAGTTCTATACTTATTTTGCCAATGTCGTCAGAAGTAACTTCATGGTTATTACTGCAACCTACACTAAGTAGTAAGCATAAGATGACGGAAATCATGATAAATGATTTTCTATTCACTCCCTGAATCCCTCCCAAATCTATATTCGCACGGTTCATGCATCACGACGAAATTATTTCACTTTATAAAAATAGGGCCCACACATGTCTTCATGTGTATTTACATACGTCCAAGTAAAGTTTTTATCAAATACATAGATATCTTGTTGAGAATCAAAATCCTCTGAGACTAATGCATTTGCTTTATTGTATAGAAGTACACGGGAAGAGTTTTGGTACATAACATATAATTCATCTTTAATTTCAGTATTAAAAGCATTTCTTGCTTCATGTTGTTTCAGACAATCCTGTATTTCATAACTAAAAATATGCCACTTATATTGATTGTAATAAATGCTTTCTTTTATATCGTTACTAATGTTTAATGTAAATGTCTTGTCCCAATTATTAATAATTTCAGTTGCTCCATCAAATAGATCTGAGATGATTACGCCTTTTTCAATTAATTTTTCTTTATATAAATATTCCTTTTGAATAAATTGAATAGACCAATATATTTTTTGCAATTCTTCTTCCGGTAAGCTATCTAGAATTAATTGAATCTCTTTTCTAATCAAGTGTTCTCCTCCTCATTCCTATCATGGGTTCAACTTGTTCTATCCATTTATGCTCTTTATCTGCTAACAGGGTTTTCCATCCAAGTTCGATAACCGGTTTCAGGTTCTTTTCTTGATCATCAATATAAACAACCGTTTGGCCTGCTTCAAATTGTTTGCCGACATGTTGATATATTTGTATGTCAGGTTTTCTTAAACCCACTTGATTTGAAATCGTTATGCTCTTTGTATAAGGTTCTACTTTTTCTAAAATCGATTCCAACCATTCCTTACAATGGTTACTTAAGATATGGATATCTGCAATTTCACTCCACTCCTCCAAATAATTTAATCCAGGAAGAGGTTCCAGTGATTGAATTAATAACGCTCTGGCTTGCTCTTTGTTAATTTGCTTCATTCGCAGACTCATCCATTCCCAAAAATCATCTTCTTTGATCTTTCCAGTCCATAGATCTTTTCGAATCTCATCAAATTGTTCTCGGATGTCTTGAAACGAGATTTCGGTACCCTTAGATAATTGGAGCCAAAACGTAGATGAGAAGTTACTGACTAATACACCAGCTAAATCTAATACCAGTTGTGGCTTTGCAGTCATCGAATCGTCTCCTTTCTTTGTTTCATAAGACCATTTATAAGATCGCTATACTAACGCCTCGATTTAACCTATCCGTTACTTTCCTTTTCGTTCTCTCGCTCAGTATTCGTTTTGACCTCAACTTCCTGGCCCAATAGGCCAAGTTCACTCTCCGCTTCAAGATATTCCATATTCTCTTGATCGTTCCAGCATTTCAGTCATGTTACCACCTGCGCAACTGCATGCATTAATTTCATGATTTGTGACATTTAGTGTTGCAATGATAATGAACATTAAGCACTACCCATATTTTTTCATTTTGACTCCTTGGTTGGAAGCTATAATTTATACCGGACTGCATGAAGCATAGATGCTTCGTTATACGAACTCCTCGTCTTCTATGAATTCAGCTTCAATCTAAATAAGTGTTGCATAGTCTTTATATATATTGTCGCATTTCACATAACGTTCTTGTATTCACGAACATTTTAAAGTTTTTCATTTGCCTCATTTAATTCTTGATTTAGCCTTTTTTATCTTCTATTCTTCTTAAGCTTTCTTTTTTGTATTTTGTATGTAATATCAATCTATTCACAAATCGAAATAATCCTACAAAAATTATAAAACTAAAAACTAATTTACGGTTCATTGTCCCTTGAATCGATTGTTAATACTACTATTTTTAGGTGTCTCATCTAATCTTAAGGTAATCCCTTCCATGATTATACATCTGACTACCAAGCGGCGGTAGTCAATCGTTTGAGTTTCGCTCAAATCCCCTTGGAGTTCAATAATAGGTCATAACTTTTTTTGGTAAAATCCTTGTTAATATTCATATGGTAACAACCGATAATAACGTCAAGGAAATATTCACCATTTTGTTATAAGGGACGTGTTTAAATGCCTCAAATTTCAAGCTTATCAAGCAGACCACAGTCCACACAGCCAGTAAAATCTAGAACAAATATTATGTCTCCCATTGACCGGGAGATTGAGCAGCTAATCAATCAAAAAGGAATTATTCATGAAAAAATCGCGAGTATTAAATCAGATGAAAAGCTGGAATCTAAACAAAAAGATGAAAGAATTAAACTTTTAACAATGGATTTGCAATTACTTGAATCTCAAATCATGCAGAAGAGAATGGAGAAGACTGAGGAGAATAAAAATGACAACAGTGCTTCTTCTAAAAAGGAGAATTTGAGTAAAAGAATCGAAATAGATGCAGGTAAGCAAGATGTATCAGGCATATCGATGGAAAAGTTTTTACAAGCTAGCAATCTACATGACCAATTGACCAAAATGGCAAGCGTGCGTAGATCACTGAAAGTGGAAACCGACACTCTTAGGCATGAAGTAAGAAAGGGAAGAGAACTTCTTGGAGGTGAGAACGAACCTGGCGACCCAGGCAAATCGGAAATGAGAAAGAATCTGGAATTGACAGTGAATAAATCGAAAACTGAAGAAGCACTAAACATTGAGAAGAAAATTACTGAATTGGATCGTAAAATAAGTGAAAAGATCGAAGCCACTAAAGAGAGTATTCAGAACGACGAAAACAAAGTCATCACGGGTGAGGTTGATAATCAAGAGGATGTGTCCTTATCTGATCAACCTGAAAGCGTTAGGGATACGATAAAGCAGAATCAGGATACTGACAAGAATATGAATACTAACCGTCAAGCACAACAGAATATTAGTATTGACATTCGCGTTTAGAAGAGACATCTGCTCAAAAAATACATATATTTATCCTGACAAAAGAACCCGTTGGGTCAAGGATTGACCATGAATAGCACCGTGTGAACAGTGATTGACTGTTTGTAACGGTGCTTTCCATCTATCGCTGAACTTCTTGCCACTTCATGTTTTATCCCTCTCCAGAGAATCCCATCCATGATTATACATCTGACTATTTTTCTACTCATGTGTTGCTGCCATTTTAAAAATCTCATTAACAGCTTGATGGTACCCACCCGATTGTCGAAAAGATCCCTCCATAATTATAGCAGCCTTCTTAAAAGTTGAGCGGTTTAACACATGATCTGCAGCTTCACGCAGTTGATTTGCAGTCAAGCTCTTCCCCACGCTAAATAAGCTCTTGCACAACGCCAATCGTTGGATTGATATGTCCCTCTCCCACCCATGTTCGAATCAAACATGGAATCAAATTTATCATAGTACAATACTCAAAAATCTCAAAACTTGGGTCGCCATATTTACCGGTTGAGCAAGTCTTTACAGAGCTTGTTTTGCTCTCGCGGACGACTTGAGCGATTCTGGACCCGAGGTACCACATATTCAATATCGTTCGATATACATGTTTCAATCCGATGCTAACTGGGTAATAGAATTAAACATATTATTGCATGAGCAGTTATACGGTCCTACTCAAAAGGGAATCGTTGCTTGCTTACGTATTTTGCATATATCCATTTGGGCCGAGGGAAGCAGTGACACAATGACATTGCTGCTTGATTCGCGCAGGTATAACAGGGATTCATGTATGAGAACGCATATTTTCCCGATACGAACAGGGGCATACAGGCTTGGAATACTTCTTCGGATGGATGTAACAAGGGATTGCATAGTTTGGAAAGCTACACTGCATATAAAGGTGGAATTTTGGGTATGTAAGTCAATGCCATAACGAAGATTTTTAACTTAAATTGTTAGTACCCTCAGGGCTTCCCTCTTAGATCTTTCTCCACCCCTTAATCATGCGCTTAATCCTATTCCATTTTGATTTTTTTATTGCTAACTTGCTTAGCTATTTTCCATTTCTACATAACAAGGCTGAAGCCTTCTCATATCTTTGGCACCGCGCTTTTCCCTCAACAGTTTTTTGGGTCCCCGATGGATGATATGCCAAATGCTCCGCATAATATGGATACTGCTTGCAAAGGGGCGATTGAATGATAGTACTGGAGCATGTGAACAAGGTTTACGATAATGGCTTTCACGCGCTGAAAGACATTAATCTGGAATTCAAAAAAGGAGAAATTACCGTCCTCATCGGACCGAGCGGCTGCGGCAAATCGACTACCATGAAGCTGATCAACGCACTCAATACGCCATCCTCGGGCAAAGTTCTGATTGACGGTAAGGATATCTCGAGATTGAATCCGGTTGAACTTCGACGCAATATCGGCTATGTCATTCAAAGCGTTGGTTTATTTCCGCATATGAATATCTCCAAGAACGCGGGCGTGGTTCCGCGTCTGAAGAAGTGGGATAAAGACAAAACAGATCATAAAGTAAATGAATTGTTGGACATGGTCGGACTGGACCACACCATTTATGGGACACGCTATCCATCCGAGCTTAGCGGCGGACAACAGCAGCGTGTAGGCGTAGTGCGCGCGCTGGCAGCTGAACCCGATATTATCCTGATGGACGAGCCGTTCTCCGCACTGGATCCCATCAGCCGCGAGCAGCTTCAGGATGAGCTGATCCGTCTTCAGCAGGAGCTCAATAAAACCATTATTTTTGTGACCCATGATATGGATGAAGCTATTAAAATCGCGGATACCATCGTTTTGATGAAAGATGGCGAAGTAATTCAAACAGGTAGACCGGACACCATTTTACGGCATCCCGCAAACGAATTTGTACGTGACTTTATCGGTTCGAAACGTCTGCAAAATGAAAATGAAAGCGCCTATGAAATTCCGCTTGTGGATGAAGTGATGATTACGAATCCGGTCACGGCATTCCCGAGCCGGGGATTGGCTGAAGCCATCAAGATGATGGAAATGAAGCGGGTCGATTCGCTGCTGATCGTGGACCGTAACCGTCAGCTTCAAGGCGCAGTTTCGATCTACCGGGTGCTCGACCAATACGGCGAAGAAGGCAAAACCGTGGCAGACGTTATGCATCCTGTCCGTTTTTCCGTGGCTTCGGGAAGCACGCTTCCACAGGCTATTGAGATTATGGACAGTCATCAGCTCAGCAACCTCCCTGTCGTAGACAGCAATAACCGTTTCCTCGGATTAATCACAAGAGGCAGTGTGGTTAAACATTTGGCCGAAGTCTATCCAACGATGGTTCCTCCGGTGCTGAACGGAGAGGGTGAGTGATATGAATGCATTCTGGAGTTTCATCACGGATCGTTACCCGGATATTCTGAAGGCATTGCAAGAGCACCTGGTCCTCTCATTCTCTGCCGTGCTGCTCGGGACTGTGATTGCCGTACCGATCGGAATCCTGTTGGTCTACAACCGGGTCGGCTGGTTGAACAGCATCGTCTTTTTCGTTGCGAATCTGTTTCAGACGGTTCCCAGCCTGGCGCTCCTGGCGATTCTGATTCCGCTGCTCGGGATCGGCATGAAGCCGGCCATACTCGCATTGTTTCTCTATTCCCTGATGCCTATTCTGCGGAATACCTATGACGGTTTTCACTCCGTGGATAAAGGCGTGCTCAATTCGGCCAGGGGGATGGGTTACAGCACCGCCCAAACGATTTTGCGGATTCAGCTTCCCCTATCGCTTCCTTACATCATGTCCGGTGTCCGCATTACGACCGTGTATACCATCAGCTGGGCAACGCTGGCTTCCCTGATTGGTGCTGGCGGTTTAGGCCAACTTATTGTATCTGGACTTGGTGTCAACAAGCCCGAGATGATCTTCATCGGTGGCATTGGTGCTATTCTCTTGGCACTTGTAGCTGACGGATTGCTTGGACTGCTTGAGGGCTGGCTAAGCAAACACTACCATCAGACTCAGACCCGGGACGCTGCGATATGAGTCACATCAGCCGTATACAGCGAGCCGGACGGAACAAGGAAGGCGTGATGAATCTGAAAAAACTTAAATGGGCTCCGTTGTTCATCTGCTTGATAGCTTTTGCCGCTTTTACCTCCGCATGCGGAATTCAAAGCGAGATAACAATAGGGACGCAAACCTATACCGAAACCAAGATTATTGCCGAAATGTATAAAGCGCTCATTGAAGACCAAACCGATCTGAAGGTGGATATTATCCCGGATCTGGCATCAAGCTCATTGGTCATCAATGCGATGAAACGAAACGACGTTCAGATGGCGACACTGTATACCGGTGAGATTTTCAACAACCATTTCCCGATCAGCGGCACCAAAGACCGCGATAAAGTCTTGAAGGAAGCACAGGATGGATTCCAGGAACACTTCGGGTTCACCTGGATGAACCCTTTGGGTTTTGAGAACACCTACGCGTTCACGGTAAGAAAGGATCTTGCCGAAGCCAACGGGTACACCAAAATCTCCGATGTCAAAAAAGACATGGACACCATGAAGCTTGGGGTAGATACGACATGGCTCGAGAGAAGCACGGATGGATATCCGGCATTCTCCAAAGCGTATGACATCAAATTCGGTCAGGTCTTCCCTATGGAAATTAGCCTAGTATACAGTGCGGTAGCCAATGAGCAGGTGGATATCGTATTGGCCTACTCAACGGATTCCCGGCTGAAAGCCTACCAATTGCAGACTCTTCAGGATGACCAGCAATTCTTCCCTCCATATGATGCAAGTCCGGTATTGCGTTCGGACCTTTTGAAGAAGCATCCTGAAATTCAGGATACGATAGCGCCTTTAATCGGTCATCTGGATGCAGATACGATGATATCGCTTAATTATCAGGTGGACATTGAGAAGAAAAGCGAGCGGGAGGTCGCAATCGCGTATTTGAAAGAGCAGGGCCTCTTGAAAAGCTAAAGGAGGGTAAGCATGGAAAGTGAACATTTAACATTTGCCGACTTTTTGTCGTATATATCACGAAATCAGGGGTTGCTCTGGGAGTATTTCATCCAGCATATTACGATGGTCGTTATCGGTCTGGGCCTGGCATTCATCGTTGGAGTGCCGCTTGGCATCCTCTGCTCTAAGAGCAAATGGGCAGCCAAAATCATTTTGTTTATCACCAATATCCTGCAGGTGGTACCGAGCTTGGCCATGCTCGTGGTGCTCATGTTATGGATGGGACTCGGGACGACAACGGTCATGGTGGGACTCTTCCTGTATTCCCTGAATCCAATCGCACGGAATACGTATGTTGGGTTAAAACAGGTGGATCCAAGCTATCTTGAATCCGGAAAAGGAATCGGAATGAGCCCCTTCCAAATGCTCGTGAAAGTGCGTTTCCCGCTTGCGCTGACGTATATCATGTCAGGCCTGCGTATTGCGGCCGTCATCGCCATTGGTGTGGTAACGATTGCTCCCCTCGTCGGAGGAGGCGGGCTGGGACGGGAAATTTATGCCGGACTGAACAGCAATAATTCCCTCCGTATCTTTGCAGGTGCCATTCCTGCGGCCGTGCTGGCAATCGTTGCGGATCTTGTGCTTGGCATGCTCCAGCGTAAGATGGATCTAGCCAAACGAAAGTCAGGTGCGGCTCCATCGCCTGCGAAAATGCAAAATATCAACTGAGCTTGCAAAACGTACATTTTAAAGGGCATCCCAAAAGATCCAAGATCTTACGGGATGCCCTGATTACTTATTTAGAAATTCCATATATATCCTTACAAGCTTACTTAATATCTCAATACTCTCCTCAACATTGTTGGTCTCTAAACCATGATTTGCATTAGGAATTTCAATGACCTCTCTGTCATTATCTATGTTAATTTGGTTTGCATGTTCCTTATTAAATATTTCATCCTTTGTTCCATAAACCACAAGTCCATTGAATTTATTGATATAATGAATGGTGTCTTTAATTGGTGTCAAAAATAAATGTTTGATTGGAATTTCGAGTTTCCCATGAACTTCTCCAGCAACGATTGTTCCTATGCTCTTACTAATAAAAACAACTTGTTTATACTTGCTAATGATTCGTTGAACCGATTCGTGGCTATCTTCTATTACTCTTTGCAGTTCATTAACATCCAAATCCGTTCTCGCAGCTTGATATCCATATTCCAATATCATTAAGTCAAAACCACTTTGAAGTGCGGAGGTTCCAGCAAAATGTAGAATTGGTTTATCACAAGGATAGTTTTTCCCGGGAAACAGAACAACCAACTTGCTGTTTTCCTCATAAAGTTGAATATATTTTTGCTTCATTTCAGTTTTCCAATACGAGGGGACATTTAAAATCTCAAATTTCATCGTTTCCCATCCTTTCCGGTTTTAAATGAATTTATATAACCTTTGGATACCTACGAACCAGAGAGGCTTAAGAAAGCAAACG
Organism: Paenibacillus sp. p3-SID867; assembly: GCF_025142895.1. Classification (NCBI taxonomy): domain Bacteria; kingdom Bacillati; phylum Bacillota; class Bacilli; order Caryophanales; family Paenibacillaceae; genus Paenibacillus; species Paenibacillus sp. p3-SID867. Next base: position 316,865 of record NZ_JAMBDM010000004.1, read on the forward strand.
CAACCGGTCCGAAGGGCACCGCGTCCGTATACCTTCATTAAATCCTCAATACCACTAGTTGACATTGATTATTCTTTTACTCGATGATAATTTCCCCTTCACCAGTAGGTACTTCAAAACCCTTGAGAAAGGCAGATAATATTTCTTCGGTTATTGTAAATGCAGCATTAGCATCGAATCTCTGGCTCCGAATGCGAAGTCGTTCACGCAAATCATTAGGATGAACTTTCAAATAAATAAGCCTCCACTCTCCTCCTCCATCTTCAATCAGCTTCTTATAATCATTTCGTTTCTTACGTTGCCAGAAACTGAAATCAATAACCACATTGCGCTTTTCCTTTAACAGATTCACTAGTTCCTTATACAGCTTTAACTCGGCTTGAACTTTAAGTTGCTCATACATTTCAACTGGATAATCAATTCCGTATCGACCATGAGTAGACCATATCTCTTCATCTATGGAGAGACGTGCAAAGCCCCTCCGCTCTAGCCGTTGAGCCAATGTTGTTTTTCCTGATCCAGCCACACCACACATCATGACTACTAATGGAATTGAAACATCTGCTTGATGGATCAGATTATCTAATTCAAGATTTTCAAGCACCCAAATTCTCCTTTCGGCTCTCCTTGATGAATGGAAATATGAGTTTGATTTGCCTCCATTACACTCCCATCATAAGCGTATTACAGAAATTCGTAAACCGGATGAGTACGTCAGATACTCCCGATACCCGTAAATAAAACACAGCTGTATCCGGGTTGGATATTCCCATATTATAAACTTGTTCCAATCATTATATATGAAGAATTCAACCTTATTAAACAGCAAAAAAGGCTGAGTAATCAGGCTTTTTTGCTGTTTATATATAAGAATAATTCATCCAAGAACCATCCTGCTGCTAATGTCCTGTTCTTATCAAAAATGTGATATTTCCATAAATGATTAGACAACGAAGGCTGCAAATCATGTTTTCTCTGTTATTGTTGTTTCAGAATTCGTTAGATTTTTAAGTTCACAATTATATTCTGATCCATTTATTCCCTAATTCGTTAGAAAATTTTTTTGTTCAAAGGAAAGCCATTATGCATAAATATACAATTAAATTATCACCGTAGATTATTATAAGTCACAGTCCATGCCTGGAGGAAGTAAGCAGCTGTAACTTTGAAACCTCTTGGGGTAGAAAGACTTTCCTATGAACGAGCTATACGCCATAGCATCATACAGGAAAGAAAACATACGTTCTTATATTAGTGTAGGAAACAGGCTGGGAATCATATTGCGAAATGTGCAGCTATTTAGGAAATTTACGGGGTCGGCTTTCACCTAATTGATTTAACACCTTAATTATACAGAGAAAAGGCACAATCTCCTCAATAAAACTTTAGGAGTTGCACCTTTTCATATTAAGGACTTTTTCGGTGGCCTTACGAATCAAGAGGTCATCTGCTAGCTAGCGCTAAGCATTTAATTATTTTTCTATAATTTCAATAACTTCGGAGTTCATTTTTTTATTGACGGATTGTAATATGAAGTGCGACACCTAAATAGAAATAGCCCACGGGAACAATTCGTGTAGAATGAAGTTACCACACACCATTCACACAAGGAGAATCATCTCATGGGCTACACTCATCTTAACATAACCGAACGCAGTCAGCTAGAAATCTTGCTACGCTTAGGATGGTCAAACCGAGCCATCGGAAAAGAATTAGGACGGCATCATTCTGCTAAAGTCATCAAAAAAACCAATTATTACAATAAAAAATTCGTTTCCATACAACCTACTACCTGGTTCACCTTGTATAAATAGACGAGAAGCATAAAAGCTATCCCTATTAGCATTAATTTTATTGCCCGTTCGGACACATTCACCTCAGACTGAACCCTTCCCGTTCTTAATCGAACGACCTGGTTCAGTCTTTTTCTATGCATTATGACGACGAATGATCTTCTATATAAGCATCTATTCGAGCCATTACATCCCGGGTAAGCGCAGAGATCTTCAACTGTGCATCCTCATAGGCACCCCCCTGGACAGCAAAATACATCTTGATCTTCGGCTCCGTACCGGATGGACGGAGACAGAACCAGCTGCCGTCAGCGAGATGGAATTTCAACACGTTCTCTTGGGGCAGATCATACAGTCCCAGGCTGAAGTCCTCTATTTTGCTGAGTTCGATACCTGCCACTTCGCTTGGTGCCGATTCACGCCAAGTGCTCATAATACCTGCGATCAGCTGCACGCCCTGAATGCCTTTGAGCGTCCTTGTCTCCAGCTTCTCTGCAAAATAGCCATAAGTTGTGTAAAGATGCTGGAGCACTTCATACAAGGTTTTGCCCTGTGCCTTATAATATGCGCCTGCCTCCGCCATGAGCATGGCCGCAATGACGGCGTCCTTATCACGCGCATAGCTGCCTGCAAGATAACCGTAGCTTTCCTCATATCCGAAAATAAATTCAAACTCTCCGGTATGCTCGAACTGGGTCATCTTCTCACCGATATATTTGAAACCGGTCAGGGTGTTGAACACGGTCATGCCATACGCAGAAGCGATGGCAGCCCCCAGCTCACTGGTCACAATCGTTTTGATGATGGCGCCATTCATAGGAAGGGTTCCTTTTTGCTTCATGGATTGGAGCAAGTAATGAACCATGAGGGCACCGGACTGGTTGCCGCTAAGGATAAAATACGCCCCTTGGTCATCTTGAATGACAGCTCCCATACGGTCCGCATCCGGATCGGTACCCAGGATGAGGTCAGCTCCACTCAACTTGGCCTGAGCTATAGCAATCTCAAATGCAGCATGCTCTTCCGGGTTGGGTGATGTCACGGTCGAAAAATCGGCATCCGGAAGCTCTTGCTCGGGGACAACATCGACATGCTGAAAGCCAAGCTGATGGAGTACAGCACGAACAGGCACATTACCGGTTCCATGCAGCGGCGTGAATACAATCCGGTAGTCATTGCTTGCTTCCCGAATGATATCGGGATTTTGGCTTACACCGGCAACAGCCAGAGTATACGCATCATCCATTTCTTGGCCGAGCCATACGAGCAAGCCGTTTGCTTCCGCTTCTGCCCGATCCAGCTTCAGGATCTCTTCAAAAGAAGCAACCTGACCGATAGCTTCAATAACTTGAGCTGCCATACCCGGCGTAATTTGTCCACCGTCTGCGCCGTATACCTTATATCCATTATATTCCGGAGGATTATGGCTTGCGGTGATCACGATCCCTGCCTCTGCGTTCAAATGCCGAACAGCGAAGGACAGTTCAGGGGTAGGACGAAGAGATTCAAAAACATAGGCTTTTACACCGTTCCCCGCGAGGACCAGGGCAGCTTCAAGGGCGAATTCCGGTGAAAAGCGTCTGGAATCGTAAGCGATGACCGCTGAAGGCGATTCGTACTGCTCTCTCAGGGTCACCGCGAGTCCTTGCGTCGCTTTACCTATTGTATAGATATTGATCCGGTTGCTGCCGGCACCGATGACTCCGCGCAGTCCCCCGGTTCCAAACTCCAGCTCCTTATAGAATCGATCTGTAAGCTCACTCTCATTGTTTGCTATATTGCGAAGCTCCTCTTTGAATGCTTCGTCAACTACTCGGCTGTTCAGCCATTGTTCGTAAGCCCGTACTGCTTGTGCTTGAGCTTGTGTAGTCATGATGTTCATTAGCCTCCATCTATTCAGAAAGTTAAATTAATCACGCGGGACTGCGGTTGAATCACGTTCGATCAGGGTTGTTGGCAGCAGAATCTCCACATAGGGAGATTCCGGTTGATCCATCCGCCAGAATAACTGTCTGATCGCTGTTTTGCCGAACAGGGCCAGATCCACTGCCATCGTGGTGGTTTTGGGAGTTGCGAGTCTGGAAAGCTGTCCGTTATCGAAGCTGACAATCGAAATATCCGCAGGGATTTGGAAGCCCAGGTTGTAAATGATAGAGTTCACGATAAAACCAAGGCCATCATTGACACAGAACCATGCGGTGGGCTGTTCGTCCAGATCCCGCATCCGTTTTTCCATATACTCTTGATCCTCCAGCGCATCGCTAAGAATCCACTTCGGATGGAGCGTGATGCCCAGTTCATGATGAGCAAGGGTGAAACCTTCAAGGCGTTCATAGTAACTTGGAGAGAATGAGGTGTTCCCGACGAAACCGATTTGGGTATGCCCAAGCTCATGAAGATATTTAACGACACGGTAAGCGCTGAACCGATTGTTCGTCAGAATGGCATCCGCCTGTACATCCGGATGATGATGATCGATAAGGACGGTAGGAATACCAGTATCAATCAGTTTGTTCATATAATCGGTGCTCAGATGGGAGAGGATAAGAATACCGTCTACTTCTTTTTGTTGGGCAAAAGGAGGCAGCGTACCGTCCTTCATCATCTGCTGGGAGATGGACTGAATGAGTAACTTCTTGCCTCGTTTTTGTGCTTCCTGTTCAATAGTCAAGTAAATCTCCCCGAAAAACCCCCGCAAGGAAAAAGCAAAGTCCGTTGCTACAAGAGCAATACTGCCTGTAGACGCTGTCATATCCTCCGGATCGGAGGACCGCTTTCGATTTCCCGTATAAACATAGCCTAACTCATCGGCAGTTTGAGTGATGAGCTTGCGCGTTTCCTCACTGACACCGCCTTTACCTGATAGAGCTTGCGAAACCGAATTTTTAGATATTTGCAGGTGGTCTGCGATATCCTGCATCGTAATTTTCGACTTAGTCAAGGATAACGACCCTTTCTCTTATATAGGAATGGTTGTATAGAAGTAATGGATTCACATCATACTATACCGAAAACCAATGGAGATTTGAAAGATTTAGATCAAACATTACTAACATTATTTTAACATTACAAAATAAAAATGTAAAGTGACAATGTTTTGTGACATGTCTCACAGGAATTAATTGTTTATGGTATTTTTGGTTAAAAAGCGTTGACAAACAGGTATTCCTGAATAATAATGTGAATATAACGCTTTCAGTAATTTGTAATCATCTTTTTGTAACGTTACAAACTCAGCGGTGTTACCCTCTGTTCTTTGGAGGACATATTGCATTTGGGAGGATGGGTCAACATGAAGAAAAAGAGAATTTCTTTGCTTCTTGCAATTACATTGGTAGGTGGAACGGTGCTTGCAGCTTGTGGTAACGGCGACAACAGCGAACAAAGCGCAGACGGTGTAACCACCGTAGAATTCTGGGCAGCGCCTAATCCGCCACAGCAAGCATTCTGGCAGGAGATGGCCAAAGAATATGAAACTGTAAATCCGAAAGTAAAGGTTAACGTCAGTGCGATTAAAGAATCACCGAGCTCTGAAGCAAGCATTCAGGCTGCCATCGCAGGCGGTAATGCACCGACAGTAGCTGAAAATATTAACCGTGGATTTGCTGCTCAACTGTCAAACAGCAAAGCGCTCCTGCCTCTCGACGAACTGCCGCAGTTCGAAGAGATGGTAAAATCCCGGAACATGACAGAAACCATTGCGCCGTGGGAATTCGCGGATGGTCATCAATATGTATTGCCGATCTATTCAAACCCGATGCTTATCGGATGGCGTACAGACTTCCTGAAAGAGATCGGATACAATGAGCCTCCCCAAACGTACAGCGAAGTTCTGGAGGCAACGGCGAAACTGAAAGAGAAGTATCCGGATAAGTATATGTGGGCCAAAGGTGCTGACCTTGCCGACCCTACAGCTTGGAAACGCTGGTTTGACTTCTTCTTGCTCTACAACGCAGCATCAGACGGCAACAAATTCATCGAAGGAACGAAGCTGGTTGCGGATGACAAAGCTGGCGTTGAAATGCTGACCTTCGTGGATGAACTGCGTAAAGCTGGCGGCATCCTTTCTCAAAATGCAACCGACCCATTTGAAACCGGTGCGGGTGTGTTCACCGATATCGGTCCTTGGACATTCGATATGTGGGCAACGAAATATCCTGAACTTAAATATGGAGAGAACTTCACCCTGACCCTGCCTCCGGTTCCGGATCATATGGATCCGGCCGATGCAAAAACCTATGCGGATGCAAAAGGCCTGGTTATCTTCTCAGGTGCACCGGAAGCTTCACAGCAGGCTGCTGCTGAATTCTTGAAATGGGTTTATTCCAATGAGGAGAATGACGTGAAATGGTTTAAGCAAACCAACCTGCCTCCAGCACGTGATGATCTGAACGAAGTGGAAGGCTTCAAGCAGATCCTCGCTGAAAAACCGGAACTGGCTCCATATGCAGAAGCGGTGTCCAAAGGGGTTCCTGCGATGGATAACCCTAAATTCAATGAGCTTCAAACCTTTATCGGACAAGAGGCATTTAATAAAGTCATCCGCGGTGAAATCGATCCGCAAACCGGTTGGAATAATATGAAGAAAGCGATTGAAGGTGAACTTCAATAATGATTAATAAACAAAATAATAAGTTGGGCTGGCTATTTGCCAGTCCCTACATTATTTTCGGATTGGTATTCTTCCTGGGGCCGCTGATTTGGTCCTTGTACCTTTCTTTTACGAATTGGGACCTCATCGCTCCTGATTTTGATTTTGTAGGGCTGGATAATTTCCGAAAAGCCATGGCAGCACCAGGGGTTCAATCCGCCTTTTGGGTTACCTACAAATTCATGATGTTATTTGTTCCTCTGGTGACGGCCATGTCACTTGCCGTAGCTGTTGTCATACAAGGATTGCCTAAGTTTAAAAGCGTGTACCTAATAGGGTTCTTCCTGCCCTATCTTTCCTCAGGGGTTGTAGCGTCCCTGATCGTACAAGGTTTTCTATCTTATAACAGTCCGGTCAATGAGTTCCTAAGAGGAACATTCGGAATTAACATTGACTGGCTGGGTACGCCGTTCTCGGCACTATTTGTTGTCGGCTTGATCTTGGCTTGGAAATTCACAGGTTACTATGCTCTGATCCTGACCTCAGGCCTTGAAAGTATTGATAAAGAAGTCTACGAAGCAGCTGCAATTGATGGAGTAACCGACAGACAACGATTCTGGAAGATTACACTGCCTCTCTTGTACCCTGCTCTATATACAACATTGATTCTCTCGTTCGGCGTTACTTTCGGTATCTTCACAGAGGTTTACCAGTTGACAGGCGGCGGACCGAACTTTGCCACGAATACATGGCAGATGGAAATCTTCAATCAAGCATTTACGAATCTGCAAGCTGGATATGCTTCAGCGATAGCCATTATGGCTTCTGTCGTTACCTTTATCTCTATCTATGTGATTCGAAAACTGCTGGAAGGGTGGGGTAAACGCAATGGTTGGGTCTAAGAAAAACAGTAAAGGTCGACTCACGGGCCGCTATATACTGGCAACCCTTCTGCTTCTCGTCATGGTGTACCCTTACTTGTACATGGTGCTCAACTCTTTTGCAGATTGGTCACAGGTGGACCGGCAGCTCGTTCCGAGCAAATTCTCATTAAAATCCTATGAATGGCTCTTCTCCGGCGGTGAGGTCGGCATTGCCAGACCTTGGATGAATTCATTCTTTAACAGCGTTATCGTTTCCGTCGGATCCACTTTCCTGATGATGTTGTTCGGTATTATGGTTGCCTATGCATTGTCCAAATTGAAATTCCGTGGACGCGACACCGTGAATAACTTTGTGTTGTTCCACATGTTCTTTCCGGCGATCATTTTGCTGATTCCAAACTTCCTCATTATCCAGAAGGTCGGACTGTTTGATACGTACTGGGCAATGATTATACCGAAGGCCGTCAGCTTGTGGGCGATCTTCATGTACACCAATTTCTTTAAAGCCGTTCCGGATGCATTTATTGAAGCCGCGAAACTGGACGGCGCTTCGGATTTCAAGATTCTGTACAAAATTATGATTCCGATGTCCAAGTCCATTACCGCGGTTATCTTCCTGTTCTTGCTGATGGAACGCTGGACAGAACTTTTATGGGACATGCTCATCGTACGCAGTGACAATATGCTGACACTCAACGTTCTCTTGTCCCAGATGTTCGGACCGTATGGCAGTTATCCAGGTCCGCTGTATGCCGCATCCGTCCTGCTCACCGTGCCGATTATTATTATGTTCGCGATCTTCGGCAAGAAGTTCAAGGAAGGTATGCAGTTCAGTCTCAAATAAATCACGGATGGCTTCAAAACCACATCAGATTTGCTGCAGGAAGCTCGTATAAGAGGTCTGTACTTTACAACCTGCTATTCGGGCTTCTTCTTAAATAAAGGGATGGACACGCCGTTCATCCGGGAGTGGAAAAACGTATGGATAGGACTCAAATGAAATGGTGGCGGAAAACCTCCTTTTACGAGATTTATATGCCAAGCTACTGTGATGGAAACGGGGATGGCGTTGGTGATTTTCCCGGAATTACATCCAAGCTGGATTATCTGAAGGAGCTCGGGATTGGCGGAATTTGGCTGACTCCTTTCTATCAATCACCCAAGATCGATAACGGCTATGATATTTCGGATTATTACGCCATAGATCCGGATTACGGGACAATGGCAGATTTCGAGCGGTTTATAGAAGAAACTCATCAGCGAGGGATCCGGGTCATTGTAGATCTGGTGCTGAACCATACCTCGTCGGCCCATCCCTGGTTTCAGGAATCCAAATCCTCTGCCCTTTCACCGAAGCGTGACTGGTACATCTGGAAGTCTCCTTCAGATCAAGGGATACCGAATAATTGGGAATCCTTCTTTGGTGGAAGCGCCTGGGAGTGGGATCCGGATACAGAGCAGTATTACTACCATGCCTTTGCCAAGGAACAGGTTGATCTGAACTGGGCCAACCCGGAAGTCCGACAGGCAATGAAAGACGTCATGGGATTTTGGCTGGATAAGGGAATTGACGGCTTCCGGCTGGATGTGATCAATTTCCTTAAAGTCTCCGGCCAATTCCAGGATAACCCGGTTGATGGGAACGGCGATCAGATTCACCTGTATGATCAGAACCAGGATGGGATTGTTGAAGCGATCGGCGAAATCTGCCGTTACGTGCATGAACGGGATGGCATCTTCATGGTAGGCGAGGTAGGCTCCGAGGATATGGACATCCTGCGCCGCTACAGCGGCAGCGGCCTTCTCGATGTAGTGTTCAACTTTAACCTGGGCAGTCAGGAACAGTTCCTGCCTGCGGATCTATATAAACAGATCAAATTAATGGAAGAACAACATGCGCCGGATCAATTGCCGACCTTGTTCTTCAGCAGCCATGATATGCCGCGCCACATTTCCAGATTCGGCGAAGGCGATGCCGAGCTTGAGGAGCAGAGAGCCAAACTGATGGCAGCCCTCATGTTAACGGCGAAGGGGATCCCATTTATCTACTATGGCGACGAGATCGGGATGAGAAATCACATCGCGCACCGGATCGAGGATATGCGGGATATTCAGGGTCTCGGTCATTATGAAGTCGCGCTGAAGAATGGACGCACAGAAGAAGAAGCGTTGAACATAGCGCGTACCAAAAGCCGGGACTACTCCCGTTCTCCTATGCAGTGGAATGGAAATCGTTACGGCGGTTTCTCGGATCAGGCGCCTTGGATCGGAATGGGTCCCGGGTATGAGCAGATCCATGCAGAAGCACAGCAGCAGCAAACGGACTCCATGTTTGCTTTTTATAAAAGACTGCTTAAGCTCCGAATTCAGTACCCGGCCCTCTCCATGGGCGATTACGTCAAGTTGGATCAACTGAAGGGTTCGGCAATCGTGTATACCAAACGCTTCAGCAGCGATGAAGCCGTCGTTGTGCTCCAGTTCGGGAGCGAGCCGCTCCATCTGGACCTAAGCGATTGGTCTGACCAGGAGCTGGAGTTGGTTGCTGCAAGCAAAGAACCCTTATCGCTCGGCGGATCTGTAGTCGAAGTCCCCCCTCACACGGCGGTTGTCTGGGTTTCCTAAGAGCAATTATCTTTTGTTTATATAGAAGGAGGCATCATCTTCGTGGCATTGAATAAATCAGCAGTACAAACATGCGCAGCGCTGTTGCAGGCATATCGAGACAAGAAATCCACCGTTCAGAACCAGGTAAAACTTCAGTTTACGGGTGTAGGTGACAAGGATGTGTATAATATCACAGCTCCTTTCCAGATTGATGGAGTCACTGTGATTGCAGGCCGGGTAGAATCGCGGGACAGCGAGCATTCCGAAATCCACTTTTTCGTGGAGCAGGACGGCACTTGGGTACCGAAAGAAGGAGCGCCTGTCTTTACGCTTCAGGATCCGTTCTTTACCTTCATTCAAGGCGAACTGGTCCTAGGCGGCGTTGAGATCTTCCCTCACCCTACGATGGAGAATGCGCTGATGTGGAGAACCGTATTCCGGAAAGGCAAAACGCTGAATGATCTCTCCCCTTTCTTCACGGGACCCGACGCGATGAAGGATTTACGCCTCACGGAGCTGGCCGGCGGCGAAATCGGCGTGTTCACACGTCCTCAAGGCGAAAAAGGCGGCCGAGGTAAGATTGGTTTTACCAGGGTGAAATCGCTTGACGACGTGACGGTAGAACTCGTTAACGATGCTCCCCTCCTGGCTGATCAATTCATCGATGCGGAATGGGGCGGGGCTAATGAGCTGCACATTTTGAACAACGGACTTGTCGGCGTGCTTGGCCATGTGGCCAGCTTTGATGAAGCCGGTGATCGTCACTATTATCCGATGGTGTTTGCGCTCGATCCACAGACAGGCGCATTTAGTGATATGGAATTGATTGCCGTACGGGCCGAATTCCTGCCGGGTGAAACCAAACGTCCGGATCTGGCTGATGTCGTATTTAGCGGAGGATTGGTTCGCAAGCCAGATGGAACCGCGGATCTCTACGCAGGGATTAGCGATGCGGAAGCGCATCGTGTGACAATCGAAGATCCGTTCCTCAAATTCGAGCAATAAGATAAAAGATCCCGCTGCCTTACCCATTGAGGTTCGGTGACAAGCTCATTTATACAAAAAAATGCTTATTGGATAGGGGTAAACAACCATGAATATATACAGATATGAGGAGAATCCTCTGGTTACACCGGCTGACGTGAAGCCGTATCATGACGGTTTTGAAGTGATTGGCGCTTTTAACGCAGGCGTAGCCGAATATAACGGTGAAGTGCTGCTGCTTCTCCGTGTAGCGGAGCGCCCCATTAGTTCTGATCCGATGATTGTCAAGGCACCTGTCTTCAATGCAGACACGCAGAAGCTGGACATTCTTGAATTCCGTACCGATGATGCGCGTTATGATTTCTCCGACCCGCGTGTCATTCGCAACGTGAATCAAAGCGCTACATTCGAATACTTGACCTCTCTGTCCTATATTCGTGTAGCACGGAGCAAGGACGGGCACCGCTTTACCATCGATGATAAACCGCTTGTCTATCCGGCACAGTCACTTGAAACGTTCGGTATCGAAGATCCCCGTGTAACGCAAATCGGCGAAACGTATTATATCTACTTCTCGGCCGTATCGCCTGTCGGTGTCGGCGAGTCGATGGTGTCCACCCAAGACTTTGTGAACTTCACGCATCACGGCATGATTTTCGGACCTGACAACAAGGACGTTCTGATCTTCCCTGAGAAAATTAACGGCAAATATTATGCGCTGCATCGTCCAACCACGAAAAGCACGGGAAATCCGGAAATGTGGGTTGCCGAATCCGATAACCTTATATACTGGGGCAATCACAAACATCTGGCGGGTCTGCGTGATGGCATGTGGGACAGCGGCCGTATGGGCGGCGGTGCCGTTCCATTCCGTACGGAAAAAGGCTGGCTGGAGCTCTACCACGGTGCAACCCTGGATCACCGCTACTGCATGGGCGCCCTGCTGCTGGATCTGAACGATCCATCCAAAGTGATCGCCCGCTCCAGTCAACCGATCATGGAGCCGGAAGCCGATTATGAGAAGAACGGATTCTTCGGAGACGTTGTCTTCTCCTGCGGCGCACTGGTCGATGGCGATGTCGTGAAGATGTATTATGGCGTAGCCGATACGTCCATGGCTTGCGCTGAACTGAGCGTAAAGGAAATTCTGGACAGCCTGACCTACGAATAAAATTTCTGCCTGCGTAAAGGCAATGCTAATTGTGACAGCGTAATACGATAATCACACCCAAACCAAGGCCTGCTCCAGCAGGTCTTGGTTTTTTGGTATAACCATGCTGGCATTAACGCGATCAGGCTATAACTGTATACCGGACGCGTGGCTTTAAATCTGATTGTTAATACAATACGGGCAATATTGGATCCGATTTTTCATAACCAATCAGGGATAGTTCTCTTTGCCAAGGATAACCTTGTAATTTGTAATATGTTATTTTTTTAATTTGTCTAAGGGAACTTCAGTAAGTTCTCAGTTCGATAATTTAGTGCCGCTACCCTATTTATGTAGCCTTCAATTGATTCATCTTCATAAATATAAGGTCTATTCAGCAAAATAATCCTCCTAACCAAAAAGACCAGAACAACAATACCTGTTGTCTGGCCTTATCTGAATTATTATATTAAATGAATAAATAATCGTTTCTAAGGATTTTTGGAATTTTCTATCTAATTTATTCTGAAACAAATCCAAAAAATTATGGAATATCACACCTGCTGCTAATGTCCTGTTCTAACGGCTTCCTCACGAACACTTACTATACCCGCAGTTCCCGCAAGTCTTACATCCCTCGATATTGATCAAGGATGCCCCGCCGCAGGATGGGCACAGATCCAGCGACATCGAGCTGCCGCCTGCGTGGGAGCCGTGTCCGCCATACCCTGCGGCTGCCGTCGCCTCGGCCTCGCCTGCATCGACAGGCGCCATCGTGGCTGCGACCGGTGCCGGATCATGGTCATGATCCACCCCGGCGTTGTTCGCCACGTGCGTCTCAAGCGCCTTCGCCACAGCGTCGGCGATGGATTCCACGCGGTTTGCGCCGAAGCCGATCGCGCCGGTGCCGCCGATGCCCTTGAGGTGCTTGATCAGCAGCTCCACCTTATTGCCGTGGTCTCCGTAACGCAGGAACAAGGAGCAGACGCGGCCCAAGGCTTCCGCCATTGCGAACACATCCGAACCGGCCTTGCCGACGTTCAGGAAGATTTCGCTAGGGATACCGTCCAGATCGTTGATGGTAATATACGCCATGCCGAACGGCGTGTTCATTTTATAGGTTGCGCCGCGCAGCACTTGCGGACGCTTCTTGTATTGCTTATCCAACCCGCTCTTGCTCGCTGAGGCTGTCACGGCCACGCTGGCAGCCGCCGGCTCCACGTTCGTTGCATCCTCTGCGGCTTGGCCTGCCGCGCTTTGCTCCAGCGCTGTTTCCGCAGTAGAAGCTGTGGTCGCTTCGACGACCTTATCTTCTTTTTTCTCCGTCTGCAGCACCTGCACGTCACGGCTGCCGTCGCGGTAGATCGTTACTCCCTTACATCCCAAATCGAATGCCAGCTCATACAGTCGTTTTGTATCTTCAACCGTAAAGTCCGACGGACAGTTGGCCGTCTTCGAGATCGAGCTGTCCACCCAGCGCTGAATTGCCGCCTGCACCCGGATGTGATCCTCGGCGGAGAGACTCATCGCCGTGACGTAATAATCCGGAAGCTCTTCGCCCGGATGGCTGTCCAGCCAATCCTGGGCAATCGGCACGAACTGCTCGTCGAAACCGAGTCGGCTCTGACGGAAGTATTTGAAGGCAAAGTACGGCTCGATGCCTGTCGACGTTCCGACCATCGTACCCGTGCTGCCCGTTGGCGCTTGGGTAATGACGGTAACGTTCCGTGCGCCTTTTTCACGCACCGCTTCGGCAACTTCCGGATACACCTCGGCCATATTTTTCATGAAGCCGCTTTGCAGGTACAGCTCGGCATCGAATGCCTGGAACGAACCCTTCTCTTCGGCAATATCGGCGGAAGCGAGATAAGCTTCGCGGGCGATGAAGCCATACAGCTTATCCAGGAACTCCAACGATTCCGGACTGCCGTAACGGATGTTCAGCTTGATCATCAGCTCGGCCAGACCCATCGTTCCGAGACCTACGCGGCGCTCTTTTTTCTGGTTCAATTCGTTTTCTTCAAAATGGTACGGCGTCCGGTCAATGACATTATCCAGGAAACGCACGGAGTACCGTGTCGTTGTAGCCAGCTCATCCCAGGCAACGTCATGGTTCGCTTCATCATAGAACTTCGACAGGTTCATCGCGGACAGGTTGCATACGCCCCAGCCCGGAAGTCCCTGCTCGCCGCAAGGGTTCGTACAGATAATCGGGTTGAAATACCAGCTGTTGGACATCTGGTTATAGTATTCCATGAATACGACGCCCGGCTCTGCGGATTTCCATGCGGATTCGATAATCGTGTGCCAGACCTCGCGTGCTTTTACTGTTTTATATGGAATGATACGGCGTCCGGCTTTCTTCCATTTATCCAGATCGCCGTCCCACAGCTCATCATAGTCAGGATCCGTAGTATCCGGGAACACCAGCTCCCAGTCCAGATCTTCCTTCACGGCCTTCATGAAATCATTGCTGACGCATACCGACAGGTTCGCATTCGTAACTTGTCCCATCGTCTGCTTCACGGTAATGAAATCCTCCACGTCCGGGTGCCAATCATTAATCATCAGCATGAGCGCGCCCCGGCGGCTTCCGCCCTGCTCGATCAATCCCGTCGTATAACTGAACAAGCCGCCCCACGATACCGCACCGCTGGAGGAACCGTTCACGCCTCTTACGATCGCGCGCCGAGGACGCAGGGAAGACAAATTAATGCCGACTCCGCCGCCGCGTGCCATGATCTCGGTCATCTCGCTCAGAGTTTCCATGATGCCGCCCCGGCTGTCCTTCGGTGAAGGAATCACGTAACAGTTGAACAGCGTCAACTCATCGCTTGCACCCGCTCCAGCCGCAATCCGTCCGCCCGGCACCAGCTTCCAATCATCCAGAATCTCGCGGAACTTCCCGCGCCACTCTTCCTGCAGTTCCGGCGTTGCCTCAACCGATGACATGGCAGCCGCGAGTCGATCCCACATTTCTTCCGGCGTTTTCTCGATGGTTAACGTCAGCTTCTCCACGTCCGATTCCACAAGCTCGCCCTTCCGTGTCTTCACCGTGACCTTGCGGCCTTCGCGCTTCACGATTTCGCCAACTTCCTTGGTCGGAAATTTAGGATCATCCTTCGTCAAAACGAGCACCACATCGCCTACCTTAGCGTTGTTGGAGTCCGCATCCTTCCAGGCATACCGGTCCAAAAAGATCTTCTCGCTTAAACCTTCCAGCCGCTGATTCTGCATCGTACTCAAGAGCAACTACCTCCTATATAAAATATAAAATTAAAAAGTTCCGCAGTTATGCGCTCACCAACAACATAACCTGTTATGTAGCCGGTCAAACATTCAAAACCACTATATACACCATATATAGTGCTACTAATCCATTATACTACACTATATATAGGTTAACTATGCCGATAATGTGAAAATTAAGCCAACAGATCCAAGCTCCCGCTCGCAAGCTTCCGCTTTCTTCCTCTCGCTCTCTTTTTCGCCCATCCCTATGAAAAAAAAGGATGAAAATATCCAATTCCAGCAACCGTGCGCCCTTTGGGTTATTCCACGCCTTCCGAATCCGTGCAAGGTTATGAAGACTTCTTTTTTCGTCCATACTACATATACACCGCTGGCCCGGAATCTTTCACAACAGGAGGAGATCGACATGTTTCATCAGCCATCTACCGACTCAGGCATGATTTTCGACGCGCGTCTTCCCGTTCCATTGCAGATCGACCGTTCCTGGTTTGACGATCTCGCCGGTCGACTGGACAAGGGCGGACCTTGGGGTGACTATCGTCTGGCCCAGCTTGCCGTGGAGGGCGAGAAATCGCGTCTCGTTACAAGCTTTGAAGAATTGCAATGCCTCAAGCACCTAGGCGGCTTATCCCCGCTCCCCCATCAGACCGATACCGCCAGACGCGTATTGTTCGAGATGTCGGGCCGAGCCATTCTCGCTGATGAGGTGGGGCTTGGTAAAACGATTGAAGCCGGCCTTATTTTAAAAGAATACATTGTGCGCGGCCTGGTATCCAAGGTGTTGATTCTCGTTCCGGCTTCCCTTGTGCTGCAATGGGTTCGCGAGCTGAACTCCAAGTTCGGCATTCCTGCGATTGCGCAGAAAAAAGCGTACTCCTGGGGCAATGATATCGTTGTCGCCTCCATGGACACGGCGAAGCGCGATCCGCATCAGGAGATTCTGCTGAACGAGGAGTACGACATGCTCATCATCGATGAGGCGCACAAGCTCAAGAACAAGAAAACATCCAACTATCAATTCATTCAAAAGCTGCGCAAAAAATACTGCCTCTTGCTGACGGCCACGCCGGTGCAGAATGATCTCAGCGAGCTCTTCAATCTGATCACCCTGCTGAAGCCGGGCCAGCTTGGAGGCCAAGGGCAGTTTGCCGCTAATTTTGTTGTCGATAAACGAAGACCCAAGAACCAGGAGCAGCTCAAGGATGAGCTGTCCAAGGTCATGATCCGTAACCGCCGCGGCGAAGGCGAAGTGAAATTCACCAAGCGATCCGTCCGCAATGTAGGGCTTAGCCTCTCGCCCGAAGAACAGTCATTATACGACGGCGTCACGTCCTTCGTCAAAGATCAGTATCAGGCAGCAGGGGGAAATTTAAGCAGTATGCTGTCCCTTGTTACGCTCCAGCGTGAAGTGTGCAGCAGCCGCGATGCCGTTTTCGTGACTCTTGTTAATCTGTCCAAGAAGCTGCCCGAGGACTCTCCGCTGCGCGATAAAATCTGGGAGCTCGTCTATCTCATCAAGGCTATCAAAGCCAACACCAAGGCGGAAAAAACCATCGAGCTGATCCAGCAAATGAACGAGAAGGTCATCGTATTCACGGAATACCGCGCCACGCAGGAATACCTGCTCAATTATTTCCGCGATCATGGGCTCATCTCCGTACCGTACCGGGGCGGAATGAACCGCGGCAAGAAAGACTGGATGATGGATCTGTTCCGCGGCAAGGCGCAGGTCATGATCGCGACGGAAGCCGGCGGCGAAGGCATCAATCTGCAATTCTGCCACCATATGATCAACTTCGATCTGCCCTGGAATCCCATGCGGGTCGAGCAGCGGATCGGACGCGTGCATCGTCTCGGCCAGACCAATGACGTGAAGATCTACAACCTGTCCACGTCAGGAACCATTGAAGAGCACATTCTGAACCTGCTGCACGAGAAGATCAACATGTTCGAGATGGTCATCGGGGGTCTGGATGTCATTCTCGAGCGGTTCGAGAAGAAGGAGTCCATCGAGAAGAGCCTGTACAAAATCATGCTGGAGTCCGGCAACGATGATGAAATCCGCCAGCGCATCAGCACATTGGGCGACTCGATTCACCATATCAAGCAGGATATCGAGCAGGGAAGCACCGTCGAAGATAATCTAAGAGAGGAAGAAGCCTAATATGACCATGACGCCGCAGGAGGTGCAGCAGCACTTCATGGCCTATTTGGAAGCCACCGAATGCACCGTCATTGAAAAATCGCCTGAGCATGTCACCGTGAAACTGTCTCCGCAAGCCGACAAAATGCTCACCAACCGCCCGTATTACTGGGGTTTCGTGGAGCGTACCGGCGCTCCCGCCGAAACGTTATCGTTCAATTTCGTGTTTGATCCGGAAAAATACGACGAACGGCTTGCAGAAAGCAAGGAAGCCGAAGCCAAAGCGCAGCTTGCCTCGCCTACGCAGGATCCGCTCCTGGCCCGCTTTTACGGGAATGCTCCGGTTCTGCCCACCCTCGGTCCCGGCCGCATTCAGCGGGAGAACATTGGCTACGGCAGCAGCCGGCTGGCCCAAATCTGGAATGCTTCCCGAGAGGAAGGCAAATGCGTCTATCTGTTCCAGCAGCGCGATACCGAGCCTCGTCCAAGAGCCCGTTCCACGCCGTATGAGCAGTGGCTGGGCGTCTGCTTCAAGGTAGAGTTCAGCTGTGATCTGAAGCGGGAGGAATTGTTTTTTCTCGGAATCTCGCTATCCAGCCGTGCGATTGCCCAAGACTTCCCGGCGATCCTGGATGGACGCGAGCTGACGCCCCGCTTGCCGGAAAGCGTTCACGTCCGCCCCGCTGCTCTTACCTTGCAGCAGGCCGTAGATGCGCTGGAGAACCATCTTATCGATAAGCTAAGTAAGCTCGACTATGACTGGGCCACAAAAGCAAGAGAACGTCTTGAAGATGAACTGTTGGTGATCGACAGCTATTACGAGGACCTGCTCAAGGAGCAGGATGAAGAGAAAAAAGCGCTCATCGAGGAGCAATATAAGAACCGCCGGTCCGAAATGCAATGGCAGTACGAGCCGAAAGTGAGCTTGTCCGTCATAACCTGCGGTCTATTTCATCTGTGTTCGTCTGTGGGTGCGTCATCATGACGCTCCTCTACAAAAGCAGGCAAAAAAAGAACCATTCTCCCTTCTCCTACCGCGACAGCTTGCAACAGCCTTTGCAGAGCTTGTCCGATATGATGATTCCAACACATCCACGGCGCGTAGGGCCAAGGAAAGGCGGTTAATGATTTGAAACGTTGGAACATGAAACTTCATATCCATGATGTCAAGGATTTCAAGAACTTCAAGCCCCAATCAACCGATAACAAGCTGAACAGCCGATATCGAATGTTGTCTGTTTCCATCATTGTAACGACTATCCTCTGGTTCAGCACGGTCCAGCCGCAGGCAAGCTTGGCTGCAGCAAGCCAGGCCGACGTTTCCAATTCTGCGAACAGCCTCAGTCTGACTGGCACTCCGCTTACAGCGGATCATCACATATCAGGCGTTTCAGGGGTTAGTCAGAACAAAGCTGTAGCTCAGGTTCCTGGGAATTTGATGGACTTTGCCGAGGAGACTGTCGCCCAATTATCGGCCCATGCGCCATTTACGACATGGGACGAAGCAACACTCGAGTTCACCCCGCTCGGTCCGGGCACGCACGGCTGGTTAGTCACGATTTCCGATGAAGGACTACCGCAAGGATACATGATTATCAGTGCAGGCGAAGACGGCGGATATATCCTGAGTGAATACGGGATCGGCTCAACCCTTCCCTACAGCCAAGCGCCGCTGAAAGAGCGGCTCGCTGCGGAAGGCCTTGTGAAGGCTGGAGGGTCATTGCCTCAAGGCAGCACCGTGCGCAAGCTGTATGACGTGTCCCCCGTCTGGCAGGTCCAGCTGCCCGGCAAGAAGCCGGTTTATTTTAATGCACTAAATAGTGAAGCCCTACCGGATGAGCCCCAGCAGACGCATTCAACGACGAAGCTGGTATCCGTATCGCTGCCTGCAACAGCCAAAGGACTCGTGACTTCATCCAAATCCAGTCATTGGTTTGCCGGAACGCCCTCCATCGCAACCGACGACTCCGTGGATCCTTACGATAATCTGCTGTGGCTGACCACTGGAAATCTCACAGCCCGAAGCAGCGCCGATCTGCGGAATTTACTTAAGGAGCACTCCACCCTGATATTTAAGTCCGCAAAAGGCAATGCCGCCTACGGCGCGCCTTTTAACTTAACGGGCTGGCATCGATGGTCCTCCGAGAATCAGGAGAACCCGGCTGCGCTTTATGTTTCGGTTCCCTTGCGGAATACAGACACCCTCCGTTTCCTCCCGGCATCCCGGTTAATCGGACAAGGGCAATTTTATGCCCAGCCGGAATAATACGAGTTTTCCCATGCCATATGCCATGACTGACAAAGGACGCTGCCCCTTAATGGGCAGCGTCCTTTATTTCAAAACGGTTTATAAGTGTGCACTCAGCACGCAGAAGAGACTATAGCCTTCAAGTGCCATGTTCACTTCGACCCTGACATCGTGCGCACGCGATTCGCAAAATGCGATTTCATGAATTGAACATGCATCAGCTGTTACTTCGTCCCTTTTTTTTGCGCTTGGTGGTTACATCCTCTTTCCATAGCGACATGGAGAACGGAATCATGCCGAACCACCTTGTGGTCCAGGATTCCTTCACCTTCGCCTGACGCCGAACGTCCTTAGGCGTATCTATAAAATGAACCACGCGCTCGGTAATGTACTTGATCAATTCGTCTCCGCTAGCCATACGAATCAACTCCTTTTGGTTTATCCACATCCCAGTATCAGTTTGCTCCATTTCAATCAATTCTAGACGTTCGCACTTGAACAGCATGATTTTTCCGCCATATGCACATTCTAAAAAAGCCGAAATTTTCACGTGAAAGAAGGAAACCATCATGATTAAGACAGCCGTTGTATGGATGCTTCTCTTGACACTGGCACTCCCGGGTTCTGTTGTGGGAGCATATCCAGTGAAGGAGCAAGCCATGACGCGTCCAGCGCATGCCGTTCATAAAAGTCCAATATCGACAACCCGGCTTCTGACCGAAACGCCCGAATCCACCCACTCTTCAGGTCAGGAAATCGACCAGTCCGAACTAAGGCAGCTGCACCCTTTTGCCCATGATGTCATTTTGATCGATGTGGGTCATGGCGGAATCGACGGAGGAACGTCGTATGGTGAAATTCTCGAAAAAGATATTAATCTGGCCATTTCACGGAGACTGTTCATGCTGCTTCGCAAGGAAGGCTATCGTGCCGTCCTGAACCGCGATGCCGATTACGCGCTTAGCGATGACAATCGTTGGCATCGAAGCTCCTCGAGGCATCGCCGTGATCTGTCGCAGCGCAAGCAGCTCAGCAGCGAGATCCCGACCAAGCTGGTAGTCAGCATTCATGTGAATTGGGGGAAGAACTCGTCCAAGCGCGGAGGCATCGTGCTGCATCAATCCGAGGGACGCAGCACCCTGCTTGCGGACACCATCCAAGAGCAGCTGAATCTGGTTTACCGCAACAACAATCACATCATGGTAGGTAAACCATACTATCTGCTGAATCAAACCCAAGTACCCGCCGTCATCGTCGAAACCGGCTTTCTCAGCAATATGGAGGACCGGAAATTATTAACCGGCCGCAACGGTCAAATGCAGATCGCTGAAGCCATTGCCGACGGGATTATCAGTTATTTAACGGCCCTGTAATTTGGGGCTTTTTTTTGCATATATAGGGCCTGCCTACTCCAATAATTAGGTCTACATACCTTCTTTTCTGTCATTTAAGTTAACATCAAGATGAAAAAGTATCATTTTACTGAAAAAAATTATAGAAATTTCAGGATATTATGATAGTATAACTAACATATAGAAAGATAGATTACTCAAATGGAAATTGGGGGAGATTGCGATGTTTGACTGGCTTGGCTATCGCCAAGGACTTCCGCTCTGGATTTCATGGCGTCTGAATCGTAATATGAAGAACGATGTTGAAGACATATTCGTAGGTATTGCAGAAACGCGTAAAGAGCTGCTATTCTCTTGGAGTCATGAGTATTGGGGACATCTGGACCGACTGAAGGAGCAGCTGAACAAGGATAATTCCTATCAATCACAAGTCGGCAGCGAACATTCTCGCCCTTTGTCATCAAACGCCCGGTTGAATCAGGAGCAGCTCTTCTCTGCCTTATATTCGCGCGCTACCGACTTTACGGAATTATTCTTATTGAACTCCTCTGGTGAAGTCACATATTCTACATACCCCTCACATATTGGAACAACCTATAACGCTAGCAGTACACTGGGCGCTGCGATCACCCATCTTATCGGTTCGAACACTGGCAAATTGCTCTTTGGACCGTATGCCGATCCCACTACCTTAACTATCGGCCCGCGTTCCTCTACCTTTCACGACAAAATGACGCTCCTGTTCATGAATGCCATCTACACAGGCGATACGTTTGTCGGCATCCTGTGCGGCCGTGTGCCGAATGACGTGATCGGAGATTTAATCCAGCGGGAATCCGGCCACGTTTACCCTGATTCCGGCGACAACTATATTTTCATGGCCAAGACCGAAATGAATCATCACATTGCGCCCGGAACCGCTCTTTCCAGAAGCCGGTTTGAAGACCGAACCTTTACCCATGGCGAGAACCTGAAGGACGGCGTTACGACCGACTGGGGAATTGTTTCCGTAAAAGAGCATACCGAGCTTGAGCTCATCTTTACCGACCCGGCGACGGGTCAGCTGCACCCGGGAGTAGCCAATACCATTGCGAACGGAAGCAATTTGTTCGTAGCCTTTCCGGGATATTCCGATTACCGCCACATTCCGGTGATCGGCAAAGGCCTGACGTTCCGTTTGCCCCATTGTCCGGATGTTTGGGGGATGATGTGCGAAGGGGATTTGGAAGAGGTCTACCGCGTTCGCAGCATCCGCTTTAGACATGCTAAGCTCCATGGCCTATCCACTTTTGTGTCCAGTATGCTGATAGCTCTCATTGTTTATGTTACTGCTGCTTATGGGTCGCCCGCACTCGCCGCAATTGTAGGAGGATTGGCCTGCGTGACCACTGGTCTTCTGGCCTCTTCCTTGATCGGCCGCAAAGAAATCGGGCGTATTGCCGATCGACTTCGAAGCCTGAGCCGATTTATCCGCATGAATGCCGAAGGTACCGGCGATCTGACGCAGCGCCTGGATACCCGCCCATTCGATCAGGACGAAACGCGCGAATTAGCCCAATGGATCAACAATATGATCGACTCCCTCGAAAGCATCATGATGCAGGTGAAATTGACCGCAGGCGATGTTTCCGCCAGCCAGCAGGTGATGAATGACACAACTGCCGTCACCGTGACTTCCGCTCAGCGTGTCAGCGGCAACATTAGCGAGATGATTCGCAGCATGCGCAGCCAGCTGAAGGATATCGATGCCGTGAAGGAAAGCGCGGAACAGATGCGGGGAACCCTCCGTCAGCTGGAACGGCAAGCCAATGAACAGATTGATGTAGCCAAACATGAAGTGGTTCGTATCGGAGACAAGATGTCTCATATCTCCTCGAAGGTCGAGGAAACGAATCAGACGATCCGCACCTTCATGGGTACCGTTCAAGAGGTCACCGGCGTGCTGCACGCCATCGAGCAAATATCCTCCCAAACCCATTTACTGGCCCTGAATGCTTCCATTGAGGCAGCACGGGTCGGAGAACACGGACAAGGGTTTGCCGTGGTAGCTAGCGAAATCCGGAAGCTGTCCGAACTGACCAGAAAGTCCACGGAGGAGGTTCACCTAATTATCAGCCATATCTATAAAGACGCCCAGCAAGCCGTGCAATCAATGAAGGAAGGAACCAAGGTCGTGCAAGAAGGAAACCTGCTGGTTTCCGCGGCCTCCGAGCTGCTCGCCGCCGCTGCCGAAGATGACGTTCGTAAACATCAGGCGGTTGATGAAGTAGTTCAGCTTATGGAGAAAATTGCATCGGTCAGCAAAGAGAATCGGAAGATTTCCAAGGATGTGGAGAGCAAGGTACAGGAGCTTACACAGGAAATCGAAAGCGTACGATACACTTCGGGCAATGTTGAAGTTATTGCAAAATCCATGCAGCAACTGGTAGGACAATTCAAGCTCACCGATTCCCGCATTCGATAAATGAATACTGCCTCCACACATATGTACAGCCTTCCATACAGGGATGGAATCACCGGATCCTTGACTGGAAGGCTATTCATTTTTTATGGCTGTTCAAGATAGGGGCGGACCTTTGTCGGATAATCTTTTTAACGCCGGTTGCTCACGGCATGCCGAAACCGACTCCGGTTCTGCTGCTGACACTAATACGCAGACAGCGAAATTCGGTTCTGCTAACCAACGCTAATTTGCAGGCAGCGGATTCGGCCGCCAGCTTGATCGTTCCCTAACCAGATCGCTGATACCCACAAACTCCACCTTGGCTTGCAGTTTCGGAATGGTTCCTTTCAGCGCTTCTGCCGTTCGGATTCCATATTTGCCGACATGGCCAATTGCAATGCAGGATGTTCTCTCTTCCGCATGCTGTACCGCTGTCAGAAGCTGTTTGCTCACGTGCTGAACGGTATGAACATCATCCAGGAATATATCGTTGGCGATGGACGGCATCCCCTTCTCCGCGGCCAGTTTGCCAATCACGCTATGGTAGTTTGTCTTGCTGTCGATAAAGAACAACCCTCTCTCCCTGCATACATCAAGCACAATCGACATGACCCGCTCATCCCCGGTAACCTTGGAGCCCATATGATTATTAATCCCAACGGCATAAGGAACCGAATCGATTGCCTCCTCCATCCGTTCACGAATCTCCTCATCGGTTAGTGAACTTAGAATGGCACCCGGTCCGAGCCAGGAAGATCGTCCTTGCTTCGGCTCCATGGGCATATGGATGATGACGTCATGCCCTTGCCGATGCGCAGCTTCGGCATCCTTCACGCTTGTCGGCAAAAAAGGCATCACTGCCACCGTGATCTTAACAGGAAGACTCAGCATTTCCTGAGTCCCTTTCTGATCATTGCCAAAATCATCAATGATGACGGCCAGCTTATTAACTTTCGCCTCCAGATCACGCCTGCCGCGTCCGGATTCTTCGTGGATTTCTTCTGTTTCCTGATTGGGAGGATCAGCAGTAGGGGTAGAGGCCACCCCTGCGCCATATCCGATCTGTGCTCCGTCCACGATCATCCATATCGTACATAGCAAGATAACCAATTTTTTGAATGCCTTCCGCATGGTTACTCCCCTTCCATTCATATTCATGCTAATCACACCTAACCGTATTGTTTGAGAAAAGGTATGTAAATATGTAAGAGTGATTGTATTCAGCACAGCCCAGGCACAGAAACTTCTTGCCCGCCACCGTTGGGTCGTCGGCTTTCTTACTCGCAGCTGCTTTCTCCGCAGCTCCGCGGTAATTTTGACCTTGTCGGCGTTGGCTGTCAACGGCATCGCATTATTTTGGTTAAAGTCTTTCATCCCGCCCCATCTTAAATCTCAACACAAAAGAAGCTCGTAAACTGCTAAAAAGCAAGTTTACGAGCTTCTTTATAAGGATGCGGTCGAGAGGACTCGAACCTCCACGGGGGTTAGCCCACACGGACCTGAACCGTGCGCGTCTGCCAATTCCGCCACGACCGCGTATCATGTTCATCGCTATTAGGAGACAAGTCCTTATCAGCGGCGACAAGATATATAATATCACGCTGCGCAAAATGAGTCAACACTTTTTTTAAACTTGATTAAAAACCTGTTTTTCGGTTAAAATAAGAACATAAGTTCTCATTCAATAACCATTTTCTATATAAAGGCGGTGATGTTGATGGCCATACCGGCTGTTACGACGGAAGAACGTGCATTGATCAAGAGTTACCTGCTGCTGATGTTCATTCATAAGGTGTTTGAAAGGGATTGCCGAATCATTCAGGAGAGCGGTGTCTTCAAGAGCCCTCAATTGTATGTAGAGATTGTGGGGAATGGCGCAAAGCGTGCTGCTGTGCTTCTTCGTGAGGTGAAGCAGGAATTCACCAAGCGCGCGATCAAGGTGTATGATATTGGACAAAACCAGGAAGGAATCCAGGCACGATATGCTTGTCGGGGTTACATTGGTTCGATGAACATTCTATGGCCATCCTTCCGTGAGGAGATGATGGACCGCATGCGAGCCTACCTTGGGCTGGTTTCGCCCGAGACCGAGTCCTCTGAGCAAGCCCATCCTCCTGCCGCTGTTTACGCCCGCTAAATCGCTGCCTTAAACAGAGAATAACCGTCTCCCCCACTGAACATGAATGCTCCGGTTGAGACGGTTATCGCTGACACGTGAATCAATGAAGATTATGCTGCACGCGGGTCAATCCCTGCGAGAGGGCATGTCCCGCACTGGCGGCAGACGCCACGGCTACAGCCTCCATAATCTGAGCATCCGAGGCTCCCTTCGCACGGGCTTCTTCCATATGATAGAAGGTACACAGCTCATTATTGGCAAACAGTCCGATTCCGAGCGCGATCAGCTGCTTTGTTCGCTCATCCAGTTCGCCATCCTGAAAGCAAACGCCGGTGAACTGATGATACGCTTCTGCCATTTCCGGCATGCTCTGCTTCAAATTCAGAATTTCATTCTTGTAAGCCGAGACCTTGTCATTGGACATTTCCATAACCTAAAGCACCTCTTCCACAAAAATTTGATGCGAGGTTAAGTTGTCCGACGAGTTCGAGATCTATGCCTACTCTTCGATCGGGCTAACTCTTGGTTCCTTTTTAAGCTGGTAGCTGTAACGGCGATCCAGTTTAACGACCCGCCGATTTCTGCGGCGTATAATGACCTGCTCCGGGTCCCAGGCTACAACAAAGCCTATAATATCATTGGTCTCCAAGCCGTCCCGGACAACCCGGACCAATTCGCCGGAGAGCCGCAGCTCATCGAGTCTTTCATCGCTAATCATCACCATACCCCCTTCATAAACTTTGTGCAAAAAAAGACCTAAATGAGATCATTTAGGTCTTTTGAATGCGTTGCGATATCGACAAACATCCCGACTAAGAGATGTCCTATATACCCATTAACGCTGTGCCGGCTCGATACTGTCATTCTTCTCGTACCAAAAATCCAGAACGGTTGAAGACATGACACGCTTCTCGATATATTCTACCTGCTGAGGCGTAAACTGTTCCTTCCATTCGAAGGAAACCTCCTCACACAATCCGGCAATCGTCAGCAGTTCTGACCAGGCAACATAGCGTTTGTACCAGAAAAACTGAGGATGTTCAATCATATAGGGATATAGATCATCAAACTCCGTATGTTTACAATCCAAAGCACGTTCAAAATGTACCTTTGCTTCATTCAGCTTCTCAATCAAAAACGGCTCGGTTACAGGTTGTTTCCCCATGGTGCTGCCTCCTCTCTCTTGCCTACCTCTTTATTATAAGCGAAAATCATGGAGGCGAAAAGATTTTGTTGTGATTTTAGGCTGAAATCCACTTAAAATTGACTACGAATTTACACGATTACGCACGGCAGAGGCTAGGGTACACACGTTCATGACAGAAGTCCTGCCTTTCGGCTCTACTCCTGACATGCCATGAAGCGTTTGGTATATTCCTATACCTAGCTGAACGTAATCTTGCCGTCCTCAAGCGACGATATGGTGACCAGCGATTCCACATGAACATTCTGTTCGCGCAGCGTTCTCGCTCCGGCCTGGAAGCTCTTTTCAATCACA
The DNA here is from genome assembly GCF_025142895.1 of Paenibacillus sp. p3-SID867. NCBI lineage: Bacteria > Bacillati > Bacillota > Bacilli > Caryophanales > Paenibacillaceae > Paenibacillus > Paenibacillus sp. p3-SID867. The sequence goes on from NZ_JAMBDM010000004.1 coordinate 343,926, forward strand.
ACGCCAAGCCCGATTAATTCTGCCCCTGCCCGTTCAATAATCTTGATCAGGCCTCTTGCAGCGTCACCGTTTGCGATAATGTCATCAATGAAGAGCAGTTTATCCTCTTCGCCGATAAATTGGCGTGATACCATAATGTCCGTGACAATGCCCTTGGTGAAAGACGGAACCCGCTCACACAAGGCGTCTGGATCGGCGAGCAGCGTTTTTTTGCGCCGGGCGAATACCATCGGAACTCCCAATTCAAGCGCCGCGGCAAATGCAACAGAAATGCCGGAGGATTCCAGCGTAACGACCTTGGTCACGCCGCTCTCTTTAAATCTAGCCGCAAATTCCCGGCCCATATCCATAATTAATGCCGGGTCTACTTGATGTGTCAGCAGGGCATCCAGCTTCAGCACTTGATCCGACAACACGACACCTTCTTTGATGATCCGCTCTTTCAACCAATCCATCCAAAAGACCTCCCACGATTCCTTTGTCGTAAAAGTAACATATTCCTCCCTGTACGGCAAGTACAAACGGTGACTCCGTCATTTAACTGTACGGTTCCCGTCAGAATTCCTGACATTGATCTCCTTGCCTGGCCATCATCATGTACATGCCTCCGGTAAGGACCTGGACAGGTAGGAGTCATGTCCCAGCTGAGCCAAGCATACCTTGTACTAAGCAGAACGTATTAACTTTCAAGGGGGATGCGGGGCTTGCGTAATTCTGTTCGTGTTTTACAGATCGCCTTTACATATATCGGAACCATCGTTGGCGCTGGCTTTGCAACCGGACGTGAAATCCTTCAATTTTTTACCCAATATGGACACTGGGCTACACTTACCATTCTGCTAGCGACAGGAATATTCATTTGGCTCGGCACGAAAATCATGACGATATCCCGGCGGATCGGGGCCAAATCCTTTGAGGACCTGAACAAATTCCTGTTTGGAGAGAAAGCCGGCGTCTGGATCAGCCTCTTTATGTTTGTCATTCTGCTCGGAGTGAACAGCATCATGCTTGCCGGCGCGGGCTCTGTTTTTGTGGAGCATCTGAATCTGAGCTATCAAACCGGATTGTTTGTCACGATGATCGGAACCTATTTCATTCTCAGAAAAGGCATCCAGTCCATCATGACAATGAACAGTCTTGTTGTGCCCATGATGCTGACCTTATCGCTTGCGATTATTTCTCAGACGATTCAAACACCGGGTGCCACCCGATTCTTAACCTTGACTACGGACCATACCCTGCCTTCGGTTTGGCTGGCGCCCCTTCTCTACACCTCCTTTAACCTGGTAATGGCAATGCCGGTGCTGGTCCCGCTCGGCAGCCAGACCAAAAGCGCGCGTGCCGTAACCTGGGGAGGCATCATTGGAGGTACGGGCGTAGGATTTATGCTGATGGCGGCGCATTTTGCGATGTCCGCGCATATGCCCGGCATTAGTCAATACGAGATCCCGATGGGCAGCATCGCCAACCAGCTGGGCTGGCTCGTGCAGATCATCTATCTCATTCTGATCTTCCTGGAAATTTTCAGCACCTTCGTGGCCAATATCTACGGGATTACCCTGCAGGTTCAGCAGCGAACCTCGCTGTCGCCCAGAGTGATTACCCTTGGCATCATGGTGTTCTGTTATTTCTTCAGCCAGTTCGGCTTCAGCTCCTTGCTCTCTCTCCTCTACCCGATGTTCGGGGGACTGTGTCTGCTCTGGGTGCTCCGACTGACTTTGTTCGGAACCCCCCAATTCAGGGGGAAATAAAGGGGCTATCCCAAAGGTAAGGCAAACCTGCCTTTGGGAAGCCCCTTTTTACGGCTGCATCGTGATGAATCGCGCACCCGGTATGAGTTTCATGGTTTGCTCCGCTACATGCCGATGACACGTCATCATCACGATTTGCCGGTCCTGCGATAATTCAGAAAACACTTCGAGCGCATGTCCGAGCCGTTCGCCGTCAAAATTAACAAACAGATCATCAAGCAATAACGGCAACCCCGATGCATGCGGCATCGATTGGATCAAGCCGAGCCGCATCGCCAGATATAACTGCTCCGCCGTACCGCGGCTTAACCGGCTGCTCTCCACCAATTCACCAGTCGGGCGCTCTGCCAGCAGGCTCTGATCTCCCATCCGCATGACAATCCGGCTGTACATGCCGCCGGTCAGCATGGAGAAGTAGCGGGAAGCCAACTGCAGCACCTGCGGCTGTTTCTCTTCCTCGTACATGCGGCGCGTACGTTTGATAAATTCGGAAGCCATCGAACGTACCGCATATTGCGAGACTAATTCCCGCAGGGCGGTGCGCTGCTCCTCCAGCTGCTGCAGGGCGAAATCCTCGTTCCCCGCTGCTTCCAGCGACTCTCTCTCCTGAAGCAGCCGCCCCCGCCGTTCCTGGAGCTCGTCCCGCAGGTGGAGCGCAGCGGATACGGCCTCCTCCTTCTTCATGCATTGAGCATCAAGTTCCGCTGCATCCGTCAGCTCCAGCAGCTGTTCAAGCTGCCGTTGCCCCCCTTCATCCCATCCGCTGAACATGGTAATTTCGTGATGGCGGATCGTGCGAACAAGTTCCTCACGACGCTTCGCAGCAGCTCCCATACGAAGAAAGGTTTCTTCGTCTGCCGATTGGGATGATGCAATCAGAGCTGCTTTGCGCAGCTGCAGCCCTTCCCGCTCATCTGCAATCGCAATCCCCTCCTTGCGCAGCTCTTGAATACGCTCTGCAAGGACATTCCTCTGTCTCGATTCCTCTTGATAGGACTTCCATCTGGAATAGACGTTACCGAGCTCGGCAACGGCTGGAATTCGGTTGCCGTTAACGTCACCTTGGGGATCCGCCGCAAAGATCTCATGGCATTGGATGATATAATCCTCCGCCTCTTTTAACAGCACGTCCATTTTCAGTCCAAGCGATTTCTGCTGCCGGATCAGCTCCTGCCCCTGCTCCACTTTGACGAACACGTCCAGCATAACGTCAGGCGATAGACTCTGCGGGAGTGATCGGGACATAAGCCAATCCTCCCACTGCCGCTCCAGCTCCAAATATCGCTTCTCTTCTTGATCAATAGCGCCCTGAACCGTTTGTAATTCAGCCGCTTGCAGCGCAGCTTTCTCCTCAGCACCCGCACAATCGGATGTCAGTCGATCCAGCCGCTGCCGCCATGCTTGCCAGCCCTCCATCACGGATCGAAGCTCGCGCATTTGAGCCTCCACCATGAAGGGGTCGCGAGCCAATGCAGCGTTTTTGTCCCTTCGACTGCCCGGAATCGTGCTCGCTGCTACCGCCGCATATGGGTCAGAGACGAGACTGGAATAGAGCTGATCTATATGTTCCGTTCCCTGCACGTCTTGAATAGGGGTCTCATTCGAAGCTGCACCATGAACCTCCCGACCTCTTTGACCGCTCCAGAATACATAACCCATACCGAGCAGCATCACGATGCCTGAGACCACGGCAGCTTCCGAGGTTGACGTCCATAACAATACGGCCACCAACAGGAATGTCATAACAGCCATTCCCGCCAGCAGACCCGCGTGCATCCCAGGTAGACTGCCTCTTCCCGATGGGCGCGTGGAAGCAGGCTCAGGCTGAGTCCGGGTCAATCTCCGTTCGCGCCAGCGCTCAATCTCCAGCTGCAGCTGATTCCACAGCACAGCGGTCTCCTGGGGCGCTGCCGACTTAATCATGGCAAATGCCTCTTGTCCCCGCTCCATCTCCTCGCGCAGCTGCCGCCTGGCTTCCCGCAGCGCCGATTCGGCTGCCGCCGCAGAACGCTGGGCCCCGCGCTGTTCAATGAACAGCGCCTCCATCCGGCGATCATACCCGGCAAAGGCCGCACTGATACGCCGGACCTCCTCGCGCTCCGAAGCGGATAAAGACAGAGCCAGCAGCTCCTTCCGTGTCCATGCCGGGTCGATATCCCGAAGCAGCTGTTCCAGCCGGATCTCCTGAGATTTGTATTCGGTCGTAAGCTCGGCAAGCTCCCGGTTGGCGGCTTCGTGCAGGCTGCGTTTTGCCCAGAGTTCCTCAATCTGTTCGCCATACTGCTCCATGAACGCATTCAGAGGGAGCGCTCTCAGCTTATCCTCCGCATCCTCGATCGCCCGCTCGGCGCGAATCGACTGGGTGAGGAGAAGGCGCTCTTCCTCCTGCATCTTTTCGTATCGGGGGATTCCATCCGGAGGAAAGTTGTCACTGTCCATCAGATCCTCTAATTCCAATCTGGCCTCACGCCATTCCAGCCAAGCCGGACGAATGTCCTGCGCTTTTCGAAGGAGCAACAGATCCTCGGCGTCCCGGGTGCGATCCTGTTCCAGAAGATTCAACCGTTCCTGTATTTCCAGAATGGATGTAACGGTCTCGTTATAACGGGAAACGTACGTCTTGCTCTCCGAAACCCGGGTTCTTAAATGCTCGATGGCTTGCAGCAGCTTGGCGGTATGCTGAACCTTTCCGCGCGGCTTATACAGCTTGTCCATCTCCTGGGATAACTTGCGCTCGGCTTCCAGTATATTGGCCCCGCCGCCGATTCCGGCATGGAACAGGTAACCGCTCATCTCGGCAGATTGCAAACTGCGGATTTCCTGCAGCTCGCTTAACGAGATGGCAAACAGCTGACGAAACATATCCTTGGACACACCGCCCAAAGCATATTGCTCCAGCTCCTGTTGTCCAAGCTCAATTACAATTCCATTATCCGCTAGTTTATGAATATGTACGCGCTCGCCCCTGCCGGTGGCTGAATTTCCTTCTCTGGACCGGTTGTAGCGCCGAACCACCCAAGGCACTCCCTCCTTATCCAGAAACCGCAGCTCGCCGCCGTGAATGCCTTCCTCCGAAGGCTCGCCGCGTTCTGCAGGCGAGCCCTTGCCAGGGAATCCGTACAGCATGGCTCGGATAAAATACAGGACGCTGCTCTTTCCCGCTTCATTCGGCCCATATAGCACGGTGACAGGCGCATCTATCTCAAGGCTCTTGTCCCGAACAGCTCCAAAGCCTTGAATGTTCATCCGCTCTAGTCTCATGTTCCGACACCTTCCCCTTGCGAACGTTCGCGCAGCAACAACCCTAAGGTCAGTTCCTCCGCTCTGCGAACCCATTCCAGCAGTTCCTCCGGACTGATCTCGTCCAGCAAGGAGCGGATTTCCGCATGCTCAAGCAGAGGCTCCAAGCTTTTGGCAACAACCCCGCCAGGATCTTGAACCCGTTCCTGTTCCCCTCTAACAAGACGAAGCAAGTCCCCTGCAAAGCTGTCTTCCGCAAGCAGCCTCTGCCTATCGATCGCATCTCCGGAATGAAGCGAGAAGCTCTCGATCCAGACGCATCCCCGATAGCCGCATGTCTGTCCCTTCGCGGCCTCTCTTCTCCGCAGATCGGTCAGCAGCTCATCGAGCACATATCCGCCTTCAAGCTGACGATGAACCGGACCCCGGCCCGTAATCCGAACGCGGATCATGCTCAGCCCATCCGCGTTCTCTCTGCTTATTTCGGTGAGAATGGATTCCAGTGAGCGTCTCCATTCATCGACGTCCTGACAAGAATCCAGAGGCGCTTCAACGATGTGCCAGCGCATGGAATCGAGCTCATGGAAGCTCAGCTTCGTGTTGGAGCTCTCATCCACATCGACGATATAACATCCCTTGGGTCCCGTCTCCCGGACATGACGTCCCTGGATATTGCCCGGATACACAATATAAGGAGATTCCTGCAAGATTCGACGGGAGTGAATATGCCCGAGCGCCCAGTAATGAAATCCGGACTGGATTAAATCCCTTTTCGTACAAGGTGCATAGGTTTCGTGTTGGGGATCCCCATCCACGTTTGCGTGCAGAAGTCCGATATGGTATAGCCTGGATGACGGGGCAGGATAACGTATTGCAATATTATCGGTTACCTTCGAGGTCGGATACGACATGCCCGTAATGACCGCCACTTCTTGATGATCCGAGCGGCGAACGGCCGTTACGCTTGCAGGCTCCGCCCCAAACACATGGACATGGGGAGGCAGCGCCATGCTAAGCTTGGTGCTGTCGAGTGGATCATGGTTGCCATGGATCACATATACCGCAATCCCTTCCATTCCCAGACGGTTAAGGGAATCCAAGAAGCGAAGCTGCGCGCGCAGCGAGATGTTGGAGCTGTCGTATATATCCCCGCTGATGACAATAAAATCAACCTGCTGGTCGATGGCCAGCTGAACGAGCCTTTCCAGCGCACGGAAGGTCGATTCCTGAACGTACGAACGCAGAGTGTCATCGAGTCCGCTTATCCCGATAAACGGACTGTCCAGATGTAAATCCGCAGCATGCATAAATCGAAAAGAAGCCATAATCGATCCCTAACTCTCTATCTTAGGTTGAAATTTCAAATACATTTTTTTCAGTTCATTCACGGATCGGGACAGGGAATATTGATTCTTCGCCTTATCCGAAGCGGTCCGGGCAAGCTCGTAGCGATAGAGCGGATCACTGATGACCTTCTCGAGCGCAACGCTGAGCGCTATCGGATCCTCCGGAGGTACAAGCAAGCCGTTTACCCCATCCTCGATCTGCTCCGCGATGCCGCCGACATCGGTACCTACCAGCGCAAGACTGCTAAGCGCCGCTTCCGCGAACACCGAGCCGAACGCCTCCGCTCTCGAGGGCAGGACAAAGATATCAAAGAACGGCATGAACTCCTCGGGGTGAAGCGTATATCCGTAAAAAATCGTCTCCTGGTAGATGCCGAGTGTTTTGGCCATCTCCTCAAGCTCCTGACGGGAAGGTCCGTCGCCGATAATATGAAGGACATAATCATATCCTTTGCGCTTCAGTTCCGCGCAGGCTTGGAGCAGAATGTCCAACCCTTTTGCAGGGACCAGACGGCATACCGTAATCAACTGCGGCACTGCATTTTCATGAGGCACCGGCTTAAATCTTTTATCGTCAAATCCGTTATGGATAACCCCGATCGATTCGGGTTCATTCACGTACGGAGCCATGTAAGCCTTGAAGGAGTTCGACACCGTCAACAGACGGTCGCTGATATATTCAAGCTCCTTATATAAAGAGACCAGGAATCTGTGCTCCAGCCCACCTTCTTTGATTCTTCCGTTGAGGATAAGCTCACGCTCGTAACTGGAATGCACGGTTTGGACAAGCGGAACCTCTGGGAATACCGCTTTCATCGACATGCCTGCAATCGGATGATGGCTATGGATAAGATCATAAGGCTTTTGAAGACGCAGACGTGTCCACCACAGGTAATCCCGGTAGGTTTGAAGGTATTTGGCCACTACGGCACTCCCTTCAAACTCTTTCCAATCAAAGGTGTGAAATATCGGATCCTCCTGGCCTTTGTTGCGGATCCGCTTGGGCAGCCAGAACATCTCCATCTCCCAACGGGATGAATGAAAACGCTCCTGCAAATAAGGAATCATGGACGAGACGCCGCCTGGCTGTTCAGGAGGGAAGAATAATGCTTGAAGAAGTTTCATGGGGATCCCCCTTTCTCTAAATCTCTTTTCAGATTCTTTTTCGATATGATATATTAGAACATATGTTTCATGCAACGAAAAACCTATCCCTACTCAGGAGTGAATCGATTTGTCCTATGAATTGAGCTACTGGTCCACTTCTCCTCTACCCACCATATTTGCTGTGTGCGGAGCCTATATCGCGCTCATGATGCTGATCATGTGTCTCTTTATGTACAGCAAACAACGCAAGAATGCTTACATATATATGGCGGCAGCCTTCTTCTTCATTATGACATACGAGAGTTTGAACATCCATTCGGCTTGGACAGGAAAATCTGTTTTTCCGCCGGAATCGGACATCCTCCGTTTCATTCAGCTTTTTTCGTTTGTCCTGCTGAACGTCTCGGTTGTCATGCTGTACCGTAAGATCAAGACCATGCATTATTGGCTTCCCTTGTTGTCAGCCGCACTGCTTATGCTTCCGCTCATTCTTCCCTCATTTCTTCCTTACACCCTGGACCCGATATGGCAAAGCATATATTTTGATGGTTTTCAGCTCGCTGCGCTCTACCTGGCTTATACCCAAGTCACTCCGCGGATCGGACAACCGATCAAATATGCGATTGGACTTGCCGTCTACGCCATCTCGGCAGTTCTGCAATCTATCCATACCTATTCCGGCGGCCTGTCGCCTGCGTTTCAGGGACTCGCTCTCGCTCTGCCGGTGCTCTTCTACAGCATCGTGTTCTTCATCCTGTTCAGACGCATTGTGGAGCTGATGCAGTCCATCTACCGGTCTGCCATTACGGACGGATTAACAGGACTATACAACCGCAGGCATTTTATGAAGTATCTGGACCATTACGCCTCGCAGGAATTGAAAATATCCGCTATCTTCTGCGACATCGACAATTTCAAGAAACTGAATGATACCCAAGGCCATGCCCGAGCCGATGAAGTGCTGAAGCAGGTCGCGGCCATTATGGAGGAAGAGCTTGACGGTATCGGGATTACCGGCCGGTATGGCGGCGAGGAGTTGGTGGCCCTGGTGGTTGACCGCAAAGTCAAACCCGCACAGGTCGCCGAGAGCATCCGGGCCAGAGTGGCAAGCGAGAGCATCGTCACGATCAGTATCGGCTACAGCGTACTGCGCAAAGGCGTTCGCGGCGATGAACTCATGAAACAGGCCGACAAAGCGATGTATCATTCCAAAACGACCGGCAAAAACAAGGTATCCGATTACCGGTCCTTAACAACCTCATCAACCGAACCAACGGAATCCGCCGGTTAACTCTGGCGCAGGCTGCTCACGATATAAAGTGGGCGGTCTTTTTTTTGCTTGACATTTCTTTACTACGCCTGCGGCATCATGATAAACTAATGACCGATTCCTTAAAGACAGAGAAGAAATGACGCTGAACCAGGATTCTTTTGCCTTTACACTGCAGCATGTACCTTATTCTAAAGAAGGAGCAATCTAACGAATGCGAAAGGAACTATTGCCTGTTGGCTTTGTTGCCAGCATAAATGATATTCTCGGGGATGCCTCGTGCGATTTTTGGGACAGCTACGATTTGCCCCGCACCCACGGGCTGCGCCTTAACCGGCTGAAAGCGGTTCATGCCGCAGACAGCGTAAAAAACCTCATCCGGCAATTCAAGCTGACGCCCGTGCCCTGGTGTGATACCGGATACTATTATGATGAAAGCCTGCGTCCAGGCAAACACCCCTATCATGCCGCTGGACTATATTATATTCAGGAGCCCTCGGCAATGTCCGCAGTCGAGCTGTTGAATCCTCAGCCCGGAGAGACCATCCTGGATCTAGCGGCAGCTCCCGGCGGCAAGACAAGCCATATTGCCTCCAAAATGATGGGCCGGGGACTCCTTGTCTCCAATGAGATCCATCCCGAACGGGCACGGATTCTGGCCGAGAACGTGGAACGTATGGGAATAATGAATACCGTCGTTACGAGTGCGGCACCGGATCAGCTATCCCGTCGTTTCGTTGCCTGCTTTGACCGGATCATGCTTGATGCGCCATGCTCCGGTGAAGGCATGTTTCGAAAGGATGCCGCAGCGATTGAAGAATGGTCTCCTGAACATGTGGATCTGTGCGTTGCCCGGCAGTGGGACATAGTTCAGGAGGCGTACCGGATGCTCAAACCGGGAGGAACCTTGGCTTACTCCACCTGTACGTTCAATACGGCTGAGAACGAAGAGATGATTGAGCGTATTCTTTCGCAGTATCCCGATATGGAGCTGCGTGAAATGAAGCGATTGTGGCCGCACTTGGAACGGGGGGAGGGGCATTTTGTTGCCATCTTGGTCAAATCGGCGGCTGCCGAAGTTTTAAATGAAGACCTAGCATACTCTTCGGTCAGCAGCAAATCCCCGGCCAAATCCAACCGGGGCGGCAAAACAGGACCTGCGCTTTCGGCATTGGCCGACTTTCAAGACTGGGCAAAGCAGGAACTACCCGGCTTTGAGCTTGACTTCGGCACTCCGATATTGTTCGGCGAGGAACTGTACTGGCTTCCGGTCAGCGAGAGCTGGGCATGGAATGACAAGCAGCTGAAAGGCTTGAAGATGCCGCGCGCTGGTCTGCATCTGGCTCACCTGAAGAAGAATCGAATCGAACCGGCCCATGCTCTTGCCATGTCCTTGCATCCTGGCCAAGCTGCCCGCAGCTGGGATCTGCCTTCAGATTCAGCCGAGACGGCTGCTTATTTGCGGGGAGAGGTGCTCTCCATTCCTTCCGAATACCGGGGCTGGACGTTGGTCACCACGGATGGATTACCTCTGGGGTGGGGCAAGGCCAGCGGCGGACAGCTCAAAAATCATTTGCCCAAAGGTTTGCGTAACCCCAAGTAACGCTTCTATCCGCAGTTTTATAATGAATGATACGCCGATCCGAACCGAATACTGTATAACATACGTTCAAACGCGTCATTAAAAGGGGCGTCTCTCTGCATTACAAACAGAGAGACGCCCCTTACTTCATCCACCTAATCAAAACCGGATGCTTTTTTCCTCAACTTAGGCTGCATCCTTATCTTTAACGCGGCGACAGTGTTTTCCTACAGTTCCGAAGCCGCAGGGGGCACTCCAAGTTCGAGGCTGATCGTCTGAAGCGCAGCATTCAGCACGGTGGCGTCCATAGCGACAACAAACATCGCCGCCACATACACGATTTCCACAATACCTTATTCGGGTTCAGCCAGGTGCTCATGGTCTATGCTCTGCTGACGGCACGGTGTTGGCATACAAGCTTCGCGGCCGCAGATCAACCCAGTTCTCGTTGATAAAGGCTGCGCATTCCTCCCGCGTGCTAAGTCCAAAAGCCTGTGTCCAGCCGTTCGGAACAGCCGCGAAACCCGGCCAGAGCGAGTATTGCCCCTCATGGTTTACCAGCACAAGAAACTTGCCGTCGACTTGCTCAAAAGGATTGGTCATGAATAAGTTCCCTCCTCTCCGATGTGATCCGCCCTCGGGTTATAGCTGCCTCCAGCTTGCTTAAAATGCACTTGCCGATATAATCCAGTGGACCCGGCTGGCATAAATCCTTATGCCGGCATTCGATATCGTGCCGCTCGATCTTACCGCCCACGTAAGGCTCCCACATCTCCGGTTCAATGGGATCGAACCAATCGGGGATGATCGTCGAATGGAAGAATAACATGTCTCCCTCAAACCGTTTCGGAACGTAAGCCTTCAACAGCTGTACCGAATTCTCATAGGTCGTCTTCAGATTCATGATCGTCTCTTCCTCAAGGGACGAGAGCGCGCTGCTCTCATTCCGCAGCAATTCAAGGGCGGCCGCTATGGTTAACGGCGCGTCTCCAAGACCCGCTTCAATGCTCTCTCTGTCGAAGCCTCCCAGCGCCAGCAGCGCGGTTAAAGCCTCATCTTCATCGGGGGTTTCCTTAATCGGCAAATAATGACTTGGGTAAGCATCCAGTATGGCTAGCAATTCAATGTCTTCACCCGCCTCCTGCAGCTGTACCGCAATCGACTGCGCGACATTGCCACCCAGAGACCATCCGAGCAGCCGGTATGGCCCTTGTGGTTGAAGAGAACGAATATGGTCGATATAGTCTTTCGTCATCTCTTCCAGTGATTTCGGCAGCTCCTCTGCTTGCGCAATCCCCCTCGCCTGTAACCCGTAAATCGGATAATCCATGCCAAGATGCTTCATTAAACCGGCGTAACACCAGCTTAATCCTCCTGCCGGATGCACGCAGAACAGCGGTATTTGATCTCCATGCGCCCGAAGCGGAAGCACGACCTGCAGCGCGCTGTGTCCGCCGCCCATCTCAACCTTATCGATAAGCCCCGCTACCGTAGGCGCTTCGAATAAAGCTGCTATGCTTAATTCTTTGCCGAGCGCTTCGCGAACCCGGCTGATAAGCCGGACAGCCAGTAGCGAATGGCCGCCGAGCTCGAAGAAGCTGTCATCGATACCCACCCGTTTGACTCCCAATATCTCCGCAAATAGCTCGCATAACACTTCTTCCTGCGGGGTTCGTGGATGGCGTCCATCGGCATCGGGCCCCATATCTGGAGCCGGCAGCGCTTTGCGATCGAGCTTTCCGTTAGGCGTAAGCGGCAGCATGTCCATCTGTACGAACGCCCCGGGAACCATGTAATCCGGAAGCATTGAGGCCGCATAACGGCGCAGCTCAGCGACTGAAGACAACTCGCTGCCTGGCTTGCTCACAACATAAGCCGCAAGCCGGCGGTCTCCGGGCTGATCCTCGCGCACGATGACTGCCGCCTGAGCGACATCGGCATGACGTGCGAGTACCGATTCGATCTCGCCAAGCTCAATGCGGAAGCCGCGTATTTTCACCTGATGGTCGGACCGCCCCAAATAATCCAGTGTACCGTCGGCCAGCCGCTTCGCCAGATCTCCGGTTCGGTACATTCTCGTCCCCGGCGGACCATACGGATCGGCCACAAACCGGTCGGCGGTCAGGTCTGGACGCCCCCAATACCCACGCGCAAGTCCTGCACCCGCGACATACATCTCTCCAATTACGCCATACGGAACCGGCCGAAGCTTGGAATCCAGGACATATATCCTAAGGTCCGGAAGCGCTTCTCCGATCGGACTGCCGGCTCCAGACAGCGCAAGGTTCCGGTTTAATTCCATATAACTGACATGCACGGTCGTCTCTGTAATGCCATACATGTTGATCAGACGCGGGGCATCGTCGGCATGACGCTCATACCAATCCGTGAGCCGTCCGAGCTCCAAGGCTTCACCGCCGAACACAACGTACCTCAGCGATAGTTTCTTCCCCAGTTCCGCCTGCTCTCGATCCGCCTGAATCAACGGGTAGAACGCCGATGGAGTCTGATTCAGCACCGTCACGCCTTCCCGGACCAGCAAGCTCAGCATGTCGTCCGGCGATCTGCTGGTCGTATGCGGAACAATGACAAGTCGGCCGCCGTGCAAGAGAGGCCCCCATAATTCCCATACCGAGAAATCAAAGGCATACGAGTGGAATAATGTCCATACATCAGTCTCATCAAATTGAAACCAATGTGCGGTAGTGTCAAACAATCGGATGACATTCTGATGCGGTATAAGCACGCCCTTTGGTTTGCCGGTAGACCCGGAAGTATAGATGATATACGCGGCACTCAGCGGCATAAGCGGCCTATGACGCTCATGGTCGCTTGGATTCTCATGCGAATAGCGCTGCACCCGTAAAGCTTGTTCAGGTTCATCAATGACAACATGCTTTATGCGTGCAAAGCTCGGCAGCTGATCCATCACCTGAACGCTCGTAATGACGCATACCGGACAAGCATTCTCCATCATGTAAGCCAGCCGATCCTCCGGATACTCCGGATCCAGCGGCAGGTAAGCAGCCCCTGCCTTAAGTACAGCCAATATGCCGATGACCATGTCCAACGAACGCGGCAAGGCGAGCGCTACGATCTGATCCGTCCCGATGCCGGAGGCAATTAACAAGTGAGCAAGCCGATTGGCACGCTCGTTCAGCTCCCCATAAGTAAGCGATAAACCATCATGGACAATCGCGTTCCTTTGAGGCGTACGGATGACCTGCTCCTCAAACCGCTGAGGCAAGGTTGCCTGGTTGGTAAGAGGCAGCGGAGCGCTCCACTGTCGACGGGTTTCCTCACGCTCATGAACGGTTAATATATCAAGTTCACTGATGGCTTTACTTGGTTCATTGGCAGCACTCTCCAATACGCGCACATATCGTTCCGCCATCGCTTCCGCCGTTCTGCGCTCGAACAAATCCGTACTAAATTCGATCATACCGTCAACTCCGTCAGGTTCGCCGTGCATATCCCGCCGCTCCGTCAGCTCGAAGGTTAAGTCAAACTTTGCGGTACCTACGCTTTGCAGCTGCAGTTTCGAACTGACTCCCGGCAGTTCAAGCGAAGTTTCCGGCGTATTTTGCAGCACGAGCATCACTTGGAAGAGCGGGTGTCTAGACCTGGAACGCGGCGGATTCAATGTCTCGACAAGCCGCTCGAACGGCACATCCTGATGCTCGAAAGCCGCCAGGCTCCTCTCCCGCACCCGCTGCAACAGCTCGTCGAACGACGGGTCATCCGACGTGTCGACACGAAACACAAGCGTATTGATGAAGAAACCAATCAATTGATCCAGGCTGTCGTCGTTCCGGCCCGAGACCGGACTGCCGATCGGAATGTCCGTGCCTGCACCCAGCTTCGTAAACAGCGCAGCCATCGCAGACTGAAACACCATGAATAAAGTCGCCCGATTGCTCTGCGCGAGTGTATTCAGCCGCCGATGCAGTTCACGCGAAATCGGAAACGACACGCTTCCGCCCTGATAGCTGGCAACAGCCGGCCTCGGATAATCGGTGGGCAGCTCCAATTGCTCCGGTAAATCGCAAAGTGCCTCGGTCCAATAGTCCAGCTGGCGGGCGATCAGACTGCCCTTATCGCCTGTGCTGCCAAGAAGCTTCTCCTGCCAAACGGCATAGTCTGCATATTGGACCGGTAACGGAGACCATTCCGACTCACTCCCCAGGCGCCGTGCCATATAGGCATCCGATAGGTCGCGTGTCAGGGGGGTAAGCGACCAGCCGTCGCCAGCTATATGATGCAGCAGCAACAACAGGACAAACTCTCCATTCCCCAGTTTGAACAACTCTGCCCTCAGTGAGGTTTCGGTGGCAAGCTCGAATGGGTGCCTGACGGCTTCCGCCAATCGATCGGGCAGCGCCGAGTCGCTGATTTCGGTCACGATCAGTTCCGGTCGTGCCTCCTCGGCATCCAGGATGTGCTGATAGGAAGTCCCGTCATGTTCCGGGTAAACCGTGCGCAGCGATTCATGACGAGCGGCCACATCACCCAGCGCCATCCGCAGCGCTGCCAGATCAAGCTCACCTGACAAGCGAGCCACGAGCGGAATGTTATAGGTCGGGCTCGGACCCTCCAGGCGATATAAAAACCATAACCGCTGCTGGGCAAAAGACAACGGTGGATACTCGGTTCTTATCACGGGGCGTACAGCCACTCTGGCCTCTTGCGCATGATCAAGCCGTTTGACAAGACTCGCGGCCGTCGCTGTTTCAAATAGACTTCCTATGCTAAGCTCCACGCCGAAGGCCTCCCTGACTCGTACCATCACCCTGCCGGCAAGCAGGGAATGGCCGCCGAGGGCAAAGAAATCATCATCAATGGTAACCCGCGATAAACCAAGCACCTCGGCAAAAATCGTGCAGAGCATTTCCTCCTGCGGTGTCCGCGGCATGCGGCCGCCCGTTAACGGATGATCCGGCGCAGGCAGCGCCTTGCGATCCACCTTCTTGTTCGGCGTTAACGGCAGCGCGTCGAGTGTCACGATGACAGACGGAACCATGTACTCGGCCAGCTTCTCTGCGGCATAATCCCGTATTTCTGCTGTATTGATGAGAATTGAAGCAGACGGCGATGCTACGATATAAGCAACAAGACGGCGATCACCGGCCCGATCCTCGCGGATGATGACGCAGGCCTGCTCCACCTCCGGATGATCCACAAGCACGGACTCAATCTCTCCCGTCTCGATCCGGAAGCCGCGCAGCTTGATCTGATGATCGGCACGCCCCAAATAATCAATCCAGCCGCTCTCCAGCCAGCGGGCAAGATCGCCTGTACGATACATCCGGGATCCGGGAGGACCGAACGGATCCGCTACAAACCGTTCCGCTGTCAAATCGGGTCTTCCCAGATACCCCCGGCCAAGACCCGAGCCTGAAATGTACAGCTCGCCCGTTACGCCCGGCGGAACCGGGGACAGTGACGAATCAAGCACATATAACCTCGTATTCCAGACGGGCCCCCCAATGGACGGCTTGTCCCGTTCATAATCGAGCTTGGCCGCTGTCGAATAAATCGTTGTCTCCGTCGGTCCATACTGGTTATTCACTTCGCAGTTCAGATCTTGAAGCGCAATCTTAAGTCCGACCGGCAGCGCCTCGCCGCCGGTTATGACTTTGAGACGCTCAAACTTTCCTGGACGGCAAGCGACAATGGACTGCCACAACGTCGGGGTCGCCTGCATGATGGTCGCCCCCGTTTCCCGAATTCGGCCTATGAGAGCCGCTCCGTCGAGAATGGTATCCCGCATCACGATGTCGAGCGTCGAGCCGCATGAAAGCGGCAGCAGCACTTCCATGACCGAGATGTCGAATGACATCGTGGTAACCGACAGCCAGCGATCCCGCTCCCCTATCTCCAATCGCTCGCGCATATCCGACAGCAGATTGGCAAGTCCTACGAACGTAAGCAGGACGCCCTTGGGCCGGCCCGTTGATCCGGAGGTATAGATAACGTAGGACGGGTGAAGCGGCAGCAGCGGATTTAATCGATCAGCATCAACAGGGTTATGAAACGCCTGCTGCTCCAATCGCTGGAGGGTAGCCGGAGCATCCAGCACAACCACGTCCTTGTCTTTCATGACAGCTGCGAAGCTTCCAGCCAGATCCTGTGTCGTTATCAAACACGCCGGCTTCGCATCTTCAAGCATATAGGCGATTCGTTCGTCCGGATAATCCGGATCTAACGGCAAGTAAGCCGCTCCAGTCTTATGCACGGCAAGGATCGCAACGATCATGTCCGCCGAACGGGGCAGGGAAAGGGCAACGATTCGTTCAGGACCTATATGGGAGTCAATAAGCAGGCGGGCCAGACGGTTCGCTCGCCTGTTCAGCTCTTCGTAACGTAAGGTTAATCCCTCGCATACCACCGCCTCCGCCTGCGGGGTACGTGCCACCTGCTCCTCGAATAATTCCGGTATGCTTAACTGCGGTAAGGGCCGTGACGTATCATTCCACTGAAAAAGCACCTTGTCGCGTTCTTCCGGGAAGATGAAAGCCACGCTTCCAACAGGATGGTCCTGCTCCGTTTCGGCAAGACTGTCCAGCAAATACAAATAGCGATGTAAATGGGAAGCTAACTCCTCCAGGCTATAGATCAACGGATTGGCATCCATATCGACTCTCAGCCCGTTTCCATCCAAACTTCCATATACGTTCAAGGTCAGGTCATCCACCGGACCGGAAGCCAGGTTACGGACGATGCCGCCACAGCCTCCAAAGTTCAATTCCGAAGCAAAGGGCATCACATTAACGAGCGGTCCAAATAACCTGCGGTTATCAGCAAGCAGCTTGAGATCGCGCCGGATATCCTGATGCCTGTAGCGCTGATGCCGCTTGATCTCGCGAATCTCCCGTGCGACCTGCTGCAGCAGGTTGATTAGACTCATATCGGGCCTAACGCGCACTCGAAGCGGCAGCACATTCATGACCATCCCTGGAATACGGATGGAGGCCGAACCTAAGCGGCACATCACCGGCAATCCAAGCACAACATCCTCTGCGCCTGTTATTCGATGTATATATAGAGCCGTTGCAGCCGCCATCACGTCCGGCCAGCTAGTCCCTGATACTTGCGCGGCCGCCTGTATGCGATGGATCGAAGATCCAGGAAGCTGCACCGAACGGCGCAGGAAGCTTCGCGCCGAACGCTGTGCCTGCCCCCCTAAGCTGACGACCTCCGGCTCATCGGCAAAGCGCCGCAGCCAGAATTCGCGATCCGAGTCGATCTGCTGCGACATGCGGTATGACGTATCTTCTTCCAGGATCGTGCGAAACCTGCCAAACGCGCCTGTTTCGGAAGATACTCCGCCCGCCAATTCCGTGTAGACTTGAGATACTTTCTGCAGCAGAAGCGATACGCCGAACCCATCGATTACGATATGATGAATGCGTTGATACCAATAGTAGCGATCGGCGGAAATCTTGAACAGCGCCTCCGTAAACAACGGCCCTTGGCTTAGATCCACGGCTTGATCAAGGTCATGCATCATCCAGCTGTGGGCGGCATGAAACGGATCCTCCTTTCCGCTGACATCCACCACATGAAGCTGCCAATCCGGAGATGGATCAATCGACTGCCAGGGACCGTCCATATCTTCGCCAAAGCGAACATGCAATGCTTCAGCCTCCCCGACCACCTGACGTAAAGCCCTCTCGAACAGAATCGGATCTACAGGTCCTTGTATTTCAATGCATTCCGCCGTGTTGAATATCGGGTTGACCGGGTCAAGCTGCTGGGCGTACCATATCCCCAGCTGCGCTCCGGACAGAGACCAGCGCTCCTTCTCCCGCTCAAACATATCCATCCCTCCTTACACCGTATAATAATCATAATTAGGTCGCGACAAGCTTAGCCTATTCGACAACAATCCCCACCAGCCCGCCAATGTAGGCAGCTCTGCCATTTCCACAAAGCTGATGTCGAGGCCTTCGCGCCGTAAACGCTCGGCCAAACTCATGATCCGAATGGAATCCAGCCCCCAGTACTCAATCAGATGGTCATCTTCACCAATATTTGACGGCTGCTCCTGCAGCAAATCCGCTACGTTCTCTCGCAGCGTTTGCAGCGTCAGCAGCGGTTGAACCTCCGCAGAACTCCCCGTATTCCCCTCTCCGCCCTGAGCTTTAGAATGCTCCGAGACAGAACGCTGCTCTTGAGTTAACGAAGCAACCAAACGTTCCGTGGTCAGCGTAACAGCGCAGCGTTCGGCAGCATAAGTCAGTGCCAGGCGATGCTTCTCTTCCGAGAAATCGGCAAGGGCATCTGCAATGAAGAATGGCTGAATGTCTTTCATAAAAGCTTCGGTTGCGGTCAGCAAACAGCCAATATGGGCGTATATCCCGCAGATCATCAGTTGGTCGCGGCCTAACTCGCGCATCATTTCATGCAAATTGGTTTTCTGGAAGGCGCTGTATCTCCATTTGGTTAACAGCAGATCCCGTTCGTCCGGCGCCACCGCATCCACGAACCTTTTCTGATAAGGACCGTCATTGATGCCGGATCCCCAGAAATCCTGCAGCAGACCGCGCTGCTCCGGTGCTTGTCCGCCAGGCTGTGCCGAATAGATAACGGGAATGCCAAGCTCGGCGCAACAAGACCGAAGCTTCTGAATATGGGTGATCAGCTCCACGACAGGCGATTGATCCGGAGTGAACGCATCGATGAAATATTGTTGCATATCGTGGATGAGCAGCACGGCCCGGTTCGGATCTGCCGTCCATGCCACCTTATTCTTGGGCAGATCCGCCTCCCCTGGCATGGGATAAGGTAAAATTTTTGGAAGTGCCATCATATCTCCTCATTTCTAGGTTAATTGGACATATTCACCCGAACGTCATGATTCTGTAACGCTAGTTCACGCAGACTCTTTTTGCTTACCTTACCGACACCCGTGTGCGGGAAGGAATCCATAAGCTCCACCCGATCCGGGATTTTGTACGCAGCGAGCCCTCTATTTCTGAGAAAAGCCTTCAGCTCATTGCCGCTAACCGCAGCATCATGGACAATAACGAAGGCACAGGTCCGCTCGCCCAGATACTCGTCCGGCATGGCGACTACAGCTGCGTCGTGAACGCTCGGATGGGCAAGCAGATGATTCTCGACCTCCTCGGCCGCAATCTTGTCGCCTCCGCGGTTTATCTGATCCTTCGAACGGCCTTCGATTACCAGATATCCTGAAGGCGTCATGCTCGCCAGATCCCCCGTTCGATAGAAACCGTCTGTGGTAAAAGCTTTTTCGTTATGCTTGTCCGCTTTATAGTAGCCGCGAATCGTATAGGGTCCCCGCGTCAGCAATTCACCGACTTCACCGGGAGCCACCTCCACGTCATCCTCATCGACCAGCCGCACTTCGTCATACGGAGACATCGGACGCCCTTGCGTATGCACCGTTATATCCTCCGGGTCATCCAGCCGGGTATAATTTACCAAGCCTTCCGCCATCCCGTATACTTGCTGCAGCGTACATCCCAGTACCGTTTTTACCCGCTTGGCTGCCTCTGCGCTGAACTTGGCCCCGCCTACCTGCAGCACCTGCAGATTCGACAGGTCATCCGAACGGGACTGTGCAGCCTCAATCCAGATTAAGGCCAGGGGCGGAACGACCGCCGTCATGGTTACGCCCTCGGAGGCGATCAGCGGAAACGCCACCTCCGGACTCGCGGACCGGGCAAGGACGACTTTCCCTCCCGCATACAGCGTCCCCAGCACGCCCGGCGAGCTAAGCGGAAAGTTATGGGCAGCGGGCAGTACCGCCAAATAAACGCTATCCTTATCCAGCGAGCAGATTTCGGCGCTCATGCGCAAGCTGTAAATATAGTCGTCATGCGTGCGCGGAATGAGCTTCGGCAGTCCGGTCGTCCCGCCGGACAGCTGCAGGAACGCGACCTCGCCGGGATCGGGGCCTTCCTCGTCTAAACGGCGAGAAGGACTTTCCGCATCATCGAGATACAGGTCATCCAGGGACAGAAATGCCCCCGAGGCCGGGCCGCCCGCAACGATGACATGGCGCAGCGAAGGAACCGATGCCTGGACTTGAGCTGCTAAGTTCCGATAATCATATCCCGAATCCTGATCCGGAATAATATAAGCGGCCGCTTCGCTGAAGCCGCATAGATATACGATTTCGCTCCGGCGGTGAACAGGCAGGGCGAAGACGGGAATGGCCCCGATGCGGAACAGCGCAAATATCGTATCGAAAAATGGCGCGATATTCGGAAGCTGAACGATAACCCGTTCCCGCGCCTTGATTCCAAGCTTAAGAAATCCCGCTGCCAAGCGGTCCACCCGGTTGTCCAGCTCGGCATAGCTTGTATGCTGATTGCCGCTCACGATCGCAATCCGATCCCCATGTTCCGCCGCACGCTTCCGCAGGAGCGCTCCAAACGTTTCGCCCTGCCAGCATCCTTCCTCCCGATAACGGGTTGCAAACTCCTCCGGCCAAGCCTTACAACCTGCCAACATTCCTTATTCCTCCCTTAAAATCGATGTCTGTTGTTCGTTCAAGCCCATGGCTGCCAGAATCGTACGGAATTTGGCCGACGTCTCGGCCAGTTCGGCTTCCGCAATGGAGCCTGACACGATTCCGGCTCCCGCAAACACCCGCAATAAGGTTCCTTCTGTTTCCGCGCAGCGAATCGTTACGGCCCACTCGCCGTCTCCGTTAGCATCCGACCAACCGACGGCCCCCGAATAGAAGCCGCGATCGAACGGCTCGATCGCTTGTATGGCATCCCTGGCCGCATCGGTCGGCGTGCCGCAGATCGCCGGTGTCGGGTGCATCGCCAGGGCAAGATCCAACGACGTTACCGAATCATCCTTCAGGATGCCGTTGATTTCGGTAGACAGATGCCACATGGCATTCGTGTGGATGAGGGAAGGCTCCGCAGGAACCTCCAGCTTGCTGCAATATGGCTGCAAAGCCGACGCCACTGCATCAATCACGATGGCATGCTCATATCGGTCCTTGGCGGATGACAGCAGCGCTGTCGCCCGCCGCTGGTCTTCAACGGGATCGGCGCTTCGCCCCGCAGAGCCTGCCAACGGATTTCCTTTGATGCGCAGCCCCTTCTTCGTAATTAGCAGCTCGGGGCTTGCGCCAAACAGCGTCCTTGTGGATGCAACGGCATCCGGACTTGAAGTGTGGGACAATTCGGGTGCCAATGGAACGGCAAATGTATATCCATGGGAGTGATGGTAAGCTAAGTGATTCAATATATGAGGAATGGATAATGCATGAGGAAGCGTGATATCCAGTGTTCGGGAAAGCACCGCTTTATGGAGTTTCTTTTGAGAAATGAGCTCCAGCAGCCGGTTCACGCCTTCCTGGAACGCCTCCGGTTCGGGAACGGACAGTACGTGATAGCTGGAAATTCGAGGCGATTCCGGGGCTTGTCCTGTAGAGAATAGAAGGGAATCATGCCACTGAACCGAGAGCGGAATAAACAGGCTCGCCGGTTTCAATATGTCAAAAGGGATAGCGCCTACAACAACGGCGTTCGGCCGAACCGATTGCTTGGCGCGATCCAGCAGTTCCTTAACGCGTTCCGACAATGATCTATAATCGTTCCCTGAAGGAACCGAAAGTCTTGAATACTCGCCATGCGTTAACAACGTCTTGCGCTGGGATGAGAAGAAGAAGGACGAACCGACCCGGTATTGTTCCATAAGTTGCGCAGCCTCGGCTGCGGTTGGAGTTTCATAGTGCAACATTTCAGTCTCCTCTCTGCTTATGAGCCTACCATTTATCGAATTAGTAAAAAGAATAAAACGCGCGAAGCCTCAGCAGCCCAACGTCGCACCGCCATCCACGCATACATCCTGCATGGTCATGTGCCGGGCACGATCGGATACGAGAAATACGACGGCATCCGCAATATCGGAAGGAAGCGCGATTCGACCCAGCGGTATGCCGACACGGTAATCATCCAGGGACCCTGCGATGATGGGCTCTGCGCCCTGATCATCCTTCCATAGCAAGCGCTGCATCCCGGTGTCCGTAGAACCTGGGGAAACCACATTGCAGCGGATGTGATGACGGGCATATTCCAGCCCCAAACACTTCGTGAACATCGTAGACGCTGCCTTGGAGGCCGCATAAGCCGACATCCGGGCCCGCGGAACTTTGGAGGCATTCGAGCTCACGGTCACGATAGCTCCGGAATTACGGCTCGCCATCCGCCTTACGACGGAGCGTGACGTATAGAATACGCCGTTGGTGTTGACGTTGAAATGCTCCTGCCAATCCTCGTCGCGAAGCGACTCAACTCCACCGATTCGCAGCACTCCGGCAACGTTAACGAGAATGTCGATCGGACCGAGCTCCTTCTCAATCCGCTCGATCATCTCTTCAACCTCGGCACTGCAGCTGACATTCGTCCTGTAAGCCGCAGCTTGTACACCTGAGCTGCATAGATCGGCCGTAAGGCGGATCAACTCGGCTTCCTTCTGATCGCATGCCGCAACGACAGCCCCCTGCCGGGCGAGGGCTCGTGCCACCGCTTCGCCTATTCCTTGGGCGGCACCAGTCACGAGGGCTACTTTCCCGCTAATACCTGTTATCTCCAAGGTGATCACCTCCTTCATCTTGAGGAAAAAGTGCAAATCGTAACCCTCGGCTAATGAGGACCGGCAGCACGGAAAGATGTCCCTCATCCTCAAACTGTTTGAATTCGGCTCGGATGCCATACGCAGACACAGCAGCCAGACGTTCGGCGAGCTCGGATGCGCTGATGCAATTGCCGGTGACATGGGACCTCTCGTGCTCTCCTGCGCCAAGCAGCAGTCGGACATGGCAAGGCTCTTCCTTGACGCGTTCGACAAAGCGCTGCTCCAGCTCTTGTAAATATTCCTGATTCCAATGAATAGAAGGGCTGCCCGCGATATAACACGAGAATGCCTGCGGTTTGCTGAACATGGCATAGAGCGTGAACAGCCCGCCAAGGGAATGGCCGAATATCGTCTGACGACGGCGGTCGACGTTAAATTCGCTCTCGATCTGCGGTTTCAGTTCCTCCTCAATGAATTGCAGGAATTCAGCCGCTCCGCCCTGTTCCGGGACGGAGGCGCTATCCAACCTGTTCTTGAAGTTCGTGTTGGGGTAGGGCGTGTAATCATAGAACCGGTCCGGAGCATACTGCCCCTCCGTCTCGTAACCGATGCCGACTACCACCGCCGGCAGTATCCCTGTTTTGTCCGGTCTGTGGCACTGCAGGCGCAGTGTTTCGACCATCGTGTGAAGCACGCTGTTGCCGTCTAACAGATAGATGACCGGATATCCTGACGGCGGAGCCTGCCCCATCGGCTGTGCGGCAATGATTCGATAGCGGCGCTTCCCTGCCCTCGAGCGCATCACCCAATGCTCCGCATAGGGCAGCTCTACGCTGCGGCGCATCATATCAACGGAAGGCGTATGATTGCTCATGTCGTGCCTCCCGCTATAGACCCGTAATGGAGCGAACGACATCATCCACGATTTTCTCGTAGGCGATCAGGCTGCTTCCCAGCCAGTATTCGTTATTCGCTTCATAGACCTGCCCGTTCTTGACGGCCGGCATGCCCTCCCAAATCGGGCTTTCCGTCATTTCCTTTAAACGCTCCGTTCCCTGATCATAGGCGTTGATGACAAAAATATAGTCCGCATCCAGCTGCGGCAGTATCTCCAGCGAGATGTTAGCTGCATTCTCGTTCTCGACCAGCTTGGATTTGCCCAGTCCCAGGTCCTGATGGATCACAAAGCCGCAGAGATAATTTCCGCCCATCAAACTGACGCCTCTAGGTGCAAAACGAATAATGGCAACGTTCTTGTCCCCCACCACGGAACTCAGCTTAGCCTTCGCTTCACTTGCTTTTTGCTGGTAATCCTTTAGGGCAGTCTCCGCCTCGGGCGCTTTTCCAAGCAGATCCCCCAAGGTGGTCAGCGACTTCTCGACATTCCCGGATGCATTTTTGAACACGTACGTTGGCGCTATTTTGGCGTATTTCTCATATGTACCGTCCGCGGCATAGGTTTCGGTATGGAGCACGATAAGATCCGGCTCGTAAGACATCAGAGCTTCCGGTGAAGGTAAGCCTCCTGAAAAATCAATCAGGGGGACGCCGTCCAGCTCCTGCTGCAAATAGGTGTGTCCCATCTTGCCGTTCGCCCATTGTGCAACAGGCTTCACGCCGAGCTTCAGTAAAGAATCCTCCATGTTCGGTGCGAACACGTTTTTCACGTCTGCCGGTATCTTCACTTCATGCCCAAGCTCATCCGTTACCGTTCGCTCCTTCTCCGCGGGCGTTTCCTCCTGGTTCGTCCCTGGTTCCTCCGTCGACGCTTGACTGCTCCCTGCCTTACCGGACGTCTCCACCGCCGCGGTCTTCGCTGCCGGCTGATCGCCGCCCGCCGCTTCGGAATCCACCTTCTCTCCACAGCCTGACAACAAGCCTATGACGATGGCACAGCACGCAAGTGCTGATATTTTGATCTTCCAACTTCTTTTTCCCCTAATAAAACGTTCTGCCACAATGTATCTCCTCCTGTGATAATGATTCTCAATTAAGTCGAGTATATATTACGTGGCAAACGATTCACCATGGCTTTTATCCAGAACTCTATTTGGACTATCTCCTGTAAACAACAGCAATGCCTCATCCAGCATTCTCATCACGGCAAGCGCGGAATATTCGAACCACGGATCGGACGAGATCATGTAGACGCTGCCTCGAGTAACAGCTCGGAGTGTCTGCCATTTCGCAGAATGCTGAAGTGCAAGCCAAAAGCGGCGTGATGTGGCTTCAGGGCATACCGCGATCAGGATGCGGTCCGGATTGAGCTGTTGCAAATCTTCCAGCGTAATCTGTTGATTACGCGTGGTATCCAGACCGCCGGCTTCCTTGAGCTGCAGATCCTGATACAGCACCTCCTCGAGTCCCCGGTTACCATATGCATACAAGCTTTGTCCATATATTCGCAGCGCTACGACACGCTCGCTTCCCACGACTTGCCGCATTCGGGAGCGTGCGAACTGCACCCTTCGTTCATACTGTTCTATCCAGTATTGTGCCTGTTCTTCTTTATTCAGAAACGTTGCGATACACTCCAGCTGCTTCCTCCACCCTGCCTGAGATGGAACAATCAAGGTAGGGGCAATATGCTCCAGCTTGGTGATTTCCTCCGGATCGAGATGGTCCATGCCAATAATAACGTCAGGCTTTGAACGGAACAACTGCTCGATATTCTCCTCGAAGCGGCTGTCCGGATAAGGAGACGTCAGCTTCAAGCGGGACTTGATCTCCGAATGATACGCATTGTAATAATACGGGGTCCACTTCGCATCAAGAGGCGCAGCCGCAGGAATGACATTCAGTGCTGCCAACTGCCCGATAATAGAGGAGGAACAGGACGCGATTAGCTGCCTTGAATTTCGGGCATATTCGGACGGCGACATGCCCACCTTCTTTTTAAAAATACGGCTGAAATAGAACTCGTCTTTGTAACCGACTCGCTGTGCGATGTCTCGAAGCCGTTCGTCGGATTCGGCCAAATAACGCTTGGCATGATTCATACGCACATGGGTCAGGTAATCGATTGTGGATTGGCCGAAAGTCTTTTTAAATAAATCCACAAAATACTTGGGACAAATATTAGCCATTCTGGCTAATTGGCCAATGGTTATCGTCTCTTTATAATGGCAATCTATATACTCCTTAATCTCAACCAGGCTGGTTCTTCCGTTACGATCCGAAACCGATAGGCTATCTATTTTCAGCTCTTCTTCCACACTCATGAATTGCCTCCTTTTTTACGATAGAACGAGTTGCAGGCTATGCAGGCATGTTGACCAGCCTCAATTAATTGATAATGATTATCATTTTCACTGATAAAAATAGCATGCCATTTCCATCGTGTCAATCCAAATCTGGAAGGAAATGCTTACCCCCATGCTCTGCGCGAAATCTGTTAACAAGCTTCAATCCACGCAAAAAACCCGTCATCAGGCACTTTTGCCAAGTGTCCTGTGGCGGGTTCTCATGTATAAAAAATCGATTTATGACAAGCAGTATTTCACCAATGCCTCGTGTACGCCGTCTTCGTTATTCGAGGTTGTCACCGCATTGGCTGCAGCCTTGACCTCGACCGGAGAGTTATCCATCGCAATCCCCATTCCGGCGTAGGACAGCATCGTAATATCGTTGAAATAATTGCCGATGGCAAGCACCTCGTCCGGCTCATAACCTCTTCTTGCAGCCAGCTGCTGAAGCGCACTCCCCTTGGATGCTTGGCTATGCATGAGATCGATGAAGTATTCTCCGCTTCGCAGCATGTTGAAGGGAAGAGTCCACTGACTCCAATCCGCATAGACACGGTCGATATCGGCGGATTCGCCGAAGACCGTAAATTTGACGACCGGGTCTGACAGCTCCTCCCATGACGGCAGGTTGCTTGGCAGCATCAAATAGTTCTCGTACATCGAACGAACCGGACCGGCAAGCTCCTCCACCTGGTCCACATACATCTCAAAGGCGGTGTTTACATCAAAATGCACCCCGTGCTCACGGCAGTATTTCATGAAAGGCTCAAGCTGAAGCGGGTCCATGCCGAACTGATGCACGATGTTATGGGTCTCCACTTCTACCGTTGCCGCACCGTTATGACTGATGACATAACCGCCTAAACCCATGCTTTTCATAAAAGGAATCGAATTCAGCGGACCTCTGCCTGTGCACAATACAATTTCCACGCCTTGTTTTGCGGCTTCCATCACGGTGTTCCTCGTTTTCTCCGTGATTTCATGATCATCATTCAGCAGCGTTCCATCCACATCAAGTGCTACCAATTTATATGCCATTCTCCATCCATCCTTTAGTCTCTATTTCTCTATCGTAATCATGCCCTGCCGATCAAAGACAGTTCATGCTCGGTCAGCTCCCGGTACGCTCCGATCTCAAGATTTTCATCCAAACGGAGCTCGCCCATGCTGACTCTTTTGAGATACACGACTTTTTTGCCAACCGCCTCAAACATCCGCTTGACCTGATGAAATTTCCCTTCATGGATCGTCAGCGAGATGCGGGACAGCTGGACTCCGTCGCCTCGTTCCTCATGGGAATGGATCACCAGCTCTCCGGGTAAGGTTACGTACCCGTCATCTAAGGTAACTCCCGCAGCAAACAATCGCACATCCTCATCGTCCACCCTGCCCGCTACCATCGCTTCATAGGTTTTCGGGATATGCTTCCGCGGCGACAGCAGCTCGTGGGCCAATTTACCGTCATTCGTAAGCAGCAGCAATCCCTCCGTATCCTTATCCAATCGGCCGACCGGAAACGGCTCGTAGATCAGATATTTCTCATCCAGGAGATCCAGCACCGTTCGGTCACGTAGATCCTCTGTCGCCGAAATGACGCCCGGCGGTTTGTGCAGCATGAGATATATGAATTCCCTGTATTGCACGGTCTCCCCCTCAAACTCGATGATATCCGTATAAGGATCAACATGTTTACCGGGGTCCTTCATCACCGTTCCGTTGACCACGATGCTCCCTTGTTTGGCCTTTTTCTTCAATTCGGCCCGTGAGCCGAATCCAAGATTGGATAGCACCTTATCCAATCTTAGCGTTGTTCTGCCTTTAGCACTCATATCGATGTCCACCTCCACCCTGCCGGATACTCATTCTTCAATATTCCTGTCTGCCATTTGGCCCAACCGGCAGAATATCCGTCTATACACACTAACACATAACCCTTCGCTTCAGCACCCGATCGACGAATCACGCGCTCTTCCGGAATCGACAAGGTTTCCCCTTTCAAATACCGGACCGCTTCTCCGTCCTCGGAGGACAGGCTGACATATCGAACAGCCTCATCCGCTTGCAGCGCTGTAGCCAAGGGATGTCCAGGTACAAACCGTTCATTCTTCAACTGTCCCATGTACCATCCGGGCCGAATCACTTTGAGCTGCTTCAGACGCTCTTCCGGCAGGGGTGATACATACACATGGTTCCCGTAGGTTACAGGATATCCGGTCAGCTTCAAATCCAGCTGCTGGCGGATAAAGGCTTGGAACCGATTGATCGAAACCGAACCCGATTCAGAATCTGTTACGCTCCGGCGGGATGCCTGTTGGCGCGTTGCACCTTTACCGTATTTCCCCGGTTTACCCGGTCGCTCCTCCTTGAAAGCCGTTTTTCCTTTACGCTGACGGGGATGCTCCGCTCGGGAGGAAATAGCAAGCGACTCGTTGGACAAGGTGCCCGAATTGAATAACGCAGCTTGTTCCCGTTCAACTTCACGTTTATCCAGCTCGCCGTCCCGCTGAAGCACGGCCATGAAATGCCCTTCGCCTCTGACCTTATGCGGCCATAATCGAGCAGTACCGGCAAGCTGCTTAAGTACATCCTCCTTCACATTCCCTTGACCCGCCATCCAATCCGTTTCTCCCGGGGAAAAGATTTCCGAATGCTCCACCGGGACCACGCGAAAATCCGGATGTTCGCTCAGAAACTCGGCAATCATCCCTTCATTCTCCTCCGGCGAGAAGGTACAGGTGGAGTACACCAGCCGGCCTCCCGAGCGGAGCATGGCTGCCGCCGATTTCAGGATGTCCCGCTGCATATCCGCAAACTTGAGCGGAGAGGATTCGTCCCAGTACTTCAGCATGGACTCGTCTTTGCGAAACATCCCTTCGCCGGAACAGGGAGCATCAATCAATATTTTCGTGAAAAATTCGGGAAAAGCCCCGGCAATCCGATCCGGGTCCTCATTCAGCACCACCGCATTCCGAACGCCGTACATCTCCAGATTCTTGGCGAGTGCTTTGGTGCGATCCGGATGCAGATCATTGCTGACAAGCACCCCCTGCCCATTCAGCTTGGCCGCGATCTGCGTAGATTTGCCGCCGGGAGCCGCGCATAGGTCCAGCACCAAATCCCCCGGCGTTACGCCAAGCAGTTCGACCGGAGCCATCGCGCTAGGCTCCTGGATGTAATATAACCCCGCATGATAGTAAGGATGCCGTCCCGGACGCTCCCCGGCCTGAGTATAGTAACCGGTGGAGCACCAGGGGATGGGCGCAAGTTCAAAGGGGGACAACTTCATGAATTCCTCTCTGCTGATCTTCAGCGTATTCACCCGAATGCCGGCATTCGGAGCTAGTTCGTAAGACTTCATAAAATTGTCATAGTTTTCGCCAAGCAGCGATTTCATCTTCGCCAGAAACGGCGAGGGCAGTCGTAATGCCATACAAGGTACCTACCTGTTCTGTATCGTATCGTTTGAAGTATATTTTCACTGTGCTGAAGCAGACATTCGCATGTTCCGCTCCGACTTTTAATATTGTATAATAAACTACATTAAAAAGGACAAGTCCTTATTTATTATTAATCATTAGGGGGTGGATCCATGAACCGCAAAAAAAAGAATAAATACACCGCATTATACGCCTTCGGCGGAGTCTTCGTCTTATTGATTGCTGCGCTCGTTTTCTTGAACGGTCAAGGAGAAGCAAGCGAATTGTACGGCGGAAAGAAGGTCTCCAGCCTGAACCCGGCTACGCAGGAGCTCCTTAATGATCCGAACTACCAGCAAATCATTTTGCCGGATCAGCTGAAGAGCAAGGTCGACAACAAAGAGAATTTCTTTGTGTACTTCTTTGCATCCGACTGTCCGCACTGCCGTGCGACGACCCCGGAACTGATGCCTTTGGCGGATGATGCCGGCATTACGATGCACCAGTACAACCTTCGCGAATACCAGGAAGGCTGGAGAGAATACAACATTGAGTTCACCCCGACGCTGGTCTACTTCGAGAACGGCGCAGAGCAAGAACGCATGGTCGGCGGATTGAAACCGGAAGGTTCCAGTGAAGGCTACTCCATCGATGACTTCAAGCAATTCCTGGATAAATACAAGGGGAGCGTGACGAAATGAACCGCACTCGCGCCATCCTCTTTACCTTTGTCATTTCGGGCATGCTGCTGACCGCATGCGGCGGTAAAGAATCCGCTGCCGGGCATCAGCACGGCGCCGATTCCGAACGATACGAGACAACGGCCAGCCTGACGGTGATGCCGGAGTTTCTGTCCAATTATACCGACAATACGCAAGCAACCTATGCTACGGTCGGAGAACTTGAGGACATTATCAAGGAAATCAAATGTTATTGCGGCTGCATGGACGAGGAGACCGGCTATCATGATTCCCTCCATCGCTGCTTCATCGCCGAGAATAAGGACGGCGAAGTCAAATGGACGGACCATGGCGCCCAGTGCGGCATCTGCCTGACCGAGCTGCAGGATGCCAAACGGCTTCATGACGAAGGAAAATCCGTCGAGGAAATCAAGGAGTTCATCGATAACAAATATAAAGGTACCGAATCCTGATCCTGAAATATGCGAATGCAGAATTACTTACGCTTCGCTGAAAGCTTATTCATTCTATAATCTTGTAAAAAAAGAGCGTCCCAAAAGTAGATTACTCTACAGACAGGCAGCTCTTTTTTCACTTGTTCCCACAATTACTTGGAATGTGCCCGCTCCGGCTTTCGCCGCTGCGGAATGTTCGGCTGGATGCGCTCCGATGCCAACTGAACTGCCTGCTTAAGCTCAGTATCCCCAATTTCGATCGTCAAATCCCTATAGGGAAACGGACGAACGTCATACGAAGATAACTGCTCGGCGTATTCCCGAACTTCGCTCACCAGCTTCCCCATCGAAATTCCCAGTTCATCGCCAGGATAACACTCGAGGCGCGATACAGCGCTTATGAACATTTTATATGCTCCTCTAACGTTATTGTTCCGGAAATGGAAAAGCCCGACGGCTACTTGCAGAAGCCCCTTATACCTTGGATCGCGATCCCGCGCAAGCCACAGTTCCTCTAGCACCTCATGGCATTCGAAGTAGTCTTGATCCCGGTTGAAGTAAACGAGGTAAGCGACATACAGCGGTTCATAACTCATGCTCGTTTACTTTCTTCTTGGCTTCGGCCAGCATCTCCTTCACCTCGTCCAGAAGCACCTTCATCGCATCCATGTCATGATCCTGAAATAGCGCGTTAAACCGGCTCTGAAAAGCAATCGCCTCATTGACCAGATGAAAGAAATACAGCTTGTGAATCGCGTTCAGCACCTGTGTCGTAATATTGGAATCATCCTCGAACTGCCGCTGCGCCTCCAATATATCCTCCCGGATGCTCGACATTTCCGTATCCAGCGTATTTGCCGCTTCTCCGGCTTTCTTCAGCCGCGCCCGGATGTCATCCGGCAGACTTTCCCGGTACTTGTAGCTAAGCGAATGCTCAATCGTAGCCCAGAAATTCATGGCCAGCGTGCGGATCTGAATTTCGGCAAGCACTTTCTTTTGCCCCAGAGCCGTTTGCACCGGATACTCGATAATCATATGAAAGCTCCGATAGCCGCTCTCTTTGAAATTGGTAATGTAATCTTTCTCATATAATACGGTCAGGTCTTTCCGTGCCCGGATGTATTCGGCTACCCGCCGGATATCCTCCACGAACTGACACATAATCCGAATGCCTGCGATATCCTCAATCCCGGTTTCCAACTCGTCCATCGGCACATCGAGGCGTTTCGCCTTGTCCAGTATGCTCGAGATCCGTTTGACGCGACCCGTTACGAATTCGATCGGTGCGTATTCCTCTCTTTTTTTCAGTTCGGAACGCATCGTCTTGAATTTAACCTTCAATTCCTCAACGGTCTGCTCATACGGAAGCAAAAATGTTCCCCAGTCTCTAACGTCCATCGCCTTGCCTCCTGTCTTTACCCCTTTACCGATGATTAGCGCCGACGGCTTCGGAAATATGGCTGAAGCCATCCCGTGCAAGCAGCTCCCGGAGACCGGAATGAAGCTTGCGGTTCACCTCAGGCCCTTCATAGATAAGTGCTGTATAAATTTCCACCAGGCTTGCGCCTGCGCGTATTTTGTCATAAGCATCACTTGCCGTGAAAATCCCGCCAGACCCGATAATCGGAAGGGCACCGCCGGTCTGCTTGTATATCCGGGATACAATCTCCGTCGAACGGTTACGCAGCGGTTTACCGCTTAGGCCGCCGGTCTCTTTGGCGTTGCTGTGCGTCAATCCATCCCGCGAAAGCGTCGTATTCGTGGCGATAATGCCGGAAACGCCGCTTGCGCTGATCGTATCCACCATGAATTCCAGTTCCTCATCGCTCACATCCGGCGCAATCTTCACCAGAACGGCCTTCTCGCCTCCATGAATTTTGGCTTGGCGGGACATTTCGTTCTTCACGGCTTCCAGCAGGGATGACAATTCGCTCCCATGCTGAAGGCTGCGCAAGTCCGGCGTGTTCGGGGAGCTGATGTTGACAACAAAAAAGTCGCCATACGGAAATAAAGCTTGAATGCAAGCTTCGTAATCACCGTTGGCTTTCTCGTTCGGAGTCGCCTTGTTCTTCCCGATGTTGACGGCAACCGGGATGCGGCGTTCCTTGAGTGCGGACAGCCTTTTTGCCATTGCCTCGGCCCCTTCGTTGTTGAAGCCCATCCGATTGATGAGTGCCTCGTCAGGAGGAAGCCGGAACAATCGCGGCTGTTCATTGCCCGGTTGCCCCTTCGGGGTCACCGTGCCTACTTCCATAAATCCGAAGCCGATGGAGGAGAATCCTTTGACGGCCTGAGCGTTTTTATCCAATCCGGCGGCAAGTCCGACCGGTGTCGGGAAATGAAGCCCGAACAGGTCTACTGCCAAATCCGGTGTTTCGCTAACACCGTACATCCCTCGCATGACAGCGTCTGCGCCAACCACGCCGGAGGCACGTCCAAGGCCGCCAACCACAAGGTGGTGAGCTTTCTCGGGATCGAGTTTGAAAAATATAGGTTTGCCTATGTTGCGGTACAGCACATCCACTCTTCCTCTCATCCAGTTATTTCTCTATCCTTCAGTTTATCCGTTTCTGCCTCAAAAAGAAAGTTCTTCAGCATAAACCGGGCGATCATCCCGGCGAGAAAGCGATATGGCAATTTCGGGACAAACGCCTTACAATAAAGGAAGATTGTACAAATCATTTTCACGATCATGAGAGAAAGAGGGGAAGCACATGTCAGCCAAACGTAAACCTCCGACCTTGCAGCAGAAAAAAGAAGAGGTCAACAAGAAGGCCATACTATGGATCAGCTCCGGCATCGCTCTTCTTATTATCCTGATTATTGTTCTGATAGTGATCGCCCAGCCTTAATCCAGCCAGTGATACACCTTGCCCGGGTTGGTCTGCCCCTGGGCAAGCTTGAGCTTGAAACGATCTTTCGGCGTCCACAGGCCCTCGGGCAGAACCCCTTCCCGAATTTTCACAACGGTTCCCATCGGAACCAGATCAAACAGTTCCTCGACATCCTCCTTAAGCATACGGATACAGCCCTCGGATTCATTCGCTTCGATACTGTCCACGTCTAGCGTGCCGTGTATGGCATACAACGTATCGGACAGCTGCATTCCCCGCGTTCCATAGGGGCCCTTCGTGGTCCCGTTCGGATTCACAACCTTGTCATTGATACGAAAATCACCCAGCGGCGTTTTCGCTCCCCCGAGCCCGACCGCATAGTTGCGCAGCATGACGGTCCCGCTGACAACGGCAAGCCGATGATGTTTCCGGTCGATGATGACCTGAAGCGGCTGCTCAAAAAAAGGATCCCCGTTCGGCGATGTCCCCCAGTATCCCGTCTCTTTCGAATCGTTCCCCGACGGCAGCTGCCCCGGCTGGTCCTCATGGCCGCCTGCTCTATGGGACATATGCTTCATTAAAGCTCCGAACATCTCCTCCATCGCTTTCGATCGGCCGGACAGCCAATTGTTCGGATACGGCTGCGTCAATTCATTCAGGCTTTCAGGCAGGCGTCCATGCCGAGCCTTATACTGGTTGGCCGCTTCCTGCAGTACGGCCGTTTCGACTTGCAGATCCGCCCATTGCCCCGCGCTTCGCTTAAGCTGCGAACTATCCGCAGGCTCGCATTCACACTCCGATGCCGCTCCTTCATATGGCTGGATCGCAATGGCGCCCTTTGCATCCCGATGCAATCCGTATAAACGCTCCATGTCCTTGCTCCATAACTGCCACTTGCCCGAAGGCTTCATCCCCAGTGCAACCGACCAATTCGGCAATTCCTGAGGATGCCGGAGCAATGAGGACAGTGCGCCGGCGGAATCCTTCCCCTTGCCGGAAGCAACAGCGATGTACAGCGGTTCTTTACGCGAATCCCGCTTCTCGTTGTTAGCGACCGAGGCGGATACCGGTTCATTCGGCGGGAACCAATCGGATGCATAATCCCCGGGAACGGAGCCCGGCGCCTGGGCCGGAGGAAGAAATACGAGCAGCAACAACACCAGCGCAGCAAGCAAACGCCGGGTTCTTTTTCGCCTGCGGTCCTTGTCCTTCTCCATCTCCAATAAGCGCTGTTCGTAATTTTTCCATATATCGGACGGAACCTGGCTAAGCTCGAAGGCTTCATAGACCCCCTCCGCCTTGTTATAGCAGTAATTTGCCTTGCCCTGTTCGCCAGCCTGCTCATATTCCTTGCCGAGCAGATACCAGGCCATTTTATTATCAGGATGCGTCTCCACATACCTTTTGAGGTACAGCGAATTGTTCATTCGGGAGCCTCCTTTTATGACATTTTTACCTCTATTATCCTGTATATCGGAATATACGCTCCAATTATGTATGAATCGTGGATACGAAAAAACGCCCCCTGCCTTTGTCGGGCAGAGGGCGTCGGTATAAGTTCAAGATGGAATATCAGGGCTCGAGCGGTAATGGTTATTCTGCGTTAAACGGCTCGTCTGCAATCCGAATTGAATCTGTCGGACAGCCGTCGCAGGCATCCAGCATATCGTCATGCATATCTTCCGGAATTTCGGTTACCCCGCGGTTGTTGTCTCCGTCAAAAATGACTTCTGCCAGGCCTTCGTCGTCGTAATCATAAATGTCGGGTGCCGTTGCTCCGCATGCTCCGCAAGCGATGCAGGTATCTTTATCTACCCAAGTAAACTTCGCCATAGTCTCTCTTCCTCCTGTATATCTATAAACATCTCTATAAACATAGTATAAGCTGACGGTCTCCCGCCACCATCTACATATATTAATACAATTTTTTTAGGAATACAAATAAATTTCCTCATATTTTCCGACAAAATTCAGGTGTGCTCAAAGGATATGGAGTATCTTCAACCAGCAATTAAAACGATTAATCCCGGTCCGGATCCTGCGAGATCGGCTGATCGGCATTTTTATTATCGTTCCCGAGATCCCTTACAAAATCCATCTGTAAAGATGTTCCTCTCCGCTTATGATTACGGATTAAAGACGACGGATCATCACCCAGCATGCCGGCGGTCAGCACCGCACTTTCCCCGAATTTATTGCGCAACTCGTCCATAACCCGGGTCAGCGATTCTTTCTTCGGCTGTTTCTCGTAATCGAACAAATCCAGCTGAATGGCGGACTCCTCCTTAGGGGCAAGCTGCTGGAGCGTAACGCCAAGCAGACGGAGCGGCTTGTCCTGTTTCCAGTGCCGGTGATACAACTCGCACGCTTCCCGGTAAATATCCTCGGTATTTTCCGTCGGAATGGCAAGATGCTTCGACCTGGTGATGGTCTTCATATCCGGTGTACGCAGCGTGATCTGTATGCCGCCGGTCATTAGACCCTTTCTGCGGAGCCGGCGCGCTACCTGATCGCTCAAATTCAGCAGCACCCTTCTCGCCTCCTCCGCCGATGTAACATCCTGCGGAAGCGTGGTCGTGTGTCCGATCGATTTGCTCTGTTCCCGCTCTGCAACGACAGGTGCATGGTCGATGCCGCTGGCTGCCCGTTTCATCCATGACCCCATCACGCCAAAAGTCGAGGTCAGCAGGCCTTCATCGGCGGCTGCCAGCTGTCCGATCGTCTGGATATTCAGCTTGCGCAGCTTATCGGCTGTCTTGCTCCCGATGCCGAACAGCTCTGCACAAGGTCTGTTCCAGAGCACCTGCGGGACATCCCGTATCCGCAGCACGGACAGCCCGTTGGGCTTCTTCATGTCAGATGCCATCTTGGCCAGCAACTTATTGGGAGCAATGCCGACGGAGCAAGGCAGCGACAGCTCCTCGCGAATACGCGCCTGAATTTCGCGAGCGATATCCAAGGGGGTGCCGAACTGCTTCGATCCCGTGATGTCCAGGTAACATTCGTCAATCGAAGTCGCTTCCAGCAGCGGCGTATAAGCATAAGCTATATTCATAAATGCATTGGAATACTTGCGGTACAGATGAAAATCCGGCTGGATGATCATCAGGTCCGGGTAAATCCGCAGCGCCTGTCTCACGTTCATTCCTGTGCGTATCCCGAGGGATCGTGCCGCATAGGAGCAAGTAACAATGACGCCTTTTCGCAGCTCGATGCTGCCTGCGACAGCTGTGGGCTTCCCCCGGTAAAGATCCGGCTCCTCCGCTTCGTGTACCGAACAGTAAAAAGCATTCATATCCACATGTAGTATAACGCGGCCGCTGGCCGGATAATAATTGTCGATATGTCCCACGCAAAATTCCTTCTTTCTATGATACGGTTCTTCCTAATATATTGTTCCGGGTCTTTCAGGCAGTTTGAGTTAATGATTCTTTCATTTTCTATGTGTTCCATTATAACTTGTTTAGAACCTCGTGTGCCCCTAACGTCTTGTTCGCAGGATCATGAACGCTTAACTGCCAGCCTAACGCCTCCAGCATACCGCTCCCCTTAACACGGGTCAAGAATAAGCCCCGCGGGGTAAAGTTTGTTTTTTTACTCTGTTACTTTCCCGCAAAGAAATGTTATAATACAAAATTATAAACAATGCGGTCCAATCCCGGACACCCAAAGGAGGACATCATGTCTAAGTCCATTTCCATCTTTGATACGACACTTCGCGACGGAACCCAAGGCGAAGGAATCAGCTTGTCGGCGGACGACAAGGTCAAAATCGCCAAGAAACTCGATGCTCTTGGTGTTCATTATATTGAAGGCGGTATCCCGGGAAGCAACAGCAAGGACATCGAATTTTTCAAAAGAGTCCAGGATCTCGGCTTAGCCTCAAAAGTAACCGCTTTTGGCAGCACTCGCCGCAAAGGCTCCATCGCCGATCAGGATGCCAATCTGCTTCGAATTCTGGAATCCGGCGTTTCTGCGGCTACTTTGGTCGGGAAGTCATGGGATTTCCACGTCCATACTGCTCTTCAGACGACACTGGAAGAGAATCTGGCCATGATCTATGATTCAATCGCCTTCCTGAAGCAAAAGGGCCTCGAAGTGATTTTTGATGCCGAGCACTTTTTTGACGGATATAAGAACAATCCCGAATACGCAGTTGCCGTATTGTCCAAGGCTCGGGAGGCAGGTGCTGATTGGCTTGTCATGTGCGATACGAACGGCGGCAGTCTTCCGCACGAGATCACGAGCATCGTGGCATCCTTAGCGGGTCCACTACCAGGCGCTCCGCTCGGCATTCACACCCATAACGATTGCGAGCTTGCCGTTGCCAACACGCTAAGTGCCGTACAGGCCGGTGTCCAGCATGTGCAAGGAACGATGAACGGTTACGGGGAACGCTGCGGGAATGCCAACCTGTGCTCCATCATTCCGAATCTGCAGCTGAAGCTGGGATACGAGTGCATCGGAGACGATAACCTCCGCACGCTGACGAATACCGCACGGTATATCAGTGAAATCGCCAACGTCAATATGCCGGTCAACCAGCCGTATGTCGGTAACGCTGCCTTTGCCCACAAGGGAGGCATCCATGTTTCGGCGATCCTGCGCGATTCCAGAACGTACGAGCATATCGAACCGGAGAAAGTCGGAAACAAGCAGCGCGTGCTGGTATCCGAGCTTGCAGGACAGAGCAACATCGTATCGAAGGCGCAAGACATGGGTCTTAACTTTGATCCGGCTAGTGAACAATCCAAGCATATTATCGGAAAGATCAAGGATCTTGAGCATGAAGGGTATCAATTCGAGGGGGCGGACGCTTCCCTGGAGCTGCTGCTTCGAGAAGCGAACGGAGAGTTTAAGGAACTGTTTACTTTCGAATCCTTCAAAATGCTCGTAGAGAAATCAGCCGGCCAGCCGGTTGTTTCCGAAGCCTTTGTCAAAGTCAACGTTGCCGGTGAGAGCATCTACACCGCAGCGGAAGGCAACGGCCCGGTCAATGCGCTTGACAACGCGCTCCGTAAAG
The DNA here is from genome assembly GCF_025142895.1 of Paenibacillus sp. p3-SID867. Classification (NCBI taxonomy): domain Bacteria; kingdom Bacillati; phylum Bacillota; class Bacilli; order Caryophanales; family Paenibacillaceae; genus Paenibacillus; species Paenibacillus sp. p3-SID867. Next base: position 382,442 of record NZ_JAMBDM010000004.1, read on the forward strand.
CGCTGGTCCAATACTTCCCGACACTCAAGGAAATGCATCTTGCTGACTATAAGGTACGGGTGCTGGATGACAAGGATGCGACGGCAGCCAAAGTACGGGTGCTCATCGAGTCCAAGAACTTCGAGAACTCCTGGAACACCGTCGGGGTTTCCAGCAACGTCATTGAGGCGAGCTGGGAAGCGCTGGTCGACAGTATGCGATATGCGCTGCTCGGTCAAATCTCACCGGAGCAGGTGCATGAGTCCGCGGCAAGGCAAGGGTTGGTTAATCACTAAGGATGCATCCAATATAAAAAGCGCGTATCCGCCATGTATGCACATGGAGGCCGCGCTTTTTTTGGTGTTTCAGCCGCTCTTCGCTTCACAATTAATTCAACAACTTAGCTATCTTTTTGCGAAGATCCTTGGGATCCGGAGCGCCAAGAATGATTTCCTGAATCACGCCGTTTCGATCAATCAGCACATTTGTCGGGAAGACCTGACCTTTATACAGCTCCTCGAACACTTCTCCTTTCGGATCGAGAAGGATTGGATAACGGAGTTCAAAATCCTTAACGAATTGACGCGCTTTCTTCTCATTGTCATATTTGGACACGTTCACGCCGTAGATTTCCAGCTCATCTGCATATTCCTCCGCCAGCTTATCGAGCTCCGGGGCTTCTTGCTTGCACGGCTCACACCAGGATGCCCAGAAATTGACAACCATCGCTTTATCGCGCGCTCCGCCGCCGGCATATGTCTTGTCGTCCATCCCCTTCAAGGTGAAGGTAGGGGCAAGCAATCCGGCTTTGGCGCCTGTCTCCGTCGGGAGCGGCTTCTCCTGCGTGAAGACAGCCTGGATATTGTCGCCGGCTTGGTTATAGATTACAGCGCCAGCCGCTACAACAAGCAGAACGAGGATGATGATGTTTCGTTTCATAGATATAGGTTCCTTTGCTAAACTTAGTTATAGTCCCTATTGTACCCTGAAACCCTGATCTTTCAAACACGCGATCCACTCTAAAATATAGCCCGGGAGGGAAAAAGATGAACCCGTCTGACATGGCCCTGGAGCAGCTTCTGCTGCACGCGGCCGTACAACAGCATATATCGGACTATACGTATGATTGTCTGCCACAGGAAGCTTGTGGTGTCCTTATCGGGCACTCCAGCGCAGCAAGGCGATCGGTAACCGTTACGCAATTTATTCCCATAAAAAATACAGCGGAGTTCCCGCTGCATTCTTTTCATCTGGACCCTGTTCAATGGACCCGCTTGGTGTTAACTGAAAAAAGAATTGTCGGATTGTTTCACAGTCACCCGGATACATTCCCTGAGCCGTCCGGCGAGGATCTGCTACAGCTTCAGTCCTTCGGCGGATTGCTCCAGGTGTATGCCATTGGATCTCCTGCAGCTCCAAACGCTCCCGATTCAAAACCATTACAGCTTCATACTTACAAAATTATTCGAGGACAAGAGACCTCAGAGTTATTCAGCAATCTGCCAACACATTCCTGGGTGCGGCCGGGATCGGAATTCTATTCCCTCGCCCCGATTCCTTGCAAGATCATAATAGCATAATAAGCTATCGCGGCAACCATCTTATTCGCGGTTACGCCTCGCTTAGATAGACATACAAATCTCCAAGCGTGGTTGCATGGCCGCGCGCCTGAATTTCTTTCATATAATTCGCCCACAGCCGGGCAGTCATTCGCGCGTCGGACAGAGCATGATGCCGGCCCTCCACGGGAATGCCGCTGCTCCGCAGCAGCTCATCCAGACTGTAGTCCTTCTGCTCAGGATATAATCTCTGCGCGAGCATCATCGTATCAAGGAGCCGATGGGTTAATCGAACCTTTGACGTCTTCCACAAGGCTGCGTTCAGGAATCCGCGGTCATGCGCAGCGGCATGGGCAACAAGCACCCTGCCTCCTATAAAAGCCATAAAATCATGCAGCCCCTCCATTAAGGGCGGGGCTGCATCAACCATATGCTGCGTAATTCCTGTCAGCTCAGCAATGAATGGGGGAACAGGAGCACCGCTGTTAACAATCATATGAAAAGTTTCGTTCTCGATCACTTGCTCGCCGATGACCTTGATTGCACCGAATGACAAAATTTCATCGCCGTGCTGGTGATTGAACCCCGTCGACTCCAGATCAAATACAACAACCTCCAGCTCGTCCAGCGGGGTACCCAGAACCTCCGGCCTCCGGTTATCCTTCATCTGGGATCGGATGAAGGCCAGCTGCTGCGCCGTCTGCGCCCCGCGCATAGAGGCGATGGCGGAATTAAAGTTACCCGAACGGAGGGATCTCCAGAAGCCCCCGTTCGATTGTCCCGGTTCAGTCATGGGTTCCTCCTCTCCGCAAAACGGTGCTCTCGCTGCAATGACCGGTGTATCCGTCTGACCACACCAAGCGTATCGCGAAGCTCGTACTGCATGGTTTTGTTCTTGAGCTGCTCCTGCGGGATATACCCGCTGCTCGTGATCAGCCCGTTCTCCAGCCGATGGGGCGTGTTATTTCTCAGCCGAAGCGCCGTCAAGAAAGCACGCTGCACGCTTTCCAGCAGCAAGTTGCCGCCCTCAAGCAGCATCACCTTTTCCATACGCTTTTGCGTCGAGGTTTCGATGATGCCTCTTTGGAGCGCCATCGTGCGAATACTGTTTACAAGTGGAATATAAACGCCATACTTTACGTCAAATTCACCGGCATGCTCACCAAACCGCTCCGTTACAATTCGCCCCATGACATTCAGCGTTGCCTTGTGCTTGACCGTGTTGCGCAGCACGGCGTTGCCGATGTTCGGGTTCAGCTCGACGGAGCTCCGGAAATGGTCGACCCATGCCTCCGTTAGCTCGCCATCTCCCGCTATATGACGGAGATCCGAAGCGATGATAAAATTGCGAATCGGCTCCCACTGCTGGTCTCCACACCACTCGCTAATCTGATTTTTCCAATCGCCAAGCTTTTTACTCCATAAAGGTTCGGAACACATCACTTTTCCCGAACATTTGGGATAGCCTGCATACTCCAGCAGGTTCGCCAGTCGAAGGCCATATTCCCGAAAGAAGGGAAGCTGTTCCTCCTCCAGCTCATCGCCAATGATCAAACCGTTGTCCTGATCGCTCCACAGCGTAGCTTCCTGCCTTCCGCTGCTGCCAAAAGCAACAAACGCATAACGCGCAGGAGGCCGGCCCAAGCCAGCCTCCCACATGTCCTGCTCACAGATTGCCGCGGCACGCTGTCCAATCAGATCGTGCATCGTATTGACGGATGCGATCCACTCTCTCAGCTCCATGTCATGACGCATCTCGATCAGATGGTTCTGACAAACGATCCGTTCATCTCGTAATTGCTGGGCTGTTGCTGCTGTCTGAATTTCCGAGAATACCGGAAACAGATTTACGGATTTCAGAGGTTTCATGCCGCGGCCTCCTTATTACATACTCAATAACCATTTAGAGTTTTATATTTATAATGCCGTATCGCTTCCAGGTACCCCTTTGCCTCCGGAACGAAACTCTGGTACTTTCCCTTCCGATTCCGCCAGAAGTTTCATTTGCTCCGGATATCCGTAAGTTCCATGTTCGCTCATATCTAGACCCACTAATTCTTCTTCCTCCGTTACACGGATACCCATCGTAATTTTCATGAGGTACAGAATAATGAATGAGATCACGAGAACGAATGCAAACGTACCGATCAGGCCCAATAGCTGAACGCCAAGCTGACCGAAGCCCCCGCCGTAGAACAAACCTTCTTTGCCTACGCCTGTAATTTCAACCAGTCTCGGTGCTGCGAACAAACCGGTGGATACAGCCCCCCACATACCGGCAATACCATGTACGGAGAATGCATATACAGGATCATCAATGCCTTTGCGGTCAAACCACTGTGCCGTAAAGAAGGTAATCGTACCGGCTACTGCACCGATAACAACAGCCGCCCAAGGTTCCACGAATGCACAGGCCCCCGTGATGGCCACAAAAGCAGCAAGAATACCGTTCAGCATGCTAGGAATATCTGCTTTGCCAAGAACCGCCCAAGAGATCAGCAATGCCGCTAGCGCACCTGCCGCAGCCGCGATATTCGTATTTAAAGCCACAAATCCGAAGAATCCGTCCGTGAGTGCGGAGATGGTGCTGCCTGGATTAAATCCGAACCAACCGATCCAGATGATGAATACGCCCAGCACCGATAATACCTGGTTGTGACCCGGAATGCTGTTAGGCTTCCCGTCCTTATTATATTTGCCAAGCCGTGGCTTCAGAAGAACGGTAGCCACCAGCGCCGCTGTAGCACCTGTCAAGTGAACGACCGTCGATCCGGCAAAGTCCTGCATACCCAGCGCTCCGAGCCAGCCGCCGCCCCATACCCAATGAGCAACAATCGGATAAATCACGATGGTGAACAGCAATCCAAACACGATATAAACGCTGAGCTTTGCCCGTTCTGCCATACCACCGCAAGCGATGGCCAAGGATACGGCAGCAAAGGATAAATGGAACAGAAACATAATGGTTGTCGGCACATCGTAAGCGGACAAGGAATCAAAAGAGCCAGCCGCATTGTCGCCACTTAAGAAAAAACCTTCAAATCCGAAAAAACTGTTCCCGTTGCCGAATGCCAGGCCAAACCCTAGTGCCCAGAAGGCGACGATCGAAATGCCGAAGGTCAGGAATGTTTTGCCTGCAACGTGGCCTGCATTCTTCATACGGACAGATCCGGCTTCCAGCAGTGCGAACCCTGCTTGCATGAAGAATACGAGCAATGCTGCCAAGAATACGAACACGGAGTTCAAACCAGCCGTTAATTCAACGTTCGTGGCTCCCCCATCAGCGGCGAATGCACTCGCCGGGAATGCAAGCAATGCGATTACTCCCGCCATTAAACCTAGCCATCTTTTTCCCATGTTTTACACTCCCCTTAATGTAAACTAATATAACATGACCTTGAATTCATATTGTCATTATAGGGGGGTTAACCAAAATCTGCAACGGTTATTTTCATAAAAAACGAAGTTTGTGTAATATAATCTAACATTAAGTGCATACAGTGCAAATCCTCAAACATCATGTATCGATTAAAAAAACTAGGCTTCAAGATTTTTGTCACAACTATGACGTTTGACTGTATGGTTCATGATCATGTATCATATTTCTATTAAAATGAAAATATAAATGCATTCATTAATTTCCAATTCAATGAAAGCTTGTGAGGTGATGAATGATGGGGATCACGAGCGGAAACCTTTTCCGGATCGGTGAACTGGCCAAAGTTGCCGGAATCAGCGAAAGAACCATTGACTATTATACGAAGCTGGGTTTGATCTCCCCTGAAAAACGGACGTTAAAAAACTACCGGTTGTACAGTTCTGAAACCTTAAGCACTCTCGAACGTATTAATCAGTTAAAGCAAGAGAAATATACTCTCGATGAGATTAAGGAGAGACTGGATCGCTGGAAGTCGGTTCCCGATGATTCTGAAATGACGGAGAAGCTAACCAAGCTCGAAATACAGATGAAACAGCTGGAACGGGATGTGAAGGAACTCAACCCGCTACTGAGTGAATTAAAGCCAAGTCAAGCCCGGGAAGTACTCGCTAACATTCTTCCTAAAGGGGCTGCTTGCATCGAGTCGCTACAAATCTTGCTGAACCAGTTCACTTCGATGTAATGGTGAAGAACCAAATAACAACTTTGTATGGGGGTATGATACATGTATTCTGACTGGATGTTTATTCTCATTATTATCGCTTTTATATTCTCGCTATGGGCCCAGTTCCGGGTCAAAGGCACGTTTAACAAATGGGCTAAGGTCGAGAACAGCACCGGCATGACAGGTTACGATGCTGCCCGGCATATGCTGGATGCCAACGGACTCCACGATGTGCCGATTGAACCGGTGCCAGGCACACTCTCCGACCACTATGATCCGACCAAACGCGTTGTGCGTTTGTCGGAGCCCGTTTATTATGAACGCACGATCTCGGCTGTCTCTGTTGCTTGTCACGAGGTTGGCCATGCGATCCAGCATGCCGAGCACTATCCGATGCTTGTAGCCCGTCACAAAATGTTCCCGGTCGTAAACTTCGCATCGGGTATCGCACCGTTTCTCTTGATTGCCGGATTCCTGTTCCAAGCCATGAACCTGGTCGGTCTCGGCATCATCTTCTTCTCTTGCGCCGTTGCCTTCCAGCTCGTCACCTTGCCGGTCGAGTTTAACGCAAGTAACCGTGCTCGTCAGCTGATGGTTCAAGAAGGCTATATCGCCAATGACGAAGAACGCGGAGTTGCTAAAGTATTGAACGCCGCGGCCTTGACCTATGTCGCTGCAGCTTTGATCTCTCTGCTCGAGTTGATCCGCTATATCATGATCTTTACGAGCAACCGGGAATAACCCAACAAAAACACAACAACAAAGGGCTTTCCTCTCTACCTGGATCGGTGGAGAAGGAAAGCCCCTCTTTTTTATATATGATATATGTTATTTTTGATTAATGAAGCCAGGTTAGGGAATTGATGCGTCAGTCCGCTTTCCCTTCCTTTTTCGGCGACGGATCAATACCAAAATATTGAAGCAGAAACGCACGGAATGCCTGAGCAACCGGTGGCAGCTTCTCGTCCGCGCGGTGGATCAGACCGATGGAACGCGTTACCTTCGGCTCCGAGATCCGGACGCGTGCCGGCTGCAGAGGATTCGTCTGGAATAGCGCCATTTCAGGAAGCAGGCTGACCCCCATACCGGCCGCAACCAGCCCGCGGATCGTATCCGTTTCCTCGCCTTCAAAAGCAATCTTCGGCGTGAACCCTGCTTCAAGACAGGCATGCCACACAATTGGACGCAAGGAGTAGCCTTTGCTGAACAGCACAAAGCGCTCCTCTTTCAACTGCTCCAGCTTGATGGACTGCTCCCCCGCAAGCGGGTGATTCGGCGGCAGAATCGCAAACAGCTCCTCTGTCAAAACGATATCCCCATCCACTTGATCATGTCGATCCGGAAACGGCGACACAAATGCCAGATCCACTTCAGCTCCAACCACGTCCCGGATCAGTGTCGGGAACATCCCCTGCTTGAACCGGAACTTCACGTTCGGATATTTCTTCCGGAATTCAGCCACAATGGACGGAATCAAATGGATGCCCAGGCTGTGCGGGAATCCGATACGGATCTCCCCCTGTTCCGGGTCCAGAAATTCATGTATCTCGACGACCGCACGGTCCAAGTCCTTCATAATGCTCTCCACCCGTTTGCAAAAAAGCTGACCTACCGGGGTTAACTGCAGATTCCGGCCTTTTTGCATGAACAAATTAACACCAAGCTCTTCTTCCAACTGATGTATTTGACGGCTGACGGCTGACTGAGCCACATGAAGCTCTTCTGCCGCTTGGGTAACGTGTTCCTTTTGCGCAACCTTTACAAAGTATTGCAACTGTCGTAATTCCACGCCTTTTATCGCTCCATTCTTATTCCCTAGAAGACTTGAAGACTTTATCAAATCATCCAATTCTATTATAACAGACCTCTAAGGTCCGATTATGTTCGACGCTTAAATAATCGAATCATGAGACCGTAGAGGAAAAATCCGCCTACCAATCCGCCGACATGCGCTACAAGGCTGACCCCTGGGGTAAACGAGAACAGTATCCCCAAAATAAGCAGGGTGAACAGCGTCTTGCGGGACGACTCATCAATGACATGCCGCTGGAACAGGGCGATGTACAGATAAGCGCCATAAGCTCCGTAAATGGCTCCTGAGGCGCCTACAAGGAAGGTGTAGTCCTCCATGCGCTCATAATAAGCCAATCCGATTACATTACCGAGAACACCGCTGAGCAGATACAGAATGGCAAACTTCCAGCTCCCCATGATTCTCTCCAGCGGGGGAACAAATACCAGCAGTGCGAAGCCGTTGAACAATACATGATCAAACCCGTTATGCAGAAACATCGCCGTAAAGTATCTCCATGCCTGATCAACGAATTGCGGCAAATCCGATAAAGCCCCATATTTCAGCAGCGTAACCGGATTTCTGGAACCGCCGTCTAAGGATGTGATCACAAACATCACCAGGTTAATGACAAGCAGCAGCGATGTAACGGGATAATAACGCAAATAACTTTTCCAATTTTCATAACGTACGAATATCATAGCATCCTCCTCATCCTAAACCAGGGCAGGGATGCTCCTAGTGGACATTCCCTTTTTAAAAAGATTATAATGTACCATGAACCTGATCACCAAACTTTGATATCCAAGGAGGAGATTTCTCATGGCTCAAGAACGTTCAGGAGCTGCCACTTTCAAAGGCAATCCTATTACACTCATCGGTCCACAGCTCAAGGCTGGTGATGCCGCGCCGGATTTTACAGTGAGCAAAAACCTGCTCGAAGACGTATCTCTTAAGGATTATGCCGGTAAAATCAAGCTGATCAGCGTCGTTCCTTCCCTCGACACCGGGGTATGCGATGCACAGACACGCCGTTTCAATGAAGAAGCTGCTGGTCTGGGCGATGATGTGGTGATCCTTACGATCAGTGCCGACCTTCCGTTCGCCCAAGCCCGTTGGTGCGGAGCTGCAGGCGTTGACCGGGTCATTACGCTCTCCGACTATAAATCGCGTTCTTTCGGTGAAGCGTATGGCGTGCTCATCAAGGAATTCCAACTCGACATGCGTTCGATCTTCGTCGTGGATACTAACGATACCATCACCTATGTTGAATACCTTGGTGAGATGACGGAGCACCCGAATTACGAAGCCGCGATCGATGCAGTAAAATCTTTGCGGTAACACGCCAAAAGCTACATACACTGCACACTTTTAAAAAGCGGGAGAGCAGCTCTCCCGCTTTTTCTTATTCTACTAAGCATCCACTTTATACTTGCTCAGTTTTTTATCCAGAACAGCGTACAGGTTCAAGATAACCCGATAGTTCGCTCCCAGATCCCCTAGGGAACCGCGGGACGCCGAATACATATCAACTGCGCTGCGAACCGGACTGATGCCGAGCACGGATACGGTAATGTCCAGTGTACGTCCAAACGAGGTTCTTTTCTCGAGCGTGATCTCTCCCACGGATTTAACCTCATGCAGAACTTTGTAACCCGGAATTTTTTTCAGTGTCGAGGAAACCTCTTCAAAACACTTTTCTTTTGAAAGATTGTAATAACGCGTCTTCAGCTTGGGATCTTTAGCACGGTCGCTTGTGCCGTCATAGCTGCGCACGATACCAATTAGAACTCGTTTTAATGACAAAGACCGTTCCTCCTTTATAAATGACCGTTCCTTTCCATACTCTAGTTTAACATTGTTTATGCTTTCAGCAAACCTTTATATATAGCAAAAAGGCACCTCTTTCACTTCGAATTCGAAATGAAAGAGGCGCCCATTCATTGACTTAACGAAACCCGCCTATGCCGTCCGGTAAACATTGTCTTCGAACCTGCATTAGCAGGTGGGTGACCGCAGAACCGCTTATGAATTCCCCTTGTCATATAGACAGGGCATTTCAGCCACGATTACGTATAGATCTCCCTAGACATCGTCATTGGTTCAAAACAACGGAAAACCGAAACGAACATCGCAGGATGTAGTCTTATTATAGGGGGTTTTGCCGGAAAAGTAAACCTCGCGTACTAAGGTTTCGATCTGTTCTCTCCCTTTTTGGCAGATTCCATGCTTTCCAGAAGAGCTTGTTCGGTTTCGGACTCCTCTTCCTCCGCTTTCTTCATCTTCTCCTGCTGTTCCTGCATTTTGGTGAAGGTGGCATAGAAATTAAAGAATGCGAACAATGCCATCAGGCAGAACAGGAAGAACACGAACAGCACCGGCATCTGCGTGCCGATATACGCCAAGACAGCGCTTCCGATCAAAGTCGAAAATACGCGGAACGGACGAATCAATGTCAGCAGCACCGCATTTTTCAACAGCTGCGTCGTTTTCATTTCATAATGAACGGTCATGGAGAAGAAATTAAACAGGGAGACAAACAGCACGATAAGCAGCACGAGCATCACAATGCCGACAAGCTGGAAACCATCTAGCTGCGTCATATAAACCGTGTAATCCACGTACATAATCACGAACAGCAGCGTATAAAAAATGCCGCCGATCATGCTCTGCTTGTAATTTTCCTTATAACCCTTGAAGAACGTTTTAAATACGGACACGTCCGGATTGCCCATTACCCATTTGCGTACAACGGTAAATAAAGCCGCCGTAGCCGGAAACAAAACAAACGGTGATAATATCCCCAGAACCCAGTTCGACAGCAGCTGCTCATTATGCGCATCCGGTGTCTGAACGGCCATCAGGAATTTGGTTAGAACGATAAACAGGAAAGGCGATGTACAAATAACCCACAAAATGTTCGAAAAAGCAATACGGGTAATCCACTCGGTGAGCTTGTATAAGCCACCCATGGCTCCTTTCATTTCCAAATCCGTTTCCTCCTCACTCAAATCATGCATGTATCTATTAATATACCTTATTTTGTACATGCATTGCCAGAGCCTAATTTATACGATACTGGGCGTTTATCCAAACCAGCGCCCCTGTTTCTCCATACGATATCACGTAATCCGTTCAACAAGCTTGATTTTCCAAATTTAAAGAGGAGGGATTATATATGTCTTGTGAAGGCGGCGGTTACGGCTACGGAAATAATGTTGGTATTGTGCTGGTTCTGTTCATTCTCCTTGTCATTATTCTCAGCACATTCTACATCTAATGTCTCTTTGAATCATTGAGTGAAACAGATCAGCTGGTATTGCTCTAAAACTGCGAGTTTAAAGGGGATGCACCCTGGGTGCATCTTCTTTAAACATGAATAAAAGACGAAGCGCGGCTCCACCTGGCGTGGGCAGCTGCTTCGTCTTTTATATTTGGCTTCTTCAATCAAAAGAAATTACGCGTATATATTATTCGTCTCCGCCCCGGTTAGGACGACGCTCGCCGCCGCTGTAGGAACGAGGTTTACGGTCACCGCTATTGTTGCGGTCACGGTTGTAGCCACCGCCCTCGCGGTTGCCATAACTGCTGCCGCCACCATCACGGTTGTATCCGCCTTTGGAGTAGCCGCCACGGTTACCACCACCACCGCTGCCGCTACCGCCATCACGGCGATATCCGCCGCCGCTGCTGCGGCCGCCATAGCCACCGCTTGGCTTGCGACCATTGCGGATGTCCGGCTTCCGGCGTTTAGCACGGATCGGATCTTCAGGCGTCAGATGAATATCGGATGCTTCCTTCTTGTCGCCTGTCAGGATTTTCATTGCAGCTGCCAGCAGCTGTACGGAATCGTACTGCTCCAGCAATTGAATCGCAAGACCTTTGTATTCGGTCAATTCACCCTGGTCAATGATTTCAAGCACTCGCTCAGCGATGATACGCTGTTTGCCTTCAATCGCTTCGGCAATCGTTGGCAACGGCTTGCGTGGAATACGGTGACGAGTCACACGCTCGATGAAATACAGATGATCCATTTCACGCGGTGTCACGAAGGACCAAGCCGTACCTTCCTTACCCGCACGGCCTGTACGTCCGATACGGTGTACATAACTTTCCGGATCTTGCGGCAAGTCAAAGTTTACAACATGGGTAACGCCGGATACGTCGAGACCGCGTGCTGCCACATCGGTTGCCACGAGGACATCGATGCTTCCGTCACGGAATTTACGCATAACGGTATCGCGTTGGTGCTGGGACAAGTCGCCATGAAGACCATCTGCCGAGTACCCGCGTTTTTGCAATGCTTCTGCCAATTCGTCAACCCGGCGCTTGGTACGTCCAAAGACGATCGCTAGCTCAGGTGACTCCATATCCAGAAGGCGGCTCAATGCTTCGAATTTTTGACGTTCAGGAACTTCGATATATGCTTGATCGATCAGAGGTGCACTAACGTGCTTAGGAATAACGGATACATGCTCAGGTTCCTTAAGGAACTGGGATGCCAGCTTCTGAATGTTAGCCGGCATAGTTGCGGAGAACAGCAAGGTTTGACGTTCTTCAGGAACAAGCTTCAGGATCGACTGGATGTCTTCCATGAAGCCCATGTCCAGCATTTCATCCGCTTCATCCAATACAACGGTTTGGACATCGTCAAGTCGGATGGTTTTTCTGTTGATGTGGTCAAGTAGACGACCTGGTGTGCCGATAATAATCTGAGGCTTCTTTTTCAAAGCGCGGATCTGACGCCCGATATCCTGTCCACCATAAATAGCCAAGGAACGGATTCCTTTAAAACGGGACAGTTTACCGATTTCTTCAGCAACCTGGATGGCAAGTTCACGGGTCGGTGTCATAATCAGAGCGACGATACGCTCCTCTTCCTTGGCGATTTTGTGGATAAGAGGAAGGCCGAATGCTGCTGTCTTACCAGTACCCGTCTGTGCTTGTCCAATCATATCCTTGCCGGTAAGAGCAATCGGAATGGATTGGGATTGGATCGGTGTGGCTTCCTCAAAGCCAAGTTCAGTAATTGCTTGCAGCACGCGCGGCTCCAAGCCAAAATCTGCGAAATTTTTCAATAGGTTCATACTCCTTCTATCTGTGGACTTCCACTTTCTTCTCTGTATTCTTAAGTAGTGGTAACGTTTATAGGCTTTCCCGGCCAGCAGGATTTTCTGCACGAGGTGAACCGGTATATTTCTCTTATCACCAGTATGATGACTGGTTAATGTATAATCATCCTGATAAGCTTGCAAAGTTATCAATGTAACGGACTACTCAAGAATATCCAATACATTATATCACAAAACATTTCTGGAATACCAGCAAGCTTAAAGAAGTCATAATAACCGGGAGGTGATTCCTATGTTGAAGCGTCTATGGACCTATTTCTCGATCGTGTTCGGCGGCATCATTATCGCCGGCGGATTTAATTTGTTTCTGATTCCCCATCATCTGCTCAGCGGAGGCGTTTCCGGCGTGGCCCTAATTATCGGCTACTTTACGCCGCTTAATATCAGCGTCATGTATTTTGTGCTCAATATCCCGATTCTTATCACCGGTTGGTTCAAGCTCGGCAAAAGGTTCGTTGGTCTCAGCGTTCTCTCGGTTATTGTGACTACCCTGTTCCTAGAGCTCATTCCGGTCACCCCGGTTGCAACCGACATGCTGCTGTCCTCGGTGTTCGGCGGCGTGCTTGTCGGATTCGGTACCGGTCTCTCCTTTCGGGTTGGCGGTTCCACCGGGGGCTTTGATATTATCGGCTCCCTCGTTACGAAATATCGGGACTTCCCCGTAGGAAGTGTACTCGTGACGCTGAACGCCATCGTCATTATGGCGGTTGCTTATTTGGAAAACGACTGGAACCTGGCCCTTGCCTCCATGGCCTCCATCTATATTGCCGGAAAAATGGTCGATATGCTCCACGTCAGTCATATCAAGGTTACCGTCTTTATCGTAACGAACCAGACGGAAGCCCTGCTGGAGAAGCTGCTTAAGCGCCCCCGCGGCATCACCAAGATCAAAACCGAGGGGGCCTTCAGTCATAAAGAAAAGGATATGCTTATGACCGTCACGACGCGATATGAGCTGGCTGAGCTAAAACAGATTATTACAGAGACAGATCCACTGGCCTTTGTTAATATCGTGGAAACCACGGCTGTCATGGGGCAATTCCGCAAGAACTAAATATTTACCACCTGTCAGGGTAAGGTAAATTTGTGGTATAATATTTGTGCGCGGTTCCTACAATATTCATGAGATCTGTTTCCCGGGCATCGCTTTGGCCCAATTTTAATTGTTTTTCCGTTTTACAAAAGAACGTCCTGCCTAACCAATTTGGAAGGAAAGGGTGATTTTTATGGAAATGGAAACGGTAAAATTGTCACAAATCGTCATGAAGTGGTTCCCGGAAATGTTATCGTTCTTTAGACAGAACGAACTGAATTCCATGATCGTTCTTAGGGACGGGCTGAGTATTCTGGAGCAGGAGGACGCTCTTGAAATTATTCAGTTCAGCATTTGCGAGCATCAGAACCAAACGCCGCTTCATTAATTTTTATGCAACACGTGAATATCGCACGACAAGTGCCGTTATTCTCCGGTAAAATTCACCGGTGAGTAACGGCATTTTTTTATGGATAAATGTAAATTCTATAAGCACGTCATTTCCACCAGTTACAATGTAAACGCTATCCGCCTTCTTTCGGGTATTATACTCCGATGCTAGTCACTCCCCAAGTTCACACGTTGTTCACGGCCACCTGCCATAAATGTCGATATTTAGCGTTTAAAACGCCCTTGACCCGTTTAATGAACTAAGTACGCTCACCCGCCGTTTCCAATTTATTGTCGATTGTAACAATCCTGTTCTTTTTGAAGGCATCCGTTCCTTTATAATCATGATGTGAATGTACACAAGGGAGAGAGTAATTATGAATATCATCTTGGCTTTATTCATCTTGGCGTCCGCGGGCTTCGGCGGTTCCAGTCCGCAAGACAACAATCTTACCGCCAAACTTCAGGCATCGTTAAATACCGCCGTGATTCAGGGCATGCACCAAAAGAACAATCAAGGCCAGGGCCAATCCGGCATCAAGCCAAACACGACGGAAATCGATCCGCAGATTGACGCTCCCAAAGTCAAAGGCATTTATGTAACGGCTTATAGCGCAGGCGGCTCCAGAATGAATCAGCTCGTGGATCTTATGGACAAGACCGAACTCAATGCCATGGTCATTGACATCAAGGACGATGAAGGATACATAACGTACAAAACCGATAATCCGAAGCTGAAGGAACTCGGTAAATCCCAGCCTTTTATCAAAGACATCAAACAGCTGATGAAGCGGCTGGAGAAACACGATATTTATCCGATCGCCCGAGTTGTCGTGTTCAAGGATACCATTCTTGCCAAGAAAAACCCGGAGCTTTCCTTCCGTAAAGGAGACGGCAGCGTGTGGACCAATGGCGGGGGCGACAGCTTCGTTAACCCGTACAGCAAAGAGGTATGGGATTACAACATCGAGATCGCCAAGGAAGCTGCCAAACTCGGGTTCAAGGAAATCCAGTTTGATTATGTCCGTTTTCCGGAGGGCTTTGAGAAACGCGCCGATTCCCTGAAGTACACCAAAACGGATCAATCGCGCGTGGACGTGGTATCCGATTTTGTGCAGTATGCCCGGGAAGAACTCGCGCCGCTTGGCATCCGCGTATCCGTTGACATCTTCGGCTATGCGGCCTCGGTGCCTGCAGCAGAAGGCATCGGGCAGGACTTCGTCAAAATTTCCAAAAACGTCGATATCATCAGTCCGATGGTATACCCAAGCCATTACACGGCAGGCTGGTTCGGCTCTCCTGTACCGGACAAGGCTCCTTACCAGACCATCAAGGGATCCATGGAAGATACCCACAAGAAGCTCGAGGAGCTGGGAGAGCAGAAGCCGATCATCCGGCCATGGATTCAGGACTTTACCGCGAGCTGGCTCGGAAGCGGTAATTATGCCAAGTACGGCAAAAAGGAAATCGAAGAGCAGATTCGCGCCCTCAAAGATACAAACGTCGATGAATATTTACTCTGGAATGCTTCAAACCGGTATACGGAAGGCGTCACTCATAAATAATTCAATTATCCATTCGCAAAGGGTCGGCCATCAACATGGCCGGCCCTTTCTGCGTTCAAGCAGTTCGGTGAACTCTCTTGACAGCAGATGCTATGATGATGGGTAGGGCTGGCTTGCCCCTTAATCTGTCAAATTGACGCACTCCAATTCAACGATTGGTTGAGTTTTGAGTCGCCGCTCAATAAGCCAGTTATTGTCCCCAACCATAGCAGAACCCTACAATATGGGGGCACCGTCCGAAAACTACAATAAGAAAGGCACATCGCACATGCAACCGACCACGACAACACGGGGAAAGCTGAAGCAATTTGCAATCATTCTTATCCCCATCTTAATTACGCAGCTAGCCTTATCGGCCATTACTTTTTTCGACACCAACATGTCCGGAAAATTCAGCTCGGCCGACCTGGCAGGCGTAGCAATCGCGACAAGCATCTGGATCCCGGTCCAAACCGGCCTTAGCGGAATTCTGATGGGGATCACCCCCATCGTTTCGCAGCTCGTTGGCGGGCGAGTGGAAAAAAAGATCGCTTACCAAGTGAACCAGGCGCTCTGGCTGTCCATCTTACTTGCCATCGTCGTCCTTGCGATCGGGTATGCCGTTGTACCGAGCATTCTCGGAGCCATGAGCCTGGAGCCGGAAGTTCGGCGGATTGCCTCCCAGTTTCTCGCCGCCATCTCGATCGGCATCATTCCGCTGTTCGCTTATACCGTACTGCGCAGTTTTATTGATGCGCTCGGGCAAACTAAAATTTCCATGGTGATCACGCTGATTACCCTGCCGGTGAACGTAGGTCTGAATGCACTGTTCATTTATGGATTCTGGGGCTTTCCAAGAATGGGGGGCGTGGGCGCCGGTATCGCTTCCGCGATTACATACTGGACCGTGCTCATCATCGCCATTTTGATCATCCATAACAGCCACCCGTTCTCTTCATTCGGCATCTTCAGGCAGCTTCAGGGAGTTTCATTGAGCGCATGGAAAAGCCTATTAAAAATCGGCGTGCCGATCGGGTTCTCCATCTTTCTGGAGACCGCCGTCTTCGCTGCGGTGACGCTGCTTATGAGCAGCTTTGATACGGCAACGATTGCCGCTCACCAAGCGGCCCTGAATTTCGCTACAACACTGTATATGCTGCCATTAAGCATATGCATGAGTCTGACCATCCTTGTAGGCTTCGAGGCCGGCTCGGGACGGATGAAGGATGCCTGGAAGTACGCGAAACTCGGCATCAACACAGCCGTTATCCTGTCGCTGATCACGGCTGTCATCCTGTTTATGGCCGGCCGCCAGGTTGCCGGATTATATTCCAACGAGCCTGCCGTCGTGGCGCTGATCCAGCAGTTTCTGCTGTTTGCGATCTTCTTTCAGATCTCGGACGCGATCGCCACGCCGACCCAAGGAGCGCTGCGGGGCTATAAAGACGTTAATGTCGCCTTCATGCTCGCTTTTCTATCGTTTTGGGTGATTGGTCTGCCCGTAGGTTATGTGCTCGCCAACTACACCGATTGGCAAGCCTTCGGCTACTGGATCGGGTTAATCACGGGCCTTGCCGTCGGCGCTGCCCTGATGCTTATGCGTCTGGTCAAAGTTCAACGCAAGTTCGCACGTCAGGTACATGCTCCATCCCGATCCGCATCCTATCGTCAGTCGAAGAGCCTCTAAGAGAAGAGACACCGTATTCTGCGGGAGTTTTTCTTGCGAAATATGGCTGGCAAGCCGCTGAAGCTTCTGATTTCTTTACCGCTACAAAAAGACCGTCTCCATGCAGAATGCATTCTGCAATGAGAGACGGTCTTTTTGATGACGTGTGCTGATTTTATTGAGACAACCGCAATGCCAGGTCGTAAAGCTCACGGTTAAATTCTTTCTTCGTGTTAACGACCTTGTCAATATCCGTGAGGACCAGCTCGCCCTTAATGATGCCGCATCCTTTATCGGATTGGCCGTCAATCAGACTACGAACCGCAAAATCGCCAAGACGGCTTGCCAGATTGCGGTCAAACGGAGTTGGAGCTCCACCACGCTGGATATGTCCGAGCACCGTTACCCGTGCGTCGATCGAGGCGTGGCACTCTTTAAGATCACATACGATGTCCTCGCCGCGTCCGACGCCTTCCGCTACGATGATGATGCTGTGACGCTTGCCTTTTGCGAAATTCTCGCGCAAACGGTTTGCCACTTCATCAAGGTTGTACTCCACTTCCGGCACCAGAATGGTCTCTGCGCCTGAAGCAAGGCCCGCATGGAGCGCAATGTCGCCGCAGTGGCGTCCCATAACCTCTACAACGGACGAGCGCGCATGGGAAGACATCGTGTCGCGTAATTTATTAACGGCGTCTACAACGACGCTCACGGCTGTGTCAAAGCCGATTGTATAGTCCGTATAGGAAATATCGTTATCAATCGTGCCCGGAAGGCCCATGGTTTTGATTCCGAGTTTGCTGAGCTTGTTCGCCCCGTGGTAAGAGCCGTCCCCTCCGATAACGACCAAGCCGTCGATGCCGTGCTGATTCAGAATGTCGGCACCCTTCTGCTGTCCTTCCGCCGTCTTGAACTCTTCACAGCGGGCGGAACGAAGGATTGTGCCTCCGCGCTGAATAATATCCCCTACGCTGCGAAGATCCATTTTGACGATGTCGTTCTCCAGAAGTCCTTGGTAACCACGCTGAATTCCATATACTTCAAGACCATAATACAGACCGCTGCGCACAACCGCGCGAAGCGCCGCGTTCATCCCTTGGGAATCGCCACCACTTGTAAGAACTGCAATTTTTTTAACCTCTGCCATGTTTCTTTTCCTCCTTCAATGTCACTCATGCTTATGCTTGCGAATCCATCGGCTGTTGACGTAGAAAAAAATCCGGGTCATCGGACTCTTCTTCATCAAACGCTTGGATACGGAGCGAACCAGTTGCTGCTCGCTGACTTTTGGATCGGATAAATATAACGCCAGTAACCCCTCAATGATCATACGATGAAAAGGGGTCGAGGGAATCGTTCTGACATCCTTCCGGGCCCACTCAACAATGGAAGCTATCCGGTTCAGCATCGTATCGGCATCTTCGTAATAATTACAAAAGTTCAGATCGCCGCCCAGCCTGTCTTCGTCTTGATCAATAAGATAATCCAGCATAATGTGGAGACTGCATACATTCGGAAAATAAGACGCATGGATGGACGAAGCATCCTCGTCATCCAGAAACGGATCGGTTGCAGCCAAGAATAGCATGAACACGCCCAAGGTTGATCCCGTTGCTGCCGCAAACTCGTTCCACCGCAGATGCGGTGTCCGGTGGGCATGCTGGGACCACCATTCAAGCAATGCCGCTTCCCTCTTATCCGGATGGATGTGCTTGTATACCTGCAAATCGGTATACAGCCCAGCCAAATCCCTTATGTAGGGCTTTGCCGCTTCATATCCTGATAATTGACCGATACAATCCCGGCATTTCTGCACAAGACGGAATAGGTAACCTCCATCCTCCCTTTCGGTCCGGAGGGCGTAATAATCGGCCGGCTCAGTCTCAGGCGAAACGGCATCCAGCATCGACTGATGGAGCTGTCTGAAATCCGCTGGGTCCAGCGAAGTACTACGGTCACATAAATTATCGAGATAATCGCTAATTGTCTGGTAAGCTACAATCAATGGAATGAGAATATGCTTCTCCGGCAGATTGGCTGCGGCATACACCGCGCCGCCCTGGCAGTGAAATCTTTTGGTATCTATACTGGCCAGTGCCTGCTTTCGTAGCTCCTCATCCGGAATTTGCTCAGCCTCCCGGCGCCACTTCTCCAATTCGATCCGCACTTCCGGGAGTATGAATTTGTACACCCGGCTCATCAGCCCGACCGGACTGCGCGGAACCTTACGGCTTAGCTCTTGATTATTCAATGAACTCTGCCTCCACATGGTTGTCTTTTTATACCTATCCAAATCAAACCTATTATAATATGATCGTTCATTTTGCACAAATAACACAAATCATTGACGACCCATGTCAGTAAACGCATCTTATAATCCATCTATCTCCATTCTGCGATATGTTATATACTAGTCGGAGCTGAATAACAGACCATGAACCTCACGAATAACGTTATCTACGCCGGGTTCGTGAAAAGAACGGAGATCCCCAGCATGAAACTTCCTGCTACGCCCAGACCGGATCAGAACTGGCTGCGCGCCTTTATGTTTACGATATTTGGCACGACAGCCCTTGTCATTTCCTATTTTCCGCTATATTTCAAAGAAATCGGCTTCAGCAGCGCGCAGATCGGTTATCTGTATGCCATCGGCCCGCTTATATCCATGTTCTCCAATATGATTTGGAGTTACACCAGTGACAAATACCGGACCATCAAACGCATCATGAACATTCTCATTATCGGACAGCTTGTCACGATGCTTGTTTTATGGCAGGTTGCAAGCTTCGGCGTAGTATTGATCACGATCAGTTTATTTTATTTTTTCT
Source organism: Paenibacillus sp. p3-SID867 (assembly GCF_025142895.1). Lineage (NCBI taxonomy): Bacteria > Bacillati > Bacillota > Bacilli > Caryophanales > Paenibacillaceae > Paenibacillus > Paenibacillus sp. p3-SID867. The sequence continues at coordinate 402,468 of NZ_JAMBDM010000004.1, forward strand.
ACTATCCGGTCTATCCGCTGGCGGATACGATGGCCATCCAAACGGCACAGAGGTACGGACGCAGCTTTACCGTTATTCGCGTATTCGGCTCACTCGGCTACGCATTCTTCGCGCTTGCCATCGGATATGCCATCAGTGCCGCGGGTGCGTCGGCCACATTGGCTATCGGCATCGGCATCGGCGTGTTCACGCTGCTCTGCTCGTTTCTTCTCCGCGACGGAGTTGCTGCCAAGTCGGAGCCTGTCGAGCTGGCAGCCCTTCTCAAAATATTGCGTTCCAAAGAAATATTGTGGTTCTTCGGCTGCACCTTCTGTCTTGCCATCGCCCACCGGATGAATGAAGCCTTTCTTACGCTTACCTTATCCGAGCTGGGAGCGGGCGAAGGACTCATCGGCTGGTCCTTGATGGTCTCGGCTGCCAGCGAGATCCCGATTTTCTTCCTGCTGAGCAAGTATGGCGACAAGATGAAGGAGCTACCTCTGCTGACTTTTGCAAGCCTGATGTTCGCGCTCCGTTTCCTGCTCATGGCCCTTGCGGCTGACCCGTTATCCGTGCTTGCGGTTCAATCGCTTCACAGCATTACCTTCGGCGTGTTCTATGTAACCGCCGTGCGCTATATTACAAGGATCATTCCTTGGCAGTACCGCGCGACCGGCATGGCTCTATTCATTATCTTCTGGTCAAGCGTTTCAGGACTACTCAGCGGAGCCTTCGGTGGTCTGCTGTTCGAAGCGGCGGGAAGACCGGCCTTCTATCAGCTCGCAGCCCTCCTCGCCTTTATCGCCGGTCTCGGTTTTCTTTACCGACATCTTTTTGCCAAGCCGGAGGATATGAATGTCGGCGGAATCAGCGCTTGACCCATACGAATACAAAAAAGCACAGTTCTCTAAACCGAGAACTGTGCTTCATGCCTTGGTAATTCTATAAGATCTCCGTATTGGGAGCTAACTTACAGTTTTGTTACGTTGGCTGCTTGAGGACCACGGTTACCTTCAGTGATGTCGAACTCAACCGCTTGACCTTCTTCCAAACTCTTGAAGCCTTCTTCTTGAATTGCGGAGAAGTGTACGAATACATCCTCGCCACCTTCAACGGAAATGAAGCCGTAACCTTTTTCTGCGTTAAACCATTTAACTGTACCTTTCAAATGAACAACCTCCTAAAAATACCGCCATCTATGGCGAATATCCATATTATATCCCATGTTTTCTGACAATGCAATCCGTCAATTCGCCCTAAGGGGCTTTTTTAAGCCACTATTTTAACAGAAGATTATTTGCTTTTACGCCCGCCTGTGCGTTATCATTTACCCAAAAGCCTAAGTAGCAAACGGAGAATGCATATGATCAAAAAACATGAAATATACAAAAAAGACAAGTGGAACATGATGACGGTTGAAGTTCAGGGCCGGTACATCGTTCTCCGCGAAATTTCTGACCAGTGGGGTGAAGAGACCCATACCTTTCTGAGTCGTCCAGCCTTGATGCACTGGGCTCAAAACCGTTTTCCCAAAGCAGATTTTGAAGGCCGGGAAGATGAGTGGAGAGAAATGATGGCTGCTTTTAAGCAGGTGTAACGAATGGATTATACGAATATTGTCATCTTCATTATTCTCGCGTTCAGTCTCGGTGCCATCATGATCATGTACCGGGATAAGATACCGCCGGGACTGAGGAAGGGGATGGCCCTGATTGCCGTCGCCTTCATCTTGTTTGCCTTTTACCTTATTGTATACAGTTTCTTGAATCTGGGTTCCTCGTAAATTTATAGGATGAAAGTGGCGGGTACGCGGCATACTATCGCTCGGATGCTTCAATTCGAGGAGGTATGATGCCATGAGAGGCGCCAAGGTGCTCTCCATTACGATTGCAATCAGCCTGATCGCTCTATCGACTGCCCGCAACGAAGTCTTATCTGAAGGAACCCGGACTCCAACTAATACCTATCATTCAAGGAGGATTTCCATGGAACAATTGTTAAAACGCGCTGATGTCCCTAAAGAGCATCAATGGAAGCTTGAAGATTTATTCGCTGATCAGAAGGCATGGGATGCGAGCTATGCGGAGCTGAAGAATCTTTTGAAACGCACAGCCGATTATCAAGGCAAGTTAACCAACGCGGCTTCCATTAAGGAATGCTTCGAACTTGAGGACGAAATCTCATATCATGCCGAACGTTTATACGTATATGCTCATATGCATCATGATGAGGATACAGCAAACCCTACATATCAGGCGTTATCTGCCAAAGCCAAAAAATTGAATGTCGAAGCTGGAGAAGCCCTCTCCTTCATCACGCCGGAAATTCTGTCCTTGTCCGAAACGGAGCTTGACAAACTGATTGAAGATCCTACCCTCAAGGAATTCAAGTTTACGCTTTCCGAAATGAAACGGGAGAAGGCTCATGTTCTGTCCAAGACCGAAGAAGCGCTGCTCGCTCAGGTCGGCAACCTCTCCTCTGCGCCGCAGACCATTTTCGGCATGCTGAACAATGCGGACATGAAATTCCCGAAAATCAAAAACGAGGACGGCAAGGAAGTCGAGCTCACGCACGGCAACTATATTCAATTCCTGGAGAGTCCGAACCGCGAAGTTCGCGAACGTGCTTTCAAAGCCGTGTACGAAACCTATGGCAAGCAGAAGAACACGATTGCGGCTACGCTGAATGCCAATGTAAACAAAAATATTTTCTATTCCCGCGTGCGCAAGTACCCTTCCGTTCTGGAAATGGCGCTCTATGGCGATAACATTCCGAAGGAAGTCTATACCAACCTGATCGACACCATTCACGAGAGCCTGCCGCTCCTCCACCGCTACATGGAGCTCCGCAAGAAGCTTCTGGGCGTGGATGAGCTTCACATGTACGATTTGTTCGCACCGCTCGTTGAAGAGTATAAGTGGGATATCACTTACGAAGAAGCGAAGCAAATGACCAAGGAAGGCTTGACGCCGCTTGGCGAAGATTATCTGAGCAGCCTGCAGGCGGGATATGACAACGGCTGGATCGATGTATATGAGAACGAGAACAAACGGACTGGCGCATACAGCTGGGGCGCTTACGGCACCCACCCATATGTGCTGCTGAACCATAAAGATAACCTGAACAGCATGTTTACCCTTGCACACGAGATGGGTCATGCGCTTCACTCTTACTATTCCGACAACGCTCTGAAATACCGTGACGCCCAGTACACCATCTTCCTGGCTGAAGTGGCATCTACCACGAACGAAGCGTTGCTGATGGATTACCTGCTGAAAAACGCCAAGGATCCGAAGCAGAAAATGTACCTGCTCACCTACTATGCCGATCAATTCCGGACCACGGTATTCCGTCAAACGATGTTTGCCGAGTTCGAGAAGATTGTGCACGAACGCGCGGAGGGCGGCGAATCCCTGACTCCTCAGGATCTATCCGACATCTATTATGAGCTGAACGTGAAATATCACGGTAAAGGCATGCAGGTAGATAAGGAGATCGGAATGGAATGGGCGCGAATTCCTCATTTCTACAACAGCTTCTATGTTTACAAATATGCGACCGGCTTCTCGGCTGCGACCAGCTTCTCCAAGCAAATCCTTGAGGAAGGCCAGCCTGCCGTTGACCGTTACCTCGGCTTCCTGAAGAGCGGCGGCAGTGATTACTCCATTAACATTCTCAAGAAGGCCGGCGTGGATATGTCCTCGCCGGAGCCGATTCGTGAAGCGATGAGCGTGTTTGAAGACATCATCAGCCAAATGGAGCAATTGACGAAATAAACAGCCGCTATGGCAGTATGAGCGTATCTCAATTGACCAGTGGAATAAAATCCCTTGCCCTTTACAGGCAAGGGATTTTATACTGTTTGGAGGAAGGAGGTGTTCCCCATGAAAATTCAATGGTCGCTAATCGCAGCCTTATTGTTTGCCCTGATTACGGCTGTATTCGCCGTCATCAATGTCAAACCGGTCGCAGTGAATTTATTATTCGGCACAGTCAATGTACCGCTGATTCTGCTGATTATCGGGTGCTCGCTGATCGGGGGACTCATTGTCGGCACGTTCGGCATTTACCGTCAATATCAAATGCAGAAGGAGATCCGTTCGTTAGCCGAGCAACTTATACATATCCGTGAAGTAACGGGATACACCCCTGAAGTACAAGCTGCGGAAGAGGAAAGCAAGAAAGAACAGAAGGACGCCCCCGCTGAATAGGGAAGGCTGTTCGATTGAACCAAGGAGGCTGAACAATTAATGGCGATACAACCGAATGAAACTTACGTGCTGAACCTGCTAAAAGAACTGCTCGATACACCGAGCCCAACCGGATATACCCATGACATCATGAAGCGGATCGAACAGGAAGCCGCAACGCTTGATGTTTCGCTCGAATGGAATGAAAAAGGCGGCGCCATTCTGTCCGTTCCCGGACAAGACGGCAGCCGTACGGTTGGTCTGAGCGCCCATGTGGACACGCTTGGCGCGATGGTTCGTGCCGTGAAATCAGAGGGCACGCTCCGTCTTACCTCCGTTGGCGGATACATGATGAACAGCATTGAGAATGAATACTGCATCATCCATACCCGCAGCGGCAAGAAATATACGGGCACGATCCTGTCCACGCATCCTTCTGTCCACGTATACAGCGATGCACGCGATTTCAAGCGCCAGGAAGCCCATATGGAGGTCCGGATCGACGAAATGGTGGAGTCGGCCGATGATGTGAAGAAACTCGGCATCGGGGTTGGAGATTTTGTTTCCTTTGATGCCCGTGCGGTCATTACGCCAAGCGGTTACATCAAATCGCGCCATCTGGATGACAAAGCCAGCGTCGCTACCCTCTTCGGCTTGCTCGAAAGCATGAAGCGGGATAACTGGAAACCTAAACATAATGTGAAGCTTCTCATCTCGAACTATGAAGAAGTGGGACATGGCGCGGCTTACATTCCTGCCGACATCAATGAGATGATTGCGGTCGATATGGGCTGCATCGGCGATGACCTGAGCTGCAAGGAAACCGATGTATCCATCTGCGCGAAGGATTCATCCGGTCCCTATGACTATAACATGACCAGCCGTTTGATCCAGTTGGCCGAAAGCGAAGGCATTGCGTATGCGGTGGATGTCTACCCTCATTACGGCTCTGACGCTTCTGCAGCGCTTTCCGCGGGCAGCAACATCAAGGCCGCGCTGATCGGTCCCGGCGTCCATGCATCCCATGCAATGGAAAGAACGCATAAACAAGCCGTTCTTAACACCGTAAAGCTGCTGGCGGCCTACGTCAGTTGATCATTTTATAAACAACGTCTGTTCGCGTTCTTTCACAAAAAACCATCCTCTCTTTAGAAGATGTTGTTGCTGTATGATCAAAATGGTTCAGCCACGCTGGCCTTATACTAACAAAGGGGCGTCCCGCCAAGGCATTATGCCTGGGGACGCCCCTTTATTTATGGATCGCGTGAATCCTTACGATTTCTTGCTCTGTTCAATCTTCTCCGCGAGCTCGTTCAGATAGGTCCAGCGTTCCATCAGATGCTCCAGTTCACGCTCCGTTTCCTCCTGAGCCTTCATCAGCTCCTGAAGCCTGGCTGCGTCGCTGCCGGCGGTCTCCATCTCGGATTGAATCGAAACGAGCTTGCTCTCGGTATCCTCGATGAGCCCGTCAATCTGCTCAAACTCCCGTTGTTCTTTGTAACTGAATTTCAAGCGCTCACGCGGCGCTTCTTTAGCTGAATCGCTGTCCGTGCCATCGCTGCTCCCCGAAGCAGATTTGGCTATGGATGCTTCCGCCTTGCTCCCGGCAGCTTCACCGCCGTGACGCTGCATCCATTCCGCATATTCGCTGTAAGAGCCCACATGGACACGAATCTGACCGTCGCCCTCAAAGGCCATAATCTTGTCCACGGTTCGATCCAGGAAAAAGCGATCATGGGATACCACGATACAGACGCCCGGGAACTCATCCAAATACTGCTCCAGGACGGACAATGTCTGGATATCCAAATCATTGGTCGGTTCATCAAGCAGCAGCACATTCGGTGCGCTCATCAGCACCCGCAGCAGATACAAGCGGCGCTTCTCGCCTCCGGACAGCTTCGCAATCGGCGTCCACTGCAGCGCGGGCGGGAACAGAAAGCGTTCCAGCATCTGGGCTGCGGTAATCGCCGAACCGTCCGCCGTGCGGACAACCTCGGCCTCATCCTTGATATACTCAATCACGCGCTGACTGCCGTCCATCTCCTGATGCTCCTGCGTGAAATAACCGAGCTTGACCGTCGGTCCGAGCACGACTTCCCCGCCACCCGGCTGAATCCGCCCGGCAATCAGATTGAGCAGTGTGGATTTGCCGCTGCCATTCGGGCCTACGATACCTATCCGATCCTCGGGAACGGCGATATAGGAAAGGTCCTGAATTAACGTTTTGTCGTCGATCTTCATCCGGAGACCTTCAATCTCCAGAATTTTGCGTCCCAAGCGGGTGGAAGCGACCGAAACGTCCAGTTCACCGGAGCTGTGTACCATCTCCTGATCCTTGAGTTTCTCGAAACGTTCAATCCTCGCCTTCTGCTTGGTCGTGCGGGCCTTGGCCCCTCTGCGGATCCAGGCAAGCTCGCTCCGCAGCAAATTTTGGCGCTTTTGCTCGGAAGCGGCTTCACGCTCCTCGCGTTCTGCCTTCAGCTCCAGAAAACGGCTGTAATTCGCCTCATATCGAAACAGCCGTCCGTGATCCAGCTCCAGCATAACATTGGCCACCCGGTCCAGAAAATACCGGTCATGCGTAATCATGAGCAGCGCGCCGCGGCGCTTCTGCAAATACTGCTCCAGCCAGGCAACGGATTCATTGTCAATGTGGTTGGTCGGCTCGTCCAAAATAAGCAAGTCGGAAGGCTGAATCAAGGCGGCGGCTAATGCCACCCGCTTACGCTGGCCGCCCGACAGCGTCCCCATCTTCGCTTCATAATTCCGAATCCCCAGCTTGGACAGGATGGTTTTCGCATCGCTTTCAAGCTGCCATGCCTGCAGCGTATCCAGCGTCTGATTGAGCTTCAGCAGTTTCTGCTGGAGCTCCTCATGACTTGGATGCAGCTCCAGCAGTTCCATCGTTTCAGTGTATTCCCGCACGGCCTTCATCTCCGGAAGATCGCCCTCAAACACCTGCTGCAGGACGGTTTTGTCCGGATCAAACTCCGGATTCTGCGCGAGGTAACGAACCCGGATGCGATTGCCCATCGATATTTTACCGGAGTCGGGCGGTTCGAGCCCCGCGATGACCCGCAGAAATGTGGATTTCCCCGTGCCATTCACGCCGATAATGCCGATTTTATCCTGATCCTCCATTCCGAAGGATGCATCTTGAAACAGAATTTTGTCTCCATAGCTTTTTGTTACCTGTTCGACGGTCAAAATATTCATTGTTATGATCCCTACTTACATCTATAGATTTCGTTGATCGTTTGTTTCATCGGTAAGATGGATACATTATAACGCAATCAGCACGGCAATCCCATAAGCTGCCGCTCCGCCGAGAAGCGAACTGACCAGATTGACTGCATCGTTGGACATCCACGCAGCGCCGCGCGTACGCACGGTATCTTCACCACAATGATGCGACACTTCCACCGATTTGCCGCACACACGGCAGCGATACATCACTTGTAATGTCGCTCCGAGGTACGAATCGGCAAAGGCTCCAACCAGTCCGCCGGCGAGGGCTGCCAGAACATACGGCAACAGCTCTGCATCCATGCCGCTCCATCCGGCAAGCAGCCATCCGCCTGCCCCAATCAGTAAACTCCCTGCCGCTGCTGCCGTGGAGCCGACCCAGGACACGCCGCCGGATTCCCCGGCGGTCAGCACCTTGCCGTTCAGCACGGAACGCGGGGGCTTCCGGCTAAGGCTGCCTAACTCCGTGGCCCAGGTATCCGCCGTTACCGTAGCCATAACGCCTATAAACAGGAATACCCACAGATCGGACGGAATCCATACGTTTAACAGACACAGCACCATGCCGATGCCGCCATTGGCGAAGACCTGGCCCGCATCCCGACGCCCTGTCTTGGCATAGGATTTCTCGAGGTCTGCCTTCCGCTGCTTCCCGTACCGGGATAACAGTGTGGATGTAATGAAAAAAAGAAGCAGGGTTCCGAACCAAAACACGTTCCCTGCTCCGTAATATATGGTACCCATCAGAATAGCGGCTGCGGCTCCGGATTCCGATAGTGATCGTTTCCTGTACGCGGCTCCTGCCACGATTAGGGCACCTGCCGCTCCGATCAGCCAATCCATCTGTGACCCCTCCCATGTGTTAAAGCATATATCCGTTTACCCGATTTCGCAGCGGCCCAGACGGACATCTCCCCAGAACAATTCGAACACGTCGCCGGATTCCGTCGGTCCTACGCCAGCCGGCGTACCCGTGAAGATTAAATCACCTTGGCCAAGGCCATAATGCTCGCCGATGTAATCGATAATACGCTGAAGGGAGAAGATCATATCCTTCACATTCCCGCGCTGTACTTCTTCGCCGTTCTGCCTTACGGTAAAATCGATATCCGCCAGCTTCGCGGTCCCGGGAAACGCAATGGATGGCGTAAGCGGTGCGGAAGATTTAAACGCTTTTGCGGCCGTCCAAGGATGTCCCTTCTCTTTAATGACCGACTGTACGTCACGCAGCGTGAAGTCGATGCCAAGGGCCATCGTTTTTACAAGCTCGTCAACGGTCTTGCCTGGCGCGTAATCCTCCGCGAGCTGTATAACTAGCTCGCCTTCAAAATGAAGACTGCCGCGGTCCATCGGCAGCTTCAGCACGCTGCCATCCAATGGAACGACGGCATGCGAGGGTTTAAGGAAAATCATCGGCTCTTCCGGCACGGCATTGCCAAGCTCCGCCGCATGCAATTGATAATTACGACCTACACAATAAACGTTATTCACTAGGGCACACATAACATTAAAACCTCCATTTTCTTCGCCAGAATGGAACTTTGGGTGCAATTTTATGGATAAAAATCTGCCCCCATGTATCGGGGCGGTTCGTACAGATCATGATGGCGGGATTCATTCGGGCGAGCGATCTCATACTCTTCGCATCATCCACCGTCCAGGCCATGGGCGTAATGCCGTTCTTCACCAGATCGGAAGCAAAGGCCGCATCCAGATGGGAATAGCCGATCGATAAAAAGGAACATTTCATTTGCTTCAAACGCGCCAGCAAATTGCGGGGATGCGCATCGATAATAAGTCCGGTTTTTACGTCAGGTTCCAATTCCTTGGCCTTCATCAAGGCTTTCGGCTCAAAAGAAGTTAGCACCACGTCCGGCAGCATCCGGTGGGCATGAATCCGCTCCAGAACGGCTTCTTCCAGGCCGGGATACATGTCTCCGCTCGTTTTAAGTTCGATATTAAGTTTCAATCGTCCTTTGACAAGCTGCAGGACTTCATCCAGTGAAGGAACCTGCTCTCCCCTGAATTGGCGTCCCTTCCATTCTCCGGCGTCCATCCTCCGGATTTGCTGCCAGGTCAGATCCTTCACCTTGCCTTTTCCGGTCGTGGTCCGGTCCACGCTATAGTCATGTATCACGACAGGGACCCCGTCCTGAGTCAATTGCACATCAATTTCCATCCAATGCACGAAGGGCTCATCCATCGCCATCTGAATGGCTGCGCGCGTATTTTCAGGTGCTTTACCGGAGAACCCCCGGTGAGCCACACATAAATTGTTCATGGTGGGACCTCCTTGATGTAAGGATTTAAAGAATTATTCCACTGCCTTGCCAGCGATAACTTTACCATCGAGCGCTATTTTGACGCCGCCGACAGATCGCCTCTCCACCTCTTTCAGCAAAGCCTTAGCTTCTTTGCCTTCGAGAGGAATGACCTGTCCGATCTCCGTACGGTAAGGCGTCAGCTTCAAGTCACAGTCTCCTTGCTTACTGCATGATGCCTGGAATACGGCTGTTTTCCACGTATCCTCATTCGACGATTTGGTAAATATGAAATTACCGGTACTGTAAGCAATCCACTTGCCCTTGTACTGCTCCAATCCCTGCAGCACATGGGGATGCCCGCCGATAATCAGGTCGGCTCCACCGTCAATAAACGCACGTGACAGATTAATCTGGTGAACATTCGGCGTTTTATGAAGCTCCTCTCCCCAATGGGCAACCACGACCACCAGATCGGCCTTGGAACGCGCCGCGTTGATCGCTTCAACCGCCTTGGGCAGCACATGGTCATATGCCCCGGCCACCCCCGGCCTGTTCTCCAGCGCGTACCAGGTCGTCTCCGGAAGCACACGGCTGAATCCAAGCAAGGCAACCGTCATGCCCTGAAGCTCGAAATACTGGGCCGCGAAGGCCTCCTTCTCATTCCGTCCTGCGCCTACATAACGGATATCATGATCCTTTAAATGCTTCAAGGTATCCAGAAGTCCTTCTTGTCCTTGATCTAGGATATGATTGTTAGCCAGATTAACGGCCTCTACCCCGGCATCTCGCAGAGCCGGCAATACGTCCGGTGAGGACTTGAATACAAATTTCTTATTGGCGGCGCCAACGCCTCCGGTCGTAACCGGCGTTTCCAGGTTAAGTACGGTCAGATCATCCTCATGGAATGCAGTACCCAGATGCTTGTATGGATAATCGTACCCGTGATTCTTCAGCGCATCCTCCACTTTGCCCGAGAACAAGGTATCCCCGGCAAAATGCATGACCACCCGCTTTGCAAGAGCGGAATCGGCAGGATCATCTGCTGCGCTGCCTTCAGGCTCGGTCATATCGGAATCTGGGGGCTCGCCGGTCTCCATCGTCTCCGTCGTCCTCGGAGGCATCGAATCCGTCCCCTCGCTGTCAGCTGGTTGTCCGGAACCCGGGTTACCCGCCTGCTCCCCTTCCATGCCAAACTCCGGCATACCGGGCGGATAAGCCGTTTGCTGAACAGGATCTTCCTTAAATTTAAAATGATAGACAAGCAAAGCAGCGATCATAAAAATCAGACATAAGTTAAGTATGATCCAAACCTGACCGGTTCGCTGCTTACGGGCCTTTTTCTCGGCCTTGCTTTTCTCTGATCGTGACAGATGCATAGGTCACTCCTTTATTCACTGATAAGCTCGCGTAATAAGTCGCTCCCCCCATTATACCAGCTTCCCTATAAAGAATAGAACCCCCCGTCACCGGGGAGTTCCATATCTAAGCATTCTATTCGAATTTCCGGTAATAACGGATTTACAGACCGATCAAGGTGATCACGGAATCGCTGAGCGCTTCCATGTATAGCGGATCGCTGTTCAAGGAGTCGATGCGCTCAAGCCGCATATCCATTTCCTTGGCAATGCTTTTGGCTTCAATATCCAGATCGTACAGAACCTCAAGATGATCCGAGACAAAACCGACCGGCGCAACCAGCACATCCTCGACCTGCTCTTCTTTATTCAGCGTTTGCAGCGTATCAAGTATGTCCGGACCGAGCCAAGGCTCCGCCGTCCGGCCAGCGCTTTGCCATGTGAACTGCCACTGCTTGACGCCTGCCTGTTCGGCTACGGCTTTGGATGTCTCAAGAAGCTGATCCTGATAAGGATCTCCGATGGACAAGATGCGTTCCGGGAGGCTGTGAGCACTAAACAGCACTCTCACGCTGTCACGGTCAGCCCCTGCTTCCTCGAACTGGTTCAGCTTGGCGGACACCCGGTCCGCAAAGGCCTCGATCAGTTTCGGATGTTTGTGATAGCTTTCCACAAACGAGATCTGAAGTCCCAACTCATCCGCTTTGGCTTGAGCGCGCTTCACGTAGGATCCGATGCTCATCGTGGAGTAATGAGGAGCCAGCACAATGCCGACCGCTTCCTTAATGCCGTCCCGCACCATTTGCTCAACACCATCTTCAATGTATGGGGCAGCGTGCTTCAGTCCCTGATAGCATACAAACTCAAGATCGATCGCGCGAGGATCCGCATTCAATGTATCCTGCAGCGTGCGTACCTGTCGGTCCGTATTCTCCCGGAGTGGAAACACACCTCCCACAATCGCCTCATAGCGGTCAGTAAGCTCCTTAAGCTGCTCCTCCGACGGCTTATTCCCGCGACGGATATGGGTATAATAACTCTCGATTCCTTCCATGCTCTCCGGTGTGCCGTAGGACATAACCAACACGCCAATCTTGTTCTTCATACCATCTCACCTCTGACTAATAAAATATTCAACATTTAAGAGCGTTGTGCACCTGCCTGCAGTGCCTGAGCGGAGTATTCGTGAATATACGATGTCAACTCACGAAGTTTCTCCAGCGAAGCCTCCGGGAATAAACCGTGCCCTAGATTAAACACAAAGCCAGGCTCCTGAATCCCCTGATCGATAATCTCCTTCGCATACTGCTGGATGACCGGCATCGGTCCGGTCAGTATGGTCGGGTCCAGATTGCCCTGAACAGCATACTTATGCTCTAAACGGCGGCGTCCTTCTGCAATGGACACTCTCCAATCGAGACCGATGACATCCGTTCTCAGATCGGTAAGCGTAGGCAGCAGCTCACCTGAGCTCACGCCTGGAAAATAAATTTTCGGAACACTCAGGTCCTGAAGCTCTGCAAAAATACGCTTAATGGTTGGAAGGACATACGTTTGGAAATCCTGTGGAGACAAAGCCCCCACCCAGCTGTCAAACAATTGAAACGCTTTCCCGCCGTTAGCGACGTGGGCGCGCAGATAAGCGATCACCATATCCCCGAGCTTGTCCATCAGCGAGAACCATACCTTCGGCTCACTGTACATGAGCTCTTTCGTGCGAAGATAATTTTTGGATGGTCTGCCTTCGATGAGATAGCTGGCAATCGTGAATGGAGCGCCCGCAAACGTGATTAGCGGCACTTCCAGCTCCTTATCCAGGATCCGGATGGTCTCCAACACATGTCCAAGATCCCCCTCGACATCGATCGGGCGCAGTTTCTCTACATCCGCCGCAGATCGGATCGGATTATCAATCACCGGGCCGATATTTTTCACAATATCGAAGTCTACCCCGATCGAGGCAACGGGATTCATAATATCGGAATATAAAATAGCCGCGTCCACACCAAGCTTCCGTACGGGCATCAAGGTTACCTCTGCCGCCAGCTCCGGTTGACTGCATATTTCCAGTAAGGAGTACTTTTCTTTAATCTTTCGGTACTCCGGGTCGTAGCGTCCCGCTTGACGCATGTACCATACAGGAACGTGGTTCACTTCCTGCTTGCGGCAAGCGCGAATGAATTGATCGTTATAGGTCATGATTAGGCCCCCATCAATGTGTATAAAGTTTCCTAAATTTCATTATGCCCTTTTTAAAAGTAAGTAACAACCGTCTTACATGGACATCCTATGAAAATCGCATGACAATCTTATGACATTGTTAGCATTTGGCACTTTTTAAATATGTTATACTGGAAGAACGGCATTTTTAGGGTAGTTCCACAATTCGCCCGGTTATTTCGGGCTCGACAGCTTAGAAAGGAAGTGAAGGGCACATTGACCAATTGGAAAATCAATCTCATTGTGCTTTGGTTCGGACAGTTTTTGGTCAACTCCGGGATGACCATGATCACCCCGTTCCTGACGTTATATCTGGCGCAAGACCTGAATGTCGTGGGAGATCGGGAAATAGGACTATGGGCAGGATTAATATTCGCTGCCAACTTCCTGACATCATTCATTTTTCAACCGATCTGGGGAAAGGTCGCAGACAAATACGGACGCAAAATCATGCTGCTGCGCTCCGGCTTCGGCATGGCGCTGGTCATTGCGTGCATGGGCTTTGCTACCCATCCATGGCATCTGCTGGTTCTGCGTCTGCTGAACGGTACCATATCGGGATTTAACCCTGCGGCGATATCGCTCGTATCGGGTACAACGCCCAAGAATCGAATGGGATTTGCGATGGGTATCATGCAGTCCGGACAAGTTGCAGGCACGATTCTCGGTCCGTTGATCGGCGGACTCATGGCAAGCTGGGTCGGATTCCGGCCAATCTTCTATATCACGGGCGGATTGATTTTTGCCGCTTCGATGCTTGCCTTGTTCCTCGTCAAGGAGAATTTCAACCGCGAGCAGGCGGCCAAGGCGCCGCAGCCTTCGGTTATCGCCGGGCTCAAGGAGCTGAGCCACATTCCGCAGCTGCCGGCGTTATTCGCCGTCACGTTCCTGCTGCAATTCGCCATGATCAGTCCCATGGCGCTGCTTCCGCTGTACGTTCAGAAGCTTCATGGAACCGCGGTGGATATTGCGATATGGGCCGGGTTCGTTGTGGCGGTAACGGGGCTGTCGAACATGATCGCTTCCCCGATTCTCGGCAAGCTCAGCGACAAGGTCGGCGCGCACCGCATCTTGACCTACGCCTTGATCGGTACGGGACTTACGCTGATCCCGCAAGCTTTTGTTCAATCGGTATGGCAGTTGATTATCGTACGGTTCATGATGGGCGTCTTCATGGGCGGGCTGCTGCCAAGCGTCAACGCGCTGATTCGCTCTTACACGCCGGACGGCATGGAAAGCCGCTCCTTCGGCTTCAATACAAGCTCGCTAGCGCTTGGCAACATGCTGGGGGCGGTGATCGGCGGATTCTTATCCGGCTTCATCGGCATCGAAGGATTGTTTATTACTTCCGGCTGTCTGTTGATCATCAATATGATGTGGGTGAGAAGAAAGCTGTTCTCGCAAAAGCCTTCGCCCAAATATCGTTGATCCCCTGGAGTCTGTCATCTACAGCTAGTTTGTCTCCCAATCCAAACAACGAGGGGCTGTCCCGTGGTCTGCATCGACCCGAGGACAGCCCCTTGTTTATTATCGGTAAGATCACTTAACGCGTGCAAGGATCATCCCGTCATAAGCAGGCAGCAGCGTGCTGACCAGCCTCTTGTCCGTCGCAATGACTTCATTAAACCGGCGTACCGCTTGAACCGAAGGACCGTTCTTGTCCGAATTCAGCGTTCTGCCGCGCAAGAAACAGTTATCCCCGGCAATAAGGGCACCCGGATTCGCTAGCTCCAAAGCATAATCCAAGTATAGGGGATAGTTCTCCTTATCCGCATCAATAAAGAAAAAATCGAAGGTTCGTCCTTCCTGCTTCAACGCTGCCAAACTGTCCGCAGCCGGACCGATCCGGTACTCCACCCGATCCTTGAATCCGGCCTTCTCCAGATGCCTGCCTGCAAGCTGCGCGTATTCTTCCTTAAGCTCAAGGGAGGTGAGCTTGCCGTCCGCAGGAAGCCCTCGGCACAGACAGATCCCGCTATAGCCGCCAAGGGCGCCGATTTCGAGAATATTCCTGGCGCCGGCAGTCTGTACCAGCATGGTCAGCAATCGGCCATATGCCGGTGCCACCGACACCTCCGGCATCCCATGCTCGCGGATGGCCTCTATCACGAACTGAAGCTCTTCATCTTCAGGGTATAATTGGTTAACATAATCATCAGGGGTCGTAAGCAATGAAGCCGCCTCCTTTGTCTTAATTAAGAAACGTTGTTTCCCGTTAAACCTAACGAGAACTATCATATGATAATTGTCTTAGTCAATGCAATCGCCTATACTATATAGATTGAACCGGCGGCGACTATCGCCGTACACATGTTAAATGGAGTTGACATCGTTAATGCCTCGATTACAATTGATCGCGACGGCCCCGATGGGGCTGGAAGCCGTCGTTGCCCGCGAGTTGAAAGAGCTCGGGTACACCGACATGGAAGTAGAGAATGGTAGAGTTACCTTTTCAGGTGACCTGATTGATATTTGCCGCTGCAATCTGTGGCTCCGGACGTCCGACCGTATTCTCGTCAAGATGGGTGAGTTTAAAGCCTTTACCTTCGACGAGCTCTTTGAAGGAACCAAAGCTCTTCCATGGGAAGAGTGGATTCCTGCTGATGGCGAATTCCCTGTGGAAGGGCGTTCCCATAAATCGCAGCTTAGCAGCGTTCCCGCCTGTCAGGGCATCGTGAAAAAAGCAATCGTGGAGAAGCTGAAGCTCTCGCACCGTACGGAATGGTTCCCCGAGGACGGCCCCCGTTATGTAGTCGAGGTTTCTCTCTTGAAGGATCGAGCCATACTGACCCTTGATACCACAGGACCAGCCCTTCATAAACGCGGCTATCGCAAGCTGGTTACGGAAGCTCCGCTGAAGGAAACCATGGCTTCCGCTCTGCTGCAATTAAGCCGCTGGGGCCCTCATCGTCCGCTCTATGACCCGTGCTGCGGTTCGGGCACCATTCTGATCGAAGCCGCGATGATGGCCTGGAATATTGCTCCCGGCCTGCGCCGCTCGTTCCCGTCCGAGCATTGGGATATTATTGGGGACAACCTCTGGGAGGATGCGCGCGAGGAAGCTTTTGACGCTGTGAAGGACGATATTCCGCTGCATATTGCCGGAAGCGATATCGACCCGAAAGCGATCGAAGTAGCCAAGGCCGCCGCCAAAAGTGCGGGACTTGCCGGCGAAATCGACTTTAGGGTTCTCCCTGCAGCCAAAGCCATCCCTGAGGGCGAATTCGGCTGTATCATCACCAATCCGCCATATGGCGAGCGGTTAAGCGAGAAAGAGGAGGTTGAGCGTCTCATTCGCCAGCTCGGATCCGTAACGCATTCACTTCCGACCTGGTCCTTCTTCGCGCTCAGCCCGACCAAGCAGTTTGAGCATTACTTCGGCCGCAAGGCGGACAAGCGCCGCAAGCTGTTCAATGGCCGGATCGAATGTCAGTATTATCAATACCTGGGCCCCTTGCCGCCGCGTAACAAATCGGCGGAATAACGAAATGACGCTTCTTGCAAACGCCGCCCTTGGGCGGCTTTTTTTGCTCGGTCATCCGGGCCAAGCTATAATAAGAAGACTGTGATTAAAGGATGTTTTTCAAAAAAAGGAGGATACCCACGTGCTCTCATCCCCATCATGGAGCGATATCCGAAGCCGGGTCTCCAAAGGGCTGCATTACCGGTACACCGCATATTTATTATTCCTTATCCTCATGATGTACAAGCTGATCATGCTTGATCATCATCTCCATATTACCAACATGAAGCTGGATCAGGCAGACTATGTGATCGCTGTCGGTTCGCTCCTGCTGATCTCCTTCTGGACCTTGTGGCTTCCGCCAAGAGGCCGACTTGCAGCATTAACTTTATTAAATCTCTTATGGACAGGGATCCTGTACGCGGATTTGATCTATTACCGCTATTTCGATGATTTCATAACCGTGCCGGTCCTTATGCAGGCTGGACAAGTCGGTTCCCTCGGGGATAGCATACGTTCCCTGATACATGCGTACGATCTGTTCTTTTTTATCGATTGGCTTATTATTGTCCCGTTTACTGCCGTGATGGTATTCCGCAAACGGAGAATCACCTTGGAAACCTATGCACTCCCGGGTGAATATCGCCAGCATCGGCGGAACCGGATCATTCGCCGTGCGGTTACAGGCACGCTTGTGTTCATCCTGGGCATGATCATGACTTTCGTTCCGATCAAGAAAGCGTCCAATACATGGGCCGTAGGCCTCTTTGAAGGCAATTGGTGGAATATTACGCTGTATAATGTGACGGGACTGATCGGCTTTCACGGATATGATATCTACCGTTATGGACGAGATCATCTCGTGGGGCAGCCCAAGCTGGCAGAGGAAGAGGTCAACCAGGTCAAGGCATGGTTTGATGCCAAGCGTATGGAGCCGTCCGATACGGGCGCCTTGTTCGGCAAGTATAAAGGCAGCAATGTCATCATGATTCAGACGGAGGCCTTTATGAATTTTGTCATCGGCCAGTCGATCGAGGGTCAGGAAATTACCCCTAACTTCAACCGATTGATGAAGGACAGTATGTATTTCAGCAATTTCTATCATCAAACCGGTCAAGGGCGAACGTCCGATGCGGATTTTGTCACGCACAGCTCCTTGCTTCCGCTCCCCACAGGTTCCGTATTCACGCGATATGCTGACCGCGAGTACGATACCCTTCCGGAGATTCTGAAAGAACAGGGTTATGGAGCAAACGTATTCCATGCCTATGACAGCAGCTTCTGGAACCGTACCACGATGTACCGGGAAATGAATTACGACCGTTTTTACAGCAAGAAGGATTTTGAAATGAACGATGTGCAGGGATGGTCATTAAGCGACAAAGCGTTCTTCGCGCAATCACTGGATCATATGAAAGGCATCAAACAGCCCTTCTATTCCTTCCTCATTACGTTAACGAGCCATCATCCGTATTATGTCCCCAAGGATGCTGCGAAGCTGGATACAGGGGCTTTCGAAGGCTCGATATTCGGAAACTATCTGCAGTCGATCCACTATGTTGACGAAGCATTCGGCCAGTTCGTCGAGCAGATGAAACAGCAAGGGTTGTGGGATAACACCATATTGCTTATCTATGGGGATCACGACAATTCGATCAAGGAAAAAGCAGACTATGAGAAATTCCTGGGACGAGACCTGAATGCACTCGACATGGAGCAAATCATGAACCAGGTTCCCCTCCTCATCCGCCTGCCTGATGGAGGGCATGCCGGAGTTTACCCGGAGGCCGCCGGCATGATGAACGTGACACCAAGTATTCTTCATCTTCTCGGTGTATCGGGTGAGCCGTATTACTGGATCGGCAGCCATCTGTTTGATGATGAACCGCGTCTGATTCCGCTGCGCAGCGGCGCTTTTTCCGATGGGAAGGTGTTCTACCTGCCCACCGAGACGGCCGGGCTTGAAGGTGGAACCTGTTACGATCTGACAACGCGTCAGCCAACTGACATCCAGGCATGCCGTGACGGATATGATGAGACACAGGAGCAGCTGCGGATTTCCGATCAAGTGATCACGTATGACCTGCTGAAGCTATTTAAAGCACAGGGTGAAGCGAATACCCGATAACCGGGCCTAACGTTAGTAAATTTCAAATCTTATTTTAGCCTCTCATCGCTGTTGACTGAGGCAGCTAAACGAAACAAACCAGGCTGATCTCGCTCATCGGCCTGGTTTGTTTTTTGGGGCTAGGCAATGTCCGAACACACACCAAGCTGGATTTATGGGGGGACCATCTTTTTACTGATTGCATTTCATATCAAGCGCGCCGGGTAATCGACTCAAGATGTTCCCTACGGCTGACAAGCGTTCCGTACATCAGCACAAGCGCCATCAATGCCAGACTAGCTGCAATCCCCAGCGTCATATAGGCAATGTCCGGTGCAAAGAGTCGTATGGAATTCCAAGGGGAGCTTGTCAGCCGCGTGAAGAGCGGAATGATGCCAGCTGAAATCGCAAAGAGAACCAAGCTTAGCGGGAGCGTGAGATATAACTTCAAGCTGCGTTTCTGCATTCTTAGCAGCATCCATATCACGATAGCGAGCAGAATGATCAAAGTTACCGCCAATCCCCAAATCACCGGATGGATTCCAGCGGAAGGCGGCTTCGGGTCTTGTCCGTCTAATATCCCTCTCAAATCCTTGGAGACCTGAATCAATCTGGCTTCCTCCAGAATGTGGTCCTTGTTGGTTAAAATAACGGCCCCTACGCCCTGTTCAGGGACGAAGAAGATTTCCGCCCGTGCTTCCGGTGTTGATCCGGAGTGCCATACCAGCCTCTCGCCTTGTTCCGTCTCGCTTATTCTCCAGCCAAAACCATAAGCACGATCCGGTCGATGCTGAACTAAAGGCGACAGGAGCAGCTCCTTGTATTCCCGACTAAGCAACATGTCATTATCTTGGAGCAAAAATTGGAGATACCGCGCCATATCGTCGATACTCGCCGAGATATAACCATAAGAAGCACCGCTATTGTCATAGGGGACGCTGCTCACTCGCGGATAGCCGAACCACGATTGATACCCATGTTCAAATCCGGTTTGAACCGCCCGCTCCTCATCGGCTGCAGCCGTACTCATGCCCAGCGGGCCAAACACATGCTGCTCCATATAATCGGCATAGGATTGACCCGACACCTCCTCCAGAACAGCTCCCAGGATCATGTAATTGGCGTTGCTGTACTGATGTTGTTCCCCTGGTGGTCTGCTAAGCTTTGCGTTGGAGAGATTGCTCACAATCTTTTTCAGGGCAGAAGCATCCTTCGCACCCACATCGGAATACGCCAAGCCCGTATATGTACTATATCCGCTCGTCTGAGCCAGCAATTGCCTTATCGTTATTGAAGATACCTCAGAAGACGCTTCAGCTGCAAACCACGGCAAATAGGTCCCAACGGATTCATCCAATTCGACCTGGCCCGACTCCACAAGCTGGACAATCCCTAACGCCGTCATGGATTTGGAGAGAGATCCGAGTAAAAATGGAGTTTTGGAGCTGACCGTACTGCCCTCTGCTGTAACACCATAACTGTTCGTAAACACGATGTCCCCATCCTGCACGATGGCAGCGGAAAGACCCGGAATTTGATATTCCTCCATCGCCGCTTTCATGTAGAGGTCAACCTTATCAGCCATGAGTTCTTCTGCTTCAACAACATTCCCCCATGTCGGAAGCACGAAAGCCAGTACGGTTAATACGACATACGTCCACTTCTTTCTCACAATACGTTTCCTCCTTCTGTAAACGGGAGGAGATCTCTATGTTTTCTTCTTTTACCGAAGACATGGGCCAGAATTGTAACGAGCGCCGAAATCGAAAGGCTGAATACGATCAACATCATATTCCACCACGTCTGATCGGATATTCGGTACAGCAGATTGAAGCCGGTTATCTCATACCCCTTCACCCATGCCGTCGTTAATGCGAAGGAAAATAACAGCTGACATATGATATAGACCGCCGCAAAAACCAGCGAATATTTCAGAAAGCCCCATACGCGCAGCCGCCAGCTGCGCTGTCCCGGAGGTTCTTCAGGAACAGACTCGAGGTCCATGGCGTCTTGCACTCTAACCAAACCTTGCACCTCTGCATAATCCCTGACATACATAACGGGAGAGCCCAGATCTTCAAGACCATACTCCCCGTGCTCCCGGCTTGCCTCCAGATGTTCCCGGATCTGTTCGACAACGGCTTCCACCTGGTTTGACGTCATTTCGTACCGTATCAACTCGCGGCGAACGTCCGCGATAAATTGTTCTTCTTCATAGGATAATGTCATCATCTCTGGCTCTCCTGTTCCACGCCATCTGCCATTCGCTGTACATTCGATGAGAGCAATGATCGAATATCCTGCTGCAGCTCCTCCCACTCCTGGATTTTCTTATCCAGAAACAAATCTCCGCTTGGCGTTATTTCGTAATATACTCTGGCTTTGCCGCTCTCGCTAAGCTCCCTCGTATCCGTCACCCATCCCTGATCTTTCAGCTTGGACAGGATGGGATAGATGCTTCCTACTCCCTTCAATTTCAGTCGGTGTTTCTCCAACTCCTTCATAATCTCGTAACCATAACTCTTGCCATGACTCAGAATGGCCAATACGCACATCTCCAAATGCCCTTTTATTAAACTTGTTCTATCCATGACAACAATTTAACAGAATAATATATCGGAATCAAGTATATAATTCAAATGCGTATATAAATTAAAAAAAGCCCGTTCATTAGCTCGAAAGCTACTGAACGGACTGCACAGGATCCTAAACTACTTTTTAGCTGAACGAAGCTTGGACAGACGTTCCTTCTCTTCGCCTAACAACTCTTCCGCCAATTCCACGGCGTTTGCGTTCCCCTGCTCCATCACTTGGGCGACCGCTTGCTCCGTATGGGATAACGAATTCTCCGCTTGCTGAATCAGCTGTTCCGTCGGGTGGGACATTGCCGAGGATACGGCACGGTGCAGCTTCTCCACGGAATCTAGCGCACTGTTGCTGGGACTGTTGGAATGAAGACTGGAATCGTGACTGTTCATGACGGATGCTCCCTTCTAAAGTTGTTGTTCCTGCTGCCCCCTTAGCATGGATGGCTGAGCCAGGAACTATACCCGAAGAATGGGAATTTTCCGCGAAACTTCGATTCTGAAGTAACAAACAGCCAGTTGTTTGTTATTTCACAAACGGCAGCGCCTTTGCCAGCACTTCATCCTCTGTAGGCGCGCTGACATAACGGCCATTGATATACATGAAGGCGCGTTTGCCGCAAGGACCGCAATAGGATTTGCAGCCGATCTTAATGTCGGCATCCGGTACCATTTTCTTAATTTTCGGGATTATTGTCTTTAACTTCGTATGTCTGCACTTCTCGCAGACGCGAATATCATTAGCCATTGTACATTACCTTCTTTATTCTGAAGTAACCTAGTGGTCGCCGTGATTGCCCTGGGACGGATTCGTAATCACAAAGCCTTCCTGAGGAAAATAAAGATAGTCGATTTTGACGCCGTCCAGGAAAGGTTGTCCCGCTTCCAAAATGACGTCGATCTCTTTATCTGTGGATACGACGACATCATTTTCCTTCGGCGTATCCAGATCCAGACCGTAGTGGGCATGATCACCATGCGCATGGGTTACCAGTACACGAATTTTCTTGTCCTTGTTCTCTTCCTTGTCCAGCTCTCTCTTTAACACCTTGGCGGCATTACGGGTAATTTTACATTTCACGTATATTCATCTCCTCACGGATGTTTCATTCAATATGTTATTGTAGACCCCTGCTGGTTTTTTCGCAAGGGTCCTGTCCGTATATTTACGTCCGAAAAGCTCGTTTACCGTACGCGCTTGGCGGGGCCTTGAGCTTCACCGAGCACACCTGGATATTTCCGCTCGACGCGGGATACGAACCAATTCATCAGCAGCATCGTGACTCCGATATCGTCGATCGGCAGCAATGGCATAAAGTCCGGCAGCACCCAGTACAGCACAACCGGAACCAGAAATAACAGCTTGTCCCCGAGTGAAACCCGGGAAGAGGTTAAATAACCGAATATCCGCTGGAATACGTGCGACCAGCGCCGAAGCGACCATAATCTTCTCCACTTCATGTTGTTCCCTCCATTCCAGGCAGCATGTCTATATATTACCCAATTAACAAATCTCTAAGAAATCCCGGCAACACGTATTCCGGGGGCGGCAGCAAAAAGCATGAAAAGAGGCCGCTGCCTTGTGATCCATAAAAGCAGCGGCCGACATCTTCTATTATTATACGTGGAATAGAAGCTTTTCGTTTCAAACTATGCTATTCCAAAGACATAAACGCAGCTAGAATGGATCCCACCTCGACGCACAGATCCTCGAAATCCTCAAGCGGCAGCGGATTCACCCCATAACCAATCTCCACGGTAAAGCCCGGTTTTCGGTAATGCTGAATGAACCAATCCTTGTATCCCGCATCACTGCCCTGCAGCTTCACTGGCCTGTAACCGCCCGCCTGACCTAATCTTCTGGCCATATCCTCACTTTCCGGAGGCTCATAGTCCCTGTAATTCCAATAGATTTCCCGCCCTTGACTGTGAAGGGAAATGGCCCGTTCCGGAGATATCGATAGTGTATGCTGATAGACAGCTTCGGCTTCCGGCTCACTTAGCGGCTTAGTCCCCGCATAATCCTGCGGGGATGGACAGATTTTCCCCCTTCGCGCAACTTCCTCATGCCAATGCGCAGGGAACTGGTCACCCAAATCCACGCCGTTTATATTAGCCTTCCAGCGCCGAAAATCCTCGCGTCCGCCATTCCACTCGAGCAGACGCTCATAATAGGGATGCGAAGGAGTGACTCCTTCCTGTACAAGCTCTACTCCATCCGGGTTTGCCATCGGCACAACCCATAACGTATAGTTCCGGTACAAGGCATCCGGCTCCTGAAAATAAACCGGTGACTCTTGCGATAATGCCCTGCCGTACTCCTCCATGAAACGCATCAGGCACGGGGTTGTGATCCATTCATTGGCATGGAGTGCTGCATTGATATGCAGGTTCTTAGGGCCTTTACCGATTTTGGCTGCATATAGCGGTTTGCCGAGCACGCTTCGGCCGATGACACTCCACTCGATAACAGGGTAACGCAGCTGCATCTCTTGTATATCGCGTTCCAGATCCCCCGGTCCGTATTCGCCGGTTAATCGTATCATACGCCTAGGCGTGGTGCCCGGCAGAACGATCGTTTTCCCCTGCGGCAGATGATGAGCCGATAATCCGGGATTCAGTTCTTCCAAGGCTTCCTTCCGAAACCGGAACGTATTGGCAATACTATCAAAGGTATCATGTTCCTGGATGACATACCTTCGGCGCAGCGATGCAGGAAGATAGAGCATTTGCCCCTGCTGGAGATACGGCTGCTGTGCCGCCCATGGATTCGCCGTAATCAGCTGTTCATACGCCAGACTATATCTGGCAGCCACGCGTCTTAGCGTATCGCCTTTCTGTACGACATATTGCTGCATAATGGATTCCTTTCCGCGGCAAAGCCGCTTCAATTAGCGTCCATTCCATGTATATGAGCAGCCGGTTGTCCAACATGTATGATGCAAATGATCGAAAACCGCGCCATATCCCGCTCCTTTTCTAAACTTGGCACTGAAAATAATAAAGGCAGGACAAGGTCTTATCCCTTGTCCTGCCTGCGTTTTCTGCTCTTATTCATTCTGGATTAGCTCTTAGTATGAATGGTGAATTATAGCCTTGTAATTTGCCAGACAACAGGTGTCCGCTTGATATGATCTCCGAGCCATTCGGTTGCGATGCTCTGAAAAATAACCGGATCTCCAGTACAGAAGAATTGATGCACCGGGCTCTCCATGCTGCTCGCAAGCTGGCCTTTATCGTACAGAATCGTGCTGACCTCGCGAGCTGTTTCATCGGCGGAGCTGATCAGTTTCACTGACGGCCCCATGACCGTTTGAATCGTATTCATCAGGAACGGATAGTGAGTACACCCCAGGATCAGACAATCAATGGAGGTATCCTTGATGCCTCTCAAGGATTCTTGCACCACCTGCAGAGCATCCTTGGATCGGAACAATCCGTGTTCGACGAGCGGCACCAGTTCGGGACAGGCTTGGCTTTCCACCTCGACGTAAGGCGAGAGCTGTTTCAGAGCCGCTGTATATGCTCCGCTGCCAATGGTTCCGACTGTACCGATCACGCCGACGTTACCGGTCTTCGTTGCACTTATGGCGGCACGCGCCCCTGGGTGAATGACACCGATGACGGGTACAGGCACTTTGGACGAAATATAATCAAGCGCCGCCGCCGTAGCGGTATTACAGGCGATCACAATCATTTTAGGATCATACTGAATTAAATAATCTACAATTTGCTCCGTAAATAAACGGACTTCTTCCGGCGTACGGGGTCCGTAGGGTGCGCGGGCTGTATCTCCGAAGTAAATAATTTTCTCTCTCGGGAGCTGTCTCATCACTTCTTTAGCGACAGTCAGCCCGCCGACACCCGAGTCTAGTATTGCGATTGCTTGCTGCACGAACCCACCGCTTCCTTCTTGTCATATTCATGGTTTACAGTGATACCATATGTCATTTCGGATCGAAATGTACCTTAAATCTTACCCCAATTCCCCCCTATCTTCAACAAGATCGCTGCTGCAATAGACGGCTGGTAATTTGTTCAATCAATTGTAGGACTCTTGCGCCAGTCGCTGACCGCAGGTAGTTTATACTATAGTAAGCGCGCGTACAGTAAAGGAGAATTTTACGTGAAGGACAACATACATCATATCGACCTTATGGAAGCTGCGAAGCAGTTTATCGAGCTTTGTTATGCAGAATTAAACCGTACCCCGGAAGAAGCCGAGGCCCGGCTCATGGACATCCGCTCACAGATCAAGCTGACAGGTACATATGAGCATACGCTTGAGGAACTGACGCATGGGGCCAAAATGGCTTGGAGAAACAGCAACCGCTGTATCGGCAGACTGTTTTGGGATCGCCTAAAGGTAGTCGATGCCAGGCACTTAACCGAGACCTCTGACATTTTCTCAGCACTCCTTCATCATATCGAGAGTGCCACCAATGGCGGAAAAATCATGCCTATGATTACGATTTTCAGGGCTGCACGTCCAGGGGAGGCCCCATTGATGATCAAAAACCACCAATTGATTCGGTATGCGGGTTACGAAACGCCGGACGGGACGGTTGGCGACCCGGCTTCCCTATCCTTCACGAAGGAATGCATGGAGTTGGGGTGGCGGGGAGACTTGACCGACTATGATGTGCTGCCGCTGGTTGTGCAGCAGGGGAATGAGCCGCCGGAGTGGCTTCCGATACCGAAATCCTACGTGCTGGAGGTCCCCTTGGAGCATCCCGAATTTCCAGCTCTGAAAGAGGAAGGGATAAAATGGTATGGGGTGCCTCTCATCTCGGACATGCTGCTTGAAATCGGCGGCATTATGTATACGGCCGCACCGTTCAACGGCTGGTATATGGGAACCGAGATCGGAGCCCGTAACCTTGCAGACGAAGGGCGCTACAACAAGCTTCCGCTTATCGCCAAGCTGATGGGGCAGGATACTTCCAGCGAAACGACCTTATGGAGAGATCGCGCATTGGTCGAGCTCAATGCTGCCGTCCTCTATTCTTATAAAAAAGCTGGCGTTAGCATCGTGGACCATCATTCGGCAGCATCCCAGTTCGGTTTGTTTGAACAGCGGGAACAGCAGGCCGGGCGGGAGCTCACAGGGGATTGGAGTTGGCTGATTCCTCCGGTCTCGCCAGCTACAACACATATTTTCCACAACTCTTATCATAACGACATCCGCTCGCCGAATTTTCATTACAGGAACAAGGAAAAGTAGTCTTTATCTTTCGAGTAGTTATACACAGCAAAGCCGGGGCTGTTTGCCGCCCCGGCTTTCATGTATTTTGGCGTAATCCTTATCCTCGTAAATGAGTGCTGAAGATCTGATCCTGAATTAGTCGTTGACCTTCACTTCCGCAGCAGAGGGAACATAGGCATCTTCTTCAAAGTCCTCGTCAAACGAGGAAACCTGCGCAATTTCCTCTTCCGCCAGCCAGCTTTCTTGCCGGTTGCGCCAGGACTGAATGTCGGAGATCACGTTCTCCGCCCGATCCGTCATGATGCCGATCAGGTTAACGCCCTGCTCTCCTACCTTCTCTGCTGCCTCCTGCACCTTGGTGCCGATGCCGCGGGCGCCGTCGGCAATGTCATCCCGAAGCTCTTTGCCGGATTTTGGAGCCAGAAGAAGTGCGGTAACAGAACCTGCAACACTGCCGATCAATACTCCCCAGAGGAGTCCTTTGCTCTTCTCTTTCATATTCCATCTCTCCTTCTATTTGGCTTGCCCTTCGCCGGATTTGGAGGTGTACTTGTTCCATGAATGCCAAAGCGTCATTCCGGCATCAACCCACCGGAACATCTCCCCGATCTGCCGTTCATTATCGAGGCGAGCACGTTCCAGATGCTCAATGGCGGTTATGGAAGCTTTTTTCCCTACAGCATGAACCGCATCGGCCGTCTTGGCTACCGCTGACGCAGCATCGGACATGGAAGCGGCAAAAGCTTCGCCTGCCGCCAGCTGACGCTGTATCATCTCTAGCGAGACGGATGCCTGCACCAGCACTTGCGAGGCTTCCTGTGTCAATCGGGCACTGTCTTCCTCAAGCCGGCCCAGCATGGTCTCGGCCCGCCCGATCAGCCTTTTAACCGACACCATCATGATCACCGCCGCAACCGCGATCAGAACGATACCGATGGCAGCAGCCAGCGCACTCCATTCTGTCATGGGGAACTCCTCCTTTCGTCCGACCGGGCGAATGCCTAGTCGCTTGATGCATTATAAGCAGCATGGGCTTGTCTTGACACAACATCGGCGATTTTTTTATTCCAGCACAGCAGAACCACGAGTTACCCCGCAATTTCGGAACATGCAAGCGCTTGAGATAACACCAACAAAAAACAGACCGTTCAGGGATTCCCTAAAGGCCTGTTATGGATCATGTGTATGGAAGAGCCCATGGATCATGGGCTCTTTCTTGTGAAAACTATACAACCATTAGTACATCTCGTTCTTTAAATACTCACGGACATTTCCCGCAAATTTCTCCAGAACATCAGGCAGAATCGGGGTCAAAGAATGAAGCGTATGCCTGTCCCAATCATAGTAGTCCTGCACGAGCGGTTTGCGCAATCGGACCAGCTCCAGCAGCACCTTATGAACCTCTTCGGGGAACACCTTTTCCTCATGATTAATATCCATGATATCTTCATAACTGCTGGCATCCCGCATAATAAATCCGTCAATCAAGTAGCTGCCGACATCCGTCACGACTTCGATCGCCAGATGAAGCGCACGCTCCTGAACCAACCCCAGCACCAGGCCTCCGTCCCATGATTGTGCCGAAGCACGCAACCCTTCCGCAATTTCAGGAATCGCGCTCAGCCGCCGTTCAATTTGTTCTTGATTTACATAATACACCGCAAATCTCCTCCACCCGTTGTTGTAAGTCTATATCAATGCCTACACTTCAAAATCAACGCTAAGCGTATGATCTTTCACCGTATTGATGTACTGGATCACTTCCTGGTGAACAGGATGAACGGCATATGCTTGCAAATCTTCAAGATTGTCCACTTCAACGATCAAAGCCAAGTCATATGAGCGCTCCGAGCGAACTACATCTGCGCCCGCCTCAAGGGATCTAAGCATCGGAATCTTGCTCTCCATATCGCGCAGCACCTGCACCGTCTTCTCAATATTCTCTGCGGATGAGTCCTTCAATTTGAAAAAAACAATATGTTTAATCATCGTCCGTTCCTCCATCTCTAGCATGTATGTAAATCTTTCGTATCTATCATACCCCGTTCGTCCGGAAAAAGAAATCGCTCCCACCAACATATCGGATAGATCGGCAGCGCCAGATCTGATCAAATAGGAGCAGCGTCTGGCTTACACCAGAGCGTGCTCCTGAAATCAACACTCTATTTAAGGGAATGACGCTGAATCACGAACTTAATTGGTTCAGCATGTTCTGGGCAATCCAGATGCCGGCGGCTCCTGCCTGAGCAAGCCCCCTGGTAATGCCCGCACCATCCCCGCCACAATAAAGTCCCTTAATTTCCGTCTCGAAGGACTCCGTCAGCTTCGGTCTGGCGGAGTAGAACTTGGCCTCCACCCCGTAGAACAGCGTGTGCTCCGACGCGATTCCCGGCGTGACTTGATCAAGCGCTTCGACCATCTCGATCAGGCTTTTCATGGTGTTGTACGGCAGCACCAA
Source organism: Paenibacillus sp. p3-SID867 (assembly GCF_025142895.1). Taxonomy (NCBI): domain Bacteria; kingdom Bacillati; phylum Bacillota; class Bacilli; order Caryophanales; family Paenibacillaceae; genus Paenibacillus; species Paenibacillus sp. p3-SID867. The sequence goes on from NZ_JAMBDM010000004.1 coordinate 431,544, forward strand.
GCCAAGATCACCTGGAACGGCTTCCTTCAGCGTCGGCTCCAGAAACCCTTCGCGAATTCGGCCCTCGGTGGATCTCCGGCCGCGGAGCACGTCCCCGTATTTCTGCACAATAACCCCGCCGCTGGATAGATCGTTAGCCCGCTTGCATATTTCACGCGCATATTCGTTAGGCTTGTCAAACGGCTCCGTAAACTTATGGGATACGAGCAGCGCAAAGTTCGTATTGGCCGATCCCAATGCCGGATCTTTATAAGAATGGCCATTGGCTGCCATAACCCCGCTATGGTTCTCAACCACAACATGACCGGAAGGATTGCTGCAGAACGTACGCACCCGGGTTCCCACCGAGGTGTTAAAGATGAATTTGCCTTCATACAAATGCTCATTGATCTCGCGCATGACCACATCCGAGGTTTCAACCCGAACGCCCACGTCCACCTGGTTATTATGCATTTTCAATCTGCGTTTTTTCAATACACTGGTCAACCAGGCAGAGCCGTCACGGCCAGGGGCGACCATCACCAAATTCGCCTCATGGACCTCCCCGCCTTTCATTGCGATGCCGGTAACGCGATGGGCTCCGTCTTCTTTGACGGTGACAATGTCCTCGACCTCCGCCCGAAAAGCCATATCAATTCTTGTCTTCAAATATTCATATATCGACTTCAGTATCTCCAAATTCTGCTCGGTTCCAAGATGTCTTACCTGAGCGCGAAGCAGCTTCAGGCCCGCTGCGTATCCACGATGTTCAATATCCCGGATCGCATTTGTTGTCGGATCCGTAATGGCAGGTGTTGCTCCGTGCTCCAGATTGATGGCGTCCACATATTGGATGAGCTCCATGACTTTGGAGCCTGGCAAATAATCGGTCATCCAGCCGCCAAACTCCGTGGTTATGTTGAATTTGCCGTCGCTGTATGCTCCTGCCCCGCCAAATCCGGCTGTAATCGAGCAAGCCGGCAAACAACCGGCAAATTCCTTACGTCCTACTGCCGGTGGACAGAGCTTAATCTTCTCCTCCAGGATCGGGCAGCTTCTCCGGTAAATATCATGTCCCTTGTCAACTAATAGCACCTTGCTGCCTGGTGACTTTAACGTCAGTTCATAACAAGCGAAAATACCGGCCGGACCGGCACCAACAACGATAACATCATATTTGCTCATCATATCCCCCTGTGTGTTTGACTGTCGCTTTGTGCACACCGCTATTCGGGCACAAAAAAATCCTGCTCCGAATAGGTATGCTTGCGCATCCTATTCGTAGTCAGGAATTTAAGGTCCCTTGTAGAAACCCCTGAACCTTATTTTCAGGGATATACGAATAAGCATCTTTTTTTCTTCATCAACCATTGTTAATATAAAACGAATTCACGAATGAGTCAAGTGGTATTTCATCAATTGTTCGTGTTTAACTCTATAAAATCCCGATGTAAACGCCATTCACACCTGTAATATCCACCAAAAAACGAACAATACTTTATAATAATCATTTAAACGAGTAGGTCTATCGGACCAATACGTCCGACTTATAAATCAGGTAACAACGAAATGGAAACAATTGTTTTAGAATTGGCTATTGAAAAGTGAGTGTCGAATATTGTAGTATTGTGTTAAAAAAATCGGAGGAATTATGCCTACACAACTGCAGCAAGAAAAACACTCCATTGAGGCGTGGTCCCTGATCAATCGTAAATATTTGGGGAAAGGTGTGCGAGTCAAGCGCTTTCGCCGGCCGACCCGCTGCCAAATTCGCAACCGCGTCCTACTAGCCGTACTTATGGCCAACGATATCAAATTGTCGCAATTGGCCGAGGAACTGGGAGTATCCTCCCGTAGTGTCAGCGCATGGGTATATGAGGGGCGCGTTCCCGGAAAAAACAACCTGGAGAAGGCCTGCGACTATTTGGGTTATCCCCGTCACATTCTCTTCAGGGAGGAACTGCTGGACAAGTCACCTATAATCTGCCAGCCGGCACCTTCCCGCTTCATGAAACGCACCCTGACACGCTCACCCGTCAGCAATCGGATTCTGACTGGCCTGTGCATGGTTCATGACTTGTCGGTAAGCGATGTTAGCCGCTGGATCGGCGTACATCCCGGCACATTCCGCAAATGGCTGCACCAGGGTACCGTACCATCCGCAGCGTTCCAGGAAAAAGCAGAACAGTTCTTCCGGATCCCTAAATCTGTTCTATTCGCAGATTGCGCATTAAAGCAAAATTCATAATTAAAACTGCTGTTATAACGTAACCATACTTATGATTCCAACCAATGCTCAGCTTGCCGGGTCGATCCGGCTAAGCCGGGCATATTTTCTGTTATGGCATATTTCCAGACGATCAGGGAATACAAGTAACATTCCGTTCGCATCATCCAACAATTGAGGTGAGTGAGTATGACGTTACGTCATAAGCAGATTGGCGCTGCACTGGGATTGCTCACCGGAACAACCATGGGAAGCGGTATTGGATTCCTGCTTGGTTGGCACTCCTTTAATCTGATCGTTCTGGTGGCCCTCTTCGGCTTATTCGGAGTTGCCGCTGGTCTATGGCTGGGCTCACGAGTAATATTTAAAGAGCTACCTTAAAGAGCTCCCTAAATGAACGATATGATGTTCATCGTTCTGCCTCTTTCTTGCTGAGATTGGAGGCATAACCAGAAAAAGAAGACCGGAGAGCCTCGGTCTTCTTTGTTATGAATCAGTTATGGGGTTTCGTGTTAACAACATACAGCGATCCTGACGCATCCTTTTCGTTCTTGGGAGCTCTGGTAGCTTCATCGGTGATAGCTCCAGTGACAGGACTGCCGGCGGTCGTATCCGGTATATCCAGGCTGCTCCAGGTTTGACCCCCATCCTCGGTTTTAGCTTGCCCGCTGAATCCTGTTTCAGGCGAGATGAAATGGAGAAATCCGGCATTCGGCGTGCTTCCAATCCGAATCCATGTCTCACCGCCATCCGTTGTGCGGTACAGATCGTTATTCTCCATCACAGTCCAAGCCTGCTTGCCATTTAGCGCAAAGATTTGGCGTACGGTGCCTTTTGGCTGAGCCTGAACCTCCCATTCCGTGCCACCGTTATCACTAAAAGCTATCCAGCCTTCTCCGCCGATCCAGCCCGAGCTATGATTAATGAGCCGGACCGCCGTCACATCCGCTAAATCCACATCGGGTTCAGCGGCCTGATTGTCTGGAGCAACGTCCGTATCATCCTGTTCTGCGACGGCACCGCTTCCTGCCGCGTGATCCCCTCCACCTAAAGATTCTTCTGTGCCGGTAGAGGGCTCTGCCTTCCGGGTATCCTCCTTCGAAGATTCCACCGATCGCTCAGCGACATTCCCCTTATCCGATGGTTGACATCCAACAGATAAACTCACAGCAACGAGTATCAACAAAATAAAGCCCAGCCCTTTTCGAGGTTTTATCACAGGATCACACCCCTTGTATTCAAAATAACCCGCCAGTAACTTCTGCTAACAGGCCAAATATTATAAATCCACTCCATTGAATTCACCCTAAAGATGAACGGTTCCTCCAGTTTAGTATAACGCGATTACCACATGAAGAGGAACGAAAAAAGCTGTTCTTCAAGTTAAATTTCACTTGAAAAACAGCTTTGCTTCATAGATGCGGTCGAGAGGACTCGAACCTCCACGGGGGTTAGCCCACACGGACCTGAACCGTGCGCGTCTGCCAATTCCGCCACGACCGCATGTTATGTAATTCGTGATCGAGTTGATCACCGTAATTAAGAGTATATAATGCTCAAAGTTAAAAAGCAAGCATTTTTTTAAAAAATTGTCGAAACCATCAAACTTCATAATGGTTTCGACAGAACAAGTCTATTTTCAGATCGTCCATTGATCATGTATCACGCCAGACAACACCCACTCCTCTCCATGTGGTTCAAATACAAGCCGGAGGCTTTCCCAATCCATCCCCGCATAATCAGGATGAACTCCTTCGTAATATTACTCGACGATGACAACTCCCTTATACTGGCTGCTTGCATTATTCACCGTATTTCCTTCGCTCTTGGATTGGTTGTAACCGATCCATGGCGCTGCGGCAAAATCAAGGGTATAAACGAATTTATGATAATAGCTCTCAAAATTCATGGAGATCGGTTCTCCGCTGCCATCATACTCGCCCCAGCGGTATAAGGTGTCGTGGTTAAATCCCTTCCTCAGCTGCTGCTTGCTAAGTGTGACATCCTTCTGCCGATCAACATGCGCATAAGGGGAAAAGGTAATCCCATCGGGATGAGCTAGCTCGGCAAGCTTCTCAAAATCCTTGTTTTTCAAAAGTGTTATTGCCTGATTACTCTTCTTGGACAGGGCAGTTTCTGCCTCCTTCGGTGTGAGCAGCGGATAGATCATAGCTTCTTTAGCCTGGTTATTCCAGACAACCTTGCCCCCAAGACCCTCTGCCGAGAAGCGAAGCGGGATATAAACACGTCCATCCTTGAGCAGTGGCGGGGCATCCAGAGTTACAGCTTTGCTGTCCTTGATGGCGTGATTCTGCCCCACAGTGTAGCTTGTCGTATGTTTACCATTACTCACAATGGCCGTCTGCTTGGCTTGATCCCAGCGAACTTCGGCTCCCATCGCTCTTGAAATGCCGCGGAAAGGCACCATCACCCTGTCGTTATGAATAAAGGGAGGCGATTCCAGCAGAAGCCGACCTCCATTCACTCGAACTTCGATAGGTCTGCCTGAGGATGTGTCCACAGCCCAAACTTCTCCTCCATATGACATGCAACCGGTTATCCCTATCACTGCCGTCATGATACCGGCCAGCAGCCTTCTCACGCCTTGACGTTTCTTCATCACCAGCTCTCCCTCCCTAAGCTAAAGTTCACGATCCATTTCCATTATAAAAGATCTATAACCCTTAGGCCCATCCATAAACGGCATTTTGCTAAACTTCTGTTCCTGTCGGTTCATATATTGACCCTTTTCAACGCTTGGTTCGATTGGATACAACTCTTCTTTGTATGTTTATTCAATAAACCCTTCATACTAATACAACGTTGTCATGGATTGGCAAGTCATAAACAATAGGAAATGCGAGGAAGTAACGATGTATATCAAAAAATATGCGATCACCCTGCTGTTAGGTACTCTCTGCCTGTCTTATACCGTGCTTACAGATTGTCTGTTCGGGTTCCCATGGTACAACTTTATGATCAACTGGCAGTTCACTCTATTCTCCATCGTAGAGAAGCTGACGGTTACGGTGCTGCTATGCCTCCTGATCCTTCCTGATTGTTACCGAGCATTCAAAAATAAAAAGCCCCGTGATTCAACCCAATGTCCTGGAAACGCGGGACATGATTCATGAACCGGAGCTAGAGTCGGACTTTGTCTTTCCTTTGGAGCTTGCTCTGCGAATCAAACCGATCACAACAAGCACCAAGGGGACAGCGATTGAAAATATAGGGAGAACCATATATAGATGCTGGCTTCCTTTCATGAGATGCTCGCTATACGAACGGGCAAGAATCATCGAGTTCCCGAGCATGATTAAAGCGAATGGATAGATCAATTTTTGATAGGGAATGTTGAACAGCTCGGATGCAGAGATCAATGCGGCATAATAATACAGACTTATTTTAAAAAACACACCAATAATCAGAACCATCACGATCAAAATTTCCGTCCGTTCAATGAACTCCGAAATATTGGCTTTTCCGACCATCGTCAGCAAAGGAAAAACCGAACGCTCCACAATGTTCTCGCCAAGGACGGAAATGGTAACGGCAGAGGTTAGCGCCAGCATCGTTCCGCTGAATAAAATAGCCCAATACCCCGCCTTGATCCCGCTCTTCTGCCGGCTCAGATGTGGAAGGAGAACTGTAGCAACAATCAGCTCCCCAAACGGGAAGTGCATATTTTTTTTCACTACGGATTGAATGATGGGTTGTACGCCATTACCCAGAACAGGAAGCAAGCGATGGACTTCCACGATTACGGAAAATACGATAACCAGAGCGCTGAATACGCCGATCAGCAGAACAATCGCCAAGAATATCAAAGCGGTGCGCCCAAGCACCTCCAATCCTTGATGCAGCACAAAAGCGACGGTCATCACCATGATCAAATTGACAATGAGAAGCGGGGTCTCCTTAAGGGCTGCCGAAGCCATTACCAGCAACCCTCCATCTACGATATCTCTGGAGCCTGTATACAGGTAAAACACGCAGTATGATACTCCCACCAATCCCCCTAAATATTTCCCAAGCAATATTCGATAATAAACCGTCGGCAGATGATCAGGAAACATGGTGTACAAATAAACATTCAGCGAATACATCATCGTCCCGATCACCATGCCAATCAGCAGCCCAATCCAGGAATCCTTACCGGCCTGCAGTCCCATGTTCACGACAAGCGTCGTTCCAAACTGAAATAGAACCAGCAGCGAGAAGAACTGCAGCGGACTGATTTTCACCTTCACCTTTAAGCTCCCCTTTACTGGTTGTTCATGTTGTATTTAAAGGAGCGATCTCTCATCTGAGAGTTACGCACAACGGATTTCACATGATATTCCACTTCCAACTGCGGAAAGATCACATCCCACCGACCCTTCATTTTGTGCCAGGCTTCTGGTCTGGCGCGTTCTACCGTTTGACCGAATCCGAGGATATCACTATTCGCTTTCTGACACTTCTTCACGGCTGATTTCAGAATACGACCCACCTCTTGGTTAGCAGCTGCTTCAAGCGTTCTCATCGATTCCGGATTCCGCAGGTCGATGTCGCTTATCACTTCCCGGATCGAGAAATTAGGCTCAACGAATATGTGGATAACGGGTTGAAGCGGTTCTTTAAATTTCACTTCCAGCCGGGTCTTCGATCGCATGACATCCAATGCAATTTCGCCTTGTCCATGTTCAAGACTTATATTTAATGGCGTTGTATGCATTTTATCCTTGATCCACACGGTTCCCTTGCTCTCTTCCCTGGTCATCCAATCTTTAAGTTTGTCTCCTTTAAAAATAGCCAGATTAGAAATAACACCCAGGCCTGCACTCTTCGAGCTTTCGAGATTGGATTTCTTTACGGCTTGCTGCTCATCTCCTTCGATCATGACGCCGTTAATGACAGGCCCGCCGCCGGGAACGAGCAGATCCCGAATGACATCGTCTACCTCAACACGGAAGTTCTCGCTTAACTGCCTTGAGGTTAACTCAATCTTCTGTACAAGCGCAAAAGCCGTAATCTTTCCGATAGGCGTCAGTACGGCAACCACGTCTTCTGCCTTTTGTCCTTCCGCGGCAACCATTATTTCGGTTGTTAATCGAATATCGGAATCACGATCCAAATAATCGAATAGATCGATAATTCCGTTTCTGGCCACTTCGTCGGATATGACGATCAACCCCGTGTGGGCTAGCGACAGGATACGCGGCAATTTACGGGACGTATTACGCATCGCTTCAACGATCGTTTTTCCGGATGACTTGTATATGGATGTAGGTGTCGCTCCCCTGCCTGTTTTGCCGGATATTTCATCCGCGATGATGGTCTGGAAGGAAATCATATATTGCTGCTCTTCTTCCTTCCAGTCAATGCCGATACCGGCGACAATGGCCCGCTTATTCAATTCAGTCGCATCCCAGCAGCCTGTTATCGTGCTCAGGCAGCAGCACAGGAGAATGCTAATCAACCATCTGTATCTGAACATTTTCCGGCTACACCCCTAACGTTAATTACGATTGGACTCAACGGCCGGAACAGCCGTCTTCTGGTCCCCCGTATCACTGTTATCCCTTCCGGCATTCCGATTGTGTAAACCGGATGATGGATTCCCGGCTTCCTGCGATGCAGCTTCCCCTGTACCTCGATTACTGCCCGAATGAGATGCGGACAAGGCTTCCGCTTGGAGCGATTTGAAAGGCATTCGGATGACAGCGTCTTTTTGATTCCGCAATCGAAAAGGACTGATCGGCGATAAATAGGGAACTCCGAACGAACGGAGACTATTCATATGGGCAACAAGGATGATTAATCCCAGCGTCAACCCGTAAAATCCGAACAAGCCGGCCAGCACCATAAAAGCGAACCGTATCAAGCGTCCGGCGATAGATAGGTTATAGGCCGGTATGGCAAAGCTTGCAATACCGGTTAAAGCCACGACAATGACCATCGCTGGCGTAATCAGGCCGGCTTCAACGACTGCCTGTCCCAGGATCAAAGCACCAACAACCGAGACGGTCTGCCCGATGGCTCTGGGCATCCTCACCCCGGCCTCACGCAGAATCTCAAATACGATTTCCATCAGCATCGCTTCGACAAAGGCAGGAAACGGCACCCCTTCCCGTTGAGCAACCAAACTGATTAGCAATAAGGTCGGCACCATTTCGTAATGAAAGGTGGTGAGGGCTATATAAACCGATGGGCCCAGGATCAGAATAATAAAACTGAGATAACGGACAATCCGCATCACAATCGCAATATCAAATCGCTGTGCATAATCTTCGGGGGATTGGAAAAAGTGAACAAATACCGTTGGAAGGACCAGGACGAAGGGGGTACCATCTACCAGGACGATGATCCTGCCTTCCAGCAATTTACTGGCGGCATCGTCAGGACGCTCCGTATTATAGATCGTGGGAAAAGGGGTTACCGTTTTATCCTGAATAAATTCTTCGATATAAGCCGATTCCAGTATCCCTTCAATCTCGATATCATTCAGCCGTTCTTTAATCTCCTTTACGATCCCGGGATCTGCTTTTCCCTTCACATACATAAGAGCTACGTGGGTATGGGTTACGGATCCGATTTTCATGGTCTCCAGCCAGAGATCGGGGGATTTTAGCCTCCGCCGGATCAGGGATATGTTGGTAGCGATGGACTCCACGAAGCTATCCTTGGGTCCGCGAACTACAAGCTGGGAGGTCGGCTCGGTAACGGATCTCCATTCTCCGCCCTGCGTGCCGGCTACGATGGCTTTCTCAGCACCTTCCAGCAGGATGACCGTGTCCCCTGACAGAATGGCCAGCATAATGTCGTTCCATTCGGTCATTATTTTGGATTCGCCCATCGACAGCCCATCCTTCATAATGTTGTCCAGGAAGGCATCAGGCTCTTCACCCTTATATAAATCAGGGGTTAAACGCAGAAGAGAATCCATTACGAAATTGTTGACCATCTCAGGATCGCTGAGTCCGTTCAAATATACAATGGCACAGTTCTCCTCAGGCTCACCGCCCAGCTTCAAACGCCGGGTGACAATATCCGGGCTGTCTCCGGACTCGGTCCGTATGCGATCGAGCAGCTCTTGTATATGACCGGAAATCACGGATGACCCTGACTTCGAGGACACCGCCTGCTCCTCTGATTTCTTTGCGGGAATCGGGCGACGGTTTCGAGATCGGTAGCGTATCATGTCGGTACCCCCATCCTTCAAAGCTCAAGTTAACTCCATTATTTGCTTTACATTCCTTTTTCATGCGAAAGATTAGAAAGAGGGATTGGGACGCTGTAAGAAGAATTGTCTAAACATGAAGATTACATTATGTGGGGAGGTTTATAGTTGAAACGATACGTGCTGCCATTGATCATCCTGATCATGAGTCTGCTTTATATATTCTTCATTCCGTCCGAGCCCTTGCTCGTGAAACTCCTGTTCAAACTCATTCCGATGTGGCTCATCATCCTGTTTGCCTATCGGCAATTCCCGCCCCATGCCTCTAAAGTTCACTATCTTCTGTTATCGGGACTGTTGCCGATATCCGCTATTCGAACGTCTGGATTATGACCACTTATTAAGCGGCCCAATTCCTGATTGCCAGAAGCATCTCGACTTTTGACAGTCCTCGAGTAGAGGCCTTAGGAAGCTCGACCTTGAATACAACTGCCGCCCCATAGAAAACATACATAAAAAAGCTGAGCCCGGGTCCACCCGGGCTCAGCCCTGTACAGCATGCTGGGTCCAATCATAGGAGCTGATCATGTAACATTTTTGCTCATCAATCCATACAAGAAGCCCTTAATCCCGCCAGTTCATGCGAACCTGCTTAATGCCCTCTACCTGCCACAACTGCTCGAATAATCCGTTAATTCCTTTGCTGTTAAAAGAATACACCCGGAATTCCATCGTCACCTTGGTCGAATCGTCTTCCGTCGTGTCATTATTCACGATCATGCCTTCCACCGTCATATTGGCCTTTTGCAGCAATTCGGTAATGGTACTCACATGAACCGGACGGTCTCCGGCCTCAATGATGATCTTCAAGCTGCCTGACTTTTTGATAAAAAGAAATTTCGATTCCAATTTATTTAACACCAGCGTGCTGACCAGAACGATCGCCGTCGTTATGATCGCCGGCCAGTAAAAACCGGAGCCCACACTTAGACCGATAGCAGCCGCCACCCAAAGAGTTGCCGCGGTGGTAAGACCTGAGATGATATGATTGGAACGCCGCAATATAGCCCCGGCACCAAGGAAACCGATACCGCTTACAACTTGTGCCGCCAGCCGGGCAGGATCAAACCTCGCATTGGGATGATTAATCAGTGCAGAATCAAAACCGTAAATGGAAGTCAGCATAATCAGCGTTGATCCGACAGCCACCAAGAGATGGGTTTTTAAACCGGCCTGCTTATTTCTGCGTTCCCGCTCCCAACCGATTAAACCGCCAAGCAATGCAGCGAACAGCAGCCGCATCAGCATGGTTTGCGTATCCAGTTGAAACACATCCATTCCCTAATCTCCACCCCTCTTTGTCATGTAAGGCGGCTCTTCGCTATACCATATGTTCATCCTGCCAGCGCCATAGCTCTTTGCTGGAGGTGGATATGCCAATTACACCGCTCTTCAAAGCCGTATCAAAATCCTCCAAATCGATCATGAGTCCTCCAGCGATGACGGGCACGTCCACTTCTGCACGAATCCGTTCCATGATCCGCTGACACACCATGCCCGGCAGCACTTCAATGGCATCCGGATTGGAGGCCTTAATCATCTTGATCCCGTTGTCCAGCGAAACGGAATCGAATACAAACAGACGCTGGACCGTCAACAACCCCAGTTTCTTCGCTTCTACAATCGCCGTGTTTTTTGTCGTGACAATACCGTCAATGCCCACCTTTTCAGCTAAATACTTAACCCCCGTTTTGTCTTTACCGATCCCTTCAATCAGATCAAAATGCACAAACGAGAGCTTGCCCGCCTCCCGAATCTGTTCAACGATCGATTCGATGATAAAAATATCGGTTTTGAGAATAAACACGATATTCGATTCAGTCGCCAGCACAGCAGGGAGTTCATCGGCATTCATTAATGAAGTAATAATGGGCTTACGCTTCAAGCAATACGAAATTCGTTGTGCACCTTCAACACTGGTTTTCATGTCTTCACCTCGTTGCCGCCGCAACATCTCCAATTCTCCCGTTGCCCCGGCATATTTTTGTTCATGCTCATGACTTTGCTTCATCTGCCTGCTTCACGGCAGTACCGCTGAGATAAATATCGTAGACCGAATTCAATACATAGGTGGGCTTCACGCTGCTGTCCATCAGATCGTCCCTGCTCGATACGCCGGTCAGCACCATCGCCGTACTCATCCCTGCCTGATTTCCCATCTTGATATCCGTCTCCAGCCGATCCCCTGACATCAGACAATCTTCGGCCTTCACTCCCAAAATATCAAGAGCTGTTAATGCCGTCAAGACGGAGGGCTTGCCCATGACGGTCGTGATTGTAATGCCGGCGGTGCCTTCGATGGCACCGATCATGCCGCCGCAATCCGGGACATCGCCGCCAGGCATCGGACATGTTCGATCCGGGTGGGTGGCAATCACATCCGCACCCCGTTTAATCGCCTGATATGCAAAATCAAGATGGCGGTAGTGAAAATCCCGGTCCCACGATACAACCACAACGTCGGTTTCCTCCGGCGCTGAGGCGAATCGTATTCCATTGTCCAGCAGCTCATTCTTCAATATATCCTCGCCAATGACATACACGTTTGCGCCCGGATGATGCTTCTGAAGATAATGAATCGTAACGAGCGCAGGGTTCAATATGTTGTTCAGCTCAACTTGGATGCCAAGCTTCCTTAATTTCTTCAAATAGTTTTCCCTGGAATCTATCGTTTTGTTGGTCAAAAACAATAGTTTCTTACCCAGTCCCTGCAAATAATGAATGGTTTCCACCGCACCATCAATGGCCTCAGCCCCAAGATAAATCGTACCGTCCAAATCAAAAATATACCCTGAATAATGATCCATGTTTCGTTCTCCTCTGCATGTTCAATCTGTAATTTTGCCCGTATACGTAAATTGGACATGTTCTGGCCAGATCAGTTCTGTTATGGACCCACAGTCCCCATCCGTAAAGTATACATATGACGGTGTCATCCCCTTTAGTCCTTGGACAAGCGGTTCCATGCGGATACAAAAAAATGAGAAGCACTTTGCATTGAAAAAGCCTTCATTCATCACAAATGAAAGTTCTCGTTATGCAAAGGGCTTCTCATCATCTCTGCCCAGCTCTATAACTTTATATGGTTATACTACATCCACATTTTACATTTGACAAGATGATCCTGATAAATAAGATCCCTATCGATTCATCGCCGACACGACGGAGGAATGCCCGGCTTCCTGGTCGGAACGCGATCCTGCGACGTCTTCCCAATCCGGCAGATCCGTAAACCGTTCTATCCTGCTGCCTTCCGCCACGCCCCATGCCAATTGCAATTGATCCTGCAGCAGCTCCCATTGCCTGTCGACTTCCTCTTGATTCCACTCTAAATATTCACGCATCAGCCTCATGACGGGAGCAATGGTCCGCTCGGTTTTTTGCCTGTCAAATAATAACCAGCCCGTTCTTCTTAACAGAAAATCGACTGCGGTCATCGTCATCTCATATTCCATGGAATACTCGATTTCCGCACGTAACAATCGAAGTTCGGTCGTTTCCGCTTCCTGCGAAGAGGCAGCGACCCGGTTCATCAGCTCCATCGTATTGGAGCCGTACCTGTTCATGAGGCTCAGAATGTGTTCAGGCCTGATACCAAGGGATTCACCCTGCTTGATCAACTTCTTCTGAACCTCCTCATAGGTAAAGCCGTTCAGGTCGCCCCCACTGATGGGAACCCGATCCGTCGTACAAGGAGGATAGATGGTGCCGTCGGCGTCTTGAAGCTGTCTGGCTGCAAGATTCACTACCTTTTCGGCCATTTTCCGAAATCCGGTCAGCTTTCCGCCAGCAATGGTGATCAAACCGGAATCGGATATAAACATCTCATCTTTTCTCGATATTTCCGAAGGACCCTTTCCTTCCTCACGGACGAGCGGCCGTAAGCCCGACCATCCGGATTCGATATCGTCCGGTCCCAGCCTTGACTCCGGGAAAGCATGATTCACCGCATCGATCAGATATCGCCGATCCTCCTCGGTAATACCAGGCGTCTCAATCGCCCCCTCATAAACGGTATCAGTCGTTCCGATGTAGGTCTTGCCCTCTCTTGGAATGACAAAAATCATTCGGCCACCCGGGACATCGAAATAAGCAGCCTGCCGTATGGGAAGCTTGGCATGATCCACCACCAGATGAACGCCTTTTGTTAAGAGCAGGCGCTTTCCCTTGAGCGAATTATCCTTGAGCCTGACCTGATCCACCCATGGCCCGGCGGCATTGATGATCTTTTTGGCGTTTATCGTATAGGTCTTTCCACTCACTTGGTCTTCTACTTGAGCTCCTACTACTTTTCCTCCTCGATACATGAATTCCTGGGCTTTGGCATAATTCGCGATGAGCGCTCCCTTGGCCCTTGCAGACTTCATCACTTCCACCGTTAATCGAGCATCATCAGTTCGGTATTCATAATAATAACCGGAACCTCTCAATCCCTCCTTTCGAAAGAGCGGTTCAAGGGTCAAGGTTCTCTCGCGCCGGAACATCTTGCGACGTTCGCTGCGTTTGACTCCTGCCAGCCAGTCGTACAGATACAATCCGATCGCGCTGGCAAGATAACCATAAGTGCCTTTTTTATAAATTGGGAGCAGCATGGGAATAGGCTCCACCAGATGCGGAGCGCTCCGGTGAAGCAGTGCCCGTTCAGAACCCACCTCACGTACCAAGCCGATCTCTCCTTGCTTCAGATACCGAAGACCGCCATGAATCAGCTTCGTTGATCTACTGCTCGTTCCCGAAGCAAAATCATTCATTTCCACCAATCCGACGCTCATCCCTCTGCAGCTGGCGTCCCAAGCAATTCCCGCACCCGTGATACCCCCGCCAATCACCAGCACATCCAGCTTTTTTGCCGACATGTCCTGCAAATATTGGGTCCGCATCTTGGCGGATAAGCTTGTGTCCACCTGTCATTCTCCTCTCTGAATTTAAAATAAGGAACCTATTCCATCATAAGAAAATTTCAAAAAAAGAACCGCTTCTGCTAAAAATGCATACCAAATACAGTACGCATTTAAGCAAAAGGGTTCTCCGTTATCTCCGCCACTTTATGCAATAAATATGATTATTCATTATAGGTTGCTTTTATACTTATGTCTACATGGAGCCTATTCAGAACCGTTAAAGCCGATTCTCACTTTTTCCGTAAAGCCGATGGAGCCATGCTTTTATATTTCTTAAAGGTTCGACTGAAATAATAAATATCATTAAACCCGGTCGCAGCCGCGATTTCGGATACGGTAAGCGGACTCTCGCGAAGGAGATAATCCGCCCGGTTGAGCCTCGTCTCATTTACATACTCCGTCACGGTCCGGCCGCTGATCTCCTTGAACAGCCGGCTGAAATGAAAGCGGCTGAGACCCGCCATGCCGGATAGGAGCTCCACTGATAAATCCTCCCGGTAATGCTCTTCGATATACTTGAATATCGGGGCAAACCGCTCCACATTCTTCATCCGCTCTACGTACTCATCCAGGGTAAGAACCGTCGCTACATAACCTCGAACAAGCAGCGTAAGCAGCCGATACAGCTCTGATTTGACGGCCAGCTCATAACCGAATTCCTGCTGTTCCAGCTCATGAATGATAGACAGCATGGAGGCTAGCGCATCATCCCCGCTGATTCGGTTCTCGAAGATCAGCCGGTTCTGGGTGATCGGCGTGATGAATTTCATCTCGGGCGCATCCAGGGAATGGCTCTGCAGCAGCGAGAAGTCTGCGATTAGCGCATAATAAAACAAATGGTCCGACTGGCTGAGGCCGTAATGCAGTTCATTCCGGTTAATGACGATCATATCGCCTTCCTTGGCGGTAAAGGTGGACGAGCCGCATTCCAGCGTCGCTTCCCCCGAAACAAAATATAGAATTTCAAGATGCTCATGCCAGTGATGATTAAATAATACCTGTCCCCGGCCATCAAACTCGCAACGATGAACCTTAATCGGAAACTGAGGATCCGGCATCGTCATCGGTTCTCGCAGTGTTTTGTCCAATGCTCTGATCTCCTTCCAGTAAGACAGCACAATTGTACAAACAAACAGCACGGTTTATCATGGTGTCTTCCTCTAAAAGCATTATAATACGAAAGTGTAATGCAGTAAATTCAGAGGAGTGAACTCATGAAATCTATTAATGTTGGCGTCATTGGCACGGGATCGATCTCTGCTATGCATTTGCAATCCTATGAGAAACATGCGAACGCGAATTTGCTCGCCGTGTGCGATTTAAATGAAGAAAGAGCACAGCGTGCAGCTGAAAAATACGGTGCTACCAAAGTCTACACCAATTATAACGAACTTCTGGCTGATCCGGAAATCGATGCAGTAAGCATCTGTACCTGGAACAATACGCATGCCGAAATCAGCATTGCGGCACTGAATGCGGGCAAACACGTCCTGGTTGAGAAACCTCTCTGCCGTACCGTTGAGGAAGCGCTTCAAGTACAGGAAGCTGTTAAATCTTCCGGCAAACTGCTTCAGGTCGGCTTCGTAAGACGTTACGACCCTAACGCTCAGATGCTCCGCGAGTTTGCAGACAAGGGTGAATTCGGGGAGATCTACTTCGCGAAGGCTTCCTCCGTTCGTCGTCTCGGCAATCCAGGCGGCTGGTTCTCTGACATTGAGCGTTCCGGCGGCGGACCTCTCATCGATATCGGGGTGCATGTCATTGATCTGTGTTGGTACATGATGGGTCGTCCAAAACCGGTTTCCGTCAGCGCCAATACATACCGAAAGCTGGGCAATCGCTCTAATGTTCGCAACCTCTCCTTCTACAAAGCGGCTGACTATGACGCGGAGAAGAACACGGTTGAGGATATGGCGAATGCGATGATCCGTTTTGAAAACGGCGCCTCTTTGCTGGTGGACGTCAGCTTCACGCTGCACTCGAAGGAGAATCTGCAATCCGTTAAATTGTATGGAGACAAGGGCGGATTCGAGATTGATCCAGAAGTGGTCATCGTAACGGAGAAACACGATACCATCATCAACATCCAGCCTCAAACGGACAACAAAGGTTTCGATTTCAACGCAGCTTTCCAAAGCGAAGTTGATCATTTCATTTCCAGCATCGAGAACGGCACGTCACCTCTCAGCCCGGTGGAAGACGGCGTTGAGATCATGAAGATTCTGTGCGGGATCTATGAATCCGCCGAAAAAGGGGTTGAGGTTCTCTTATGAAACTTGGAATAAGCTCATACAGCCTGTACCAGGCCATGAATAAAGGCGAAATGACCATTACTGATGTCATCGACTACGTTGCAGAAATCGGCGGAGAGCATATCGAAATCGTTCCGCTCGGCTTTAACCTGAAGGAAACGCCGGAGTTGATCGATACAATTAAATCCCATGCCGCTTCCAAAGGGCTTGAGATCTCCAACTATGCCATCGGCGCCAATTTTGCGGAATTGGATGATGCTGCATATGAAGCGGAGATTGAAAGAGTTAAAGGCGAAGTGGACATTGCTGCCGCGCTTGGCGTTAAGCTGATGCGCCACGACGTAGGCTCTTCCAAGGACTTGTCCATCACGCATTTCCTGGAGGAACTTCCCCGCCTGGCCAATGCATGCCGTATCATAGCGGATTACGCGGCAGAACGCGGCATTACAACAAGCGTGGAGAACCACGGGTATTTCATTCAACATAGCGACCGCGTCAAAGCGCTGGTTCAGACCGTTAATCACCCTAACTTCAAAACAACCCTGGACATTGGAAACTTCCTCTGTGCAGATGAGGTATCGACTGTGGCTGTCAGAAACAACATCGGCTTGGCATCGATGGTTCACTTCAAGGACTTCTATTATCGCCCGGCTCACCGCGCGCCTGGATCCGGTTGGTTTAACACCTCCAACGGCAACTGGCTGCGTGGCGCGATTGTCGGCCAAGGCGATATCGATATGCCGGAAGTCGTTCGCATCGTGAAGGAATCCGGTTATGACGGCTACATCTCGATTGAATTCGAAGGGATGGAAGATTGCCGTACGGGAGCTAAGTTTGGATTGGAATATCTCCGTAAAACCTGGAATGAGGTTTAAGTTATACGGACGATGGATGACACAAGGATGATATAAGGGGGATATTATGATGTCGAAGCCTATCATGCCTAACAAAATTGGCGTTATTGTTGACAGCTTTCGGGTTGGAGTAAGAGACGGTCTTCTTAAAGCCCGAGAAGTCGGTGCAGACGGCGTACAGATCTATGCCGTTCATGGCGAAATGGATCCGGCCAACCTCTCTGCTTCGGCGCGAAAAGAATTGAAGGATTACATCGATTCACTGGGACTTGAAATCTCCGCCCTCGTGGGTGACCTTGGCGGACACGGCTTCCAGGACCCTGCTGAGAATGCGGCTAAAATCGAGAAATCCAAACGAATCATGGAGCTCGGCTTGGAGCTGGGAACCAATATCATCACCACGCATATCGGTATCGTGCCGCAAGATCATAACAGCCGCGTATATGAAACGATGCACAAAGCTTGCCTGGAGCTTAGCACATTCGCGAAGTCCATGGACGCATTCTTTGCCATCGAGACAGGTCCGGAGCCTTCGGCTCATTTGAAATCATTCCTGGATGGTCTGGGTTCCAACGGTGTGTCCGTTAACTTTGATCCAGCCAATATGGTCATGGTCACTGGAGACGATCCGGTTCAGGGTGTGTACAACCTGAAGGATTATATCGTTCATACACACGCGAAGGACGGAATCAAGCTGGCTGACTATATCGACCCTCGTGATGTATACGGCGATTTCGGATACGAGGCACCTGCCCTTGACCATGACAAAATTGCCGATATGGCGGAATCGGGCGAGAAGTTCCGTGAAGTGCCGCTTGGCGAAGGCGGCGTGAACTGGAATGCTTACCTGCAAGCTCTCAAGGATATTGGCTATACGGGGTATCTGACCATCGAACGTGAAGTGAAAGCCAATCCGGAAGCGGATATCAAGCTTGCCGTGGACTTCTTGAAAACATTCAGAGCTTAACATGTACACGATTCATTCAGTGTTCTTGCTGCAGGATGTCAATGCTATTGCTTGAATAGGATGCAGTGAACTCATGAACTAAACAAGGCCAATCAGGGAATAACCTGATTGGCCTCGTTTTATATTGTCCTACTCAGTGAATAAATTTAAGATACCACTTGTTTCCCAGATACCGTCTCCAGAGCGCCGTTCGCTTTTGCGGAACGAATCTCGGCTTCAATAATTTCCAGCGAACCGGCAGCGCTCTCAGGCGTACATACCGTGACCGGCTCTCCTTGCGCAACGTGCTCAATGAAATACCGGAGTTCACGATAATAGCCGGAATCATCGGACAGCTCAGCCGTAAAGCCCGGGGCGTCTTCAGGGTACACCTTCAGTTCATTATTCTCGAACACTAGCGTAGCCTCTTCCAAATTCACACGGTAACCCATATAAAAACCGTGTTCGCCGTGCAGCGTCCAATTCGCATGCGCGTTAATCACTTTGCCATCCGGGAAACTGTAGTGGGTGGATACGATATCGTACGAGCTTCCTTTAATAATCGTTTTGGCGAAAGTCGATACGCGCTCCGGTTTGCCCATAAGCCAATGAATCATATCCACGTCATGCACATGCATGTCCGTGATACAGCCACCGCTCTTGTCTCCTTCCAGGAACCAGCCTTGAGGCGGCTCCGATCCCCGGAAGAATTCGCCTGCAACGATGCTTCCATAACGACCGTCCTCTACGCATTCTTTTAAATATTCATAAGCCGGCCAGAAACGGAGGCATTGTCCGATCATGAGCGTTTTTCCTGTGCGCTCCGCTGTTTTTACCATACGCCAGGCTTCCTCGGAGCTGCCTGCGACAGGTTTCTCACACATGACGTGAATCCCCCGCTCCAACAGCATGCAGGACATGTCCGCATGCAAATAAGTCGGCAGGCATACATCCACAATATCCAGCTCTTCATGCTCCAGCATTTTGTCCACATGGTCATACAGATGATAAGGCTCCAGGTCGTATACATCACGCTCGGTCGCCATATTGCCGTTGGCTTTGCTGTCCTTAAGCTCATCGATGCGCAAATCGCAAATCGCCACCAGCTGGATGTCCGCACCCTCTTCGGCTAGTCGAACATAATTGTCGAAATGCATGCGTCCCATAAAACCAAATCCCAATATTCCGATTTTCAGCATCCTTCTTCCCTCCGTTATCCCTTGTTATGATTGGCCTTGATGCTGGCGGGCATCCGGCTTGCGCAAAGTTGGCGTACGTCCAAGAATCGCATCCATTGCATTGGATGTATTAAATATGATCTGCTCCGAGTAGTGGGTATACGCCGGGATCATCTCTGCCGTAACATAGTTGTCATAGCCGATCAAGCGCAGCGCTTCAACAACGGCCGGATAATTAACGTCTCCTGCCAACAGGTCGACAAATCCGTGCAATCCGCCTGCCTGTCTGCGGTAATCTTTGAAATGGACTTTTTTGATCCGCTCACCCAAAATCCGAATCCAGTGCTCCGGATAACCGTTATGCACAACATTGCCTACGTCGAAATAGGAGCCGACATAATCGGAACCGATCTCGTCGATGAAGGTCCGCAATTCCAGCGGCGACAGCAGGAATTTATTCCATACATTCTCGATCGCGATGGCAACGCCTGCGCTTTCCGCGTAAGGAACCAGCTTACGAATGGATTCTTGAGCCCGCTCGTAGGCATATTCGTAATCGATGACTGCTGAACCAGGAACAAAATCGACACCGACCGCCCCCGGAATCACAAGGATGGCATCCACTCCGAAAGCGGACGCGAGCTCCAGCTGCTTCTTGCAAATATCCATGGCCTTCTCACGGACAGCCTGGTCATTACTGGTCATCGGATATTCCCAATACAAACCTGTTGCCAAACCCGCGATATCCAGATCGGCCTCTTTCAACTGTTCCGTTATGGCCTGTACCTCTTTATCGCCAGCCTGAAGGCCGAGCTCTCCTGTTTGGTTTAATGACAATTCGATTCCTTCAAACCCGGCTTCCTTTGCCAATCGGATGCAGTCGGAGATGGAAGCATCTCCCGGGAACGACCAGATATTAATCCCTTTCTTCATCGTGAATCCCTCCTAGAATCAATAGGTTGATGTTGTAACACTCGTTTTCAGAAACGCATCATTTGACTTTTTCCGTCAAGTTGTAAATAAACCATTTGGATGTAATAATACTTATATAATAAATAAATATTCCACCAAATGATTTAGATAGAAAAGTGATTATTTGGACTATTCCGTTCTATTTATTATCTCTTAATAACATTTTGGAGTGAGTTTACGATGAGCGAGATGGACCTCAATTTTCCGATAAAACGCGAAGCGCCTTTTCGCGAATGGTCACCCTGCATTCACTATGCGCAGTTTCAACGCATGGCGACGGGATCACTCCCGCAGCGCAGGTTATACGATTTTGAACTGCTCTATGTATACCAAGGGGAAGCCGCTACAACGATGTACGGGAACCGCTATCGCATCGAAGCCGGTCAACTGATCTTCCTGCCGTCCGGTGTTTACCACCAGAATGAGGTGGTCTCCCATCCTGACGCGCGATTTTTGGGGATTCATTTTGATTTCTTTGATGAGCTGGACATACAGACCGAAGCGGATATGATCGTGAATGAAGCCGTGCTGGATACGGATAAATTCGCGCATGAAGCGGTTTCCTCCGCTTTTCCCCCGCTCTCTTCCCGTGTCATATACACCCCCCCGCTGCCTTGCGTTCAGATGATGGAACGAATCGTGGAGGAGTTCACCCTGCGTCCCTCCGGCTATGAGCTTGCCTGCAAAGGGCTGATGCTGGATGTGCTGGTTCAACTGCTTCGGACGCATCCTTCCCAGGCCTTGACGGAAACGTCACCGCACGATGCCAAACTGATTGAACTGATGTCTCAAATCGAAAGAACTCCAGCCAAAGACTGGAGCAACAAAGTGATTGCGGAGCATTTAATGTTAAGCCCGGATCATACCGCCAAATTGTTTAAACGCTTTGCGGGGATGCCGCCAAGTGAATTTGTGCAATCCGTTCGCCACCGCGAAGCGCGCCGGCTTCTCCGGGAATCCGATATCTCGATCGAAGCGGTTGGCGAAGGGGTCGGATACCCGGATATTCATTATTTTAGCCGAATCTTCCGCAGACTGGAGGGGATTACCGCTACCGATTACCGCAAGCTCTCAAGAATTCTGTAAGGTGTGCAGGCCATGGTCAGCACCTGCATGCGTCCTAAGCCAGCGATCCATTCGATCGAGCGCTTCGCTCAATTGATCGGGCGAAGCGGCATACGAGCAGCGAATAAAGCCTTCGCCCCCGGCGCCAAACACATGACCGGGAACAACGGCCACCTTTGCCTCTCGAAGCAATCGCTCCGCAAACTGCTGGGAGCCCAGACCCGTTCCGGTTATGCTGGGGAATGCGTAGAAAGCACCCTGAGGATCGCGGCAGCTTAGGCCGATATCGGTCAGACCCTGCACAAACATCCTTCTGCGTTCATCATAAGCCTGCTTCATCACATCCCGATCCCCGAGTCCATTTCTTAAACATTCGAGAGCCGCAATCTGCCCCATGATGGGCGCGCAGAGCGCGGTATACTGATGAATCTTGACCATGGCGCTCACCAGGCGGGAATCGCCGCAGAGGTAACCGACCCGCCAGCCCGTCATGGCAAAGGCTTTGGAAAATCCGCCGATGACGATGGTGCGCTCCCGCATCCGAGGCAGCGAAGCAATGCTGGTATGCGTGCGGCCGTAGGTAAGCTCGGCATACATCTCGTCTGAAATCACCACCAAATTGTGCGTAACCGCGAGGCGGGCGATCGGCAGCCAATCCTCGTAGGTCATCACAGCGCCTGTCGGATTGCTTGGAAAGTTAACAACGATTGCTTTCGTCCGGGGGGTAATCAACTTCTGCAGGGCATCCGCAGTCAATTTGAACTTATGTTCTGCGGAAAGCTCCAGTTCAACAACAGTCCCCCCGTTCAATTGCACAAGAGGAGCATAAGCGACATATCCCGGCACGGGAATAATAATTTCATCCCCCGGCGAAATGAGCGCCCGCAGCGTAAGATCAATCGCTTCGCTGCCGCCAACCGTGACCAGTATCTCCCTCGACGGTTCATATTGCAGCTGGAACCCGGTATCCAGATATTTCGCAATCTCTTCCCTTAGCTCCATCAGCCCTTCATTCGGCGTATACATCGTGCGGCCATGATCCAGAGCTCGTTTACAGGCCTCAATCGCACATGCAGGCGTCACAAAATCCGGTTCCCCCACACCAAGAGAAATGACGTCATCGTCCGCTTCGGCCGCATTAAAAAATTGCCGGATGCCGGAAGGCGGCATGACTTGCACCGTTGATGTTAGAAAGCTGCTCGTTGTATTCATATGCTTCTACTCCTTGCCTTCGCTTTTTCGTTCCGATAATGAAGTTTCAATGATGGCATCCAAAAGTGCGCTGAACGAATAGCCCGCCGCTTCCGCGCTTCTGGGCAGCAAACTGTTCTTCGTTAAACCCGGGAGCGTGTTAACCTCCAAAATATACGGAATCTCTTCCTTCAGGATGATATCGATCCGGGCATACACGCTGCACTTCAGCGCCTTGTAGCATTGAAGCGCAGCCGTGCGCACCTGCTGCTGAAGTTCGGCGGGAAGCTCAATCACTTGCTCATCCGCCTCGCCTTCTTCGTATTTGGATGTGTAATCGAAGAATTCGGAGTTCGGCTTGATGGACACAATCGGGAGCATCTCACCGTTCAAAATCGGGCAAGTGATCTCTTCTCCCTCGACCATTTGCTCGATCATCACGAAGCGGTCCCATCGCAATGCCTCTTCTACGGCGGAGGCAAGGGCAGCCGCATCACGCACGATCCGAGTACCAACACTGGACCCGCCTGCGTTCGGCTTCACTACGACAGGATAACCGAGGAGTCCCTCCACGTCAGCGGCGGCCAACTCCTCCATACTGCTGACCATGATCCAATCGGCTGTAGTCAATCCCTCGTACCGCAGCAGCTTCTTGCTCAAATCTTTATCCATGCAGACGCTGCTGGAAAGAACGCCGCTGCCAGTATACGGAATGCCCAGGGAGTCGAGTGTGCCTTGCACCGTCCCGTCTTCCCCGTATTGCCCGTGCAGGGCGAGTAAAGCCATATCGATGCCTTCGGTTTTGCTGATCAGCTCGCGTTTATCGTTAATCTCGATCGGATAAACCTCGTAGCGGTTTTTATCCAGATGAGCGATCATCTCTTTGCCGGTCATGAGCGAAACTTCCCGCTCGGAGGATACGCCTCCCATGATGACGCCAACCTTCATGATGTAGACCTCCTAAATAATTTCTTCAAGCTGATTGCCTATGCATCACTCCACTTGCGGATGATTCTTCCGACTTCTCCGTGCAACCAGCGATCTTTTTCTCAGACCAACTTCCCTGTAAGCTGATGATCACTCCGCATGCGGATGATTCTTCCGATCTCTGTTGCCCTCAGATTTCCACTGATTTGAAAATTCGTTGTTGAAATCCGAAGGCAAAGGAGAACGCTTCGCTTCTACAGAATAATTCCGCCTTCTCCGTTGCAGCCCATGATTTCTCGGAGAAGTATTCTTTGTATGTTAATCATCACTCCGCATGCGGATTATTCTTCCGATCTCTGTTGCCCTCAGATTTCTACTGATTTGAATACTCGTTGTTGAAATCCGATTGCAAAGGAGAACGCTCCGCTTCTACAGAATAATTCCGCCTTCTCCGTTGCAGCCCACGATTTCTCGGAGAAGTATTCTTTGTATGTTAATCATCACTCCGCATGCGGATGATTCTTCGATCTCTGTTGCCCTCAGATTTCCACTGATTTGAGTATTCATTGTTGAAATCCGACGGGTTAATGCTTTCGATGCGAGCTTTCCTTTGGAAAGCTTTCAGGAGAGCGCTGCGCTTCTCCAGAATAATTCTGCCTTCTCCGTTCCATCCCGTTTACATCAGCTTCCTCGCCGCCTCGCCGATGATGCGGATCCCCTTCTCGATGTTCTCATCGGAGACGCGGGAGAATCCAAGACGCATGGTGTGATGGCCGCCGCCATCGGTAAAGAAAATGTCGCCCGGCGTGAATACCACGCCCTGGGCTGAGCAGGCTTCCAGCAGCTCCCGGGTCCGGAAGCCGGGACCGAATTCAACGAACAGGTGAAGCCCGCCGTCACCGGACAACCGCTCCATCGGGAGCCATTCCTCGCAGCAGCGGATAGCAAGCTCATATTTTCGCTTGTACTCGGCCTTCGCTCTCTTTAAATATTTCTCGAAGTTGCCGTTGTACAAATATTGAAAGAGCAGGGACTGATCCAGGGTCGACGTATGAATGCTCCGGGCGCGCTTTACGCTTTCCAAATAATGAATCAAGGTCTTGTCGGCCAGCACCCATCCGACTCGCAGGCCGGGAAACAGAATCTTGGAGAAGCTGCCTAAATAGATCACGCTGTTGTTCTCGCCGCCTGCACATGCAACAAGAGGCGCGATATGTGAGCCCGAATAGCGCAGCTCTTCGTTGAAACCATCTTCAATAACGGGAATTTCGTACTCATTCAGCAGCCGGAGCGCTTCCAGCCTCTTCTGGTGAGACATGACGATTCCTGTAGGATTATGATAGGAAGGCACAAGGTAGGCCATGTCGTACGTCCGCTCCGACAGCTCGCGTTCGAGCCCTGTCAGGCTGATGCCGTCTGGCTCCATCTCGACGCCGGTAATGGCATACCCGTGCATTTTAAAATTTTTTATGGCTGTATGATGGGTGGGATTCTCGCACAGAATGCGGCCATGCCCTTTGTTCAGGGCGGATAGCACCAGACTTAAGCCTTCCGTAAAACCACTGGTGATCAGCATATCCTTACCTTGAATATTCACGCCCTTGTTCTCCATATAACGGAGGAGGTAATCAATAAGGGGTTTATAACCCTTGGCGTAACCGTAGTTTAGAAGTACATCACCTTCAAGCGACATTCGGTCCAGAAATGCGCGCTTGACATTTGGCAGATCGAACAGCTTCTCATCGGGGGCGATGCTGGTAAAAGATATAGAGCCCTTCTCAGCGCGGATGCCGTGTTTCATCAGATCATTGGCTTCCGCAAGCTTGGCGTATTCGTTCAGGCGAGGCCCCCAATCCAGCCGTTTGCCATCGGGCTGCATGGGTGCTCCGCTGATCGAAGGGACAACAAAGTGCCCTTGCCCTTTAACCGCATAGATATAACCTTCGTCCTCCAAATCCGAGTATGCGCTCAGCACCGTATTACGGCCCACTCGAAACAGCGCGCTTAGCTCACGCGTGGAGGGGAGCTTCTGATCGGCTTGCAGCGCCCCGGTTGTCATCAAGCGCTTCATGTAATCCTTGACTTGAATGTACGCCGGGCGGTCATTCGCCAACTTGAAATCCAAATACATCGTTCATTTCCCCCTTGCTCTAATGATGGCATAATTTCGGCGGCACCACTAGAACCACAGCGGGCCTCTTTCGCCTCGGGCGTGGTTTGCCGATAATCTTGGCAGAACCCAGGCCATGTCATCTCTAGGATCGGACTGCCCTTTGCGCCGGTATACCTTGAATACATGCACTTTCTCTTTATCATGGAACCATACGAGATCATGCACAAGCAAGAAAGAACATTCTTGGTATTCATCTCGCGATAAAACAAATCGTGATGCAAATCAAAACGGCCCCACCTTCTCAAAGGAAGATGGGGCCGTTTTTGCACAGAATTTATGCGGTCTGATTGACCATGATGAATAGGCTTTATATGTCGTAAGCGCGGTGCGGTTACTTCACAACCAAACTTTCCTTGATCTTATCGTTGATCCACTGCCGCTTCGAGAGCAGCCACTCCTGCTCCCTCGGATACGTCTTAAAGGTGATCGGCTCGTCAAGCCCTTCCTCCAGCGCCTGGAGCACAGCCTCCCTGCCGATCTGCGTCTCCAGCAGCTGAAGCGCTCTCAAATCCTGAAGCGCTTCCTGGAATACTTTCAGCCGAATCGATTCGATCGGTCCTTCCTCGCCTGGATATACCACGAAAGCATCTCCGGAAGGAAAACCGCAATCCGCATCCGTCACCTTGAACGGGTCAATGGCGCGCTTCGAGTATTGCGAGTTCCAAAAGTTATATCCCCAGTGGAGAAATCCCTCGATGTTAAACTTATACAGCTGAATCCCGATGATCCGGTTTCTTGCCGAGGACAGATTGAAGAATCGGTTGGACACATCCTTGTACTGGGAACAGCAATAATAGGTCCACAGCGGCGTTACCTCCTGATCCAAGAAAGGCTCGATGTGGTTGCTTGCAGGAATCGGGCGCTTCACAAGCCCTTCCTCATAAAACGAAATATCGGAGAGCGCGTCAATGATCGGGTAATCCGGCAGCAGCTCGTTCATCAGCCGGCTTGCATGACCGTAAGCCTCCAGATGGGACACGGACGGCTCATCGGAAACATGGAAATAGCAGCGCTGCTTAAGTCCCCGGCCTTCAATCCAGCCGGTCAGGGCCGGTATGAATTGTCTGATGAAGGCATGATACTGTTCTCCTGTCGCATCCGTCTCCCATCCGAACAGCTTCTCGGGCTTTCCGTTCACATTAGCGATAATCTTCGGAGCATGCCCGGCTCCCCACTGGGTGAAAAGATGAGAAAATTCCAGGAACTGAATCCCATTAGAATCACACAGGTCTGCCCAGCGGTCCAGCTTATCAAAACCAAACGTATACGCTCCATCCGAGGTTACGGCGACGTCAACCAGCTGCACCGTTGGCCGATCTCCCCCCACTTCCGTATCCAGCGGAGGCGTAAACAATGGGGTCAGGATCATATTGATGCCATTCTGAGCGGCGGTCTGCATAAACTGACCGATCAACGCCCAGTGCCGTTCACTAAATATCTCCACCTCGTAGTAGTTCGCCAAACAATCGGCATGGAACCATTCCGTATGAATCAGCGTCTGGTCCGGCAAGGTTGCCGGTATCACTTCGAGCGTGAACACCTCTTCTCCAAGCGACTCGCCCGATTCCGCTTCAAAACGGATCCGGATTTCATATGTACCGCCCTTGATCTCACCCTCAGGCTGTACCGTAAACCACAGACTTCTCCACTGGTTCGGGCATCCGGTTACAACAGGCTCTGATGCCAGAGGCAGCAACGGGTCCGGATACAGCCCGGGGGCAGCTCTTAAGATAAACTCATCATGATCATGATACGTAGGCAGCTCCGATGGAACAAGGCCTACAGAACGGATGGTAATCCGATCACTCAATGATGATTGCAGGTGAACCCGGATGTTTTTTAACAAACGATTGGAACGGTATGCAACTTGAAACGAGTACGTCTCATTGCCAAACGAAGACCCTCTGTCATACGAGGCCTGGGACAGTTCTTCATCGGCAAATACTTTGGACAAAGAGCTTAACAGCCGGGTCTCAAATGATACGGAATGGCTCATGCAGGTTACATCCTCTCTACAATGAAATGGGATACTTTCACGTACATCTTACACTAATCTGGATGGAACGGAAGGTAAATTTTGCGTTTTCGAACAAAAGGAGCCACCGCCCTTTTGCGATGGCCGCCTTATTATCGCACCATACCGAAATTCCGCCGAATGTTAGAATTCTTTCACCAATCCGTCGAACTCCGATATACTTCAAAGCCGGACAGACGCGGACACCATCTCGATTCCAAAATGGTAAGCCGGATATATTGAGCCCGTACAGCGGGAAAGCGGCAGATGCGTTTGCGCCCGATTACCGTCCCGGATTGAATCGTGTGCCAGTTCCCGTTTTCCATATATTCAAGCTCGAATCGCTCGATCCGCTGCCCGTACCGGTATTCAGCCAATACGATATGATCAAAATCGATCGCCCGCCCAAGGTCCAGCTCAATCACGGCGTATTCCGTGCCCTCCTCAGGGCTCCAATACGTATCCTTTCTGCCATCGACAACAATTCGAGCCTCCAGCCCCGCCTTCGTCTCGGATGCCGTAACATCCGCATCAGCAGCCAGATTGGTTTCAAATGTGTTTCGAATGGCGTCACCCAGTTCCTGCAGACGCTGCAGATCGTTCTCATGAACAAGTCCGCGGGGATCCGGCGGAATATTGAGCAGAAAGGTGGCATTGCCGCCAACCGAGCCGTAATAAATATGCAGCAATTCTTCCAGCGATCGGACTTTATCGTCTTCGGACGCATGGTAGAACCAGCCGGGACGGATCGAGGTATTGACTTCGGCCGGATACCATACCAGCTCCTTCTCGCCCTGAATGACGCTCCGGCTGCCGAGATCCTCTTCGCTCGATTCATAGCGGCGCGCAAACTCCCGGTCATCGGTTTGCTGCGACTTTTCCTGGATCGCTTCATTCTGACGCAGCGACGCCGGAACGACGCTCCACTCCGACTCCCTGCATTGCCCCGCTTCATTCCCGCACCAGCGAATGTCCGGTCCGCATACCGAGATGGCGGCATTCGGCTGCAGTTCCCGAATCAGGGCGTAGTACGACTCCCAATCGTATTCCTGACGCTTGCCATTCGGACCTTCACCGCAGGCGCCGTCAAACCAGACGCTGAATATCCCGCCGTAGCCGGTCAGGAGCTCTCTTAGCTGATTCAGAAAAAATTGATTGTACCGCGGCGAATCCCCATACGACGGTTCATGGCGGTCCCAGGGGGACAAGTAGATGCCGAACTTGATTCCCCCTCTCCTGCAGGCATCGGCAACCTCCTTCACCACATCCCCGCGTCCGTTTCGCCACGGGCTGCTCTTCACGGAATGCTCCGTATACTGACTCGGCCATAAACAGAAGCCGTCATGATGCTTGCAGGTCAGGATCAAGCCGCGCATGCCGGCACTGACACAAGCGCGCACCCACTGATCCGCATCCAACTGCTCCGGATTGAACAGGGCCGGATCTTCTTTTCCCGTGCCCCATTCCATATCCGTGAACGTATTGATGGTAAAATGAAAGAAGGCGTAGAACTCCATCTCCTGGACGGCTAATTGACGTTCCGAGGGCTTAATATTGGCCGCGTATTCAATGAAATTGTGCAAGCGATAAACCTCCTATACCTCTATCCTTGGTTGTCTAATGCTTTCTGATGAATCTCCAGATACTTATCCAGCTGCAATCCTTTAAATCCGCTGACATAGGCATCCCAGTCCTTCTCGATATCCTTGCTGCCGGTAACGAATTGGGCCAGATTCGATTTCACGTAATCCTGAATCGTCTTCTGAATCTGCGCGATGAAGGTTGCGTCTTTCGGATCGATGAACACATCCGTCGGGTACACAAGCTCCGGTTGGGCAAAAGGCTCGTATTTCTTCGCAGCCAGCCACAAGCGATATTCGTAGGCTCCGTTTCCGAGCGGATCTTCCGGAGCGACAAAGGATTCGCGGAGGGAATTCACCATCAGCATCGTGCCGAGCTGCCACCAGGTTACGTCAAGCGATCCCTCTGGCACATCCCGTTTCAGCGCTTCATATGCAGCCGGCTCGCCGTTGTAATCAAGCGCGCCGGACTCCGCCTTCCGCCATCCATCTCCTTCAAAACCCCAGGAAGTCATCACGGTGCCTTCTTCGGAGAACAGGTAATCCGCCAGCTTAATGGCCGCGATCCGCTGCTCCTCCGTCGCTTTGTTCGTAATGACAAACGATCCGTCTCCTGCTCCGACGCTATAACCTGCAAGCTGCACGCCGTTCGGTCCTTTCAGCGGCGGAACAACATCGTATTCCTTATGACGGGGCTTCGCGTCGGTCGGCTCCAGCACGCTGCTGATCAGCGCATAACCAACGGCGCCGACCACATTGTCCGCTTTGTTCCCGAGCTGCTTGACGGCATCGCCGTTTTGCGTAAACGCTCCTTTGTCAATCAGTCCTTCACTGTACAGCTTGCTGAGATATTTCAAGCCTTCCTTCCATTCGGACTCAGCCGCGGACAGAATCACCTTGCCATCCTTCACGCTTAGATAGGTCGTGCCATTGTTATATATAAAAGCATTCATCAAAAAGGCATCAACTCCTCCTCCCCACACATCAAGAGAAGTAGTCATCGGAATTTCGTCGGCCTTGCCGTTCCCGTTCGGGTCCTGCTCTTTAAAGGCTTTCAGCACTTGATAAAATTCATCGGTCGTGGTTGGCATCTCTAGACCTAACTTCTCAAGCCAGGTCGTATTGATCCACATCCGCTGTCCATACGTGCAGTGCAGGCACTCGTTCACCTTCGGAAGCGCGTATATATTTCCGTCCGGCGCGGTCATCGCCGATTTTAAATAGGAGACTTCCTCCATCGCTTTTTTTATGTTAGGTGCATGCTGGTCGATTAAATCATTCAAGGGAATAAAGGCCCCCTGCATACCGTACTTGATCTGATCCGCCTTGGATATGCCGGCATTCATAATGAGCGCCGGATAGTCACCGCTTGCCAGCATCAGCAGTTTCTTATCGTTAAATACCGCGTCGGGCGTCGTATTCCATTTGAACGTAATCCCCAGCTTCTCTTCGATATGCTTGGAGAATGGATTGACATCGAGACTCTCGATGCCGGCGGACTGGGGAGCAAATACCGACAGTTCAACGGGTCCCTCTGACCCCGGAGGGCTTGCCGGTCCTTCAGTTCCTGTTTCACTCGTCTTGCCGCAAGCGGATAGAACCAGCACTGCCACGAGAACCAGACTTAAACCTATTCCAGTGAACCTTTTCAAATGAATTCCTCCCTAATATGAAATGCTTGCCCGTACTTCGCATGACGAGCTGTAATTTTGCATATACCCCCTATGTGTCCGATCATCAGAATTACCTATTCTATAGTGCCGGCATCACCTCCTTCACGGAATAAGAATCACCCTTTTAAAGAACCGATCATTACGCCTTTGACAAAATACTTCTGCACAAACGGGTAAATGATCAATACCGGGGCGCTTGCCACCACGATCAGCGAATACTTCAGCAAATCCTTCAGCCCTTCACGGACCAGCAGTTCGTTGACGTTCGTCACCATCTCGGCGCTGACGGAATTCAGGATCAGAATATCCCTCAGGAAGATCTGAAGCGGAAACAGGCTGCTGTCCTTCAAATAAATTAAGGCGTTAAAATAGGAGTTCCAATGGCCAACGGCATACATGAGTGCGAGCACGGCCAGAATCGGCTTCGATAGCGGAAGGACGATTTTAAGGAAAAAGGTAATGTCGCTGCTCCCGTCCATCTCGGCCGCTTCGGCCAATTCATCCGGAATCGTTGTCTGAAAAAAGGTTCTGGCGATGATGACCTGAAACACGGCTAGCGCCCCCGGTATAATCATGGCCCAGCGCGTATCGAGCATGCCGAGCGACTTCACAAGAAGATAGTTCGGAATGAGCCCGCCGTCAAAAAACATCGTGAACACCAGCAGCATCATGATGATGTTGCGAACGTAAAACGTTTTGCGGGCGAGTGGATAGGCAAGCATCACGGTGAATGCGACATTCACGATCGTGCCGACAACGGCATAGAACAGCGAGTTGCCAAACCCGATCAGAATGTTGGAATTTTGGAATACCGCTTTGTAGCCGATCAGGGTCACATCCACCGGCCACAGCCACACTTTGCCCGAGGACACTGCGCCCGGAGAGCTAAAGGATGCGCTTACAATATGCAGCAGCGGAAACAGGATGACGATCAGTACGACAGACAGAAACAAATACACGATACCAAGGAAAATCCGGTCTGCAGCGGACTCCCGTACGGTTGATCTGCTCATGCGCTACCTCCTACCATAGACTTGTGGATGAAACTTTTCGGGATACGTAATTGACGATGACCAACAGTATGAAATTGATAACGGAATTGAACAGGCCGATGGCGGCGGAGAAGCTGAAGTTGGCTCCGAGCAGGCCGACCTTGTACACATAGGTAGAGATGACTTCGGACGTGTTCTGATTGAGCGGGTTTTGCATGAGATAAATTTTCTCAAAGCCTAGACTCATCAGATTGCCCAGGTTCAATATGAGCAAAATGACGATGACCGGAAACAAGCTGGGAATATCGATATTAATGATCTTTTGAAGCCGGGTTGCCCCGTCCACTCTTGCCGCCTCGTACAGATCCGGGTTGACTCCCGCCAAGGCCGCAATATAGATGATGGCACCGTAACCGGTGAACTGCCACACATCGGACCAGACATAGATTGACTTAAACAGTTCCGGCACGCCAAGGAAATCAACGGTCTCAAGCCCCAGTGCCCGGAATAGATTGCTCATCAGCCCCGTGTTGGGCGAGAGGTTCACGATCAGAATCGAGACGATGACCACCGTTGATATAAAGTACGGCGCGTATGTCACCATCTGGACGGTTTTCTTGAAGCGGCCGTTTCGGATTTCATTCAGTGCCAACGCTAACAGAATGGGGGCCGGGAAACCGACCAGCAGGCCGTACAGGGAAATCTCGAGCGTGTTGCGGACATACTGCCAGAAGAACGGAGCATCGAACAATTGCTTGAAATAATCGAACCCTACCCAGGGACTGCCGAATATCCCCTGTACGACGTTGTATTCCTTGAATGCAATCAAGACGCCGAACATCGGAACGTATTTGAAGAGGATGATGTAGACTAACGGGAAGAACACGAGCAGATAGAATTGCCAGTGCTTCATCAGCTTCTTCCTCGTTCGGTTCATGGGCTTGTTTGGCGGTAAATTCGTTGGCGCCTGTGCATCTGCAGGTACTGGGATTGCGCTGCTCATACGAGCCACTTGGGTCACCCTCCTTCGCTTTGTGTTGATCCCAAGTCTAGGGCCGACAACGCCATCCGATCAATAAACAAGATTCTCCGAATCAACGTATTTCCGCGAACAGTGGAACGTAAGGTCCGACAGGCCGTAAGGGCGAATAAACCTTTTTCCGTGGCTAAACCTATCTCCGTTTACAGCAAAAAGCCCGCGGGACGGTTCATCCGCAGGACTCTTTTGCTTGGTTATATATGCATGACCTGGTCAGAAGGATTCTCTACTTGATTCAGTACGCATGAAGCAGTTAGAAGGATCGTTAGTTCCCGTAATTCTGCTGCTTATAAGCAGCCTGCTCACGGTAATCCCCCGGTGACATCCCCATCAGCTTTTTAAACATCCGGCCAAACGAGATGGCATTGGAATACCCAACTTCGGTCGCGATATCTTGTACAGGCAGCATGGTCTCCTCGAGCAGCTTCCGGGCATGGTTCATCCGCAGCTCAATTAAATAATCCACGAATTTCTGGCCGGTCTCCTCCCGGAACAGCTTGCTCAGCGTCTTCCAGTTCATATTGAAGCGTTCGCTTAAATAATTGAGAGACAGATCCGGATTGCTCGAGTTCTGCTCCATAAACAAGCGCACCTTCTGAATCGTGTCCGCATGATTCCGGCCCTCCATGAGAGCGAGCATACTGTCGTACAGAGCGGATAAAGCCTCCCCGAACTCCTGTTCCAGCTGCTCCAATGTATCGGATGATTGAAGCGCGTTCCGTAACGCAGGCTGCCCCTCTGTCAGCCACAAATCCTGAAATTCTTTTGCCATGCACGACATCTCACGTCCGAGCGAGTACATCATGTAATCCACCAGGTTCACCACGCCGTCCCGGTCCAGCATGTTTTGTCCAATGTTAAGGATGAGGGCATTGTATTTCTCCTGCCAATCCCTGTTGCCGAGCCGGAAGGATTGAGCCATCGAACGGATCAGGTTCAAGAAATCAAAGGCATGGCCCCGCTCCTCCCCGGATACTTGGGTGTAATGAATGATTCGGTTCTCACCGAGGATCATTTTGTATTTCAATGCGGTGCGTGCCTGATCATAGGAGTCCGGGATATCCGTATATCGCTCTGTTTTCTCCCCCATACCAACGGTTATGGTCAGCTTCAGATGCTGCTCCACCCACTGGCGGGTCTGCTCAAGCAGCGTGACCACATGCTGTGCTGCGTCCTGGTCGTCCGCCATCGTCATCACGCCCAGCTTCGAAGCGGATATCCATTCTGTCCAAACACTCGTTTCCTGCCCGGCTGCAATTTCTTGAACGACACTTTTGAGGGCAAATTTGATCAAATACTGGTCCTGCTGCGGGTACTGCTCGCAGAACAATGGATATTTATCGATTTCGATGACATTGACGATCTGTGATTCGGACAAGTCCGGCAGTCCCATGACGTCCCGCTGCTCATTCCACTGCTCCATATGGGACGGGTACTGCCCCTCCATCAGCTGCTGGAACAGATACGCTCTGCGCAGCAGCAAATCCTCCCGATGCTGCTGTTGAAAGCTGCTCGCCTGTTCCAGCATACTTTCGAGTGCCGATTCGATAAATGCGAACTCATCCTGTTTGCTGTTATGGATCAGCGCGCTCGTTTTAGACTGTGAATAGTTATGAATCCGGGACACGATGGCTTCAATCGGCTTATAGTTTCGGCGCGTAACCACTACGATCCAGACGACCCCGGCAACGCACATGAGCAAGCCAACGATAAACCAGATATTGTACAGCTGGCTGACGATACCGACCACTCTGCCTTGGGTAAGACCTCCCTCATATACCCACCCGGTATAAGGCGAAATCGCCTTGGAGACAAGCTCCCCACTCTCTGCCATGGAGGTACCGGGGAGCATGGACTGCCCCTGCGTATCCTTCATATGAATGAAACTAACATCGGGATTTACCATGCCCTGAATCATGTTTTGTATGGCGTCCACCTTGATATTAACGGCAATAACGCCTTTCCCATGGGTAACGAAGGGTGCATCTCGCACCAGGGTCACCACATGCTGCATACTGTTGAAGCTGAACTCCCGGAAATTCCGCATCGCACTCCACTTTGCTTCACTATTGACCTGGCCCAAATAAGGCTTGAGAAAGTCATAATCCGCATAATCCTGCAAGTTGAACGAGGACGAAGTACTCAACACGAACTCATCCTGGGTCCGCACGAGCACCATGGAATCCACAAGCGGATTGGACACCTTGAACTGCTTCATGGCCTTCACCGCCTGCATGTTCAAATAGACGTTGTCCTGATCCTCATGATTGAAAAATCCCGACATATCGGGGTTGAACAACAATTCCTGCACGAGCATCTGATCGATGGCCTTCAGCGAGTTGTCCACCGAACGCATCGCCTGATGAATCATCGTCTCATTGGCCTGAATCGCACCTTGCCGAGACTGTTCCCCGAGCATCTGGAAAAAGACAAAAAACACAAATGAAATCACGATAAAGAAGACCGGCATATACGATAAAAGCTGACGGTAAAACCACGCTTTTCTTCCCATAGGCATCCCCCTAAAGCGAATAATTCCTTATCTCATCGTCGATTTGAAGTAATTTCATCATAGAAGAATGAGCGGAGTTTACCAACACTTTTTTAAAGAGCGGAAGAAAAACAAGTCTAAAGCATCACGACTTCCATAGCATGGACGTGGTCATTAAACATATGTGATTTGAAAGCAATGAAGGGAGTTAACAAATTCAAAAAACTATTTGATTTTATGTTACATAATCTTGAAAAGACTATTTGTACTCCTCTTATAGATTTTTAACAAGTGCACAGCCGGCTGACATGCGCTTGAAGAACACGAACAATCATCTTATCCTCCTTTTGAAGAATAGTGCATATACACGTCTCTTAAGTTACCTGCTTTATAATATGGATACTCCATCTTCTGCTGAACTTGAAGAACTGTCTCCTTGGTCGTCAACATTTCGACCAAGTATAGCCCCAAGTCGATGGAAGCCGTAACCCCCGCACCAGTTACCGTATTACCATCACGCACAACACGAGCAGAAATCACTTCCGCACAATAAGGAGCCAGTAAATCATATGCTGATGAGTTGGTAGTAGCCCTTTTCCCATTCAGGAAACCAGCTGCGCCCATTAGCAAAGCCCCAGTACAAATAGAAATCGCATACGGTACAAGCTCCGCTGTCCGAACCCAGCTCATGAAATCCTCATCAAATCGAAGCGTTCTGGTTGATAAGCCCCCAGGGAAAAACACTAAATCAAATTCACCTAAATTAGGCAACACCGCATCGGACTTCATTTTAAGCCCCCGGTCATCCGTGATCTCCGGCCTGTCTGCACAAAACGTCCATGATACGTTTTCCTTCGCTTTCAGGATCGCTAGCCAGGTCACTGCTTCATAAAATCCAGCTAAGTCCATGCTTGTCATTCCATCGAATAACACAAACGCTATTTTCATCGCCGCTACCAGTCCTTTCATTCCTTGAAAAATAAATAAAGCGCTTGATCAAAAGATCAAACACTTTGCCCAGGCGTACGGCATATAAAATATGTGCTTCCTCGTGGTTCAATCCACTTTTACGCCAGTCACACATACCAGATATTTAATACTTAATATACATGATCTTTGTTCACATTGTAAATATATGGATTAAAGTAAAGAAGGAGCACCTGCCGCAGCAAACTGCTCCTTGTAAATTGACCTACTTCTCCCGTTAGTTGGGAAAACCATGCCTGCCAGTAATCAAAACATAACCGTTGACGATCCTTAGTCCTCTTGGAGAGAATTATGTCCTGTAAAATCCTCTTGGATCTTTTTCATTCTTTCAAGGTGTGGTTTCAACTGCCGTAGTATCTCCGCTTTATGTGACTCTATTTGATCTTGGAAAAACATGTGATGTGCGTCATCCTTAATCGACGTAATCGTTTCGTTTAACGCGCGGAGCTCAGTCGCCAATGAGCGCAAGGTTTCTCTAGTCTTGGCGTCTATTGTTTTAGGATTAGACTTCCAATACAAATAGCTTATATGGTATAACGGTGGCCATGTCCTTGCCTGAGTTGCAAGATAAAACATATCCTGCTGCATATTCGTTGTCATTGCCGTATTATTAACTGAAAGCTGAGGAACAGCATTGTTTCTGAAGGTATCGCTAAATTCAATGATTGTTAACAGTTGCTCATCGATTTCTTCCGCTTGGATCTTCGCCTTATCGATCAATTGCCGAATCTTAGCAGGATCTTCATTTTCCTTCGACTCACTAATTGCCATTAAAGTGTCAGCAAACGGATTCATTTCAGAAGCGTGCTTTACTAAATAGACAAATGCCGAGTCGTTCTTCTGCTGATACAGTGAATAGAGATCATTGTATTTTACAGATGATTGGTTTTCCAAATGTTTGTACATCGCAGCGTTTATTAATATGAAAATAATAAGTATTAGTACGTAGATCTTTATGTGCTTGGGCAAAGGGGACTTCCTTTCTGAAACATTTAATTGTCCTGGTAGCGTAAAACATTCAAAAGAATAGTTTAGCATGGAATTCATCACCCATAAATGGATAATATATTCCACTAAACTGCCCGTTTGCTTTAATGGGATGCCAAGATGGATTGACCTTAGGCAACCTTGTTATCGGGCATGTATTCACTTTCTCCTGAACTCACTCCTTAATCATTCAATAATGAAAGAATTTGTGCATCTTTCGCCTACAGGCCTGATTTTCATCAGGATACAATGGAAGCTATCAATAGGCGAGAGGTGATTAATCATGAATGCACAAACGGCACAGCCGGTGGGCAAGGCCAAGCTGGACAAGAATATGAAAGCGGTTGCCAAAACACTCAAAGGGCGCTGGAATGCTCCGTTAGCCGGCTACCTGTTCATCGCTCCCTGGCTGCTGGGCTTTCTTATTTTACAGCTGTGGCCCATTATCCAGTCCTTCTATTTATCCTTCACCGAGTATTCGCTGCTGGAGCCGGCCCGCTGGATCGGACTTGAGAACTACCAGGATATCGCTCACGACCGGCTCTTCTTCAATTCGCTGAAGGTGACATTTCTGTACGTGATCGCTTCCGTGCCGCTGAAACTGCTGGTGGCGCTGGCTGTAGCCCTGCTGCTGAACCGGAACATCCGGGGCATATCCTTTTACCGGACCATCATTTACCTGCCCTCTCTGATCGGCGGGAGCTTGGCGGTGGCCGTGCTATGGCGCAATATTTTCGGTTTGAACGGCTTCATTAATCAGCTCGTGATTTGGGTCGGGATCGCCCCCAAAAACTGGATCGGCACCCCCTCCACCGCCCTCGGCACCCTGGTGCTGCTGACGGCCTGGCAGTTCGGTTCATCGATGATTATTTTCCTTGCCGGTCTCAAGCAAATCCCAAGTGAGCTGTATGAGGCCGCCTCCGTGGACGGGGCCTCGCCGCTCCGCAAGTTCATCCGGATTACCCTGCCCATGTTGTCCCCGGTCATCCTGTTTAATCTGATCATGGGCATCATCAACGCATTCCAGATGTTCACTTCGGCTTTTGTTGTCACGAATGGAGGACCGGTCAATTCAACCGAGATGTTTGCCCTGTTCCTGTACAATAAAGCCTTTGGTTCCCTGCAGATGGGCTACGCCTCGGCCCTGGCCTGGATATTGCTCGTTATTATCGGCATCGCCACGGCGCTTAATTTTGTCGCGTCCAAATACTGGGTCTTCTACGAAACCGAAACGGAGGGCCGCAAATGACAGGTTCACATAATAAACAAAACTGGCTGGTCCATATGGTGATGATTGCATTCTGTTTCGTGATGTTTTATCCCGTGCTTTGGTGGATCGGAGCCTCCTTCAAATCAACACCGGAAATCAGTCTACCCACCCTGTTCCCTAAAGTATGGTTGTGGCAAAATTATACGGAAGGCTGGATGGCACTGCCCAAGTATACATTTACACGCTTCTTTATGAACAGCCTCAAGCTCAACGTGGCGACCACAATCATTCATGTCATTTCAGCCAGCCTGGTGGCTTTCGGCTTCGCCAGGCTGACCTTCCCGCTGAAGGGGTTATGGTTTTCCATCCTGCTCATGACCCTGATGCTTCCGGGACAGGTCACGCTCATCCCGCAGTATACGATGTTCCATTCCTTCGACTGGATCAATACCTATCTGCCGCTGATCGTCCCGTCAGCCATGGGCGGAGCCTTCTTTATTTTCCTGATTGTCCAATTCATCCGCGGCATTCCGCGGGAGCTCGATGAGTCAGCGAAAATCGACGGCTGCTCCTGGTTCGGCATTTATCTGCGCATCATCATGCCGCTGACCCTGCCGGCACTCATCACCGTTACGATCTTCTCGTTTATTTGGGGCTGGGACGAATACTTTGGGCCGCTGATTTATCTGAATACCGTGGACAAGTATACTGTCCCGCTCGCGCTCAGGATGTTCATCGACTCCCAGTCGGCCGTTCCGTGGGGGCAGCTGCTTGCCGTATCCCTGCTCTCCGTGCTCCCGCCGGTGATCATTTTCTTTCTGGCGCAAAAGCATTTCGTGGAAGGGATCGCCACAACCGGGCTGAAAGGTTAAGTTTCAGAGCGGTAAACGGATACTGTGCCGTGTTCTTCCAGCTCTTCTTCAGGCAGCGGTCAAGACGGAGAGGTTCAAGCATCCGGCTTCCGCCAACCAACATGGACATTGAGGCAGCAGCGTGAATGCAGAGTCCTCATGGCTTCCAAGGGGAGGGAAAAACGCATGAATCCGTTTCGCACGTTCCGCATCGATTACGTTTTTTTCTTCAGCTTTGCCGGTTTTATCGCGGTTCTCATCACGATTATGATGATTGTCAGCTATCGATTTTCGGCAGATGAGCAGGCGGACAGCGCCTCCATGTACCAGCAGGCGGTGCTGCAGCAGCTTAACAAGCAGCTTACCGACCAGATGAGCGCTGTGGAGCAAACCTCGCTGGCCGTGTCCATCAACTCCCCTCTGGTCAACTATATAACGATGAAAGGAGATTATTATGCACGCAAGAAAGCCAGCGACGAGCTGAACCGGGATTATTTGGCGCCGATGCTGAACAGCTCGCGCTCCATGTTTTCCTTTCAGATTTATATGAAAGATCCGCTTCAGGTTGATCCCAACGCCAACATTCAATACCTCCCGCTCGCCTCGGCCAGCGGGGAGAGCTGGTATCCGGCCGTCGACAAATCCGATTTTCTCTGGATCGGCCAGCGCGAGGTCGGTTCGCCGCAGGGAAAGCAGCAGGTGATCAGCTTCGTCCGGAAAATCACCACGCTGGACGGCGTAAACCGGGGAATTTTGATCATCAATGTTCGGGTTAAATTTTTGCAGGAAATTCTGACGGAAGACAACTCCTCGGCCAGTCGACTGCTGCTCGACTCCGGCGGCCGGATGATCATGCACACCCGGATTGCTCCGCCCCCCGGGGAAATCAACGCCATCCTGGAGCGGGTCAGCGGGGACGCCGGCCATGCGCATCAGCTGCTGGCCGCCGCCGGCTCGCTCCCGGAGAAGGACATGCTCACCGTGTGGTCACGGACGTCCCCCGGCAGCTGGATGCTGGTGGAGCTTACGCCCTGGAAGGAAATCACCAGCGGGAGTGTCCGCCTCGCGTGGACGATGGCCGTGGTTGGAGCCGCCGCCATACTGCTGTCCCTGTTCTTCACGTTGTTCCTTTCCCGAAATTTCACACGGCCGATTCGGAAGCTGGTTCAGCTGATGCAGGCGTTCAATCCCGGGAAACGCGGGCAGCCGCTGCCGACGGAATACCGCAACGAATTCGGCAGCCTGTTCAGCGGCTACCGCAAGCTCACCGAGCGGATCGAAACGCTGTATGCGTCGCTGGAGCAGCACTATAAAGCGCAGCGCGAAGCGGAGATCAAGGCGCTTCAAGCGATGATTAACCCCCATTTTCTCTACAATACCCTGGACCAGCTGAACTGGATGGCGCTTGAAGCCGGCCAGGAGAAGATCAGCCACGTACTCGAGCTGATGGGGCAGATGTTCCGCATCGGACTGTCGGGCGGTGAATCCATGATTTCGATTCAGGAAGAGCTTCTGCACGTTGATTGCTATCTGAAAATCCAGCAGTTCAAGTGGGGTGAAGGATTGGAATGGCACTTCGATTGCCCGGAGGATTTGCGGCAGCTGATGATTCCGAGACTGACCCTGCAGCCCTTTGTGGAAAATGCCGTTATGCACGGTTTTCATGGCAAACGCCAGGGCCGGATCCATCTGACTTGCGCGGAAGAGGACCGAGGCATCCGGATTCGGATTCGGGACGACGGCATCGGGCTGAGTGCCGACTGGAAAACGCGCAAACGCCATCCGACGGGCGGATATGGCATCCGCAACGTGACGGAGCGCATTCAGGTTTATTTCGGTCCGCCCTTTGGCGTTTCGCTTCGAAACCGTACCGATCCGCCGGGCACCGAAGCGGAGATCTATTTGCCAAGGCTAAATCAGCAGTGGGATCAGGATCAGGAAGGGGGAGGAAACCATGTGGACCATCGCTATCGTGGATGACGACCGGCAAGTGCTCGGCGGCATGTCCCGGCTGATTCCCTGGGAGCAGCTCGGAGTTCGGCTCGTCTTGGAGGCCATGGATGGTGAAGAAGGACTTCGGCTGATTGAAACAAGCCAACCCGACATCGTCATCACGGATATTTACATGCCGGTGATGAACGGTCTCGACATGATCGAACAGCTCCGTAAGCAGCAGTATGCCGGCAAAATCATCATTTTAAGCGGGTACTCGGATTTTGATTACGCTCGTAAGGCGCTTCGGCTTCAGGTCGACGATTACTTGCCCAAGCCGGCCTCACCGACCACGATCCGCGAGGTGCTGCAGCGTGTTACCCGCGAGCTTGCGGAACGCCGTGCGCTGGAAAACAGAGAGCGGGAGCTTCAAAACCAGCTCATGGAGTATGAGCCGTATCTGGAAAGGGAATGGGTCAAATCCATCCTCATCGGAGGGACCTCCTCCCCGCTGACGGATCCCTCCCGTATGCTGGAGCGGCTGGGCTGGAAGAATGCCCAATTCATGATGCTGGCCTTAGAAATCAAGCGCCAGGGACGCATGGAAGGCATCT
The DNA here is from genome assembly GCF_025142895.1 of Paenibacillus sp. p3-SID867. Lineage (NCBI taxonomy): Bacteria > Bacillati > Bacillota > Bacilli > Caryophanales > Paenibacillaceae > Paenibacillus > Paenibacillus sp. p3-SID867. The sequence goes on from NZ_JAMBDM010000004.1 coordinate 473,801, forward strand.
CCGTCCGGGACTGGCACCTGTTCCGTTTCGCCGTAGGCAATACGGTGGAAGAGCTGGCCGGGCAGGATGGGCTGCGCAGCTATTTCCTGGAGCTGCACAGTCACCACATGGCACTACTGCTGTATAAGCCCCTCACCTGGCCGACAGAGGCGTTCCGCTCGGAAGTTCTGGCGCTGGCAGGGCGAATCATTTCGTCCGTGCATCGATTCCTCAAGGTCAAGCTGCACATCGGTGCCGGTCTTCGCAAGGACGACTGGCTTGCCATCTCCGACTCCACCGAAGAAGCGTTTCAAGCACTCGCCGAGCGGCACGAACCGAATGTCGCCCATCCCTGTGTCTACGTATATAGCGAAGGCGGCTTCCGGCGTACAGCGCCGCGGAACGTACGGCCGGTGCGATTTTTCCAGGAGATGACCGACGCCGTGCGCACCTTCGATGAGCCCAGGGCGCTGCTGGCGCTGGACGACTTCTTCCGCAAAGACGGCGGCGCGGCTCAGCTCCAGCCCGATGAGCTTGCCGCCATCGGAACCCAGCTGTTCGCCATCCTCTCCTTTACCCTGTACGAGTCCGGCATTCGGCTTGACGATGAGCTATCTCTCGCGGACTTAACCAAAGAACAGGAGCAATTGGAAGATGCCCAGCAGTGGAAAGCATGGGTAGCGGAAAAAGTGAAACGAATCTGTTCGCGTTACACGCCCAATGAAAACCTCAAGCATAAGGAAACGGTCGATTATATCATCCAATACATTCATGAGCATTACGCCGAGAACATCCATCTTCAGGATGTGGCCGACCAGGTGTATATCTCCAAAAACTATCTCAGCACCTTATTCCGCCAGTTTACAGGTGAAACCTTTGGCGATTATCTGACTAGGGTGCGCATGGAAAGAGCCAAGAGCATGGTTCTCGAGAAAAAACTGCTGATCGCTGAAATCGCCGAGCGGGTCGGTTACCGGAATGTTCCGTACTTCACCACACTGTTCAAAAAGCATACCGGGCGGAGTCCCACCGAGTTCCACAAAGCCTAATCCGCCGGTCCGCTTTATTCTTGGCGCCTGAGCATCTCGCCCCCCTTTATTCGATAATCGTAAAATACTGAAACGATTTGTTATTTTGTCCCCTACGAGTAGTGCCCTGGACTTGGTACGTTAAAGGAAGAAGAAGATCAGTTACTTAAGGAGGTTCATCCAATGAGAAAATCATGGCACCGTCTCGCCGCCGGCGCTGCTGCCGTGCTGTCACTGTCCCTGGTTCTCTCCGCTTGCAGCGGGATCAAGAAGGAAGAAGCCGGATCCGCGGAGTCGGGAGACGGCAAATCCATCACGCTCCGAATCATGTGGTGGGGCTCGCAGGCACGGCATGACGCAACTTTGAAAGCGCTTGATTTGTACTCAAAAAAGAACCCGGGCATCACATTCGAGCCGGAGTATCAGTCGTTCGACGGGTATCAAGACAAGCTGTCGACTCAGTCTGCCGGGAAAAACACGCCGGATATTTTTCAAATGGATGCCGCCTGGTTCAACGATTGGGCGTCCAGCGGACGGCTGGAGGATCTCTCCTCCATCCCGGTGGACCATATCGATAAGGCGCTGCTCGAAACAGGCACCTACCAGGATAAACTGTACGCGATGCCGCTCGGCAACAACGCCTGGGGCATGGTGTACAACAAGACGATGATGGACAGCCTCGGCGTTCAGCCGCCGAAGACATGGGACGAATTTTTTGCCATGGCGCGTGACCTGAAGCCGAAGTTGGCTAAGGACCAATACCTCACGCGGGACCTCACCGCGGACGGCGCGTTCTACATGTCGTATCAGCTGAGCATGGGCAAAGGATTCTCCATGAGCAAGGACGGAAAGTTCCATTATGACGAGGCTATCTGGAAGGATTGGATGAACAAGTGGGCGGAGCTGCGCAAGGACAACCTCGTGACACCGCCTGACGTAACCGTATCGGATAAAGCGCAGGACGCGCAAATGGACCTGCTTATCCAGGAAAAGATTCTGCTTCGGGGCGCGCATGCCGCGGAATTCGGCGGAACGGATGCGTTAAAGCCCGGCGTGATGGCGTTAACAACCCAGCCGAGGGGAACGCAGGCGGGCGGCTGGCTGAAAGCCTCCATGTACTGGAGCGTCAGCCCCAACAGCCAATATAAAGAGGAAACAAAGAAATTCATCGACTGGTTTGTCAACAGCGAGGAAGCCGGAGAAATTTTGGGCACTTCGCGGGGGATTCCTGTCAACAAAACCGTAGCCGATGCGCTCCAGCCCAAATTTACGGACGTCGATAAAAGCTCCCTGAGACTAATCAACGAGGTGTCCAAGGACGGCGCCGCGTTTGACCCCGGCCCCGGGAATAAGGGCGGCTGGGCCAACTTCACGAAGGAGTACGACAACATCACGCAGTCGATCATGTTCGGTAAACTCAGCATCGACGAGGGCTGGGACCAGATTGTCAAATTGAGCAAAAGCCTGGAGTAATCCATGCTGAAAAGCTGCTGCTATAATTTTGGATAGAAACCGTCATCGAAGCGGTGGCACGCCAAAAAGCACCTGAAGGAATCGGGTGCTTTTTTCTCGTTTTTATTTTTACAAATCTGAGCAGCATCTCGCAAAAAATCGTCTGCAATTCGTTCTGCCTATATAACTGTCTTTTGAATATGGACTCACGTCATTCACCAGTACATATCCCAATCTTTAAAGACCCTCACCAACGCCTCGAAATAGAAATAGTCCCCCCAAATGCAGCATTCGTCGATGCCGTTGCCAAGCGGCTTTCCGTAGACCGCATGCTGCAGAATGCCGTTGGATTCAGGGAGCGTTGCCGTCGTATATCCATCGCTTAAAGACGCCAGGATGCGCAGTGCCGCGTTCTCGTATGTACGGCGCTGCGGATGCGAGAGCGGTACATGCTTGGCCAGCTCCAGCATTCCGCATACCGATATGGCGGCTGCCGAGCTGTCCCTCTCTTCCTGCCCTTCGGTGAATATCAAATCCCAATAGCACACATCATCCTCAGGCAGCCGATTCAAATAGTAATTCGTGACTCGCTCGGCATCATGCAGCCGTGTTTCTTCCTTCGTATAGGCATAACTGAGCGGCATACCGTAAATGGCCCAGGCCTGACCGCGGGACCAGCACGAATGATCCGAATATCCTTGGGACGTTTGCCCAAACCTTGGTTCTCCGCTCTCGACATCCATATAATACGTGTGATACGTTGAGGAATCCTCGCGGATCAAATATCGAGCGGATTGCTGTGCATGGCTTATGGCGGCGCGCCGATACTCCGGTTTGCGGGTTTCCTCCGTCGCCCAATAGAGCAAAGGCAAATTCATGCAGCAGTCGATGATCATTCGGCCGCGCTGTGACGGCCTGTCTAGCTTGCCCCAAGCCTGAATGATCCCGGCTTTCTCGAAATACCGCTCCATCAGCAGGTCTGCTGCGGCCAAGGCAATCCGTCTCGCTTCTTCATTCCCGGTCAGCTTATAAGCGGCAACGCAGGACAGGGAATACAAAAATCCCAGATCATGCGTCTCCGTGGCGATGCGCTGCTCCACGCGCTCCTTATAGCTGTGGAGCTGAAGCTCCGCTATCGACCGGTACTTCGTTTCCCCCGTGACCTCATAAGCAAGCCACAGCATTCCGGTCCAGAAGGACGATGTCCATTCCGTATTGCCGATTGGCTCATAAATATGATTGCGGCTTGCAGGAGATGGAAAATGGTCCGAAAATGTGTCTAAATTCTCATCGATCTTATCCAGCACGAATTCGATGGCGGCTTCGGTCCTTTGCCGCGTCCATATCGTTGCCTCGCCGTATTTTAAAGGTTCCCGGATCGCTTCCATGGCTAATTGGCCACTCCTCTCCTCGTTTAAGCGTTACTGCCCGCTTGCGCTCACCCGATATTTGCCAGGGGTCACCCCCTCCAATTTCTTGAATGCCCGGATGAACACAACATCATTGGTATAGCCGACCAGTTGGGCCAGCTGCGCATTGGTCAGTTCCGATTGCTCCATCAATGTCTTCGCCTTCTCAATCCTCGCACGGGTAATATAATCGGTGATATTGCATCGATTCATCTTTTTGAAGAAACTCGAGATATACTGCGGCGTCATGCCGAAATGGTCGGCAATCATGCCAAGTCCTAAATTATAATCGGTTAAATTCCTGTCGATGAATGCCATCATATCCTGCTGCAGCTGGATGCTGTGATCGCTATGCTCCGTATGAAAGAGACAGGTCAGTTTGTCATATAACCGCTTGGTCTCGGCCTGCATTTCATCACTTGTGGAACAACCGAATATGTGTTTTACGGGATCAAAGCTCGGGCCCAGCAGGCTTTCATGATCCGTGTTCGTCAAGTTCAGTATTTTCAGAAAGGTGCTGATGATATTGAAGAACAAGCATCTTCCCAGTTCCGGGGTCATCCCCGCCGATTTAAAGTTCATCGTATAAATATTGTCCAGCAGCTTAGCGACATTTTCCGTATCGCCGCCTCTCACATGGTTGACAAGCTGCGTCTCGAATTCGATCGGATAGTAATAATGATGCTTGATGTCGCGAACATGCCCGAAGTGAATGATCGAATTTCTTCCGCTGAACATACGGTAATCCAGGGCGGCCATGGCTTCGAGATAAGCGCTGCCGATCGTTCCGTTTCCTGTGTGTACGCTGCTGACGGCAATCGTCACGGAAATATGGAAACGGTCCTCCAGTACCCGGAGCAATCGCTCTGCAATCTCATGAAGAAAGAGCTCGGCTTCCGCCTCCTCAACCGGATGGAAATTAACCAGGATCGCTACCCGGTCGCGTTCCATATCGACGGCGAATCCCTGGTGACCCGAATTTGCGATATCCGTGCCGATATTCGAGATAATAAACCGAATTTGCGTCCAACCTTGCTCGGATGGCTCCGGCGACAGCCTTGTAATATCCACGGCTTGAACAATGATTACGGCAAACTTGTCGGACTCGAAGCGGATGCCCATGGTCGCTAATGTCGGACCCCCTTGATCCCCTGCATGATCCGGATCGATGTACCCCCGAATGAGCCTTGACAGAAAATCAGCGCGGATGACGGGCGTCTGCCTGAACAGTCGCTCCCTCAGATGCCGCTGCTCAACGAGCGAGCCTTCGATCGTTTGCAATATGAAATCATATTCGTTCGCGGCCGGCTTATCCTGAATCGGCTTTCCTTGAAGAATGGCATCCACCACCCGTTTGACGGGACTGTATTGTCGGTATGCAAACCAACAAGCAACGGCCGCTCCTGCGACAAGCGATACGACAAACACCGTCAGCGCCATTCTCTTCAGTTGTGCTACTCGTTCCATGACACTGCCCATCGGCATGACGGACACATATTGCCAGCCGGCCTCCTTGGATTCCGTAAAGGTTACCATGCTGTCCGTGCCATTTAATGCTGTCTTGAACAATCCCGACGGACCGGCCAATCTTTCCGTCACCTGCGCGGACAGCCCCGAGCCCGACGAGCTTGCAATCACGCCCCGTTCCTTATCGAGGATATAAATCTCGCTGTCGTTGGCGGACTCGATTTGGCGGAACATCTCTTGAAGCTGCTGTCCATCGATCATAATAACCAGCGTTCCGCGGATATTGGACACGTCATGAAGCGGAAGGGATTGCGCATAGGTAATCACATCCGCCGGGTTGCCATTTCCTTGGTTCGGGTTCTGCAGCAGCACATCGGAGGGCAGGAATGCCTTGTTGTGGTAGCTGCCAAGCATCGTACGCTTCCATGATTCAAAGTCCATATGCTCAAACCGGTAATACTTCTCGTAAAAGGTTCTGGCATCCGTCCGCAATCCAGGCTTCAGGATGACGTCTCCGGCCTGCAGATGAACATAGTAGTCTCTTACGAATCCGCTTACAAAAGATTGATAGCGATTTAAGTAATCGCGGACGAATTCTACCTGGCGGTACGCCCCTCCTTGATCGTGCCGATCAAGATTCAGCAAATAAGTTAGTTTAGAGTTAAACATGATTTGCTTAGCCAAAATATCCACTTCTTTAAGCTTGCTGTCCACGGAAAGCCGCAGCTGCTCCAGCATCGCCGAATTTGATCGTTCCGCATTGTTTTCCATCACGTTTTCCACCCGTCCATATAGAAAAAGCCCCACGGTCATAGGCAACAAAAGGATGAGCATATACGAAACGATCATGGTTTTCAAGACGCGTCCCCGGCTGCTCTTTCGCTTGCCGGGAAGAAGGCCGGGTATCGAGATCATGTCGCATTCCTCCAAGAAAATGTATGGAAACCTATTTCTTGAATCCTTCGCCGAACGGACCAGCAAACCCTTTAATCCATTCGGTCACCCAAGAGAGAAGCCCCCGTGATAAGGAATGTTTCCATTTTGGGAACAGCGGGGTATTTAAAGCACCTGAACTAATCGCACGGAACGAAGCTTCACGGCAGCTGCCTGCCAAATTTCCGGTCCAAAAGGTTTCGGCTTCGCAAGCTTGCTCGATAAGGTCAACGCATACGTGCCCGGATTCTCTATTACGATCCGCCCGATCGTTGAATGTATCTCGGTGTACGGATGCTGACAAGAAATGGAGTCGCTGACGACTTTATCCTCTCGGGGAATATAAGCAATCGTCTGTCCTGCTGCCCGTACGGTGACTTCATGATCATATTCCTGTTCCCAAACGGCATCGGATTTCTTGAAATTGACGAGGTAGACTTCATATATGCCGGACGACGCTGCCTTGAAGGTCCACCGGGCCTCGTTCATCCCGTTGCCTGTCGTTATTTCCGACAGTACAAGATCCAACTTAACAGCGCCGTTCGCCTGTTGGATAAAACCCTGATCTACATCGATCCTTCCCTCGAGTTCCAATGCAATAACCGATACATGGTCTTCTGGCGGAAGTTCAGGCAAGCGGATCCGCATCTCGTGATGGTCAGTTTCCGGCCGATAGCTCTGGTGCACAGGAAGACATGTGCTGGGATCCGTGAGCAGATATGCTTTGCTAACCGTATTTCTTACACCGTTCAATACCAATTCTTCCGCAGGCCAATAGCGATTGTACACATGCAGGAAGAGCGTATTCCCTTTCACCGTAACCGCTCCCCATTCCAGCTCATAAGGGAACGTGCTTGCGCTTGTGCCGTAGACCGCCTCTCCATTTCGCGCAAGCCATTCACCGACTTCCTCCAAGCGTAGAGCGGATTTTTCCGGAATTAAGCCTGTATCCGTTGGGCCGACATTGAGCAGCAGGTTCCCTCCCTTGCTTACGATATGCACCAACTTTCGGATCAGAGCATCCGTGGATTTCCACACTTGATCCTTGGTGCTGTACCCCCACGATTGATTTAAGGTCATCGGCGTCTCCCATTCCCGCGTTTCCTCGCCTTGCATCGGGATTTCGTTGTCACCCTTGGATTGATAGTCACCGAAATCAGGCCAATGGCTTACCCTGCTGTTAATCAGGCAATCGGGTTGAAGCTCGCGGATCATGTTTACCATCGCTTCGCTCTCCTTCTTCGACAATCCCCCGGATGTATCGAACCAGAGCAGCCCGACCGGACCATATTCCGTCAGCAGCTCACGCACTTGTCCCTTCGCTTTATGGTTCCAGTAACGAAAGAACGCCTTCTTCTCCAGCTCATAGTCCCATAGATTGTTAAACGTATCGTGAAGAGCATGCGGATGATGCCAATCAATGACATGGGAATAGTAGAAACAGAGCCGGATTCCTTCCTCCCTGCAGGCCTCGGATAATTCCTTCAACGGATCCCGGCCGAATGGAGAAGCATCCATGATATTGAACGGGTCCGTCCGTGAATGGTACATGGCGAAGCCATCGTGATGTTTGGCTGTGATGACGATATATTTCATGCCTGCCCTTTTGGCGCAATTGACCCAAGCCTTGGCATCAAACTGCATCGGATTAAATTCCTTGGCGAGTTTTTCATATTCCTTTACCGGAATTTTGTTGGCATACATGACCCACTCCCCTTTGCCGAGCAGCGAATATACCCCCCAGTGGATGAACATGCCGAATTTGGCATCCTTCCACCACTGCATCCGGCTCTTGCTTTGCGTTACGATATCTAATGAGTCAGCCATCGTTCTCCTCCTATTCCTTAATGGCGCCGATCAAAACGCCTTTGACGAAATATTTTTGCAAAAACGGATACAGAAGCAGTATCGGCAATGTGGAAACGATAATCGTTGCATATTTAATGGTGTCCGCGATCGCCATCCGGTCTCCCGAGGCCTCCGTCATCATGCTGTCGGTCGTATTGGTTATGAGAATTTCCCGGAGCACGAGCTGGAGCGGGAATAGCTCCCGATCCCTCAGATAGATGAGCGCCCCGAAATATGAATTCCAGTGTCCCACGGCATACCACAGAATCATGACGGCGATAACAGGCATGGACAGCGGAATAATGATACGGAACAGAATGATCAGGTCGTTCGCCCCGTCGATTTTCGCCGATTCCTCAAGACTTATCGGAACGGACTGAAAGGCAGTCCGCATAATGATCATATTGAACGTCCCGATCATCCCGGGGATCAGCATCGCCCAGATCGTGTTCAGCATCCCCAGGTTATTGATCAGCAGATAAGTCGGAATCAGCCCGCCGCCGAAAAACATGGTGATGACGATCAGCATCATCAGGACATTTTTGAAGTACAAATTTCTGCGGGACAGCACATATGCGCCGATCGCCGTGGCCACCAGATTGATGGCCGTTCCTGCCACAACGTAGATCAGCGTGTTCCGATATCCCGTCGTAATCATCGGATTGTTAAACACTGCCTTATAGGCTTCGAAGTTAATATCAAGCGGCGCGAACAGCAGCCCCCGGTGCTGGGCCAATGAAGCGGGATCGCTGAACGAAGCGAAGGCAACATACACGAACGGATATAAGGTGACGAAGCAGAGGCCCGTCAGGATCAACGCATTCAGACAGACGAAGGTTATCTCTCCAGCGGATCGTTTGTTAGCCATGGACGACCTCCTCTCTACCACAGTTTATGTTCGCTGACCCGCTTGCTGATTGAGTTCGCGAGTACAAGCAGGATAAAGCTGACTACCGCATTGAATAATCCAACGGCGGTCGTGAAGCCGTAATCCGTCTCCAGAACCCCTCTCCTGTAGACAAAGGTCGAGATCACGTCTGCCGTTTCATAAGTAAGCGGGCTGTACATCAGCAATACTTTTTCGCTGCCAACGCTAAGCATGGAGCCCATATTGAGAATGAAAATGATGATGATTGTCGGCAGCATGCCCGGCAGCGTAATGTGCAGCATCTGTTTCCAGCGGCCTGCACCGTCCATCTTGGCCGCCTCGTACAGGGTCGGATCAATGGTGGCGATGGCAGCAAGATAAATGATCGAACCCCAGCCCACGCCTTGCCAAATGCCGGAGCCGACATATATCGTACGGAACCAGCTGGCCTCGCTCATGAACGGAATCGATTCGATGCCGAAAAAGCCCAGAATCTGATTCACCAAGCCATCTCTTGCGAGAAAATCGAACATGATCCCGGTTACCACGACGATGGATACGAAATGCGGCAAATACGATATCGTCTGAACCGTACGCTTAAACAGCCGGCTGCGGATTTCGTTCAGCAGCAGGGCAAGGATAATCGGTGCCGGAAACGCGAAGATGAGCTCATAAATATTGATCAGAACGGTATTGCGCAGAAGGCGTTCGAAATAATAGCTGTTAAAAAAATTGCGGAAATGCTCAAATCCGATCCACTCGCTTCCCCAAATACCATCGGCAATGCTGAAATCTTTGAAAGCCATCAACAGGCCGTACATCGGTCCATAGTGGAAGACGGCATAGTATAGAATGACGGGAAGCGCCAGTATGTAGACGTATTTGTTCCGTTTCAAATCGTTCGCAATCGTTGTCCATTTCCCTTTGCGATGCTCGAAGGGATACTCCTGGGTTGCTGACAATCAAATCCCTCCCTCCAAATCAATTTATATGGCGCCAAGAGCGGCGGAGTCTGCATGTTTCCGCCGCTTCAGGACGTTTACCGTTTACCGTTTACCGCTTACCATAGCGCTCCAAGGCTTTCTGCTGTATTTCCAGAGCTTCGGCAAGACCCATGGATTCAATGGTTTTCACATACTTGTCAAACTGATCCAACGGCTCGGCGCCCATAACGAACTTCAAGTACATCTCGTCCTTGTATGTGTTGATGTCCGTCATGATGGAAGCGTAGCGGCTGCTCTCGGATTGGGTCGGCGTCGTGCGCGGCATTTTCTTCTCCATGGTCGGCTCTGCCCAGATGATCTTGGACTCCAGCTGATCCGGCTCGGTCGTATATTGTTGATCGAACCGAATATCAAGCATGAACGGCCCGCTGAAGGTTGCGCGGTTGTGCTTGGACATGGACTGGATCACCGGCAGTCCGGAAGGGTCCTTCAATACTTCGGGCTTAAATATCGGCTTGCCGTCCTCCATCGCATAGCTGACGCCCTCTTTTCCGAAGTTAAACAACAGGGTGCCTTCCTCGGAATAGCCGTAATCCAGCCACTTCACCGTTTCAATCGGGTTTTTGTTGCTGGTGGTAACCGCTGCCCCGATTCCGTTAAAGGCATGGTCCTTATATCCCCAGATCTGCTTGTCGCCCTTGTTCATCACAGGGTAGGGGGCTGCCACCAGTCTGAAGTTCGGATCTTTATCCTTCATGAGCGTTCCATACTTGCCAATCCCGCTGCCGGTGTATAGAATCGCTGATCCGATCTGCCCGCCCGTAATTTTCGCCTCCAGCATTTTCTCATCGGTCGTCGCAAAGTCTTGATCCAGCAAGCCTTCCTTGTACCACTGGTTCATGAGCGTCAAGAACTCCTTAAACCTCGGGTCCGTCGGGCCGTATTTAACCTGACCCTCCTCTTGGTAAAACCCGGCATTAATACCCCATGCCCCGAGAAAAGCGGTCGTTGTATCGACATCTCCTTTCGTCAGATACAGGGGAATCTCATCCGCCTTGCCATTGCCGTTCGGATCTTGCTCCTTAAAAGCCTTCAACACGTTGTACCATTCATCAATCGTTGTTGGCATCGAAAGTCCCAGCTTATCCAGCCAATCCTGCCGGATCGTCGGTCCGAGAAATACCTTAAGCTTGTCGTCGGTGCGGAGAAACGGGAACACATAGATGCTGCCGTCATCGGTCGTAATTTCCTTCTTCCACTCCGGATGCTCCTCGAGCACCTTTTTAAAGTTCGGGGCATATTGGTCGATCAAATCATTGAGTTTGATGATTTTACCGTCCTTGATCGCCTTCTCCGGTCCCCCCGGATAACCGGCCCATGAATATTCGATCACATCCGGGAGTTTATCCGAGGTCATCATGAGGTTGAACTGCTCCGTCGCCTGCTGGCCCTGCGGAGGATGCTGAAAATCCACTTTCACCCCGGTGATCCCCTCCAGCTCCTTATAAGCCTCGATTTCGTTGTAACTCTTCATCGTAGCGGACACCTGGCTAACGATTTGCACCCAATACGTCAGTTCCGATAGAACCGGAGGAGATTCCGGGTCCTTCGATGCCTCCGGTTGTTCCTTGGCAGGGCCGCCGCAGCCTGCCGCTGATATGGCCATGGTGGCGGCAAGCAAAACAATCCAGAATACTTTAAGCCTGTTGACCTTCATTATCATTTGCCTCCCTTTTCATTTGCTTGTTGTGTGAACTTCTGGTTGTTAAGCACCACCTTACTGAACATTTTGGCGATTGAACACTGCCGTGTTTTCTAATTGTGCAATATATTTTTAAGGCAGTACATTGTCTATATTTAATCTCGGACTGACTTATTTCATGATGGATGGTCATTACAGAAAGGAAGGGCGGCCGCAACGGCCGCCCTTTCATCCATGTAAGCTGCTAGGAAGCCGAGCTGCGGCTTCGGATGTAGTCAATGTCTCCAAGAAGAAGCTCTGCGAAGCCGGAATCGATATGCTTGCCCTGCTGCGCCTTAATGGCGTGCTCCAGCGAAGTCAGCGCATCTTCGGCGGCTTCGCTTCCTGCCGGCTGCTGCTGGAGATCCGCGATTTTGGCTAATAAGCTTCGGGTGATGCCCTGGTTATCGATCCAGCCCTTCTCTTCCCCCGCGGTAACGATATCGTCCAGATGATCCCGATTCACAACGACTTCGAAGGGATACTCGCGAACGGTGACGTTCCCGGCTGCATCTTCTGCCGTTATGCGCAGGGTGTGCGGTCCGGCTGACAGCGTTAACGGCTCTCTAACCAGCGTTTCGGAAGCTTCCTTGCCATCCAATTCCAAGCTGAAGCCGGATACGCCGCTTAATGTGTCCGTGATTTGAGGTGAAATGGTGAAACGCTCGGTTTGGTATACCGATTGGGCAACGGTCGCCGTAATGGCCGGCCCCGTCCGGTCGATCTTCACCGTCTTGGAAGCTTCGTCGCTTCTCACACCCGACATAGCGGCCGCGCGGGCATATACGATGGTCTCGCCTTCCGATTCCACGAGGATAGGTGCCGTGTAATCCGTCCATTTGCCTTCGGATCCGATCTTATACTGGCTTCGCATGCCCGCCGCTTCAGCTTCCGCTGTCATGGTAACGGTGACCTTCACCGATTCACGGTTCCATTCGGTTCCCGTGTCGGCCTTGATCTCGGGTGGAGCACTCAGCGTATGCGTCTCCCGCAGCCGCCACAGCTCCTGCGTAGGCATCGGCAGATTCAGGGCGTCCACGCGGGAACGAACCTCTTCTTTGGAATACGGCAGTGCCCATTTGTCAAAAAACTCCGTCAGGTTCTCGCCTGCGATTGTGGATGCCATGACCACAAACGTATCGATCTCCTCTTGATTCGTCGCGGGCAGCTCCGTCGCCGGCAGCTCCCGGTAGGCCTGATGAAGCTCAGCATAAAAGTCCCATCCGTAAGCCAGGGAAAGCTGGCGGAACATTACGAGATAGCCGAAAAGATCCAGCTGGCCCGAGCTGCCGAACGACTTGTTCGGTATATCGCTTTCGATATAATCAAATGCTAAATCATAGAAATCTTTCCCATCGGCGTTGCGAATCAATAAGTTGCTGCTGTTGCCGAATTTCTCTTGGATGTATAGGGAGTAAATATTAACCGTGATTTCACCTGTCACGTTCCAGTTCCAGGCTCCTTGCTGATATTCGTGGCCGGTCTCGTGCCAGAAGCCCCAGCCTCCCTGGGTTACTCGGGATATGTCCACGGCGTGACCCGCTGAAGGATCGATGTGGAACATGATCGGATAGCCGGCATGCATATAACCCGCACTGATCTGACGATCCGCAACGTAACGGAATGGAAGGTCGATACTCTTATGCGGCAGTGGTTGATTCGGGGAAAGCCCCGCGACTTCCTCGGTGTAGTCCACGATCGCGTCCCACTTCTCCACTAATTGCTGTGGATCTCCAAGCTGCCTGATATACTCGGACGGAAGCGTCAGGATCACTCTGCGCCCTTGAAGCTCTGCCCATGGAGCGGGATGATGCCGAATCGTATCTTCCCATTCAGTCGAAGAGGTCTCACCAAGGATATAATACGGAGCGCGAACTCCGCCGCTGATTTCAATATCCTTCGCAACGCCCGGCTGCGGCTTGGTCGGAATCAGGTAAATCAGGCCGCCATAAGGGCTGCGGATCCGGTTCTCGCCCGGAAGGAGCGGCTTCCGCTGTGTGATGACAGGAGGTCGTTCCCATTCCGTTTTACTTGTCAAATTATCCGTGTGAGCCCCTACCTGCACATCTAAATTCTGGGTGCCTTCAGGAACATGAATCGTTACCCATTCTCCGGCCGGTGCGTATAACCCCGTGCTGATCCAATTCTTCGGAACCGTCCCTTGGCGTAAATAGTCAAAGGTTGAATAATCAAAATTCACGTGAACGGATTGTCCCGACACTCGCGGCGCGTCCCCCGGAACGGTTCCGGGAAATTGATCGGCATAAGGGGATTTGGGGGCCGTCAGGTCATTGCCGATCCGTCCCAATTGAAAAGCTAACAATGCGCTGGTATAGGGCGCTTTGGAACGGTCGAGCGGAAACGTAAGTTGGGACTCTAAGTCGCTGGCATCCTGCTCGATCACAGCATATAGCGGACTTTGCGGGGAGATGCTGCTGACGGTTCCGCCGGTCACCGAAGCGATGACTTGCAGCTTCTTGTCAGCGCCGGCGCCAGGCCGTCCGACGTTCACCTGATCCGGTGATAGCGTTCCAGCCTCAATCGCCTCGGCCTGCTCCAGCAGCTTTAGCGAATGGTAATTGGCGGATTGCTCCGGTGTCAATGTGGGCAAGGTTTCCGTTCGAGTCGACGCCGTATTGTTCATCAGACCAAGACCCATCCGGTTCAATAGGCGTTGCACCGGAAAATCTTCACTGAGCTTGCCCGAACGGCCCTGATATTCATTCCCGAGGAAGACGTGCGGATATTGCTCCATCACCCATCCTTTTAAGGGGACAACGACATGACCTCCTTGCGCGACGTAATGCTCGACGGCATCGACCTCACTATCCTTCAGCGTCCCGTCAATATAAGCTACGGGGTAACGGGACGGATCCAGATGCTCCTCCGTGAATTGGTCCAACCGAACCAGATCGATCGGCACATCGGTTTCGATGATATAATTCTTCCACGTTGCCGACAACATGGGCAATCGCCCCTTGCCTTCCAACGCCTCCTGATAGGTCAACGTCTCGGAATCCTCTGTTAACCACAGGAGGATGTTGCGTGCCACCGTCTTCCGCTCATCGGTAATATCGGAGGTGAATTTGAAATAGGAGTCATCGCCTGCCACAACGACTTTGCCTTTCCCGTAGCGAGCCGCTGCAAGTATCGGCGTCGTGTCCGGGTTGACCGCCAGAACAAAGGCTTGATCTCCGATGGCCGCGACACCGCCGTTATAGGTGGCCGATACCGTCGGATAACCGGACAAATCCTTATAAATTACATCAAGATCATGCTGGGTTGCCATGCTCGCTGCGGTATTCGTACCTAATACATGAACGTCAGCCTGCTCCGTCATTCCATCCGCCGCCATCAGTGTCTTCCCTGACGGCGGAACGACTGCAAGCGTGCAAGCAACCGCCAATAACAGCTTCAACCACTTTTTAGTGTGGAAACCCATCAACCGCTCAACTCCTTTGCCGATGATTTCGTAATAGCAACGAGAAACGAACTGCTTCCGTTTCACTTCCCCCTCCCTCCAATTTCCTTTTTCCCTGCGTCCTAAATATAAAACAGCCGCCCGGAACACCATACAGTCGATATTTAAGATCGGACTGTATTTTTTCCGGGCGGCACTAACTTTCTTTAATATTTGGTTGACGGTAATCAATACGTGAAGCTGTTTATCAAGATCATCCTCTGGCTGCGGCATCCGCATAGAATATAATCGTGTAAAATTTCGTGGTTTCATTCCCAGGGTTAACGTACCGATGAGGCCGATTAGCCGAGAAATGCACAGAGCTTCCGGCAGGGACGGTGTAGCTTTCGTCTTCGCGCCACAGCTCCAGCTCTCCCTGATGCACAAAAATATATTCCTCCACGCCATCATTATGCGCTTCTGAACCATGGTCACAGCCGGGATCCATGATGACCATATAGGACTCGAATTTGGTGCGCAGGTTGTAGGAGAACAAAGGGTATACCCGGTAAGCGCCTTCGGCCTCGTGAAAAGGCTCCACGTCCTCCGGGGATACCACGGTCACTTCGGTTTCCGCCTCTTCGATGAGCGTGGTGAATGAAATGCCGAGGCCGCTGACGATGCGCCACAATACCGAAATCGTCGGGTTGGAATCCCCCCGCTCGATCTGTCCCAGCATGGCTTTGCTTACACCGGTCAACTCGGCTACGTTATCGAGGCTGAGGCCCCGTGATTTGCGGATAGCCTGCAGATTTCTCCCTACTTTTTTATGAATGGGTTCCAAGTGTAACCATATCCTCCTTCTGAAACTAAGCCGTTAACTGATCTTGCTCTGATCCGCTTGCGGCTTCTCCATAAGCTTTGACACCATATCATCGGTCATATGGTTCAAATCATATTGTACATCAAATCCCCATTCTTCGCGTGCCGCAGTTGCATCGATAGAATCCGGCCATTCGTTCGCAATCGCTTGACGGACAGGATCCACGTTATAGTCGAGGCTGAAATCCGGTATATGGCGGCGGATGCTGGCCGCAATCCCCTCAGGGTCGACGCTCATCGCCGTAACATTAAAGGCATTACGGTGCTTCAGCTTAGCCGGATCTGCTTCCATCAATGCAATGATAGCGGAGATCGCATCCGGCATGTACATCATGTCAAGGTAGGTCCCTTTATCAATGTAGGAAGTATAGCTGCCGCTGCGAATAGCGTCTACATACATCTCAACCGCATAATCCGTCGTTCCCCCACCCGGAGGGGCAGAGTGGGAGATCAGGCCTGGAAAGCGCAATCCGCGGGTATCCACTCCGAATTTATGGTAATAGTAGTCACACAACAGCTCGCCGGAGACCTTGCTGACACCATACATCGTTAACGGGCGCTGCAGCGTATCTTGCGGCGTTGCTCTTTTCGGGGTGTCCGCCCCGAATGCTGCGATAGAGCTCGGTGTAAAGAACTGGCAGGATAATGCCCGTGCCGTCTCGAGCCCGCTTAACAAACCGCCCATGTTCAGGTTCCACGCCAGTGCGGGATTGGATTCCGCCTTGGCGGACAACAGGGCTGCAAGATGGATAATCGTATCCGCGCGGTGTTCTTTAGCTGCTTCATGGAAAGCTTGGTGGTCGGTTACATCCAGTATTCGGAACGGTCCTGATTGCACCGTCTCATGATGGATTTGGCGAATGTCCGTTGCAAGAACAGCTTCTTCGCCATAAACTTGCCGCAATTTCGCCACCAGGTCTGAGCCAATCTGCCCGAGCGCACCGGTTACCATAATTCGTTTCATCACTTGTGCCCCCTTATTAGATCAGACCCAGTTCGCGTCCGATGGTTTCATATGCGGAAAGTGCGCGATCCAGCATCTCCTTCGTATGCATGGCGGTAGGCATGTTCCGAACTCTTCCCGTGCCTTTTGGCACCGTAGGGAATACGATCGATTTGGCATACACGCCTTCTTCATATAATCTGGTGCTGAATTTCTGGGTGGTTGCTTCATCTCCAATAATGCAAGGCGTAATCGGCGTTTCCGTTCGGCCGACGGAATAGCCAAGACGCTTAAGGCCTTCCTGCAGATAACGGGTGTTCTCCCACAGCTTCATTTGCAGATCTTTGCTGTTCTGCAGGATGTCGA
The DNA here is from genome assembly GCF_025142895.1 of Paenibacillus sp. p3-SID867. Lineage (NCBI taxonomy): Bacteria > Bacillati > Bacillota > Bacilli > Caryophanales > Paenibacillaceae > Paenibacillus > Paenibacillus sp. p3-SID867. Next base: position 491,061 of record NZ_JAMBDM010000004.1, read on the forward strand.
TAGCGGTAATGCAAGCGGCTACGGTACCTGGAGGGAGCGCCGTGGAGAACAGGAACGGACGGCTGCGGACCTTAAGCCAATCGACCAGATCCCGTGATCCGGCAACATACCCGCCGACAACGCCAACTGCTTTGGACAGCGTGCCGATCTGGATATCCACTCGCTCCGACAATCCAAAATGCTTCACGGTGCCTGCTCCGCCGCCAAGAACGCCTGAGCCATGCGCATCGTCCACATAAGTGATCAGATCATAGGTCTCGGCGATCTCCACGATTTCGGGAAGCTTCGCAATATCGCCGTCCATCGAGAACACGCCGTCGGTAATGACCATAATTTTGTTATATAAACCGGATTCTCTCGCTTCTTGCGCTTTCAAACGCAAATCGTCCATGTCTGAATGGTTAAAACGGATAACCTTCGCCTTAGTCAACCGACAGCCGTCAATAATGGACGCATGGTTCAGCTCATCCGACAAAATCGCATCCCCGGCACCCATCACCGCCGAGATCGCCGCCATATTGCAATTGAAACCGGACTGATACGTCAGCACCGCTTCGGTTCCCTTGAACTGCGCAAGCTTTTCCTCAAGCTCAACATGAAGCATGAGCGTTCCGTTAATGGAGCGAACGGCGCCGCTTCCGGTTCCGAAATCGGTCGTAGCCCGGATGGCCGCTTCTTTTAATCGCTCATCATTCGCCAGTCCGAGATAGTTGTTGGAAGATAAATTCACGAATTCACGACCCTGAATGGTAATAAGCGGACCATTCGGACTTTCAAGAGGCTGGATCGTATTATAGAGTCCTTGCTGCTTGAGTTCTGTTAGATTATCCTGTAAGAAAGCGCTTAACGATTGACTGGACATATGAAATTCCTCCCGTGGATCCGAAGTATCTTAACGTACATATCATTTACCATTTCATTGTATGCAAAAAGTCACTTGTATGCAATATCATGTACAAAAATATGTTATATTGCATAACAAACATAAAGAAGCCAGCCTTCCTCAACCGGAGGAAACCTGGCTTTTTCATGTTTACTCTCTTAACGTCCATATTTCGGTTTGCGGTTCAGGCAAATTCAATGAGGCAATCCTTCCTTTTCCGTCTTCCGTCAGACCTATTGCCCATTTGTCGAAAAATTCAGTCAGGTCCTCCCCCGCCGTTAGAGAAGCTATGACGGCAAAAGTATCCACCGTGCCTTGAATTTCGTCGCGAGATAATTCGCGGTAACTCTCGAATATCCGGGTATAGAATTCCCAGCCGTAAGCAAGCTGAAGCTGCTTGAACATCACCAGTCTTTCATAATTGCCGATTTGGCCGTATTTTTTAGCCGGGTCATTGTTCTCTACGAATGCGATCCCCCGATCGTAGTAATCTTTGCCGTCATTCCCGACTTTCAGCAGTTCGGAGGTATTGCCGTACTTCTCTTGGGTATATAGAGAGAACAGGTTTACGGTAACTTCCCCGACATCGCCCCACGTCCATGTCCGCTGCTGGTATTCGTGCCCAAGTTCATGCCAGAAGCCCCAAGCACTTGTTGTTATATAATCGACATCCAGCAGGTTGGCCGCATAACTGAACGGCATCATGATGGGATATCCCGCATGCATCGCCCCGGAAGAGATCTGTCCGTCAGCGACGTAACGGCGGTTCAATTGATGGGCAGTATGAGGCATCTCCCTGTCCGGATCAAGTCCAACCAGTTCATCATAACTGTCGTAGATTTCATCCCAGGTCCGCATCAATTCCTCCGGGTCGGTCACTTGGCGGATCAAATCCGAGGGAACCGTCAGGATAATGCGTTCTCCCTGAAACTCGGCAAAAGGAACGGCGACCACTCCCGTGCGAATCCTCTCCCACTCCTCGAGCGTAGTCTTGCCGAGTACATAATACGGGGCTTCCGCCGCACCGCTGATTTTGACGGTTGCCCGGAAATTCTCCTTCGCCTTTAGCGGAATGAGATAGATGAAACCGCCATACGGGCTGTTCACTTGATGGATGCCCGGTGTCAGCTTCAGGTGGTTTACGATAAGCGGAACACGTGCCCACTTGCCGGATCCCCTCAAATCGTCGTCATGCGAACCAATTTGAACCGTTAAATGCTCAACGCCTTCCGGCACTTCAAGCGTAATGACTTTACCGGGGGGCGCATACAATCCGGTGCTGATCCAGTTTTTTGATGGAAGCGCATGCGTGTACATCGTATTGGGAAAATCAAAGTCGACCTCGATTTCCCGGTCGTTGACGATGGTCGCTTCCTCTCCGACCATTCCCGGAAATGCGTCGGCATAAGGAGATTTCTCGTTGGCGGGATCCAAGGTAAAATGACTAAAGCGGAAGTTATGCAGCGCATTCGTATAGGGCTGCTGGAATTTTTGAATCGGGAACACGGCAGGCTGAAGACTTTCGGCCTCCGATTCTGCCCAAGCATACAGCGGGGATTCGCTGGTTAACGTTTCGATTGTCTCGTTTAGTATATGGTAGAGCCGCTCCTGCTTTTTGTTCGCGGGTGTACCCGGCGGACCGATCTCGATTTGATCATAAGTGAGCGTCCCCTCTTCCACTTCCTTGCCTTGCGCGAGCCGTGTCTTGATATGATGAGCGTTGGCTTGGTCATAGGTCAATGCCGATTCGCCCACAGTGGACTCCGAGCCTCTGTTCATCAGCGTCAGCCCAGCACGGTTAAGCAGCTTTTGAATCGCAAAATCGCGGCTGAGCCTAGCTCCCCTCAAATTGCCGACCTGAAGCACGGTTTCCTCGGGAGTATCGCGCGTTATTCCCTCAACACCGCTCAGGTTATCCGCCACGATGATGCCGCCCCCTAACCGTAAATATTGACCCAGCGCTTCGAGATCCTTATCCTTCATCGTCTGGTCTACATGGGCTACCGCATATTTTTGCGGATTCAGGTTTACGGAATCCCAGCTGTCGATTTTCACAAGCTCAATAGGCAAATCCGGATTAACCATGAGCTCGTCGGAGGTCGTTATCAGTCTAATCTTCTTTCCCGGCTGCTCTAATGCATCTTCATAGCGATTGGTACGGTCATTGCCTTGGCCTTGATTTGTAGAGGCATCGTCCGTCAACCACCATAAAATATTCCGGGCCAGCTTACCCGCAGCATCACCCGCCGACTCGGACAGATTGAAATACGCCTTGCTCCCGGCGACAACGATACGCCCTTTGCCATAACGGGCTGCCGAGATGGATGGAATATAATCATCGGGCACGTTGATATTGAATGCAGCATCCCCTACTGCAGCAACGCCGCCGCCAGCGAAATATGGAATCGCTTGCAAATCCTTATAAAATATGCTGAAATCGTTCTTAAGCACGTCGAGCGGCGTTCCGGCCGACCAGGGAGCATCAGCCACTGCGGATGATTGAAGTTCGGTCGGTCCGGTAGCATTTGCCATTGCAGGATCTTTTACCGTCCGTTTACTGATCTTCGCAGGTTCGGCAGCTGCAATGGATGCGGTCATTAATAATACCGCGGACCCGATTACTGCGAAATTCTTAATCCGTTTCATCATCTTCATTCCTTAACGATTCCTCCTCGATTTCCTTTGATATCCTGATGGAATGGCAGATCAGTCCTAAGCTTTGATGTCATTACCTCCCCCTTGATATGTCATTGAATGGGATTTCTCATTTAGCTTAATGAATACCACTCCGATTTGAAATGCATAAAAAACACATCAATGTATCCAAAATACACAACCGGTAGGGGGCAGCCAATGGATATAAACCACCTGAAGTTGATTCAAAATTACCTGGCTAACGCGAATCTTCGCTTATCCATTGCCAAGGTTGATAAAGTGTCTCAGAACTGGCGCTTTTTTAATATGAGACCGTCCTATAACGCCCTATATTTTATACGGGAAGGGGAGGGCTGGATTAAGATCGATGAACAAGAATATCATCCCTCCCCCGGGCAAATCGTTCTCATGCCAGCTGGATCGCTTCATTCCATCTCTGTCGTGGGCGACAACACCTACAGGAAGTTCTGGTGCCATTTTACCGCCAAGGTGGACACGCTGAACTTGTTTCAGCTAATTCATCTTCCCCACGTGCTGGATGTGCCGGACGAGGCATATATGGAGCAGTTATTCAAGGAATTGATCGATGCCTATGGGAGCAGCGCTTGGACCGCCCCGCTGCAAAGGAACGAAATATTGATGAAGCTTGTCAGGCATTATCTTGACATCGTTCCCGATCGTCAACTCTCGCTGTCCATGCTGCCCGATATGCAGAAGCTGAACACGGTATTCCAGTATATTGAGGAGCATATCAACGATAACGTCAGCGTGGAACAGCTGGCGGGACTTATCCATTATAATCCCAACTATTTCATCCGCTTCTTCAAATCCAAAATGAAGATGACACCTGTGCAGTATATTATTAAAGTCAGGATCGAGAAAACAAAGGGTCTATTGATGACCACCGATTTGACCCTGGAGGAAATCGGGAGAAAGGTCGGAATGGAAGTCCATTATTTATGCCGGGTATTCAGGCAATTCACCAACATGTCTCCGGGAGAATTTCGCAACCAGATCATGTCCAACCGCTAATAAAATCCCCTGAGAGGGTTATCGGAATTCTTTTCCGATACCTCCCAAGGGGATATATGAAGAGCCATTATTTGATTACAAATTCCAAATCGTCCGCATCCGCCGGATGATGCCCATGTTGAATGATAGTTGCAAGTGGCGTAGTTGAGTCGTAATAATGAGATCCTCCGGGAATCCCTTCACCGTTTTCCCATCAAAATCAAGTGGATATCGCCTCATGCAGCGCCTCGACATAAGCTGCGGCAAGCTTGGACAGAGTCGCATTCTTATGACTGATCCAACCGACGTTAATCGTCTCATCGCATGCGAGCGGAACCGGAATAATCTCATTCCCGTTCAGGTCAGCGCTCAGCACCCCGGTCGAAATGGTATAGCCATTCAAGCCGATGAGCAGATTGAACAGGGTCGCGCGATCATTGACCCGGATGCTTTTTTTATGGGATAACGTGCTGAGGATTTCCTCCGAGAAGTGGAATGAATTGTATTCCCCCTGCTCGAAGGATAAATACGGATAATTCTGAAGCTCGTCAATGGTCACAATGGACTGCTTGGCCAGCGGATTTTTGATGCTGATAAAAATATGCGGCCTCGCCGTAAACAAGCTGGTAAACTGCAGTCCTGCATCCTTCAGCAGCTTGTTGATCACCTTGGCATTGAATTCATTGAGGTACAGGATGCCGATTTCGCTGCGCAGGGTTTTGACGTCCTGGATGATTTCGTAGGTCTTCGTCTCACGCAGCGCCAATTCGTATTCATCCTGTCCGTATTCTTGAACGAGGTTCACAAATGCATTCACCGCAAAAGCATAATGCTGTGTGGATACCGAAAAATGCTGCGGAGAAGGCTTCGCATTCAGATAACGTCCCTCCAGCAGCTCGGCCTGCTCTACCACCTGCCGTGCATATCCCAGAAACTCCGCCCCCTCCTTCGAAAGTGATATCCCTTTGTTCGTCCGCTCGAATATCGTAATATGTAGCTCCTCTTCCAGATCCTTAATCGCGTTGGACAGACTGGGCTGGGAAATAAATAACCGTTTGGCCGCCTCATTCATGGAACCACGGTTGGCTACTTCAATTGCATATTTTAACTGCTGTAAGGTCAAAGCAGACGCCTCCTCTATAATTTTGAATCGAGATGCCGATAAATAACGGGTATAGAACAATTTTTTATATTTTAAAAATACACATCTCCATTTGAAGGAAAAATTTAACTCATGTCAAATAGGTAGGCTGTATCGGAATTTTCAAACCACGATGTCGAAAGATAAGGAGCTCGATAAATTCTCTATGCTGAAACAAAAAATCAAACTTATGAATTCAGTCTCACTGGCCGTCATCGTTATTGCCGGCATCGTACACCTGCTCGCTCGGAAATTTCATGTATTTGATCACACCATGACAACACATGGAATACTCACTTCTACCGAGATGGAAAGTCAGTTCGGCCCCGCACTGTACGCGCTGCTGGCTGTTCCTGTTGTTTTGTTAGCCATATCCCTAGCCGTCTATGCACGACGCTCAGACCATCCGATCATTCCGTATCTACATACGCTCATCCTAACGCTGGGAAGCATTTCGATGATTGCCGGCGCAGGCGGGCACGTCGAATTTCATTTTTCCATCTTTATGGTTGTTGCTGCATTATCCTATTATAAAAATATAAGACTCATCGTTTTAATGACAGTTATTTTTGCCGTACACCATCTGCTTGGCTATCTGGTCATTCCTGAACTGGTGTTCGGAACAACCAGTTACTCACTCACCATGCTCCTCATACATGCCTTATTCTTGATCTTCACATCGGCAGCAACCAGCTGGCAAATTATCAGCACATTGAAGATCGAAACATTACTCAAAGAGGAGCAGCATCAACAGCGTGCCGCGATCATTGAAGAGATCACGTCGAAATTGTCGCAGACCTCCCTCCAATTGAATGACACGGCACTGCAGCTAAGCAGTCAATCGGGGCAGAGCACAGAGATCAGTAAGTATCTTGGCGGAGTTGTTCAGCAAGTAGCCGCCGGAGCACATCATCAGTTACATGTTATGAACATGAATACCGCCGCCATTGGCGATATTGCCGTAGGAATCCGGCATGTGGCAGCTTCGGCAACAGAAGCGGCAGCTGCATCCGAAGAATCCGCCAGACAGGCAGAGTTCGGCAGTCATATGATCGGTAATATCGTATCCGAGATCCGGAATACCGGTCAATCCGTCACTAGATCGCAAGAGGCGGTAAATGCGTTAAACCACCATATTGCTCGGATCGGACATATATTGCAGGTGGTTCAAAGTATTGCAAGCCAGACCAATTTGCTGGCATTGAACGCTTCCATCGAGTCGGCAAGAGCCGGCGAGGCGGGTAGAGGGTTCGCGGTTGTAGCGAGTGAAATCCGTAAGCTCGCCGAGCAATCCTCCTCCTCCGTTGAGGAAATCACGGAGCTTATCCGGACTATACATAGAGAAACCGCTGATCTGTTAGGCAGCATCGGCCAAGTGGATCACAATATGAACACCGGGCTGCGGGTTGTAGATCAGGCGAAGGCTTCATTCGAAGTAATCTATCATGCAGTCAAGCAGGTAGCACTCCAAATGCAAGAAATCTCCGTATCCACACAGCAGTTGAATACAGGCTCCGACCAAATGAATCAGTCCGTACAAGAAATGACCCGTTTTACAAGTGAAACGGCGGATCATACTCATGAAATCGTCGAAGCGTTCCGGGGACATTTTCAATCCATTAAGCAAGTATCGGATGCAGCCGACATCATGACCAGGCTGGTTGCCGATTTAAATCTTATTATAGAACGTTTGAAGGAGTGAAAGTCGGGTGCCTGCATGCCCCAAATTAAAAAACAGGGACAGTCGCATGGACTGTCCCTGCACTTCGAGCTTCCTTGATGCTCTAAATATTCACCTTATACCCTAAAGCCAGTTCATCCCCGGGAAGCCCCCGGATTCCCCAGTTGTGCTGCGGGGTTTCGAATATCGTTATCTCCACATCCTGGGAAGAGATATGCAGCGAGTGCTCGATCCGTTCGAATAACAATCGAATCAGCTGTTTCTTGGCCTCCACGGTCCGGCCTTCAAATATGCTGATCTCGATCACCGTGTAGCGATCCGTTCTCCCGTCAGGGAAGAAGAAATCCTCGCGACTCATGGGGAAAAAACGATGGAATTTCTTATCCGCCGGAAGTTGAAAAACGTCTACCACGCATGAATGTATCACTTCCGACAGCTGTTCCTTCACCGGGTTCAGCCGCTCCCGGACGCCATAAATTTTGATCTGCGCCATGCTCTGCTCATCTCCTCTACTCTCCACCCTACTCATCTATGCCAAGGTTTACGCTACCTATTATTTCTATTCGACCTTGGTCGAAACAAAACCTCTTGCCCTAATAACACATGTTGAACAAGGTATGCGAAACATTGTGCCGATCACTTTTGTTCCCCGGTTCAATCCCCCATGTGCCCCCTATTCCCCGATCTGGAACTGCTTCTTCGCCCACTCTACGTAGGATGGATGGCTTCGAATCAATTCTTCATGCGTCCCGCTTCCCGTAATGTGCCCCTTCTCCAGGACAATAATCTGATCCGCCTCGACCACGGTAGATAACCGGTGGGCAATGACCACGGTCGTTCGTTCCACCATCAGATTGTTCAGCGCCTTCTGCACTTCGTGCTCGGAGTCGCTGTCCAGGCTTGCCGTCGCTTCATCCAGAAGCAGGATGTCCGGTTTCCGCAGCAAAGCCCTTGCAATCGCTACACGTTGTCGCTGACCCCCGGACAACTGGATGCCTCGCTCCCCAACTTCCGTGTCATATCCTCGCGGCAGTGCCTCGATAAATCCCTCCGCATAGGCCAGTCTCGCCGCTTCTGCAATTTCCTCGTCAGACACCGGCTCCTCCCGTCCATAGACGATATTATCCCGGATCGTTCCGGTCATCAGCGGGCTGTCCTGGGACACATACCCTAGCTTTCGCCGCCAGGACTCCAGAGTATAATCACGGATCGCTTCGGAGCCAAAGTAAATCTCCCCGCCGGATGGCGCGTAGAACCGCTCAATCAAGGAGAACACCGTGGTTTTGCCGCTGCCGCTGGGACCTACCAGAGCGGTGACCTTCTTGGCAGGAATCGAAAAGGATACCTCGGACAGAATGGTCTCGCCTTCATGATAAGCAAACGTCACCTCTTTAAATTCAACGTCCCGATGCCCATTCGGTGCAGTACGCACCGCACGATCGTCGCTCTCCGGCTCATATTCGAGGATCAGCCGCAATCTCTCGGTGGCCGCCATCACCTTCTGAAGCTGGGAATAGAATGTGGCAAACTGGCTGAAAGGAAACATGATCTGGAACAGCAGCAGGATAAACGATACCAGCTCGCCTGCGCTAAGAGCGCCGGAAGAGACGCGAACGCCGCCGTATCCGATGATGACCACCAGCAGGACGACCATGACCATCGACATCAACGGAATCAGGACCGAGTTGATTTTGGCTTCCTTCATGCCGAATCGGTACAGGCTGTCCATATCGTCATACCCGCTTTTCTCCTCCCTCCGCTCTGCATTGGAGGCTTTCACCAGCCTGATCTCGCCGATCACCTGGGTCAGCATGGCGGACAGCTGGGCCAGCTGTCCATACATGCTGATGGAGATTTTGTACATCTTTCCGCCGATGGGCATTAATATGCCGAACCCTACCGGAACGGCAATCAGGATGATGAGGGTCATCCGCCAATCCAAGTAAAACAAGATTGCAACGGCCCCCAAAACGGTCAATAGATTCGAGCAAAAGGCAATCAAATGATCCGTGATCAGGGTTTTTACTTCATTCGTATCGTTGGTCACCCGGCTCATCGTTTCTGCCGAGCGGTGCTTGTCAAAGAACGGAACCGGCAGTGCCAGCACCTTGGTCCAGAGCCGTTTACGAATTTTGTTCACCGTCTGGTTTCCGACATAGGCAAGCATATAATAGGAAAGTCCGCTCGCCACGGCTTCCAGCAGGAACAGAACGGCCAGAAAGCCGACCGTGCGAATATTAAATGAATCTGCAGCAAAATTGTCGATTAATTGGCCGGTGATGAGCGGGACGACCAGTCCCGTCACCGCACCAACCAAACTCAGCATGATGGCCAGCAATAGCACCAACTTCGGAATACCCGAAGAACGCAGCAGCTTGATAAAATATCGGATCGTTGTCTTCGTTACCTTGCCTTTCTCTTCTACAACGGTTTGCTCCACTTTGAATCCCTCCCTTCAACGTCAATCCGTCACATATAGATTTCTTTGATAAAACGGCCGGTGAACGAGGCTTCCACAGCCGCTACTTCCTCAGGCGTTCCTGTCGCCACAACAGACCCGCCGGCAGCTCCTCCGCCAGGCCCGATATCGATGAGCCAATCCGAATGCCAGATCAGGTCCAAATTGTGTTCAACCAAAATCACGGTGTTTCCCGCGTCCACCAAGCGGTTCAACAGAACGAGCAGCTGCCGGACATCTCCGGGGTGAAGCCCGGTTGAAGGCTCATCCAGCAAATACAGCGTGTGGTTTTTGGTCTTTTTGCTCAGCTCCTTAGCCAATTTAATCCGCTGTCCCTCACCGCCGGATAAGGTGCTCACCGATTGCCCCCACTTCAAATACCCAAGCCCGACATCGCAGAGCAGCCGGGTCAATTCCATGATTTTCGGCCGATCCTCCAGAATCGACAGACTTTCCTCAATCGTCATATCCAAAATATCGGAGATGGTGTAACCGTTAAAAGTCACGCGGAGTACCTCTTCCTTGAACCGCTTGCCCTTGCAGTCCGGACAACGTACCTCCAGCTCCGGAAGGAAGTGCATATGCACTGACACAACGCCAAGTCCTTGGCATGTCTCGCAGCGCCCGCCTTGTGTATTAAAGGAAAAGTGCTTGGCCGTCAATTGACTCTCCTTGGCTTCCGGCAAGCTGGCGTACCAGTTTCTGATATGGGTGTAAACATCGGTATACGTAGCAATGTTGGAGCGCTGCATTCGGGATACCGGTGATTGGTCAACCGTAATCAGCTGCCCTACCGATTCCCAACCCGTGATGGCCTTGCAGCCGTTTGGAGTTGATTGATCGCTTCCGGATTCCGCCAGAAGATCAAACAAAAGCGTGGATTTACCAGATCCCGATACGCCTGTCACCGATATGAGACAGCCGAGCGGGAAAGAGGTCGTGATATGTTTCAGATTTCTTAAATGTGCATCCTCGATCGTCAGCAGGCTTCCGTTTCCAGCCCTGCGCCGGTTCGGAGCCGTAAGCATCGTGTTCTCCCGGAAGTAGGATCCGGTCACGGACGTGGGATTAAGGATAAGCTCCTCCAGCGTTCCTTGACCGACGACCGTACCGCCCATCGTTCCCGCACCTGGTCCGATATCAATGATATGGTCAGCGGCCCGCATCACTTCTTCGTCATGCTCGATGACGAGCACCGTGTTGCCTAGATCCCTCAGTTGTTTCAGAACCTGGATCAGTCCCCTGGTATCTTTGGGATGCAGTCCCGTTGTCGGTTCGTCCAAAATGTACAGCACCCCTGTCAGGCCTGATCCCAGAATCGATGCGAGTCGAAGCCTCTGGGCTTCTCCGCCTGACATCGTGACGACCTGCCTCTCCATGGACATGTAACCCAGCCCGACATCCATAATGCGTTTTAGTCTGACAACGGAATCATGAATGAGCGGTTCCACAATCGTTAATTGGTCCTCCGTCAGCTTCCTCAGCAGCGCCTCCATCCAATTTAAGGCTTCCCCGATCGACCAGGCGTTGACTTCGTTAATGGAGACTCCATCCACCCGGACGCGGCGGCTGTCTTCCTTCAGCTTCGTTCCGTGACAATCCGGACAGAGGTGCTCATGAAACAGGGACGCTTCACCAGACTCGCTTCCCTTCTCCCGGTACCTTCTCCATATCCCGGTGACTACCCCCTCGTACTTGCCTTGTCCTACGGACTTCGGCGGTTTGACGTCAGGAAAATGCCGGTTGAACTGCTCGCTCTCTACGCCGAAATACAGGAGATCACGCTGAACCTCGTCATAGTCCCGAAGCGGCATGAACTCATCGAATGCGAACCCGTAATACTTGGCTGCCGCTTTCAGAATGCTGGTGTTATAATCGGTAAGAGCGCTGTACCACGTTGCCACCCCGCCGTCCCTTAAGCTTAATTCCGGACGAAACACGGCTTCCATGTTCAGACTCACCGTTTGACCGAGTCCGCTGCACGTTTCGCATGCGCCTTCCGGCTTGTTAAAGGAAAAATGCGACATTGTCAATTTTTCGAGACCATGGCCGCATCGCCTACAACGAACCGTCTCGTGAGAATCGCTGATCTCTTCCTCCTCAGCCAGACCGTGATAGGCTTCTCCCTCCACATGAGGTATCACCGTATCGCCACAGGACGGACAAGTACGTTCACCCAGCTTAGTAAAGAGAATTCGAAGCAGCGTGTAGATATCCGTCACCGTTCCGATGGTGGATCTTGGGTTCCGGTTCGTAATGTGCTGTCCCACGCTGATTGACGGGGATAGTCCTTCAATGGAATCCACCTTCGGCTTGCTGACCGAGTCCGACACCATGCCCATGGATTCCATGTACTGCCGCTGGCACTCCCGCTGCAGCGTATCCATCGCGAGCGTGGACTTGCCCGAGCCGGACGGACCTGTCATGACAACCAGTTTGTACTTCGGGATTTCAAGCGAGACATTCTTCAGATTGTTCTCCCGGGCACCGCGAATCTTAATCGTTCCTTCCATATATCCCAACCTCCTAAATGTTTTGTGGAGCTTAGCTTCATTGAGAAACCTCGCAATAAAACTCGCTTCGCAAGCTTACTCTTTCGTTTTGGAAGCCTGGCTCCAATCCTTCAATTTACAAACCCATCTTACAACATTGATGCAAGTACAAAATCCCAAACGGAAAAAGGTTGATCTATCGCCGTTTTCGAGATCAAAAGCCGTCACGGAGCTTTAAGGTTTATGTATAACGTTTGATGCTGTTTCATTTGTATAAACACAGCATTGACTATATAATGGGCTACAAATAATACTTATCGTATGTTTTGAGGAGAGCGGTAACCATGCCGAAAAAAATCGCACCCGAATTTTATTTTATTGGCAACCATCCCATGCTGGATTTCGTAAATACCAAGATTGCGGTTGATGGACAACCCCTGGATTTGCTTGATACATTCGATTCTTTATTGGATTGGATGGTGAAAGCGAACCTGCTGTCCGAGGTTGAGCGCAACCTGCGCAAGGCCGTATATAACGGCGCCGAGGAGGAAGCCGGAATCGTGGAAGCCGCCCGATTGCTCCGCGACCATCTCTTTAATCTGATTCAGCCGGGCAGCGTGAACGAGACCTCAAAGGAAGCTAGCCTGCAGTATGTCAATGGGCTGCTGAAGGAGCAAATCCTTCGCACAACACTTGTGGCAGAAGGGAACGCGTACAGCCGCAAAAGCCGGATGCTTTTTCGCAAGCCGCTGGATCTGTTGACCCCGGTCGCCGCATCTGCCGTTGATTTTTTAACTACCCATGACCTGAAATTGGTGAAAAAATGCGAAAATCCGGCGTGCGTGCTTCGCTTTTACGACAATAGCAAAAATAGCACAAGGCGCTGGTGCAGCCCAAAAACATGCGGGAACCGCATGAAGGTCGCTGCCTATCTGGAGCGTCAGAAACAGCAGCAAACGAAGGAATCTTAGATAAATCATCTAAGATTCTTTTTTAATACCCAAAATAACGATTTACAGGTTAATAATTAGGATGTATAATTCCCTTAATCGTATTTAGATGGTTAATAAACAAAATAAGGTGGTGTTTTCTTCTTATCATTACGACCAGTCAAAAGGCTCTACATAACAATTGCATCATAAAAATTCGTAGATAATTCAAGGAGGCATTTATCAGATGAATCATAAAATCCAGTATCGCACGGCTCGAATCGAAGGTTTGGATATTTTTTACCGTGAAGCGGGGGCTCCCGGCTCGCCTGTTGTCCTGCTGCTGCATGGTTTCCCGACTTCCAGTCAAATGTATCGTCAATTGATCCCGGCTCTTGCCGATCAGTACCACGTGATTGCACCGGATTATCCTGGTTTTGGTTACAGCAGTGCGCCTGACCATAATCAATTCCAGTACAGCTTTAACCATTTCAGTCAGCTCATCGAGGAATTGCTCGCTCAATTAAATATCAAGAGCTTCTACGTCTACCTTATGGATTACGGCGCACCCGTTGGATTCCGGATTGCAGCACGCCATCCCGAGCGGGTTCGGGGGCTGATCATACAGAATGGGAATGCCTATGAGGAGGGGCTCGAGGAATTCTGGAATCCCATTAAAGCGTACTGGGAAGATCCCGCGAATCCGGATAAACGCGAAGCCCTGCGCTGGTTAACCAGCATCGAGGCAACCAAATGGCAATATACCCATGGCGTCCGTGATACGTCCCTCATCAGCCCCGACACGTACACGCTGGATCAAGCGCTGCTGGATCGGCCCGGGAACCAGGAAATACAACTGGATTTGTTCCTGGATTACGGATCAAATCCTCCCTTATATCCGGCTTGGCAGCAGTATTTCCGCGATGCGCAGCCGCCGACCCTTATCGTGTGGGGGCAAGGCGACCATATCTTCCCTGAGAACGGGGCCCATCCGTATCTGCGCGATCTGCCCGATGCCGAGCTTCACATCCTGAAGGATGCCGGGCATTTTGCGTTGGAGTCACATGGACCGGAAATCATGGATTACATCCGGGCATTCCTGGAACGTCAATCTTCATAATATGAGCATGACAATGATATAAGCTAATTTTCCGGCAGGCTTTTCATTGGGCTGTTCTTCATGATACAATCCCCCAGAAAAAAAAGTATTCAAACAGATCCTTGCATGAGGTAAGGGGGACCGTCATGGGTATCAGACCGATTGATATAGCCAAGAAACTGGGGATTACCACAAGTGCGCTCAAGCATTATGAAAAATGGGGCATTGTCCCTCCTGCAAAGCGTGCCCCGAACGGATACCGGGTGTATACGGAGGAGCATGCCGCATACTTCGAATGCATAAGAGCCATGTTTCCCGGCTTCGGCGTAGACGTTACGAAGCAGGTAATGATCAAGCTGCAGGAGAAAGAGCTGGATGAAGCGCTCTGGATTGTAAACGAGGTGCAGGCCAATCTGCAGCAGGATAAAGTCCTCGCGGAGCGGACCATCCGCATTCTGGAAACCGAGCAGCTTGACGTTGTCGATGCCCATGGGCGGAAAAGAGAGCTGACTATCGGGGAGGTTGCGGCCGAAACCGGCGTTCCGACCTCGGCTATCCGCCACTGGGAGAAGGAAGGCGTCCTGATTCTGCCTCGGGATCGGGAAAACGGCTATCGGAAGTTCGAGGGCGCGCAGATCCGCCAGATCATGATCATTCGGATTCTTCGCTCGGCCAATTACCCGCTGGAAGTCATCAAAGACGTACTGCATGAACTCGAGCATCATCAAGTTGATAATGCCAGACGCGTGCTCAAGGACACGCTTGTATACCTCAACTATCGCAACCATAACCAAATACGCGGCGTGCACTATCTATATCAGCTGTGCCAAGTCCTGAAATTAATGTAAAGCCCACTCCCTATGTACACTGTTGTTTAACATACAAAAAAACAATCAAGGATGAACTAGATCCATGATTGTTTTTTTATGTTTAATGATCCTTGATCCCCCTCATCATATGCCGATTATGGATTAACTTTAATGGAACCTACAGAGGTCGTCAGGAATATTTTCGCTCCCCCGCCGTTTACGTCGCTCTGCCCCCGGCTTGCTCCAGTAATCTGTCCAAGCTCGGTTTCAGTATCCAGCGTGTATTTCATGAACGGCGCAAACGTGGCCGTGATGCTGCCTGCCGATGTGTTGGCCGTCAGCATGCTGTCCTTATCGATCTGCTCAAGATCCAGTTTCACGCTGCCCGCCTCGGATACGATCTTGGAATTGCCCGTGATTTCCGTTTTGGCCAGCTGAATTTCCCCGGCTCCCAACTGGAGTTCAAAAGCCCCCTTCAATTCGTTCACCCGAATCTTCCCTACATCATTCTTGATGCGGATATTCTGCATGTCTTCCGGCACTTCGATTACATAATCTATCATGAATCCGGAGTCGCCAAATTGCTTCTGCGACCAATCCCATAAACTCTTGCTGGAGTCCTCCCTAGGGTGCGTTCTTAATTCCAGGATGTCGTCCTTGAGCGTAAAAGAAGTAGCGGCCTGCTCCGTAACCTGGGTACGAATGTTGTCATTCTTGAAGAAGCTTTCGTTAAACCACACGGTGGTTTTTACTTTGATCTCATTACCGGGTACAGCGATGAGCTCAATATTGCCTACCGCATGATCGATGGCCAATCCCTCGGCTGTCCCTGCTTCCTGAGCCGTCGTCAACTCAAACTCTTTCCCTTCCCGCTTTACTTGATCACTGATAGCTAGCGCTGAATCGCCGGCCAAATTCCCGACTTGTGCCAATTGATCAAGCTCCCGCTTTACTGCTTCCTCCGCATTATTAGCGGCATCGCATCCTACCAGGACAGCAAATATCAACAGCGATGAGATTTTCACTGCCATCATACTCTGTTTCTTCATAAATTCCTCCACGTCCATTCCCTCTTTATGTATATGTTCATTATATCGTGAAGGAAAAAGTTAACACGCTGCCACGGACCAGTTTCTACCTGGACCTTAGTCTGGGACGTCTCCTCCGTCTTTTGTATGACGCTGCGGCATTCGAATCACCCTCCCATCGCCGCTGCCCCCAAATGTCGACTGTTGTTTTGTAACGGCTGAAATTCGGGGACAAAGGCGATGACTTTCATCTCATGGCTGGTCTATCCGCAGCACGACCTTCCCCCGAACGTGGCCGGACTCCACAGTGCGATGAGCTTCTGCTGCTTCGCTCAGCGAAAACGCCCGGAACACATGGATCTGCAGTTTGCCTTGTTCATATAACTGAACCAGTTCGGCCAATCGATCCTTGGATCGCTGACTGCGGATCGCGAGAACCCCCAGCTCTTCTACCCGATCGAAGGCTACAATCGTGCCGATGCGGCTCCGGTCGCCGACAAGCTCCAACGAGGCCAGCAGCGCTTCTTCGCCAGCGGCATCCAGCGCGGCACTGACTCCCTCTGGGGCGGCGGCTTTGACCCGGTCTACAAGGCCTGGACCATAAACAACAGGAACAGCACCCAGTGAACGAAGATAATCATGATTTCGCTCGCTTGCCGTTCCGATGACCCGGGCTCCCCAGGCACGAGCGAGCTGGACGGCGAAAGAACCGACGCCACCTGCTGCCGCATGAATCAGGACGGTATCGCCTTCACCGATTCCTAACGCCTGAAGGGCCGTATGGGCAGTTTGCCCCGATGCAGTCAGCACGCCCGCTTCTTCCCACGGCATCGAATCCGGTTTACGAACCACTTGATCTGCGTCAACCACGACATATTCCGCGTAGCAGGCGAGTAAAGACCAGCCAATGACGTCCTCACCAACCTCAAAGCCTCTGACCCCCTCACCTACCTGATCTATCGTTCCGGCGAACTCATTGCCCAGAATTTGCGGCATCCGCAATGTCACATTAGGGGGCGCCCAGCCGCTTCCCCTTATCCCGCAGTCGGCTGGCTGTACGCCAGCTGCCTTGATTTTAACTCTGATCTGACCGTTACCGGCCTGAGGATCTTCAAATTCCATGACATGCAGGACATCCGGCGGTCCAATCGTACTAAACGCCACGGCTTTCATATCGATCATCCTTTCATGAATCTCTTGATCTTGTTTCTGAGATCATTCTATAATCATCGATAGATAATAAAAAATACAAAAATGTCTATGTATACATATACTGGAGTATATAAGCGAGGACGGTGAACCGGAATGGAAATGTTACAGCTGAAGTATTTTGTAACCGTAGCAAGACTTGAACATATGACCAAAGCCGCAGAGGAGCTCCATATTGCTCAGCCGGCGCTCAGCAAGACCATTGCCAGACTTGAGGAGGATCTTGGCGCTCCGTTATTCGAACGCCAAGGCCGGCAGATCCGCCTCAATCCGTATGGCAAAGCATTTTTGACCAAAGCCAGAGCAGCCCTGCAGCTGCTGGAGGAGGGACGGCGTGAAGTCGAGGATTTGGCGGGACTGGAGCATGGGCGTATTCATTTGGCCTTATCCAACATGGAGCAGCTCCGCGAGCCCTTAAGATTGTTTCTAAGCAAACATCCGAAGGTCAACTTTCATATCATCCAGTCTTCGATGGAGGATATGGTTCAGACGATTGAACATAACGAGGTTGATTTCTTTCTCACCTCCATGCCCATCCGGCACCCGGATATACGCAGCTTGCCTTTACTCGTCGAAGAGGTGTTCTTGGCCGTCCCCCTCACCCACCGCTTAGCCGAAAAAAATCAAATTCACTTAAGCGAGGCTGCAGGTGAATCGTTTGTCGGTTATAAAGAAGGTCATCCGTATCAAAAGATGAACAATGAGTTTTGCAAACAAGCCGGTTTTCTGCCGAAGGTCGTCTGCGAGGTGGAGGACCCCGGAACCATAGCCGAACTGGTACGTTCCGGATTTGGCGTGGCTTTAATCGGGGAATGCAGAAGCGGCGAGGAATTAAAGCTGACGAAGCTGAGCATTGACGAGCCTCAGGCCCGCCGCATATTCCAAATAGCATGGCTGGAATCCAGGTACTTGTCCAAGGCCGCGATTTCTTTCCGTGATTTTCTCGTGGAATATTACGCAGAATCACGGTAAGACGACCGCAAAGGGCTGTCCCAAAAGATCTTAAATCTTGCCGGAGGCCCTCTTCTTGCTGTTAGAAGACGCTCCGTCTACCAATCGTTTCTCCCATTGCTGTTGCCCCCACACTTCTTGGAATGGTTTGAACAAGGATGAAATGTGAGGCAAAGGCGAGCGCTGACGCTTGTCCGGTATCGATTTGTCCTCTCCGCTACGCCGTTCAGATACTCACTGGAGAAGATCTTCTTGAGCGTGCTTCAGTTTCTTGCCCAGGAGGATTACGTCAAAGACAGAAATGGCGGTACAGGACTGACCTCCCTGGAACCGCCATTTTTTGATATTTTTTCATCCATTGAGCCGTCTCATCGAGTAAGCAGACTTACTTATGGAACGGCCCCTAAAGTACCGGATCTAACGTAAACTCTTGGATGCTTACGTTAGATCCGAATGCCAAAGCAACAGGATTGGCATTCAAATCCTATACTCGAATCCCATCATGCCCGTCTCTAATCGTCATCTTATTCAAGCCAACTTGCTGCCGCATTTTAACGTCATCGCCATATTGCGCACGGTACGCTCCATATTGGCGGCGGCTTGTCTTATCGCATCGTCCAGGTTGCATACGCCGGGCACGATCGTGAACACCATATCGATGCCATGCTCAAGCACCGCTTCATGCCCGTCCGCAAGCGAGCCCGCGATGCCGATGACCGGCACTCGATACCGCTTGGCCGTCTTGGCCACGCCCATCGGCGTTTTGCCGTAAATCGTCTGGCCGTCGATGCGGCCTTCTCCCGTAATGACGAGATCCGCATCCTTCACATGCGAATCCAGCCCCGTCGCTTCGATAACAATATCCACGCCCCGCTTCAACTCAGCGGCCAAAAATGCGAGCATACCGGCGCCAAGCCCTCCGGCTGCGCCAGCGCCGGGAATCATGGCCACGTCGCGGCCCAAGCATGCCTTAATCATCGCCGCATAATGGGCGAGATTGCCGTCAAGCTGCTGTACCATGGCCGGATCGGCGCCTTTTTGGGGGCCAAACACGGCCGAGGCGCCGCGCTCTCCGGTCAGCGGATTGTCCACATCGCACGCGGCCACGAAGGCAACCTGCTTCAGCCGTGGATCGGCTCCGCCCGTATCGATGCGGGCAATGCGATGCAACTCTCCGCCGCCATGGCCAATTTCCGAGCCATCCGCGTCAAGCAGCCGCACCCCGATCGCCTGCGCCATGCCAGCGCCGCCGTCGTTCGTGGCGCTGCCGCCCAAGCCGAGAATAATCGTGCTGACGCCTTCGTTCAGCGCCGACGTAATAAGCTCGCCGGTCCCGCGCGTCGTCGTCGCGAGCGGATTGCGCTGCCCCGGCGGCACAAGCGCTAGTCCCGAGGCGGCCGCCATTTCGATAATCGCGGTCTTCCCGTCACCAAGTATGCCGTAGAACGCGGTCACGGGGGTGCCAAGCGGTCCCGTCACTTCGGTGTGAACCAATCGTCCACCTGTCGCATCCACCAAAGACTGCACCGTGCCCTCCCCGCCGTCGGCCATCGGCACATTGACGATATCCGCTTCGGGATACACGGCGCGCAATCCCTTCTCTATGGCATGACATGCCTCTAATGCGGATAAACTCTCTTTAAATGAGTCTGGAGCAATTACAACCTTCATTCTCTCCACTCCCTCTCCATCAGTCTTAACCAACTGTCTGAACAATCATTTTGCCGCAGATTACAAGAACCAGCCGAACACGCCGAACACCAATGTCGATACGACGGCCAGGACGAGACCGATTGCAGTCTCATACGGAATAAGACGCAGCCGCTCCTTCATCACCATATTGACGCTCCCGCCCGTTGCGTGGAAGAAGCTGCCGTGCGGCATATGGTCGAAGACGGTCGCCCCGGCGTGAATCATCGCCGCAGCGCCCAGGGATGCAACACCAAGCTCCATAATCGTCGAGCCGAACACCGAGCTGGCGACCGCGGTACCCGCTGTTGTCGAAGCGGTGGCCAAGGACATGAACGCGCCGCTTATCGGTGCAAGCAAGTAAGCCGGCAAGCCGGAGGAGGCCAGACTATCGATGATGACATCCTTCAATTGCGAATTCGATATAATGCCGGCCAACGTCCCCGTGCCGAGCAGCATGATAGCCACGCCCGACATTTTGCCCAAGCCCGATACCGCAAATTGATTGATCTGCTTGATGCGGCCCATGCACAAAGCCCCGACGAGGCCGCCGACCGGAAGCGCGATCACCGGATCGATGACGATGCCGGCCAGCGGGCGTAGTGCCAACAGCACAATCGCCGTGATTGGAGCCATCATCGCCGCCAAGAAGCTCGGAAGCTGCTGAGCGCCGTCGTCTACGCTTTCCTGGCCCGTAATCTTCGTTCCCTTTTTGGACAGGCGCTTCGCGATCAGATAAGTGGCAAACAGCCCAAGGACAGCCGGTATGATTCCTGCCATCATCATCGATGTCAGTGGAATATGGAATGCGTCTGCTGCCGCGATGGCGTTCGGATTCGGCGACATAATGTTGCCGGCCTTCCCGCCGCCGATCATGGCGAGCAATATCGCCATGCGGGACAAGTCGGCGCGCTGCGCAATCGCGATCGCAATCGGCGCCACCGTAATGACCGCGACGTCGATAAATACGCCGACCGCCGTCAGTACCATCGTCGCGAACGCCAGCGCAAACAGCGCACGCGTCTCGCCGAACTTGCGGACCAACGTTTCGGCAATCGTCTTCGCGCCGCCCGATTCAATCAGGACGCCGGCAAGCACGCCGGCTGCCAGGATGCGCAGCACGGCCGGAATCATGCCCTTCGCGCCATCCATCATCAAATTCACCGAATCAACCAGCCCGATTCCGCCGACGATTCCCCCGGCAAGTGCCCCAATCATCATGCCATAGGCAGGAGGGACTTTACGCAATATAAGCACAATCGCCACAACCAATGCCGTCAAAGCACCAAGTACAGTTACAGATACGTCCATAGTCAAGACCCCCTAATGTGTTGTCTCAATTCGTTATACTGTTACTGTACCTGTAATCTGAAAGCGCTTCATCATGCATAAAAATGAAATAAAGCGCTTTATAGAACATGTTTTTTGTTCAAATGCACAAATCATGCATGTTCCTTCCAGACGCGCTCACTCTCCGGCTTCCTCTCTTCCAGCGCGCTTAGCCAGCGGGCCGTCATCAGCGTATATAAATCGCGAAAATGCTTCGGGTCTTTGCCGGTCGCCTCATGAATGCGCTGCAGCCGGTAGCGAAGCGTATTCCGGTGAATCGACAGCCGCTCGGCGATGCGCTGCTGCTCGCCGTTCTCATCGTAATAGGCCTCCAGTGTCTGCTGCAATTCCCCGCTCTTATCCTCCTGCGCGAATCGCCACCATAACCGCTTCAGCTCTTCCGCCACCCACGAGGGCGTAACGTTCGCTGCCACGGTCTCATTCGGCATATCTTCGCTGTAGTATACCGTCTGCTCCGGGAATATCGCCTGGCCTGCCCGCATCGTATCTTGCGCGGAACGGTAAGATGCGATTAAGCCGTCGATGCCGGCATACGCCTTGCCAACCGCAATGCGGAGCGGCGCAATCCGCTTCTCCTCCAGCAGCCTGCGAATGTGACGGATGCCCTCGCATATATCGGCGTTCGGCTCCCGCGGATGGAGATGGGGCTTATACAACACGATTTGGCGCGTATTGTGAATGGCGATCAGGTCGATGGCGGGCCGACCCTCCAATAATTCGACCACCTGCTTGAGCGTAGACAATGAACTCGCATCCTGCGCACCGGTCAGCTCCATAATGCACGCAACCCGCGCCTTATCCGGATGGAAGCCAATCCGTTCCGCCTGGAGGCGCAGCATGGCATTATCCTTGCCGTCCGCATGAATGACGGACAGAAGGAAATCCTCCTTCATCCGCTTATCCCATTGGGCTTTTTCCAACAGATCTGCTTGCTCCAAGTACATTTCCGCCGTCATTTTCACCAGCTCCCCGTACTTGGTCACCTCGTTCGGATCGCCGGTAATGCCGATGACCCCAACAACTTCGCCCTGGAAGTGAATGGCCAGATTCGTTCCGGGGAGCACCCCTTGCAGCTTGCGGGCGCTTTCCTCGTCAATCTCGAAGCGACCCTTCCTCTCAATCGCAATGAGCGCCCCTTCATGCTTCTGATATAAGCGCGAGCGGTCGCCAGAACCGATAATCCGCCCCCGTTCATCCATGACGTTCACATTATAATGAATCACTTGCATCGTCCGCGTTACAATTTCTTGCGCCAATTCCTTCGTCAATCTGCTCATCTTGTCTATCCCCTGTCTATGTTCGCCACAATATGAAAAAACGCCCTCCATCCGATAAGCGCGATTAATCGCATTCTTGCCGGGATAGGGGCATTCAGCTTGGAATAACGTTATATACGCCCTAAATGTGAGTGTTAACACGAGGAAGGGTATTTCCTCACGGGTGGCTGTTATTCGGTGAGGTACTATAATTAACGGTTATTTTGTCTGAGTATACGCTCTCGCGTTTCTTTTGTAAACTCAAACACCACCAGTATGGCCTCAAGAGAACGCATGTAATCATGATTCCGTCGCTTGCGGTTGAGGACTGCCGATGAATCGTTTGTTGGCTGAGCATTTCATGCTGCGAACCAACAAACCGATCCTCATGGATCGGTTTGTTACTCCCTGTCTCACCTGAGTTTGAAGCTCCCCATCTATGCTATTTCACGGTACGGTTATAATCCTGGATTTTGGTCGTAATTTCTTTTGCTGCGTCATCCAGTGCCTGCTGCGGTGACTTTTTGTTGTTCAGCACTTCTTCAATCGCCCCTTCCACAATCTGTCTTGCCTCGGGAAATACGCCCATCACAGCACCTTGGGTCGCTTTAACCAGCTTCGTCTGGTGCAGCTGATCAATGGCCGTCTGGAATTGCGGGAACTTCTTCAGATTCTCCTTTACGTTTTCTTCTTCATACGCCTTCGTGGTAATCGGGAAGTACCCGGTATTGATATGCCAGTATGCCTGTTCCGATGGAGAGGTTAGGAATTTAATGAACTCCCATGCGGCTTTTTGCTCTGCTTCAGGACGACTGTTCATCATCCACAGGCTTGCACCGCCCACGATAACACCACCTTCTCCAGCTCCTTCCGGCTTCGGAAGGAAGCCTGTGCCTACTTCAAACTTGCCCTCGGCACTATCCACAAGTCCCTTCAAGGCTGCGGTTGAGTCCAGAATCATGGCGACCTGACCGGCCGAAAATGCCTTCTTGGAATCATCGGTTTTACGTCCCAGGTTATTGGCTGCCTTGGAGTCGATCAGATCCTTCCACCAAGTCAGCACCTTTACGCCAGGCTCGGTATTGACGAGCGACTCGGTCGCCAGATCATCCCGGCCGTTGCCGTTGTTCACATATTCCGCACCCTGATTAGCAAACAACTGCTCCATAAACCAGCCGTATATAGCAAAATTCGCCCCTACCGCTTTCCCTTTTTTCGATATCGTGTCTGCCGCGACTTTCAGTTCTTCAAACGTCTTGGGCGGACTTTCCGGGTCGAGTCCTGCATCCTTAAACAGGTCTTTATTGTAATACAGTATCGGATTGGAGGAGTTGAAAGGCATGGAATACAGCTTATCATCAAACGTATAATACCCGCTGATGTTAGGTTCCAGCTGCGACACATCCCACTGATCCGCATCGATGAACTCCTGCATGGGTGTAATTAGTTTGGAATCGATCATAAACCGGCTGCCGATCTCGTACATCTGGACCACGGAGGGTCCCTCGTTTGTCCCCATCGACGCCTTCAGTTTACTTAACAGGTCATCATAGGTTCCCTGATACACCGCCTCTACCTGCACCTTGTCCTGCGAAGCGTTAAAGTTAGCGACTAATTGATCAACCACCTTGGTTGTCGCTCCTCCCATCGCATGCCAGAACACCACTTTTTGAGTGCCAGCCTCCGTCTTTGGTACGGGTTCCGTCCCCTTTTCAGGCTCCTCGCCCATGTTAATGTTACATGCACTAACCAGCAGCATGATCGCAGTTAACAAGATACTTACCAACCTCGTTCTTCTTCTCATCCGTAATCCCTTCCCCTTTCGTTCGTAAAATGCACCCTATGATAAACCTGCATATGACAGGTCAACCACCGCACTAACCTTTCAACGCGCCAGCAGTAATTCCGCGCACCAATTGTTTGACGCCAAAAGCCAGCAGCACAAAGGAAGGAATCAGCACGATGGTCACGCCGGCCAGAATCAGGTTCCATGACATTACCTCAGCATGCTGCAGCATAGCCACCCCGATCTGTACGGTTCGCATCGAGGCCTGATTCGTGATCAAAAGCGGCCACAAAAAGTGATTCCAGTGCGTGAGGAATGTATACACCGCCAAGGTGGCAATGGAAGACCTGGACAACGGCAGCACCATGGACAAATAACTGCGGATATGACCGCATCCGTCGATTTTGGCCGCATCAAACAGCTCACGCGGAAGCTGCAGAAAAAACTGGCGCAGTAAAAACACGCCAAAAGCCCCTGCCATAAACGGCACGATCAATCCCTGGTAGCTGTCCATCCAGCCCCAATCCTTAATGGTCAGATAATTCGGAATAATTGTGACTTCCCAAGGAATCATCATCGTTGACAAGAAGAGCCCGAACAGCAATGCCTTTCCCTTAAAATTCAGAAATGCAAACGCGTATGCGGCCAGACTCGATGTAATAACCTGACTGATCATGATGGCCGTCGAGACGATGAAGCTGTTCAAAATGAAGCGAATGATCGGGAAGCCGGAGATGGCCTCCGTAAAGTTGCCCAGATAGAAGCTTGACGGGAACAGCGGTGGTGGAAAATTAGCTACCTCCTTCTCGGTCATAAAGGATGAGAACACCGTAAAGATGAGCGGATATAACACAATCAACGACAGGAGGATAAGCAGCAGATAGGTGAACAGGGATGTGATTCCGCGGAGGGTCATTGATAATGCACCTTCTTCTCCAGAACTTTAAACTGCAGCAGTGTAAGGAGCAGAATAATCGCAAACAGGATCAGAGCCTGTGCGCTGCCGATGCCAAACCGGAAATTGACGAAGGCATCCTGATAAATGGAGTAAACGATGACATTCGTGGAGTTGATCGGGCCTCCCTTGGTCAGAATGTGAATTTGCCCGAAGGCTTGAAATGCACCGATAACCGATACAATCAAGGCAAAGAAAATCGTGGGCGACAGCAGCGGCAGTACGATTTGGATAAATGTCCGGATCGGCCCGGAGCCGTCCATTTTTGCGCTTTCGTATATTTCCTCCGGAACTCCCTGTAAACCGCTGGACAGCACAATAAACAGAAACCCCATGTTCATCCAGATTGTCATGATCGAGATTGAGATCAGAGCCCAGGAAGGATCGGTTAACCAAGGGATCGGCCCCAGATGAACGAAGCTTAGAAAATAGTTCAGCATGCCCGCCGTAGGATGAAACAACAGAAACCATATAATCGAGCCGGTCCCGACGGAAATGACAATCGGCAGTGAGAAAACAAACTGAAACACCTTCATCCCTCGCAGCTTGTTGTGGGTAATCGCGGCAAGAAACAGCGACCAGATCAATGAGGTGGGCACGGTAAACAAAATAAACATCAGCGTTACGCCAAGATTCTTATAGAATGAATCAGTTGATAGAAGCCGGACAAAATTCTCCAACCATACAAATTCAACAACCTGACCCCGCGGATCCGTTATCGTCATGCTGAGATAAACCGATTTCAGCATCGGGTAGAACAAGAACATCATAAACAAGATGATGGAGGGTGCCAGAAATCCATAAGCTAAAGCATGCTCACCCCAGAGCCTTTTTCTTACCGCTGTGCTTTTAGGTTTCTTGCCATGTAAAACGCTTTCATTACTAGACAACCGACATTCCCCTTTCTTCGAAAATTTCTGCTTTGCCATTCGAAAAGACGCAAGGATTCGCAAAAAAGAGAACAAAAAAACACATAAACTGCATGCCGAAAAACAGACAAGCAATTGATGTGATTCTCCTCTTCTCCATCACATATGCAGATGCTCTTAACCATCCTCCCTTCATTATTATCAATAACAATGAACATTTAGAACATTCCATGCCTTGATATTTCGAAAGTTGACAATACTTGGGAAGTGACTATAATATTGAGTAAATACTCAGTTTTCTAAGATTCGTCATTACATAATAAAGGAAGCCATCTGCCTATGCCTGCAACCAATCGAAATGCCAAGAAGGAACGGATATTGAACGCTGCTCTGAAGCTGTTCTCCCATCAGGGATATCATGCAACGACAACCAAAGAAATTGCCGCCGAAAGCGGCGTAGCCGAAGGGCTGATCTTCTACCACTTCGGAGATAAACGGAAGCTGCTGCTCTACCTTGTGAACAATTTTTCCTTTGTTACACAGCTTCAGGAGGAGGCGGGGGAACTGTCGAAGCTGCCTGCGGAGGAGGCCCTGTTTCAATTCGGCTTGGCATATCTCGGGTTCCTCAGGACAAACATGGATTATCTAATGCTCATTTGGTCACCGGAACTCATAAGGGATGCCGGGGTATCGAATGAAGTGTCACAGCTGATCGGAGGTATTGGGACAGCAGGCAGCAGCATACTCAAACAGGCGGCGGGATCGAAGCATCAACCAGAACATACGGTTCAGACCGCGATGATGATGATGACCTCCTCCATCCTGGTCTATTGCATGCTCCATACCCGCTTCGGACAGGAAACGCTCCCGCTTGGGGACGAATCGTATATTCGTGAGCTCGTCCGGCTGCTGATGCATGGGTTGACTGAAGAATCCTAAGCCGCCGGTGTTCATCACAGGAAGGATTGAGTAGAAAAGCTGATCGCAGAACAGAAACAACATCTCTGCATCAGCTTCTTTTATCCTTTGAATTTGAGTGTATACTCAGTTTATTTAGATATCGAAAACATTGTAGATTGAAGGGAGAAATGAAGATCATGCTGTCATTCATGTCAGATTGGAGTATCGTCATGATATTGTGGCTGCTGCCGGTTGTATTTTTCACTCACGATGGAGAAGAGATTGCCACGATGGAACGGTGGCTCAGGAAGAACAAGAATAACCCTGTGCTATCCAAAATCTCGCCGGTCTCCACTCCGTGGGATAAAAATATCACCCTGCAATTCACCTTTGCCGTTCTGCTGATTGGCTTTATTCTCACCAGCGTAACGCTCCTTACGTCTCTTAACTTCGAAATCAGCAGTCCATTCAACGCGCTGTTCGCGGGATTTGTCACGGTGTTCCTGCTGGATGGCGTGAAACATGTGGGCGCGTCGATCGCCCTGTGGGCATACACCCCGGGTGTCATTACAGCCGCCCTCCTTGAAATTCCCTACGGGATTTATGCGCTCTATCGCCTCCTCCATGCAGACATCATAGATATGACTTCTCTCGCCCTCGGAACCATCATCGCCCTGCCGATCACCCTGCTGCTGGTATGGACGGGTCTGACGCTTGGAAAACGCATTGCGCCACCCCGCATAAATATGTAGGCTCCGACAAGCGATATGTAGAAGAAAAGCGACTACTCAACGTTCAATGCGCATCTTATTGAATCTCAAAAAAGAATGCTTCCGGATCATCCGGAAGCATTCTTCTCAACTCTTTTGCTAATCCTACAAACTCCAATTGCGTCTAGGCTTATAACCCGCCTTCTCCAGAAAATCCCGCTCCGTCTCCGGTCCAAGACCCTGAATCCCCACCTTGGCGCTCATCGAAGTAATCAGCATGCGGCTGGCCATCTCCAGCGTTTGCAAGGCCATCCGCGCTTCGCGAATGGATGTGTCATAAATAACCACACCGTGGTTCTCGAGGAGCAGCACATTGGCGAGTTTTGCCTTTTCCCGGACGCCCTGGCCCAGCGCGTCACTGCCCGGGTGATAGTAAGGCACACGTTCGATTCGCTCAAGATAATACATCGTCTCGACGAACATATTGGACGGAAGCTCCAGGTCGGAGCAGGCAATCAGCGTAGTATAGAACGGAGAAGCATGGAGCACCGCACCGATCTCCGGACGGCTTTCGTAAATCGCCCGATGCATGGGCGTTTCTTTGGACGGTTTGCGCCCTTCTGCCCCATACACGTTCCCGGACAGATCACATTCGATCAAGTCTGCTTCCTCCAGTTCGCCAAGAAAAGTCCCGCTGGCCGTCACCACATAACGGTCCCCTTCCGTTCTGGCGGAGATATTCCCCGCATTGCCCCACGCGAGGTCGTATTGCATCATATATTTACCGGTGTGCTGCAGTTCTTTTCTAATCGTTTCTACACTAGCCATGACATCTACCTCCTGTAATAAAGTTTAGATACTTCTCCATAAATCGCTTGCTAGATGAACATCAACTGACGTACTTCTTATTTACCGCCTAACAGATTCGGCAGGAACATCGACAATTGCGGAAGATACGTGATCAGCATCAGGTCAATGATCAACACAATATAGAACGGCACCATGCCTTTTGCGATCTGATCCAGCCGGATCTTTGCGATCTGGGCCGATATGAACAGATTAATGCCGAGCGGCGGCGTGCACATCCCGATCGCCAGGTTGACGATCATAATAATCCCGAAATGCGTCGGGTCGATCCCGAATTCGGCCGCTACCGGCGCCAGCAGCGGTGCCAGAATAATGATCGACGCATTGGATTCCATAAACATGCCCACGATCAGCAGGAATACGTTGACCAGTAACAGGAACACGATCGGGTTATCGGATATGTTCACGAAGAAACCTGCAACCGCCTGGGGAATTCCTTCACGCGTCATGATCCAGCTAAACAACCCCGCGCTTGCAATGATAAACATAATCACGGATGTCGTAATCGTGGATTGCGTTAGAATATTTATCAGCTTGGAGAATTTAATCTCCTTATACACAAATACGCCGACAATGAATGCATACGCAACGGCAACGCCCGCGGCTTCGGTCGGCGTAAAGATTCCGCCGTAAATTCCGCCGAGAATGATGATCGGCATAAGGACGGCCCAGAAGGACTCCTTGAAGGCCTGCCATACTTCTGCCGGCGTCTTTCTCTTCTCGCGCGCATAACCTTTTCTTTTCGCAATAATATAAACGGCAATCATCAGCGATAAACCAATCATGATTCCCGGAATGAGACCCGCCATAAACAGATCGCCGATGGAAGTTTCGGCAGCTACTCCGTATAGAATCAACGGAATGCTTGGCGGAATGATAACCCCCAACTCACCGGACGTCGCTTGAAGAGCCCCCGTAAAGTTCTTATGATAACCCCGGGAGATCATGGCCGGAATCAGGATGCTGCCCAGCGCCGCGGTTGCCGCGGCGGAGGAACCGGATATGGCGGCAAAGAACATCGAGGTTACAATTGTGACGAGTCCAAGTCCGCCCGGCAAATGGCCTGTAAGTGCATTCGCCAGATTCACCAATCGTCTGGAAATCCCGCCAAATTCCATCAAGGTACCCGCAAACACAAAGAAGGGAATCGCCATCAGCGGGAATGAATCCGTAGACGTGAACGAACGCTGGACCAGTACAAGCAGCGGCGTACCGCCTTCCCACCAGATTGCTACAGCCGATGCCATCCCCATCGAAACGGCAATCGGAACACTGATGGCGAAGAACAGGATCAGACATCCAAACAGTACGATAGGCATTATAATCCTTCCTCCTTCGCTTGCGGTACGGTATCGCACGTGATCGTTTCCAGAATGACCGCTACCGCATTCATGATGAGCAGCACCGCTCCAATCGGAATGGCTGCATAAGGAACCGACATGCTAAGCCCCATCGCTGCCGACGATTGCACGGAGACCCGGCCCAGAATGTCGATGCCCTGGACCAGCAATAGAATGAAAAACACGATGCATATCGCCATGACGGTGATACGAATCACCTTTCGGTTGACTTCACTCACCAGCTCCGGCAGCAGCTCGATCGCTACCAGCCGATGATGGCGCAGCGCCAGCGAGGAACCCAGGAATACAAGGTATACCATCAAGTATCTGGCCAGCTCCTCGGACCAGTGAAGCGGATACCCGACAATCCGGTATATAATCTGCATGATAATCAGGATGGACATGACACCCAGGATCATGGCCACTGCGATGCCCACGAGTTTGTTCAGCGTATCGATCGCTTTTAATGTCTGCCGCATGGCTTATCCCCCCTCTAGAAGAAAAAATGGTTATGGCGTGTTGATGATTTTGTCGTACAGCTCTCTTCCGTACATGTTGGCAAAGCGTTCATGTACCGATTTAGCTGCAGCCTCGAACGGCCCCTTATCCACTTCCACGAACTCCGTACCGAATTCTTTAAGCTCATTGATAATCTGCTCTTCTTGTTCAAAGACCAGCTGATTCTCGTATTCCGTCGCTTCTTCGGCCGCTTCTTCAATAGCTTGACGCTGAGACTCATTCAAGCGTTGATACGTCACTTCACTCATCGCGAGCATCACGTAACCGTATACATGATCGGTCATCATCATATACTTCTGGACTTCCTGAATCTTGGAGCTGGCTGTAAAAGCAACCGGATTCTCCTGTGCGTCAATAACCCCGGTTTGCAGCGATGAATAAACTTCGCCAAAGGCCATTGGCGTCGGTGTCGCCCCCATTGCTTCCCAAGCCGCAATGGAAGCCGGAATCTCCGGCACGCGGATTTTCAAGCCGCGCAGATCGTTTGGCGTTTCAATCTTTTTGTTGGCAGTCAACTCGCGCGGGGTTCTCATCCAGAACTCCAGACCGCGGACCTCGGCATTATCCAGCAAGCTCTGCTTCAGTTCATTACCGACATCCCCATAGAGCACGTTCTCCAAATGCTGCTTGTCCCGGAACAAATACGGCAGCTCCAAAATGGCATAAGGGCTGTAGAAATTCGATAATACGCCCGCCGGCAGGGCAAAATCCACCGATCCGATCTGCATCCCTTCGATCAGGTCTCGGTCATTCCCGAGCATCGAGCTGGCATACACCTCTACCTCGATCTCACCGCCCGTTTTCTCCTTCACCAATTCCGCAAATTTAAGCGCGCCCAGATGCCACGGATCGGATTCGCCCGTTATGTGACCGAGCCTCAGCTTGATCGGGCCCTCATCCGTATTCGGCTTCGTTATAAATAAAGCGCTTACAATGAGTAGTGCACCCACCATGACAACTGCGAGTCTTTTCCACATTTGTCGTTCCCCCAATCTGATATGAAGTTCCTGCAGCCTCCGCTACCAGAAGCAGAAGCTGCGGGGAAATGTTGATAATTAAAAGGTGACGATGACCTTCAAGGAAGCGTCTTCCTTCTTGTCTACCAGGCGGAATCCTTCCGCGGCATCTTCATAAGACAGTCGATGGGATATGACGGCTTTGACGTCCACCGCTCCGCTTGCTAACAAATCGATGGCGGAAATGGTATCCTCACGCGTGTACGTCATGCAGCCGACAATTTCCTTCTCGGTCTGCTGCAGATTCACGATATCGAAGGTTTGCGTGCCATGGAACATGGCTATCGTTACGCAGCGGCCGCCTTTGCGAAGCAAGGCAAGGGCATCATCCACGATCCCGGGAACCCCGGCTGCAATCAGTACCTTATCGAATTCGCCGGCAATTTCCACCTTCGCTTCCTCAGTCCAGCGTCCCTTGCCGCGAATGTTCAAAGTGTGGGTAGCCCCCATCTCTTTGGCGGATTCAAGCGCATAATCCATGACGTCCGTCACCATGAGCGTTGTAGCGCCGGCAGCCTTCGCAGCCGTCATGGCGAGCAGACCGATCGGTCCGGCACCGAGAATAGCGACCTTGTCTCCGACTTCGATCCCGGCCTTGCGTACCGCATGGACCCCTACCGCGAAGGGCTCTACCAGCACACCCAGCTCATGATCCAGCTGATCCGGCAGTTTGAATACGCATGCTTCCGGCGCAGCAAAGTACTCGGCCATCGAGCCATACCAGCCCTTCAAGCCCGGCGCTCCCCGCTCGGCGCAATAATTCGTTCTGCCCGTCAAGCAGTAATCGCATTTGCCGCAGCCGACCTGAGGCTCCACGGTTACCCGATCACCAATCTGAAAGGATGTGACGTCCTTACCCACCTTCACGATTTCGCCAGACACTTCGTGGCCGATAATGACGGGCGGCTTCCGGAACAAGTGCAGTCCCTTGTAGGTATGAATATCCGATCCGCAAATGCCGGCGGCTTTGACCCGGATCAGAACCTCCCCTGCCCCGATCTCCGGTACGTCCACGTCTTTAACGACAACTTTGTACGCATCCTCCACATATACAGCCTTCATTGTCTCTCCCCCTTGTAGTCATTCAAGATGGCGGTCTGATCCCGTATCTCTCTGTTATATAAAAAGCGCTTGCTTCGATTCCTGCAAATGCTTGCGCATCACCTCGGCGCTGCTCTCCTTGCCGGTCTTGAGCGCCTCATAGATCTTCCAGTGATCCTCCAGGAACTTCTCCATCCGGTGCGGATCCTTCCGCAAATGCCGGCGGGTGATTCGCTGCAGATGATCATGGTAGTTCAGCAGCACCCGGTGTATTTCCTGGTTGCCCGTACATTCGCAAATGATCAAGTGAAAATCATGGTCGGCTTGAGCGAAATTTTTGACATCAAGCCGGCTGACGATGTCGGCAGTTTCGGCAAGATTGCCCTCCAGCTCCTTCTCCTGCTCAGGCGTGAGTCTGGATTCGATCTGCTGGCAGTTGAACGTCTCCAGCGCAATCCGCAGATCGTATATGTCTACAATCCGGTTCACGGATAGATCATTGATGATGATGCCCTGCTTCGAAGAAACGGTGACAAAGCCCTCTGTCTCCAGCCGTGTCAACGCCGCTTTGATCGGCGTCTTGCTCATTCCCAGCAGCTCAATCAATTCTCGCTCGGACAAGAATCGACCCGGCTCGAATTTCTCGTTCAGAATGCTTTCCTTAATCTCGTTATAGGCCACATCTTTTAACAGAAGAGAAGAAGCTGCCCCTTTGCTTTTATCCATCGTCATTCGTGTATTCTCCTATCTTGGCTATTGATCCGGTTCAGGAAAACCGGCATCCCGCACTTTGATAAAATAATCCGGCGATCCCAGCTGTCCGCCCTTAAGAGCCAATTCCAGGCCGTCCAGGCTTGCGTCGTCCGAATATACCTTGCACAGCGGTGCTCCCGGGGATACGTCCCATATCATCTCCAACCCGTAAGCACCCATCTCGCTGGTGACAAAACCGGAGGTGTCTCCCCCAGCAATGACAATTCGGCGCAGCCCGGCTTGATCCATGACATGCTTGGTTAATTTCCCGAGGCTTCTGCCGATGTACTCGCCCGCTTCCGCTCCGGATAGTCCCATAGTCTTCAACCGTGTTCGTGTCTCACCGATCGCTTCATCCTCTGGGCCCAGCGCCGTGTAGAGCACCACGCTTTGTCCTTCTTGGAGCTTATCCACCGCTTGCTGGACAAGCCCCAGCCGGGCAGCATCATCTGTACCCCCGATCATGGCCGGCGTAATACGCAT
The DNA here is from genome assembly GCF_025142895.1 of Paenibacillus sp. p3-SID867. Taxonomy (NCBI): domain Bacteria; kingdom Bacillati; phylum Bacillota; class Bacilli; order Caryophanales; family Paenibacillaceae; genus Paenibacillus; species Paenibacillus sp. p3-SID867. The sequence continues at coordinate 524,941 of NZ_JAMBDM010000004.1, forward strand.
GCCGTGATACCCTTCGGCTATCGCACGCTCAATCTGAAGCTGACTGACCGGTGAAGCACTCCCGGACACTACCAGAATGGCATCGGTTGGCCGAATGGTCGCACCAGGTTTGTTATTCTCCGACGAAGGAGAAGCAAGTCCGAGCTCATCCCAATGGGCAGCCAAAGCGTATTCGACGCCGGACGACCCGACAACAAATGCCCCCGCCCCTTCGGGTTTGTCCTGAATCAGCTGGCCGCACCGCTTGAGCCTGTCCTCATCCAAGGCATCAAACAGCAGAATTCCCGGCTTCTCCCCCAGTTTATCACGATATCGGTGAAGAACCGTATCCTTGTCTCCATCCAGTTCTACAATATCCATTAAAGTTATGGAATCCTCCGTCTGCTGCGCAAGATGAAGACGCAGATCCGCCTCATGCATCGGCGTGGAAGGGTGCTTTGACATGACGGGATGCCGATCCAGACGGTACACCGTATCATGCATTTTCGCAAAATGCTGGCCGAACAGCGTATAACGTCCAAGGCGGGGGGCGCCGACCAGCAGCGGAACCGTCACCTGATCTGGAAAATAGTCTCTTGCCACCCCAATCGCGTGGCCGACACTGCCAACCTCAGGCGAAGAGTCGAAGGTGGAACATGTCTTATAGTGGACGAGCGGCGCGCCGCTCATGGACAGCTTCTCAAATACCGGCCGGAGCTCGGCCTCCATATCCTCCGGAGATTTGGCTCGGCTTGTACCTGCCACCCCGATGCAACGGATGCCTTCAAACTTCTTCAGCCGATCAAGCGAAGGAGCTTCCAGAAACAATACCGTGCGGTAACCACTTCGGGCCAGCGCCTCCATCGCATCCGTTGAACCTGTAAAGTCATCGCCATAGAAAGCAAGCAGCAGCTCATTGTGGTTCATGGTTGTCCCTCCCGAATCTATGATAGATCTATCATAGATCTATTTGAAACCTATTGTATTTGCAGCGCTTTCAAATGTCAACCACCTTTTCGTTTTGACGTGAGAAACATCATTGCGAAAACCGTCTTTGACTGACCTCGCATTCCTCAACATATTAGCCAAGCGATGGCTCATAACCATTATGGATAGCCGTTTAACCGGATATGTTACGCAAAAAAACCTAGTGAGGGAGATATCGATTCATGGAGGATCAGAACCGGAACAGAGGAAATCATGGGCGCGTACCCCAGCCGATACGCAGCGACGGAGCAGGCGGGCCGGACTATGGCCCGCGGGATGTGATGAGGGATATCGAGAATCCCGACATGCTTGTGCCCCCGGCCACAGATTCAGGCTTGATGCCCAATCTGAAAATGTCGTTCTCCGACACGCATATGCAGCTAAATCATGGCGGCTGGTCGCGGGAAATTACGGTACGGGACCTCCCGATTGCAACCACGCTGGCTGGCGTGAATATGAGCCTTACGCCCGGCGGCGTCCGGGAGCTTCATTGGCATCAGCAGGCGGAGTGGGCCTATATGATCTGGGGCAGCGCCAGAATTACGGCCATGGATGCAAGCGGCAGAAATTTCATCGCAGATGTGGGGCCTGGCGATCTGTGGTATTTTCCGGCCGGTCTCCCCCACTCGATCCAGGGACTCGAGGAAGGCTGTGAATTCCTGCTGGTTTTCGATGACGGCCACTTCTCAGACCTGAATACCCTATCGATCTCTGACTGGTTTGCCCACACGCCAAAGGATGTGCTGTCCGCCAACTTCGGCGTTCCGGAGAACGCGTTTAGCCATATCCCGAAGGAACAGGTTTATATTTTTCAGGATCAGGTGCCAGGTTCGCTCAAAAGCCAAGAGGTCCAGTCTCCTTACGGGAAGGTGCCTCTGAGTTTCAAGCATCGGCTGCTGGCGCAAGAACCGTTCATAACCCCCGGCGGGAGCGTAAGAATCGTGGATTCCAGCAATTTTCCGATCTCCAAAACGGTAGCGGCCGCGCTTGTCGAGATCAGACCGGGCGCCATGCGGGAGCTTCACTGGCATCCGAATCAGGACGAGTGGCAGTATTACATGACCGGACAAGGACGAATGACCGTATTCGCCGGCAATGGAGCGGCGCGGACCTTCGATTACAGAGCCGGCGATGTCGGTTATGTACCATTTGCCTTCGGCCACTACATACAGAACACGGGTACGGAAACCTTGTGGTTTCTGGAGATGTTCAGAAGCGACCGGTTCGAGGATATCTCCTTGAATCAGTGGATGGCCTTGACCCCTCGGAATCTGACCCAGGATAACCTGAAAATCGGAAACGAAGTCACCGATGCTTTGCGCAAAGAAAAGTGGCCCGTCGTGAAATACCCGGGATATTCGTATTACTCGAGGTAAGTTCCCGCCTCCCCGCTTGGTCGAGGACATTGATCTGTAGAATTAACTCCATACAACCACCTGCCCGAGGATTTTATTCCAAGGCTTGTTATGTGCCGTCATGCGGATATTGACTTTTCTTTCCTCCTGCCATATAGTTCATTAATGAAACTATTTCATACGTGAACTATTTGAGAGGAGAACTATCATTGAACGACAAGGCAAAGCAGTGGATCGACCGGTATGTCGATGTCTATCTGCTTGTATCGAGGCGGATCAACGCCCAGATTCGAGAGCAGCTCGGCGAGGATCTGACCAGTGACCAGTTTCAAGTGGTACGCTTGATCAACGGCACGGATCACTGTACTTCATCCTATCTGGCAGAAGCTCTCGCGGTTGGCAAAAGCTCGGTTACGGCTATCGTCAACCGTCTCGTGGATGCCGGCATTATCGACAGGACCCGGGACGAAGCAGATCGCAGGCTGGTGTATCTGACATTGACGGAATACGGACATACGATTTTTGAATCTGCCCAGGAACAGATGAGGGAGATCGTCTCCCCTTACCTGCAGCATTTTGAAGAAAAAGATATCGAAATGTTTATCTCGATGTTCGAGAAACTGGGGCAATTGATGTTTGAATCAGGGGGGAGAAAGAATTGAAAGCTATACTGAAAGCAAGATGGGCCATTATCGTGCTGTGGCTGGCTGCCGCAGTTGTGCTGTTTCTGTTCGCGCCGTCCATGTCGGATCTGGTGCGGGAGAAAGGGCAATTATCCGTACCGGACGGTTATACCTCTTCGCGCGCGGCGGAAATACTCAAGGAAGCCTCCGGCGGCGAGGGCGGGGAAACCCTGCACCAGGTTGCACTCGTCTTCAATAAACCCGATGGGTTAAGCGAATCGGATAAGGAGAGCATCCGGGAGGGCGTTCAAGCTTTAAACGATAACAAAGAAAGTCTCCATATCGATTCTATCAATGAACCGTTCACACAAACGGAGCTGGAAGACACGCTCATCGCCAAAGACGGCAAGACCATCATGGTCGCGCTTCAGGTCAGCGGCGGCCAGGAAGCCGTCAAAGAGCTGCCACAGAAGGTCGATCAGGTGCTGGAAGGCGTTCAAGCCGATCATTACCTGACAAGCGAAGGCCTCATTAATGAAGATACCATCGTCAGCTCCGAGGAAGGCCTGAAGAAAACGGAATATATTACAGTTGTCTTTATTCTGCTCATTCTGTTCGTTGTATTCCGTTCCTTCGTGGCACCGTTCGTCCCGCTGTTGACCGTGGGGCTCAGTTATATCGTGTCACAGTCGGTCGTTTCTTTTCTCGTGGACCAGTTCAACTTCCCGATATCGACCTTCACTCAGATCTTTATGGTGGCCGTCATGTTCGGGATCGGGACCGACTACTGCATCCTGCTGATCAGCCGGTTTAAGGAAGAACTTACCACGTCGGAGGATACCAAGACGGCGATCATCGAGACTTACCGAAAAGCCGGCGGCACCGTGATTTATTCCGGGCTTGCCGTATTTGTCGGCTTTGCAGCCATCGGGTTATCCAAATTCATTCTGTACAAATCCGCGGTTGCGGTTGCCATCGGCATCGCCGTTATGCTTCTGGCATTGGTTACCGTCGTTCCGTTCTTCATGGCGGTGCTGGGCAAGAAGCTCTTCTGGCCGTCACGCGGCAAGCTGGAGCATAGCGAAAACAAGCTTTGGGGAGCGGCAGGTTCCTTCTCCCTTAAGCGTCCTTGGGCTGCATTGCTTGTCGTAGCCGTCATCGTGGCCCCTTTCCTGGCTACGTACAGCGGCAAGCTGTCGTTTAACAGCCTGGAGGAGATCGGGCCAAGTTACGCTTCGGTCAAGGGCTTTAACATTATTTCGGACAGCTTCGGCCCCGGACAATCGCTGCCATCCACCATCGTGATCAAGAACGATGACCGCATGGATACGGCGGAATACATGGGACTCGCGGAAAAAATCAGCCGGGAAGTGGAAAAGGTTGATGGCGTGTCCAGCGTACGCGGGCTCTCCCGGCCAACCGGCGAGCAAATCAACGATTTCCTCATTCCGACTCAAGTGAAAACGTTAAATGAAGGATTGGGAGAGTCCAAAGACGGACTGACCCAGATTCAGAATGGACTATCCGAAGCAGGCAAGCAGCTCAGCGAGAATACGCCGAAGCTGAATGAAGCCGCAGCGGGAGCCAAGGAGCTGACCAAGGGAACCGCCGACCTCAAGGACGGCATCACGGAGCTTGGCCAAGGCCTCAGCGCTATCCAAAAAGGAATCCAGAGCGGCAGCGCAGGCGCAGGCGAACTCAAAGCAGGGCTTGCCCAGGCTGCGAAAAGCGCGAAAGAGTTAGCTGCAGCTCATGCCCAGCTGCTCCAAGGTTATAAACAGCTTGATACCGGATTAGCAGCTCTTGAAGGCGGCGTTGCCGGACTTAAAGAACAGCTGGACGGCGTTGCGGCTGCCCTGAGTGGACTTGAAGGCTCCTTCACGGGACTGGAGAGCAACCACCCGGAACTCATTCAGGATGCCGACTATCAAACCATCAAAGGTACCGTTACACAAACAGCCGCAGGCACAGCCGAGCTGGCAGCAGGGTTAGGACAAATCGCCGAGCAGCTTAAAGGCGCGTCAGCCGGCTTATCGGAAGCCAATGCCGGCTACGCTAAGGCAGCCGCCGGGCAAACGGCGCTTGCCAACGGTCTTCAGCAGCTTGTTTCCGGTATCGCCGAGCTTCAATCCGGCCTTTCGCAGGCAGCTAACGGGCAAGGACAGATCGTGAGCCAAATCCCTTCCATTACAGGCGGTCTGGACCAGCTGCAGGGCGGCCAGAAGCAGCTTGCCGACGGCTTTGGCGATCTAACCGGCCAGATCGGCGAACTAACGGAAGGACTGAACGCCAGCGCGGACGGGTTGAAGCAAATTTCGGACGGACTGCATTCCGCACAGGATTATCTGCAGCAGATCCAGGACGTTCAGGATGAAGAGCTCAGCGGGTTCTTCATTCCGCAGGAAGCCCTTGAGAATGAAGAGTTCCAGACGGTATTCGATACCTATCTCAGCGATGACCGCAAAGTAATGACGCTGGATGTGGTTCTGGCAACCAATCCGTACAGCGAAGAGGCGCTGGGCAGCGTCGAACAGATTCAATCCGCTGTAGATCGCGCAGTAAAAGATACGAAATTGGAGAATGCCGAGGTTGCCATCAGCGGCATTACAAGCACGAACAACGATTTGCAGAACATATCGAATGAAGACTACACGCGAACCGTGATTCTCATGCTGAGCGGAATCTTCATTATCCTGGTCGTGCTGCTGCGCTCCATCGTGATGCCGATCTATCTGATTGTTTCACTAGTTATCACTTACTTTACGGCTGTCGGCGTTACAGAGATGATTTTCGTTCACGGCTTCGGGTATTCCGGCATTACTTGGGCCACGCCGTTCTTCAGCTTTGTCATGCTGATCGCGCTTGGGGTGGATTACAGCATCTTCCTAATGGCGCGTTTCAACGAGAACAAGTCCTGGAATGTTCAGGATGCCATTCTGCATGCCATGCGCAACATGGGTACAGTGATTCTGTCCGCGGTAGTCATTCTTGGCGGTACATTTGCGGCAATGTATCCGTCCGGCGTACTGTCCATGATGCAGATCGCAACGGTTGTCCTGGTTGGACTTGTGCTCTACGCACTCCTGTTCCTGCCATTCTTCGTACCGGTGATGGTCCGTATCTTCGGCCGGGCTAATTGGTGGCCGTTTACCCCGAAGGAGCAAGATGCAAAGAGCCCTTCCGGACATGACGTAGGAATGTAGCCCCTTACAAGGATGACCCCAATCTAACAATGATCAACATAACCGTCTTTTTCCTGATTCATGACAGGTAAAAAGGCGGTTATTTTCTATGCCATTTCAATAAAAGTGAGTGGAAACCTTATCCGTGAGTACTTAGGACGATTACCAAAGAACCGAGCGAATGCTTTTTGATGGGGAATAGCTATACGATCGTCACATTTTCTCGTATATTAAGAAGAAGAATTCTCGGATTTTAAACCATACCAAACCTAAAAGGGAACGTGAACCGTGCCAACACGACCTGCAAACCATACCTATCGCATTCAAACCAAAAAGATTCTTCAGTATATATTGGCAGTTGCTGTTTTTCTGTCCGTGCTCCTCAGCCTTCGGTGGTATTGGATCGAGGCCTTCGTTCCTCCCCACCATCCGAAAGCTTCCCAAGGGGTGCTCGATTTACGCGACTGGGACCTCATTCATTCCAAATCCATAACATTGGATGGAGAATGGGAGTTCTATCCTGACATGCTTGCCACAAAACAAGAGCTGGAGCAAACCAATCCGCAGCATCGCTATGTGCAGGTTCCGGGAAATTGGCGGGGGAGCCAAACGAAGGAAACCGGATCTGGATCTGCCTATGGTACCGGAACTTATCGGCTTCGTATTCTGGTCGATCCATCCTTAACCGCTCCCCTTTCGTTCTGGATCCAGCAGATTCAGGCTTCGGCGAGTGTCGAGATAAACGGCCTTAAGATGGGAGAGATGGGCAACACCGGAGAGGACGGCAAAGACAACTATTCACCGGCTCGAAGTCCCTTCGTTGTCGATTACGCTCCCGCTAAACACACACAAGACATCGATTTGATTATACGCGTGGCCAACCATGAGCATCCACACCAAGGCGGAATTGTAAATTCCATCAAGCTGGGATCCAGCCAAGCCATCCATGATGAACGCGGACTTTCCATCGATCTTCAGCTCATTACATTCGTTGTGCTCATCCTTCACAGTCTGTATTCCTGCATCCTGTTCTTATTCAATCCGCGGGAATGGACGCTTCTTGATTTTTTTCTGCTGCTTCTCACCGCATCTGTGACGATTGTAGTGTCAGATGACGATTTACTGCTGAAATGGCTGTCCATCAATTACGATTGGGATCTTAAAATCTCCATATTGTCTTATTCCTGGCTATCTTTTTTCATATTGAAGATGACCAGAAGTTTCACCATAAAGACCCGCAGCCGAGGGTTTACCGCATATGGCGTTTCCCTGCTTCTATATTCCGGATTTATTGCAATCGCGCCTGCTTCTCTTATTTTCTGGACGGTGGAATACAAAGTTTTTGCCATTCATTATTTATTGCCAATTATCTTCTCTATATATATGTTCGGGAGAATGGTGGCTGCAAGCCGGGATGACGCGATCTTTCTGCTCTTGGCAGCCAGCGGCGTTTTCTCCAGTGTTATTTGGGGAGCACTCCATAAATATCAGGAACTTCCAAAAGTGTATTACCCCGTTGATGTCATCGCGGCCATCATCGGTTTCTCTGCCTATTGGTTTAAGCGTTATTTCCGCAACGTCGATAAAATCAGCAAGCTCAACCGCGAATTGCAGAAAGCGGACAAAATGAAAGACCGGTTTTTGGCCCAGACGTCACATGAGCTGCGAACGCCGCTGCACGGGATCATGAATATCGCCCAGAGCGTCTCAGACAGGGAGCAGCATAATATGGACAATCGAAGTGCGGAGGATATGAAGCTCCTTGTTAAGGTTGGACGCCAGATGTCGCATTTGCTGAATGATCTACTGGACGCCGTAAGGCTGAGGGAAAAGCGAATCGTACTGCATGCCGAGCCGCTATCCCTTCCCTCTATCGTAAATGGCGTTATCGATATCCTGAAGTATTTGCTCGAAGGAAAAACTGTGCAGTTAAAAATGAATATAGACACATCCGAAGCCCTCCCTCTCGTTATGGCGGATGAAAAGAGGCTTGTGCAAATCCTCATGAATTTATTGCATAATGCCATCAAACATACCGAGGAAGGAATCATTGCCGTAACGGCCAACGCCAAGAAAGGGCATATGTTCATCAAGGTAATGGATACGGGAACGGGAATGGATCAGGAAACACAGCAGCGGGTATTTCTGCCATACGAACAAGGCAATCCCGGATACGGCGACACCAACGGCATAGGGTTGGGCCTTAGCATCAGCAGAGAATTGGTAGAGCTTCATGGCGGCTGGATGACGGTTCACTCCGAAATCGGAAAGGGTTCGACGTTTACATTCACGCTTCCTTTGGCTGATTTGACTGACGTAGAGATGTCCCCCGATATATCGGCCGTTCGGTTCGAGGCCTATGAAGAAATGGCGGCAAGCCGGAACGACCTGAATGACCAGCCGCTCCAAACCGCAGAAATCCCGTCAGCGGAAGAGCAGATGAACATCCTAGCCGTTGACGATAACCTTGTAAATTTGCGAGTGCTTGCGAGTATATTGATGTCTGAACCTTACCACCTGCAATTAACAACTTCGGCCGGAGAAGCGCTGGAATTGCTCGGAACGAGGCCATGGGATTTGGTAATCGCTGATGTCATGATGCCGCAGATTTCCGGTTACGAGCTGACACGGAAGATAAGAGAACGGTATTCCCCTTCCGAGCTCCCTGTGCTTCTGCTGACGGCGCGTAGCGAGCCCTCCGACATGTATGCGGGGTTTCGGGCGGGTGCCAACGATTATGTCACGAAACCAGTGGATCCGATGGAGCTTAAATACCGTATTCAGTCATTGATTACATTAAAGCAGTCCGTGAACGAGCGTCTGCGTATGGAAGCCGCCTATCTGCAAGCTCAAATCCACCCGCATTTTTTGTTCAACACTTTGAATTCAATCCACGCATTGAGTGAAATTGATGTGGAAAGAATGCGGAAACTTAACGAGGCCTTTAGTTCATACCTGCAAATCAGTTTTCAATATCAAAACTCCGGCAAATTTGTCTCACTATCGGAAGAACTCGAACTTGTACGCGCATATTTGTACGTTGAGCAGGAGCGACATGGCAACAGGCTCCATGTCATATGGAACGTGGATCAGGACATTCACCTCCTGCTTCCTCCATTAACAATTCAGCCTCTGGTTGAGAATGCCGTACAGCACGGTATTATGCAAATCGCTAAGGGCGGAACCGTACACATTCGTATTGAACGTCAGGAGCTTTCCACGCTGATTCAGGTCAAGGATAACGGCATGGGAATGAGCAGAGAAAAGGTACAGGGTTTGCTGGATGCTCCGCGAGAGGACAAAAGAGGAATTGGCCTGTACAATACGAATCGCAGATTGATTCAGACGTATGGAGGCGGTCTTTCCATTCAAAGCGAGGTCCATGAAGGGACAAGCGTATCTTTTGTCATTCCCGATTCGGAGCAATAGCGTCTCTTAACAGCAATAGGAGGGTATCCCGCCAGATCTAAGATCTTGGGACACCCTCCTTTTTTTCAAATACAGACGGATCCGATTGCTGCGTGTTCTCTTTCCTTCTGCCATTAACCCGATACAGATCACCGCAAATGGAACGATGCTCCAGTCTAGCAGCTTACGATACAACTCCGATATAAAACCCGTCATACCCCTTACTCCCCACCGTTTGAATCGCCGTGCCGGAAATCGCGGAGTGGGCGGACAGCATATCCATGAATTTGCGGATACCGTGCACCCGAGGGTCTGTGCTGTGATGATCGATCACTTCTCCATTCCGGATCACATTATCGCTAATCATGACGGTGCCCGGACGTGAGAACTGTAACGCCCACTTCAAATAATTCGGATTGTTGGGTTTATCGGCATCAATGAAGATCAGATCGAACGGCTCCACCTTCTCCTTGGCCAGCTGCTCCAGCTGCAGCACAGCATCGCCTACCCGGATTTCCACCCGATCCTCCAGTCCGGCCAACGCAATATTGGATGTGGCAATGTCGGCATGATGCGGATCGAGCTCCAGTGAAATCAGCCGACCCCCATCCCCAATCGCTCTGGCCATCCAGATCGTACTGTAACCTCCCAGCGTACCAATCTCCAAAATTCGTTTCGCACCCTTGATCTGGACGATGAGGTTCAGCAGCTTCCCTTGAGCCCTGGATACATCAATCTCCGGCAATCCGGCCTCCCGATTTGCAGCTAAGACCCTCTCCAGAACCTCATCATAAGGAATCAAATGTTCTGTGACGTAATCGTCTACTTTATCCCAAGTCGCAGCTGCATCATCCTTCTTTTGCATGCCCGCTTCCTCCCTTATTCTCCATATGGATCTTACAAAATCATTGTATGTGATTTATTGTTATAGATATAATATATATTTAAAGGACTTATATAACTTAAATATATGAATGGATAGGAGTGCGGCACTCATGAATTTACACGCATTACGGCTCTTTCACGTTATCGCCACAACGGGCAGTGTTACCCGTGCTGCTGAATTGTTGAATATAAGCCAACCCGCCATAACAGCCCAGATTAAAAAATTCGAGAAGGAGCTCTCCCTTACTTTGTTCAAGCCGCAGGGCAGGGGCATCGGATTGACGGCGGCCGGAGCCGAGCTCGTTCCGCTTGCCAAAAGACTCTTCTCCGTCGAGCAGCAGATTGAACAATTCTGCCTGGATTACCGCAGCGGCTCAAGGGGACAGATCCGCATGGCGGCTACCTATCTTCCTTCCCATTTTCTTCTGCCTGCCTGGCTTGCGAAATACAAGCAGCGATACGAAGAAGTAGAAATGAGCATAACCACCACGAATTCAAGCGATGCACTTAAGCAGCTGTTACATATGAATGTCGACCTTGCGATCTACGGCGGTCTGCCAGAGGAATCTCCGAATACGATACAGATTGAGGAGCTGTTCCGGGATGAGTTATGGTTCGTCGTATCCCCCGATCACCGATATGCCAATCAGCGTATCTCCCTGGAAGAGATGATGAGAGAGCCTTTTGTTATGCGGGAGGAAGGCAGTTCAACGCGAGAACGTTTATTTGCCTTATGCCGTACCCATAGCGCGCCTTCCCCGCGGATCACGCTGCAATTCAATGGTCTGCACGAAGCGATTATGGCCGTCATTGCCGGATACGGTGCAAACTTTGTGTCCTCACTCGTCGTACGAGAGTATGTGGAGCGCGGCGAACTGAGCCGGGTCTTTGTTGATGGAATCGAGCTTCAAAATATCATAGCGGTCTGCACCCGCAAGCATGAAACGTTATCCGCTGCCGCCATGAACTTCGTCGATATGATCCGGGATCAGTCATAAGTTACCGTTACATTTCATTACCATATTAATGTGAAGGATAACCAAAACATCCCATTCATGACGTTAACAATCTGTTTAGTACCGACCTCATGGCAGCCTCACTGCCGTCATGTTCCACGACTTGCGCAAACGCGGCACGCAGTGCCTCCGCCAGAATGATGCCCAATTCTTCGCCAGCCTCTTCTCCTGATGCTGCGGCCAGTTGACCGAGATAACAGGCAACGGGATTGTCTCCTTTACGGGGATCTGGCTCAGACAGCAATCGCCCCGTTTTAAGGCGAATCATGCTGTCGTAAGCGGTCAATAGAGCCGATTTCAGGCGCTGATCGGGAGGGGCTGCATCGGCAACAGCCTCCATTCGATCCAATATTCGAAGTGTTACGTCATCCCGAAGCAAGCCGTAAAATTTCTTTTTGGATTTGTAATGGTGATAAAGAGCTCCCACGGTCACTCCGGCATCGGCAGCAATGTCGTCAACTTCCGCTTTGTGGTATCCCATCTCGGCAAAACGCTTCAATCCTGCCTGTATGAGTTTGTGCTGCGTGGTACCCGGTATAGGTATATGACTCATGTAACTCCCTCCGAAACGTTCATGTAAAGATATCTAAATTCTAACATAGCAGCACTTTAAGAGATATAATCTTGATAGCTGTGAATAAGCCATTTCTAAAAAACAGCTTGATTACACAACATAACTCGGTTATGGTTAATATAACCCAATTATCTTACATCACGAAACTATACTTTATTTCGAGGTGAGAACATGGAAGGAAACGTTATTTTTTATTTTGTTCCGGTCAAAGATATCAAGACAGGCAAGGCCCTCTATCGCGACACGCTCGGTTTGGAAGAATCATGGCGCGAAGGAGACTACACGGTCGCCTTCAAGCTTCCCGGTACCGACGTTGAATTGATGGTTGAACAAGTCTCGGAAGGAGGCCCGGATGCCGCCGGACCTGTTTTTCTCGTGCCATCTGTTCGGGAAATATACGAGAACAATCCCGGCAAGCTGCAATTTATCGGCGAACCGGGTGAAACTCCGGACGGCCTCTGGTTGAGTGCCAAGGATGATTCCGGCAACGGAATCTACTTTACGGATGAAAGCCTCCATGAATCCTGATCCCATTTGCGCCGCTGGCACCCCTGCCCTCTTGCGTGTGACGGCGGCAAACGCCAATATCCATCGGCTTCATATCCTGCAGTAACAACAAGAACATACAAATAGGGACGTCCCGCCAGATCCTGGATCTTTCGGGACTGTCCCTATTCTTTGTCTACTCCTCTGAAGCTTGATGAGTAAATTTACCGAACGTGTTAACCTTTAATGGAGCCGATCATGACGCCTTTCTCGAAATATTTTTGCATAAACGGATAAATGAGCAGAATCGGAAGCGTCGATACAATAATGACCCCGTACTTGATCTGGTCGGCATATCGCTGCGCATACCCCCCTGCATCCCCTCCTGTTCCGGCACCACTCGAGAACACCTGGTTTGACAGCAGAATATCCCGCAGAACAATTTGCAGCGGCTGGAGCTTCGTGTCCCGGATATAGATCAGCGCGGTGAAGAAATCATTCCAGTGCCCCACCAAATAATAGAGTCCGATGACGGATACCAACGCTTTGGACAGCGGCAAGGCCACTTTAAAGAAAAAGGTAAAATGGGAGCAGCCGTCCATGACAGCCGCCTCATGCAGCTCCTGCGGCAGCGAGTTCTCAAAAAAGGTCCGAGCAATGATCAAATAAAACACATTCACGGAGAAGGGGAGAATAAACACCCAGATGGTGTTCGTCAGACTAAGTCCCTTCATCAGCAAATAGGTGGGAATCAGCCCGCCGTTGAAAAACATCGTGATCACGAAAACAAACATAATGAGCCGTCTGGCGCGGAATTCCTTTCTGGATAGCACATAAGCTGCCGGAAGCGTGAACAGCATGTTAACCAAGGTCCCGAACACCGTATAAAACAGCGTATTCCGATATCCGGTCCAAATCCGCATATCTTTGAAAATCTCCTGGTAACCGAAAAAACTGATATTTTTGGGGATAAACAGGACCTTCCCCGTCGATACGAGCGTTGAGTCGCTGAACGATGCAATGATGATAAAGTACAGCGGATAGGCGATCAGCAGAAAAATGATACTGCACAGAAAACCCAATGTGATCTTAAACGCTAACTCCTTGCCGTTTAAACGCGTTCTCGTATGTTCATGTTCCACAACCGTTTCTCCTTCCCCGATCATTAGAATAGGCTCGTTTCCGACATTCTCTTCGAGATCGTGTTCATCGCATACAAGAATACGAAATTGATGAGCGTGTTAAACAAACCGATGGCCGAAGCCAAGCTGAATTGATTGGAGATGATCCCGATTTTATAGACGTAGGTGGCAATGACCTCCGAGACGGGAAGGTTCAGCGAATTCTGCATCAGAAATATTTTCTCGAAGCCGGTCCCGAGGATATTCCCCATGCTGAGGATAAACAGGATGATGATGGTCGGAATGAGGGCAGGAATGTCGACATACCGGATCGTCTGCCATCGGCTGGCCCCATCGATTTTGGCGGCATCATACAGCTGGGGATCCACGGTGGACAAGGCTGCAAGATAGATAATGCTGTTCCAGCCGCAGTGCTGCCAGATGTCGGAGAGCACATAAACCGGAATAAAGGTCGAGGTGGAGGCCAATAGATTGATATGTCCCAGCCCCACCGACTTCATGAAGTGACCGACAACTCCGGTTTCGGAAGATAGCAGAACATTCAGCATGCCGACCAGCACGATAATGGATATGAAATGGGGCAGGTATACGGTAGTCTGCATCAGCTGCTTCATTCTTTTTCTGCGGATCTGGTTAAGGATGAGGGCCAATATGATCGGAGCCGGAAAGCCAAGCACAATCGTGGCCAGACTGATCAGAAACGTGTTTCGCATCAAATCCGTGAACAGGTAACTGTCGATGAATTGCTGAAAGTAAGCAAGCCCTCGCCACTCGCCGCCGGTCAAGCCTTTGCTGAAATCGTAGTCCCGAAAAGCAAGCTGGATGCCGTACATCGGGATATAGTTAAACAACAGGATGACGATAATAGCCGGAAAAATCATAATCCACAGCTGATAATCTCGTCTGAAGGTGTTCTGTCTTTTACGGGATTCCATATCCTCCCTCCTAGTTTTGATTCATGTACTCGTCGTAATATTTTTGCATAATCTCTAGATTCTGCTTCAGGCCTGCCTTCTCGCTTTCCTTGATGTACGTGTCCCATTCAGCTTCCACGCCGCCCTTGGTCACCCATTTGGCAAAGCTGGATTCCGCCAGATTCATCACATTCGTGTTGTTCAGGCTCATGGCGTTATTGTCCATGGTGGAATACTTGATGAACATGCCGGGGAACACGTCCTTATCGGGATCCACGTCCAAGGCCGCCTCCAGCGGCTCCGATTGACCCAGCACCTCCTGCATATCGGTGCCAAGCGTCAGCTCTAAGGTATCGGGGATATAAAATGCGCCGTGGTCCGCCATCGTCGAGGTCCATTTCCATGTGCCCGGATCCATCTTGGCATCGGCCGGAGGCAGAACGGCATATGTACCGTCTCCGTTATCTTTAATATTCGGTCCGAGGGATCCGAACAGCACCTGCATGCCCACCTCGGGCGCATAAAGTTCGTTGATGAATTTCATGGCCGCTTCCTTGTTCTTGGTCTTGGCGGACATGACGATATGGTTGGTGCCATAATTCAGGGAGTAATGATCGTAGCTCCAGGACAGCTTCCCTGCATAATCTGCCGACACCTTCATCGGCGGCATAGAAGCATACTGCGGTGCCAGCTGCTCGCCGAACCGGTCGGACGCCACCCATCCCCAGGTAAAGCCGACCTTGGCCGTATCCCCTTCCCCGCGGGCGATGGATTGAAATTTCGTATAATCATGCGTGAACACTTCCGGGTTAATCAACCCCGCCTTGTACAATTTGTTCAGAAACACAACCATCGTTTTGTACCGTTCATCCGTCAGGAAGTTCTTCACTTGACCGTCTTCCACAAAATAGCCCTGTCCGCTGCCGTCCGTCAGCGTAATGCCCATGCTGCCCAGGAGCACCGCCGGGTTAAAATATCCGCCGATGCCTCCCGGCCAATCCATCGGAATCTCGTCATTCGGATCGCCGTTCCCGTTGGCGTCCTTCTCTTTGAAGGCCACCAGGACTTCATACAGCTCATCCCATGTGGTCGGCATGCTCAGGCCCAGTTGATCCAGCCACTGCTGGTTAATGAACTGCCTGCTGGCGGTAGCGGGCCAGAACCGCTGATATTTCGGAAGACCGTAGATTTTGCCGTCCGACTGCGTTGCAATCACTTTCGTATCCGGCTTTTCATTAAACATGTTCTGTACGTTGGGTGCCTGTTCCAGCATGCCGGACAGATCCTGGAATAAGCCCTGGAATTGCGCAAAGTCCGCATCCGTAATGACGTTCGGCCCGATGAACAGATCCGGAATATCGCCGCTGGCCAGCATCGTCCCTTTCTTCTGTCCCCAATCCGCGGTAATCTCCTGCCATTCGATGTCTACGCCCGCCGTCTCCTCGACCTTTTGCAGCCATTCCATTTCAGCCAGCGGCTTCGTGAGCGGATGCTTGGTAATGATGGCGGTGAGCTTTACTTTTTTGCCTGTTTGATCCCCGGGTGTTTCGGCTGACTCGTTCGTGTCACCTCCGGCCCCGCTGCATCCTGTTAACAACATGGCTGTGATGGCGACGAGCGAGATGAAAACGTTTACCCTTTTCTTCATTCCACTACCTCCTGGTTTCGTTTGTTGGTCTGGTCCATGGGGGTATGCGGCCATGTATTGGCCTTGCCTTGGGACACATTTCACTCTAAACGGAGGGGAAGAGCCCCGTAAACGGACAGTTTTTAAAGCATCTTCATTTTTTGAAAGCGCTTATAACAAAGCAGTTAAAAGCGCAACCAGTCCGGATCGCTACAGGGAATTCAAATATTGTATATGTTCAAAAAATGAAGCTGCTCAGCCTCACGAATGCGCCTGCACAAGAAGCTTACAACGAAAAAGTTTGACAAAAGACCGCTGTAAGCTGCCTTGTCCAGCATCAGCGGTCTTCGTTTTATGCTTTATGCGTATTTCGATATTGTCCGGGGGTCGTACCCACCATCTTTTTGAAGGAACGGATAAAACTCGAGGTGTTGGTGTATCCGACCTGTTGGGAAATGGATTCGAGGGTCTCCTCGCTGTCCCGTAGAAGCTGAATGGATTTTTGGATGCGAAGCTGATCGATATACTCTTTGAAATTTTGCCCCATCGTTTTCTTAAAGTGATGGCTGAAGTTGGAGACCGACATATCAAAATAATCGGCCATCATCTGCAGCGAGCAGTTTGGATCCATTCCTTTCTCCGCTATAAGGGACAGAATCTCTTCCTGCGTTGCCGTACGGGACACGGGGAGCGTTTCGCTGATCATCTCGCACAGCTTGGCATAACTCTCCCTGATAATCCCGATCATCTGCTCCAGCGTATAACGGTGGTTAAATGCCGCCTCGGTGAGCCGAAGCAGGCTCTGGTCGTCATGACGGAACCGCTGGAGGCCGTTGAAGATGACGGTAACCGTATTGAGATACACGCTCCGTATCATATGCGGCGGCAGGCTGTCACTGCTTAAGTAACCGATCATTCGCTCCGCCAAAGAGGCCAGCATGGCCGCGTCATTCTTAAGGATCGCAAGCTCGAGGGATTGCAGGATTTCGGCAAAATAGGAGACGGCTCCGGTTTGGGGGATCTCGAGGTTATCAAAGATCAGCACGGTCCCGTTCTTCCGGATGCGAAGAAACTCCGCTGTGCGGAGCGCCTGCAGGTAGGAGAGATGGAGGTCCACCGGCGATTGGGCTGCGCTAGACTTGCCGATGCCAATCGCAGTCTGTTGGTCAGTACACTCCAATATTTCATCCTGAAGCCGCTCTACGCAGGATTTGATAGGGAAATCGGCTGTATGGGAGCACACCAGGATCAATTCCTGCTGATAGATGCTCTTGAAGAAGTAGCCTTGGGCATCATCAGGCAGCAGCCCCTCATAATTCCGGCAGCAAGCCAATATCTTGTCCAGCCCTGCTCCATCCGCTTCGCAGCACAACACGGCAACCGTGTAGTTATCGTGATGAAACCGGATGCCGACTCTGCGGGCTTCCTGTTCAAAGTTCTCCCAGTCAGGAATATGCCCACTCACCAGCTCAAACAGCAGGTTGTCCCGGATAATCGGCAAAGATCCCCTCACATGCTCGTCCAGCTTGCTGTTAACCTGCGAAAGCTCCTCCAACGTATACTTAATCGTATCAATCTCGTTCATCGGTTTTCGCTCCAGTGGTTCAAACACATGTACGGCGAGATCAACCAGACGGCGGATCGGCTGGTAGTTCTTCCGGATGGATACATAGATGATGAACACTTCAAGCAGCAGAATCAGCCCGACCAGGATAGCCGTATTCAGCTGAATCGTCCGAATGCCCTGCAGGGACTTAGATACCGGCAGCAAACTTACGTATTTCCAGCCATTCTTATCCGATACCGAGGACGATACCAGATAGTCCGATCCGCTGATGGTATGAATACCCGAAGAGGAAACTGACTCTTCCCCTAAGCGATGCACAAGCTTCTTGAAATCATCGGAAGATTGGTATGACGTATCATTGGAGGATACCAATCGCCTTCCCTGGCCGTCTAACACAAAAAAATCGCCGCTGTAGGTTTCCGAAACGGATTTCATCATCCGGACAATCGTATCCTCCCTGACCATGATCATGACGGCCCCGGGGGAATTCGAGCCCCCTACCGGCAGCGGCTGCACGAAGGTCAGCATTCGGACCCGGTTATTGCCGGGCACGACCACATTCTCCACAGGCCTCACGACAGGAGATTGAAGATCATTCAGAGTCTGGATCATATCTTCGTGGGCCCAATTTTCATAATAGTAACCCACACCCGGAATGGAGAGGTCGTCCAGACTGTATGCGCTTCCAGTTTTGGAAAACAAATAACCGATGTTCTTCACATACAGCAAGGTGTTGTAAATAAACGCATCGGTTGCATTGTATTTTTTCATCTCATTGGCAATAAGCACCCGCTGGTAGTCGCTTTCCTCCGCCTTATACATCTTGAACTCCCGGTTCTGCACCAGCTCAAACGGTAAATTGTACACATATCTTGTAAACGTATCCATCGATGTCATGAACTGCTCCGTAATATGCGCATTCCAGTCCATTTCCTTCTCTTTCACCACTTCTGCCGAATAAGGATAGTAATAGAACAGGATGACGATCACGGGAAACATCAGCACAAGCAAATAGGAAATCAACAATTTTGTCAGCAGGTTAATCTTATGGATTCGCAAGCGGTGACCACCTCCCTATCCTTCGAACCAAATCTGAAAATGTTATCTATAAGAATACGTAATTTTCAAAAAAAAGAAAACTCATTTCCTGTTATACATCATCGGAAATGAGTTTTTTGATATGTGTACTATAGTTGTTGCAGCAGTCATGAGGATTGTTCCACTCCCCATTTTTCGGCCCACTTCTCCATCTCCTTCAAAGAATCCAGGAAGTCCAATCCCTTGTCGGTCAATGAATATTCCACGGAGACCGGAACGGTAGGAAATACCTCGCGTCTTACGATCCCGCTGCCTTCCAAATGCCGCAGCACATCCGTTAAGGATTGCGTCTTGATGATGGCTGCATCCCGGTGAAGCTGATTAAACCGTTTCGGTCCTTGGGCTAATTGCGCAATGACTAGAAACGCCCATTTGGCTCCGAGAATTTGCAGCACTGAACAGATATGATTGAACGCCGGCGTTTCCTGCAGCTCTTCTCTAACAGGTTCCACGATCTCACCCCATCGCTAACTAATCGTAAGTTAGTCAAAATGATTGGATAATATCCAAATACTTTGCCTTCTTACATAATATATGCGTCTTACTTATAATACAAACACAAAGAGATTTCAAGTTATACCAACCCGATTGCGGCATGTGCTAGCCATGATCGCAGAGGGTATTGATCTTCTAACGAAGGGATGAAATGGATATGAATCGATTTACGATATATTTATTGGCGCTTGGGGTTTTTCTTACTGCCACCTCGGAACTGGTCGTCTCGGGTATTCTGTATGCGATCGCAGACGATCTTCATATTTCTTTGGCCTTTGCCGGCCAGCTGATTACCGCGTATTCGCTTGCTTTTGCGATCGGAACCCCGTTTCTGGTCTCGCTCACCGCTCGATTCAACCGTAAAAGAGTGCTGCTCGGCTCTCTTCTGCTGTTCATTGCCGGCAGTCTCGTTTCCTATTTCAGCACCGAAGTCTGGATGCTCATGGGCTCCCGGGTCATCCTGGGGGTAAGCTCAGGGGTGTATCTCGTAGCCGCAATGGGCACAGCAGCCAAGCTGGTACCCCCGGATAAGTTAGGCCGTGCCATCGGTACCATCGTGCTTGGTTTTAGCAGCGCTATGGTGCTGGGCGTTCCGATCGGAATATGGATCACGAATCTGCTGAACTGGCAATCGATCTTTCTGCTGTTGGCTCTGCTCAGTCTGTTGGTCACTTTTGTCCTTACTAGACTCCTGCCGGACGTTGAAGGAGACGCTCCTGTTCCCTTTTACCAGCAATTCAAAGTGCTGGGAAGTGTCTTAATCGTGAGCGCGCTGCTGCTTACGTTCTTCCGGGAATCCGGCAACTCGGTACTGTTTACGTATGTTACGCCATTTATCCAGGATATTTTCCATATCGCGCCATCAGGAATCAGTATCATAATGCTTGGCTTTGGACTTTTTGGAGCGATCGGCTCGAGGCTCGGCGGATATGGGGTCGACCGGTTTGGCCCTGCGAAAGTGATTACGCTCAGCACGCTCATTCATATCGCGGTATTCGCGCTTCTTCCACTGCTCGCCGGTCAATCGTTCATAGGACTCGTGCTGATGGGAATCATGGTGCTGTCCATGTTTGCGGCGGGTCCGGCCGTTCAGAGTTATTTTATCCAGCAAGCACCGGGCTCTTCCAATCTGATCCTCAGCTTAAACACCTCCATTGTCCATCTCGGGTTAGCCGCAGGCGCGGGTGCAGGAGGCTTCATGGTCAATACGACATCCACGCTTCAGTATCACCCATGGCTCGGTGGATTCGTGCTCGCGCTTGGCCTGGCCGCAGGACTGGTCAGCTTCTCAGCAGGGCGGAAGACGCTGGTTCTGAAGTCGGTCTGACCTCACCTGCTCCACCATATGAAATTTGCCCAAGCCACCCTGCCAAGGGTGGCTTGCATGCTGCTGGTTCCAAAAATGGGCTCACGTATGCTTACCTACGGGAATACCGTATTTTATGGGTCAAACGCCTATTACATTATGAAGGGCAGGAATCACAGTGGCAGTCTCTTATATGGATTTCACCTCTCCATCTGTTCGCTATACTTATGATCTGAGAAACAATCAAACATTCAAGAAAGACAATCAGATTTTCATCTATTCACTCTCCGTAAAAGAATTGAACACGCTTGGGAACGCCTCCCTGCTGGATATTCACCTCAGCACAGGCAATGTGGTGGAGCCGCATATCCACCAGAATGCATCCGAGCTGGTGTATGTCATCTCAGGCGCAGCCATCGTCTCCATGGTCAATCCGTTCACGAAGGAGCTGCTGAACTTCAAGGTAACGCCCGGTCAAGTAGCCTTAGTCCCGCAAGGCTGGTGGCATTATGAAATGGCGACGGTTGACAACACGCACCTGATCGCGGTCTTTGACGCACCGGTGCCTGAATTCATTGCAGGCTCCGATCTCTTGCGATTGACGCCAGCCAGCGTGCTCGCGCACACGTACTGCCTGGATGAAGACAAAGTCAAAGACACCCTGGCACCGATTACCGATACGGTTGTCATCGGTCCGCCCAAAAACTGCCCGCAGCAGGGGCAAGTGCAAGGGCAGATGAAGCATCAACAGCCTGCGTCACATCATAATCAGCACTATTACCATCAAGAAAACTCTGGTAATCGGGACTATGAGCTTCTTCAACAGCAGCAACAGCAATTCCAGCAACAGCAGCTGCAAATTCAGCGGCAACAACAGCAACAGTTGTTCCAGCAGCAATTTGAGGCTCAGGATCAACCCCAGCATGGAGCATATGCTGCTGAACCGCCGTTGTCACCACCTCATTTACAAGAGCAATTCCGTTCGCAAAAGCAATTACAAGAACAGCAGCGTCAGCTGCCATTTTTGCAGCGCCAGTTAATTGGAAATGGCTGGGACCAATTCTAATCAATCCTCTGGTGATAATAGGTCTTTCGAGTGAAATAGGCAGCATCACTATTGGCCAGTGATGCTGCCTATTTCTTTTTTATATGGAAATATATTATTTAGGAAGAACCGGTCCTCCCGTTATTTTCAGCTTCCGGTACGTAATCTTCTCTGGTCTTGTAACCGACATGTACCATTGAATGCCCGCTGTCAAATTTACCAGGCTTAAATAATATCCGTGCCCGGCGCCTGTATCGATCCCCAGCTTGCCATCGCCATACCAGAGCTGGTCTGGCGGTACACCTAGACGAAAAGTGGACGTATGCCCGAAAACAATCGTTTTATCCATATAACGAGGCGATTGATGAAACGGTTCACGAATCTCGGTCAATTCTTCCGGTTTCTGCGCATGAAGCGGAATATCAGGCCGAATGCCTGCATGCACAAACAAGTATTCGTTGTATTCGGTCCATAACGGCATGGCTGCTATGAATTGTTGATATTGTAACCATTGGGGAGCTGCGAAACCTGCGTGTGCCGGCAATTGATGCAACCATTTGCGTTCGTTATTTCCCTGAAGCGCAACGGCACCCGAATCACACAGCTCCTTCACATAGTCAAGAGTCCCGGCTGAATCGGGTCCCTTATTCACATAATCCCCCAGCAAAAATAGACGATCCACCTCTGGCTGATAATGGACGTGCTTCAATAGAGTTTCCAGCAGGGAACCGTAACCGTGAATGTCCGATATCGCATACACTTGACTCATGTAGCCAGCATGCTGCTTTCTGCATAAATCATCGTTTGTTCCGGTAACAACCGTATCCTCCATTCGCTTCCCGCATCTACGCTGCAATGATGAAATAGATGAATCGGCTGCTGATCTGCCGTTTCTGCGATGACTCTCCATCTGTTCCCTTCATAGATTGTCTGCATCACGGTCACCTTCAGCAAGTTCCCTTCTTGCAGAGCTTCGTCACTGCTGCAAATCTCGATCGATTCCGGATGAATCATGATGATAGCCCGACCGTCTCCATGATCCGCACCCATCAGATTTCCCGCAATCGGACTCCCGGAAATGATAGCAGCAGGACGTCCATTCTCGCTCAGTCTGGCATCCAATCGGTTATGGTATCCCATAAGCTGTGCAACCCAAGGGCTTGCAGGCCGCTCAAACAACTCCCTCGGTGCTCCCAATTGATCTATCGTTCCGTCCCTTAAAATCAAAATCCGATCCGCCACCGTAAATGCCTCCATGCGATCATGCGTCACATACAGAGTAGCAATGGATAATTCGCCGAGCAATCTGGCCAACTCACCGCGCATATCCGTTCTAAGCTTAACATCCAGATTAGACAACGGTTCATCCATTAATAACAGCTTCGGTTCTGTTGCCAACGCTCTCGCTATGCCTACTCGCTGCTGCTGACCGCCAGACAGCTGGGCCGGCAGACGGTCCAGTAAGCCCCCCAGCTTCAGAAGCGATTGGAGTCGATCCAATGTATTCGATCTGTCATGCCCATTTACCTTCCGGCGTCTCATCCCGTACTCCATGTTCTGTTTAACGGTCATATGCGGCCAGAGGGCATAATCTTGAAACACCATATTAACAGGCCGGTTTTCCGGTGGAACATAATGTTTCCCCCGTTCAACGACGGCTCCAGCCATCTCCACCTCGCCGGTATCAATACGCTGAAGTCCGGCAATCATCTGCAGCAGCGTAGATTTCCCACAGCCCGATGGGCCGAGTATGCATATGCGTTCTCCCTCCCCGACCTCAAACGTGATCGGCTTCAAGACTTGCTGCGAGCCGAATGATTTCGATACACCCTTTACCTTTAAGATCATTCCACGCTCAATCCCTTCCAAATTTGATCACGATTTATTGCGATCCAGCCATCTGAAACCCAGACGCCCTGCTGCTTGCAGCAAAATGATCATCAGTACAACTGCTCCGCAGCTAACGACAGTAGCTGCCGTTGCATAACCATAGCGCGAGAATTCAAAGGCCCGGTCGATGACCAGCGGCATCAACGAATAATTAGCCGGTTTCAGCATGGAAGCCAGGGCCAAATCGAACACGCTGGTTCCAAACGAGGCCAAGGTTGCAATCAAAAGTGACTGGCGTGCCAAGGGCAATACGATATCCCGCATCCGTTCGAACACGCTTGCCCCTTGAATGGCTGCCGCCTTCAGCATCGTGCCGGACAAATTGCCGAATGCCCCCAGCTGGACCCTGACTGCGTAGGGGATGGCACCGGCTATCCCTGCAATCACAAGCAACGAGGGGGTTCCGTATAAATGGAGTCCTAAAGGCTCCAGCCATTTCTGGTTCCATATGAAAATATAGCCAATCCCGAGCACAACGCCGGGGACCGCCAGGGATATGATGGAGAACAACTGAAGCAAGGGTTTTAGCCGAGACTCCGTAAATGTCAGCATATAAGCAACAACAAACCCGATCAGCATGCTGAATAAAGCGGCTGCGGCAGCAATGATAAGAGAATGATACATTCCTTCAAGATAACCGAGCAGCCTGTGATCCCCGGCTTGTCCCGAGAATAATTCACGGTAATGGTCGAGGGTGAAATTACCCGAAGATAGGCCTCCGCCCGCTTGTTTCAGGAGAGATACCGCCGCGCTGGTTCCAATCGGAATCCCGAGGCTCAAGAAAAGAAAGATCGTAATCAGCAAATTGTACAACCAGGCTTTGCGCGGTCTAACCTTTTCGATCTGGACGGCTCTTGCATTCAGAAAGTCGAATCTGGATCTGCCCAGGGTCACCATGAGCAAGGTCATCGCAAGGACCAGAATCAAGACGAGGTAGAATGCCAGCACCCCGGCCATATCAAAGCGTACCGGAGACTGATAGATCGCCGAGTATATCGAGTATGTCAACGTCGGAAATTTATATACGGTCGCCAAGGCGGCGGGCAGTCCGAAATCTCCGATAGTATCCATAAACACCAGGGTCCAGCCAGCCACATAGGAAGGCAGAGCCAATGGCATTTCGACGGTTCTCCACACGGTGAATGGCCTCGCGCCGTTCAGCCTGGCTGCATAACCGAACTGCCTTATATTCCACTCCGATGCTGCCGTAATAGCCAAATAAGCTAACGGGAATTTGCTTAGGGACATGACAAACACAAGTCCGGCAGGTTGAAAAATAAACGAGGTAACCCACGTCAGCCCCAGCCACTGATGAGCCAGTCCATCCGAGCCGGCAAACAAAACCCAGCCCTGCGCTATCATGAAGGATGGGGCTATTAACAATACCCAAGCCGTCATATCCAGCAATTTAGCCGCTGTAAAGTCCCACCTTGCCCGAATGGTAGCAAGCACGCCGCCAATGATCGTACCGATCGTTGCCGTACCCAGCGCCAATGTGACCGAATTCAAGAGAGACTGTTTCCACAACGGCCGATTCCATATTTCTCCGATCAAGCCCAAGCTGCTGGACTTGACCTGTCCGAAGAATAACCCGGGAAAGATGACGTTGATGAGGACGGCGAGCAGCGGCAAAAAAATCAAAATGAACAGGAGGAGGGTTACCCCGCCTCCATAGCGAGCTTCAGAAGTATTCATGTGGCCCTACCTACCTTACATTTTGGTCCGCAAACCAGGTTTTGATCTCAACTTCATGTTCCGACGCCCACTTAGCAGAAGGCAGCATAAAGGCCCCATTCGGTTCACGCTCACTTCGTGCCATCACACCTTCAGCAAGTGGCGTAAAGAAACTGTCGGTTGAATTCAGATTCGTTAACATCTGCTGTGTCTCGGGTTTTAGCATATATTCCACAAATGCCTTGGCTGCTGCCGGGTTCTTGGTATGTTTGCTGATCGCTACAACCCGCAAGCTGCCTGGCGCACCCTCGCTCGGCCAAATCACCTCAATTGGCTCACCGGCAAGCTTCAGTTCATAAGCATTGTGTTCTTGAAGGGCCGCAACCTCGATTTCTCCGCTTAACAACGCCTTCCCGACAGGACCATTCTTGGGGTACACATGAAGTCCCGCTTTGAAGCGCTGCTCGTATTTCTGCTCTGCTGTCTCGACACCCCATTGCTCAAAAAATGCGGATACGAGCGGATAGGCAGGCGCTGCGACAGCCGGATCTGCATGACCCACAGGGCCGTCATAAGCAAAAAATTGCTCCCATGTCGTCGGTGCCTTCTCCGGCGTTACCAGCGTTGTGTTATAAGCGATGACGCCAGCCGCATGTATGCCGACTGGGAAGTATGATAAATCTTCGGGCACATAACTCCTTCCGCTTTCGGACAGATTCCCCAGATTCTCAGGCTCCCAGTCTGTCAGCAGGAAATCGCGATCTGCCAAGTTGCGGACCGAACCGTGCCCATCCATCATTAGAACGTCCCATTGCGGATTTCCTTGTTCAGCCTCTATTTTGGCTAATGCCTCCCCTCCTCCGTAATGCACGGCTTCCAATTTGAAACCCGTCTCTTCTGTAAACTTCGGAGCGATGTAATCCACAAAATCATTTCCGTATAAGTAGATGGTTTCCCCGGTATCCTCTGCGTCGTCTCTGGTCAAGGACAAGTCCGACTGACCGGCAGCACTTCCACTTCCGCCAGTAATCGGTCCGGTCGTTTCCTTGGATCTTACCGTTTGCTGTCCATCCGATTGCGCGCAAGCCGACAATAAGCACATGAGCACAGTTAAAGCAATGAATATCCTATGTTGAAAGCCTATTTTTTTGTTCATGTCACCCTCCTGTTTCTGATTTTCTTCTTGGTTCCATTTCAGCATAACGCCATTGATTCATATAAAAATTATCCCTGCGTTAACAAAGAGTTAAATAATATCTATCAAATATTAGATAAGATTAATATGATCTATGATGATATGGAAAGAGAGGAGAGCAACATGAACTTACAGCAATTAAAAGTATTTGTGCTTACCGTGGAGCTGAGGAAGCTGTACCTTGTGGCTCAGAAGCTGGGCATCACCCAGCCAACCGTGACCTTCCATTTAAACAAGCTGCAGGAAGAGCTTGGCCTTGCCCTGTTTCACACCAAGTCCTATCATGTCATCAAGCTTACGGAAGCCGGTCAAGCCTTTTATCATTACGCATCGCAGATTCATTCCCTGTCTGAGGAAGCCTCATCGACCATGGATATCTTCCGCGGAACCGCTGCAGGAGTACTCGCCATCGGCAGTACCCATACTCCCGCTACCTACCTGTTGCCGCCGCTGCTGCAACAGTTGAAACTCAATTATCCGGGGTTGTCCATCCTGTTGGATGTCCGACCGGCTGCCTATATTCTCGAGAAAGTCAAAAAATACGAACTCGATGTAGGCATCATATCGAACACGCAAGTGGATGAGCCGGAATTCATCGTACAGCCGCTGATCCATGATGATCTGGTGCTTATATTCGCTCCGGATCATCCCTTTGCAAGCGTAAGAGATTTAATCCCGGGCGATCTGGTCGAACATCCCTTCGTTTCACATGAACCTGGCTCCATCAGCAGACAGCTTATTGACCGCTGGGCAGACAAACAGTGTATCCAACTTCAAATTTCCTTGGAAATTTCGGGGACCGAAGCACTGAAAGCAGCCGTTCGGCACCGTCTGGGGTATGGCATGATCGCAGAAGCTGCCATACAAGAAGAACTGGCAGAGGGGAAACTCCTATCACGACCTATTCCGTCCTGGCCGCCCGAACGTCAGATTTATGCCGTTCGCCACCGCAATAAGCTGATCAGTCCGGCGCTGCGGATGTTCTGGAGAAACCTTTTGGACAATTTTGCATTTCAACGACCGGATGAGAGTCATGACAAATTTCAAGATTAATCCCGTTATATTTCGTATTCTTCAAAAAACGGTTAGAATAGTAAGGTACGGCATGTATCGAATGCCAATGTATATTGAAGGAGGATCCCTATAACATGAGCGTTGATTATAAAGCGTATTTTGCCGAACACCGCGAAACCCATCTGAATGAGTTGAAGGAATGGTTGTCCATTCCGAGTATTTCGGCTTTGTCCGAGCACAAAGGCGATGTGGCAAAGGCTGCCGAGTGGCTCGCAGGCAAGCTGACCGAGGCAGGCCTTGAGCATGTGGAAGTTCATCAAACGGCTGGACATCCTATTATTACGGCAGACTATCTGCATGCCGAAGGCAAACCGACCGTGCTCGTTTACGGTCACTATGACGTACAGCCCGTAGACCCGCTTCATCTGTGGGAAACCCCGCCCTTTGAGCCGGCTATCCGCAACGGCAAATTGTATGCACGCGGAGCAACGGACGACAAAGGCCAACTCTTCCTGCATGTCAAAGCCGTCGAAGCTATTTTGAAGCAAGAGAAGGAGCTTCCGGTCAACATCAAGTTCTGCATTGAAGGCGAAGAAGAGGTGTCCAGCCCGAACCTCCCGCTCTATCTTGACAACAACAAGGACAAGCTGGCTGCGGACGCCATCGTGATCTCGGATACATCACTGCTCGCACCTGGCAAACCGGCCATCTCCACGGGCCTTCGCGGATTGTGCTCCCTGGAGTTGTCGCTGGAAACGGCCAATACCGACCTTCATTCCGGTACATATGGCGGCGGCGTACCTAACGCCCTGCATGCGATGGTGTCCTTGCTCTCTTCGCTTCATGACGAGCAAGGCCGCGTCGCCGTAAAAGGCTTCTATGACGGGGTGCTGGAGTTATCCCCGGAAATGCGCGAAGAATTTGCCAAGCAGGAATTCGACGAGGAGAAGCTGAAGCAGGATCTCGGCCTCGATTCCCTGTATGGTGAGGAAGGGTTCTCCTTCGTTGAACGCGTAGGAGCGCGTCCGACCCTTGAGCTGAACGGCGTATACGGCGGATTCCAGGGTGAAGGCAGCAAGACGGTCATTCCGAAGGAAGCCCATGCCAAAATTACATGCCGCCTGGTGGCAGACCAGGATCCGCAAGCGGTCCTCGACGCGATTGAAGCACACTTGCATGCCCACGCTCCGGTCGGTTCGAAGATTACGTTTAAACCGAAGGAAAAAGCATTCGCTTTCAACATCGATCCGTCCCATCCGATGCTGCAAAAAGCCGCGGACGCGTTCGAGCATGTCTACGGCACGCGTGCCCTCTTTACGAAGGATGGCGGGTCCATCCCGATCGTGGAGAAGCTGTCCAGCACACTGAACGCTCCTGCCGTCATGATGGGCTTTGGCTTGCCGGACGAGAATCTGCATGCCCCGAACGAGCATTTTAATTTGGAGAATTTCGATAAAGGCTTGCTGACGATCGTTGAGTATTTGAAGTTCGTGTAAACTTTTGACGCCAACAGTTCGAAGAGTAAAATAACAATCTAAAAAAAGAACGCGTATGGCGGGATCATCGAACCCCTGCCAATACGCGTTCTTTTGTTTTTTGAAAAGCTTTTACGCCATCTATATACCCGATCATTGACCTGCGGCTTCGTTTTATCGAAGAAATCGACCATGGGATGTCTCACAATACTGTTGGGATGCCGGACCAAGTGGCTGCTATCACCAACAGACGGTTGCTATCACCAAAACGGATTTCATCCCTAACAGCCGGCTTCTATCACTAACAGCGGCTACGATCACGTAAACATGCAGATCCAATTACTAATTTACTGCTTCTATCACCAATGTGAGCTGCTATCCCAAACAAGTGAATTCCATCACACAACTTGCTGCTGCCATCTCCAAACAAGCTAATCCATCCCTAACATTCAGCTGATATCACCAAACAAACAGGTTTCATCAGCTACATACGGCTGCTCTCCCCAAAACATGCGGATCCATCACTAACAGTCGGCGGCTATCACCAAACAAGCAGATATTATCACCATGACGGCGGCTATCACCAAACAGGTGAACCCATCACCAACAGACGGCTTCCAACGGACTACAGATCCGTTATTGGCCATATTTCAGGCGATTCTCTTATCCTAACGGACACCAAGTCCGTTATTTAACCTTTTTGCTGCGGAAAAGCGGACTTTTTATGCAAATAACGGATCTCATGTCCGCAAGTATCTTAGTTTAGCTCTTTTCAGAGCAAATAACGTATCCTGTGTCCGGTGAATCCCATTTGTCATGTTATCACGTTTATCACGTTTATCCCCTTTATCACGTTTGCTACATTTGTCATCGAGGTTTGTGCAGCCGGTTCACTTTTTCACGTTTGTCATCGAGGTTCGCGCAGCCGGTTCGCTCATACGCGTGCCCCTACCGACCATCAGGAGTAATTATACGCATTGGTCTTTCTTCCACAAACTATGTTTTTGCGCGTATCAGCGCATATGCATGAATAGCGGTGGGGATGTTAATACAATTGGATATCGGGTATTAAAAAAAGAGAACTTCTGTACACCGCATAAGGAGGGAACATATGAGAGCAGTCACATTTCAAGGCGCAAAAGACATTCAGGTCAAACACGTAGAGGATCCATCCATTCGGACCCAGGATGATATTATCGTCCGCATCACCTCTACAGCCATTTGCGGTTCCGATCTTCATATATACCTAGGAGCTATGCCCGCGGCTAAAGATTTCGTGATCGGCCATGAGCCCATGGGGATCGTAGAAGAGGTCGGTGCCAACGTAACCCGCGTGAAAAAAGGCGACCGCGTCGTTCTTCCGTTCAATGTTTCTTGTGGTCACTGCTACTATTGCAATCATGATATGGAGAGTCAATGCGACAATTCCAATCGCAACCCGGATGTCCATGCCGGAGGGTTCTTGGGTTACACCGAACGCTACGGCAACTACCCTGGCGGACAAGCTGAATATTTGCGCGTGCCGTACGGGAACTTTATGCCGTTTGTCATCCCTGAGTCATGCGAGCTGGAGGATGAAGCGCTTCTGTTCTTGTCCGACGTTCTTCCTACTGCCTATTGGAGCGTGGAGAATGCCGGCGTGAAGCCGGGCGATACCGTGACGGTGCTCGGCTGTGGACCGATCGGTCTGATGACCCAGAAATTCGCCTGGATGAAGGGGGCCAAACGGGTAATCGCTGTGGATCGTCTCCCTTACCGGCTGCAAAAAGCAAAGCGGATGAACAACGTGGAGATCTTCAATTTTGAAGACTATGATGATATGGGCGCATACATCCGCGAGATCACCAAGGGCGGCACGGATGTTGTGATCGACTGTGTTGGCATGGACGGCAAGAAGTCAACCATGGAAGCCATCGGTCAAAAGCTGAAGCTCCAGGGCGGAACGTTAAGCGCCATCGATATTGCCATCGATGCCGTTCGCAAATACGGCACGATTCAGCTGACCGGCGTATACGGTTCATTGTACAATATGTTCCCGCTCGGCCATATTTTTGAACGGAACATTACCCTTACCATGGGACAAGCCCCCGTCATCCATTATATGCCGGAGCTGTTTAAGAAGATCACCGCCGGGGAATTCGACCCAACCGAGATTGTATCCCACCGTCTTCCACTGGAGCAAGCAAGCGATGCCTATCGGATATTTAACGATCATGAAGAAGACTGCACCAAGGTGGTTCTCAAGCCGTAGCGGAATCTCAGCAAAAAGATAAACCAAGCACCCCCTGTCACAACCTTTATCTTGGATAGGAGATGCTTGGTTTTTTGTGTCCCGGTTCACGGAATTCTTGAGTGAGCATTAAATTTTACCGAATACGTGGTAGGACGCTTCGACATAACCTCACGTCTCAAGGGATGCGCGTCGTCAACGGCTAACCATGCGCCGGTTAGGCTTGTCTATTCACTCGCTTTTCTGGGATTCACCCGAATGATCGTCCCACATGGATCGGATATCCAGTAGCCCTGCGAGTTCTCGTAAACCTCCACCTCATCCCTGCGATCCACCTGATGCTCTCTCAAATATGAAGCGGCCGCCTCGGGATGATCTGTAGTGACCTCTAACCAGACATCCTGCTGAGCATAGTGAGTCATGCAATCCAGCCATAAATTGTTCGGGCCGTGCTGAAAGAGGTGTGAACCATCTTTGAAGCCCAAATAAGGCAGCTGCAAAACCTCTTTGTAAAAATGCACGGTTTCCTCATACTTGTACTTCGGAATTTTAAGGGCAATATTGTTTCCGCCGACAAACCGAATATCCGCTGATGACATGAGTACAAACCTCCATCTGTTTTTTTATATCGTATCATGCTGCGGCTTCAATAAATTCTTCTAGATTGCTAAACTGTCAATGATAGGCTAAGATGACCCCGGCATCGGTTTATACCAATTGGGTATATGCGTCTCGAACCCCTCATACCAGTTCAGTACCTTTTGAGCCTGATTCAGCATAACCCCCACTTCCTGCTCACCGAATGGAATCGCCCAGTGTATCGAGGAAATCTGATTACTCGCGATATAAAGCGCCATTAATCTGAAGAATGAATCCGGTACCTCTCCACCCTGGAAATATCCGTGAATACGACCGGAAGCAAACCACGGGCTAATCTCAGCATCCCACGTAATCCGGTTAAACTCCTCCCAAGGATCACCGGAATCCGCCCGGTTCAAATCGATGATGCCCAGCTCGCCTTCAGGCGTAACCACCATATTGCCGACATGATAATCTCCATGCTGAAAAGAACGGGGCCGCTCATCAAGCAAATATCGGTGCTCCTCCATATAACGAATGATGTTCTCCGCACCTGCGAGCCGGATGCCACAGCTCTCATAATTTTTGATGTACCTATCCATCTTGGAATTATAATAAACCGCCCACGTATCAAAGCCGCTCTCAGCCGGAATGCGATGCATCTCACTCAAATATTGGCCTGCCTGAACGCCCAGCCGGTACTGCTCCTCAGAATCCAGCAATGGAATGGCGTCCCTGGCATCTTCTCCCGGAACCCATGTGAACAGGGAAAACACTTGGCTGCCATCATGGCATACACCAAAATCAATCGGGCGGGACATACGCATTTCGATAGGATCCAGCTTTTTTACCGTTTCAAACTCCCATCGCTTCCTCTCGTATTGAGAGATGTCGGATAGCCGGAGGAGCCACTCCTTGCCTAGCGTATCCTGAACATAATATTTACGATCAGCCGACCAGCCCTTGTCAATTGCTTGAATGACAATCCATTCTTGAGCTCCCGGGATTTCACGAAGCGTTTCCTGCATGCTGTACCTCCTATATTCGATACCTTGCACGAGCTTTAAATCTCATACATTATAAATGAAGAAGGTTCTGTAGACCATGCATATCAATATTCGGCTAATCACTGGAATAATTAAATTCGTATCGCCCATAATCACTGACCGTAACTGTCAGGAATGGTGTAATATACTCGACTTGCAGCACACATCCTAAACCAAAGCGAGGATTACACATGAACATGAGCTTAGAGGATTTTAAGACTGAATGGTTAAAAGAGGCGCATATCACCGAACAAGTCATGAACGCTTTAACCGACGAATCGCTCAAAACCGCTATGACGGAGCACCATCGCACGCTTGGACAGCTGGCCTGGCATTTGGTGATGTCGATTCAGTACATGACCATGCTCGGTTTGCAGTTTGAGGGCCCGTCCCGCGAGCAGGAAATCCCCCATTCGGCCGCCGAGATTCAGGACAGCTACCGCCGGATCCGGCATGCCTTTCTGGATGCGGTGCAGTCGCAGTGGAGCGAGGCGGAACTTCGCGCTACCCGCGAATTCGACGGAGAGCCTTGGACAAATGCGGCATTCCTGCATTTTACCCTGGTTCATCAAGCGCATCACCGCGGACAGATGACGGTGCTGATGAGACAAGCCGGGCTGCGGATTCCCGAGCTCTACGGTCCGACCTACGATTCCTGGATCGACAAGGGCATGGACCCGCTCGTGTAGAAAAGATACAATCTACTTAAAAGTAAACATTTCGAGATCATCCCATCTGGAAGGAGCGCATCTAGATGTCCAAAGCGGATAATATGCTATCGATCCTGTGGATGCTCCGCTCGGGCAAGAAGATGACCGCTCAGCAAATCGCCGATGAGCTGGAAATCCATGTCCGAACGGTGTACCGCTGCATCGATTCGTTATGCGCCAGTGGCGCGCCCATCATTGCCGATTCCGGGCCGAACGGCGGCTTTCGGATCCTCGGGCAGTTTGCTGAATCCCCGCTGATGTTTGACGCCGAAGAGCAGAAGGCATTAGTGCACGCTTCGATCTTTGCCAAAGAAACCGGCTATCCGTATACGGACGCGCTGGAGCGGGCAATCGGCAAGCTGAAGCTTTATACAAATGAGGAGCAGCTTCATCAGATCGAACGGCACAGCAGCGGCATCTCGGTTCTGCAGCCTCCTGTCCATACCGGGCTTCAGCCGTTGCTGCAGACGCTGGAGAATGCCGCAGCGCAAGGACAAACCTTGAAGATGTCGTATTCGAAGGGCAGGGAGGGCGAGCGCGTTGCCCGAAACTTCGACCCCTACGGCATCATCCATTGGAAGGGTCAATGGTATGCTGCCGGCTTCTGCCATCTGCGCCAAGAGATTCGCAATTTTCGCGTGGATCGGATCATCGGGCTGGAGCTGACAGAACATGTATTTGAACGGCCCGCTGACTTTTCGGCCAAGGATGTACTGCTTGGCAGTCTTCTGCCCGATTCAGGCAGCCGTGAACCGCTGATCCATGTCGTCATCCAAGGCCATGAGCATGTTCTGAATGAATTAAGCCAGCATTGGTTATTTGGACATACTCTTGTGAAGCGCCGTGATGGAGAAGCTCATTTCCAGCTGGATACATCTTCGCTGATGTCCTATGTTCCCTATTTTCTTCTCCCTTACGGCAAGGCTTTAACCATTCTGGAGCCCGCTTCTCTCGTGCTGAAACTGTCAGAGATCACGACAAGCATGGCGCTCCATTACGAACGCATGTTAAGCGACATGACCAAAAAGGAAGGGTGAACCCGATGGAGAAGTTTGCGATGTACGGAAAACTGATTGCCCATCCCGGCAAACGGGATGAACTTGCGGAGATCCTGCTCGAAGCAGCAGCGATGCTTAGCGATAACGAAGACTGTGAACTCTATATCGTCAACGTTTCGGACAGCGATCCGAATGCCGTATGGGTCACGGAATTGTGGAGCAGCCAAGACGCGCATGCCGCTTCGTTGCAGGGAGCCGATACGTCCGAGCTGCTGCAGCGCGGGCGCCCGCTGATCGCCGGCGCAGAGCCGCTCAAGCTTAAGCCGCTTGGAGGAAAAGGTTTTTAGGCAAACCTGATCAGAAGAAAAGAGGCTATCCCCGAATCGATTTCAGGGACAGCCTCTTTTTTGCTATATATTGTTCCGATATTCCGAGGGGCTGTAACCAACCTCTTTACGAAACGTTTTCGAGAAATAGTTCGCTGATTCAAAGCCGGTGGCGTCCGCAATTTCTTTGATGCTTAGAGGGGTCGTTCTTAGCATGAGTTTGGCCTGCTCCATCCGCTTGAGGCTTAGATATTTCTGCGGCGTGATCCCAAAATGCCGTTTGAAGTACTTAATAAAATAATTCGGATGCAAATGCAGCGTCCCCGCCATCTGCTCCAGCGTAATCTCTTCATGCAGGTGATTCTTAATGTACTGCTGTACTTTGTGGAGCCTGCCCATATCTTCCATTTTGTCCGTATGAATCTGCGGCTGCTGGTGCTCGAACACGCGGGACAGGATGTCCAGCATAACCGACTTTTCCTTTAACCGCGCTGCTATGGTACCGGTACGGTGCGCTTCCACCAGCTGCTGGAATAATGACGGAATCTCCGCATTGCCCGATAAATCATAACAGTATGGAACGTTCAACCAGGAAAACACGTCAGAATCGCCTACGGTCGCCGAGAAGTGCGACCAGTATTTAAGGTAGGGACGGCCGCTGATGACGGAGTAGGATTGCCTGGTCCGTGCCGGCATCAGAACCAATTGACCCGGAACGGGGTACAGCTCCTCATCGCCGATCTTCACCCATCCTTCCCCGTCCAGTATAAAATAGAGCTTGTTGTAAGACACGGTGTAGTCGAATTCCTTCCACTCCGGCCAGCACTGCGTTCTTTCGGCCTCCCAGATCTGAACCTGCATGTTCAGGAGCATCTGCTGAATGGCTTCATGTTCATTACGTTCATTCTTCATCTTCGATTATCCTCTAAAGTTATTATAATACCCGTCAGAGTTAAGTAATTATCTATTCATACTAACACATTCTTGTTAAAATCAAACTCGACAATTCCAAGAATCGGAGGTTTGAATCCATGACAACGACTACCACTCCAACCAATCAAGTCATCCACGATCGAAACCAGCGCGTGCAATGGTTCCAGAACGACCGTTTCGGCTTGTTCATCCACTGGGGGCTCTACTCCATTCCGGCCAGAGGCGAATGGCTCCGAAGCACGGAACAGATGAGCATCGAAGACTACCAGACCTATTTCGATGAATTTGATCCCGTTGACTATAATCCTCGGGAGTGGGCCAAAGCGGCCAAGAAAGCAGGCATGAAGTATGCGGTGCTGACGGCCAAGCACCATGACGGATTCTGTTTGTTCGACAGCAAGCTGACCGAATATAAATCAACGAATACCAAAGCCGGTCGGGACCTCGTGCAGGAGTTTCTGGAAGCTTTCCGTGAAGAAGGCCTTAAAGTTGGCCTCTACTTCTCACTGATTGACTGGTACCATGAGGACTATCCGGCCTATGGGGACCGCATTCACCCGATGCGGGCGAACGAAGCCTTCAAGCGCGATCCGAAAAACTTCGACAGATACCTGGATTACATGCATGGGCAGGTGCGGGAGCTGCTGACAGGCTACGGCAAACTCGATATCATGTGGTTTGACTTCTCTTATGATAACATGCGCGGCGAGGTGTGGCGCGCTACCGAGCTGATGAAGATGATCCGCGAACTCCAGCCGCATATTCTTATCGATAACCGGCTTGAAGGCAGCGGCGAGAGCGGGGGCAGCATCTACACTACCGATCCTTCCGTTTACAGCGGAGATTTCGCTTCGCCTGAACAGATCATTCCGCCGCACGGCGTCGTGGATCAGACTGGTGCCCCGATCCCATGGGAAGCCTGCATCACGCTGAATAACAACTGGGGCTATGCAGCCGCTGACCGCAATTACAAATCGGCAACCACGATCATCCGCAAGCTGGTGGAATGTGTCAGCAAGAACGGCAACATGCTGCTGAATGTCGGACCCGACGCGAGAGGCGTCATTCCTAAGGAGAGCCTCGACGTGCTGGAGGAAATCGGTGACTGGATGAGCAAGAACGGCGACAGTATCTATGGCTGCGCTGCCGCCGATTATCCGAAGCCGGATTGGGGGCGGTACACCCAAAAAGGCAATAAGCTGTATGCCCACGTCTTTGAGGAGTCCATCGGACCGATTAATCTCATCGGTATGGCCGACAAGGTAAAGAAGGCCCGTCTGCTCGCTGACGGATACGAATTGTTCCTCAGCCGCCCATGGAGCGCAGCGGAATTCACCGAGGACGCATTTGTGAATTTCGCGCGGCCTGAACACTTCACGTATCCGCTACCCGACAAACGCAATACCGTCATTGAACTGGAGCTTCATGACGAATCGGATCGTTCATAGCGCCAAGCTGGCCTATACCCTGGCTTACATTCTGAATAGAGCCTGACACGATGTTTTGTTACATCGCGCCAGGCTCTTTTTTTATACCCAGAAGCTCCATCATCCCTGTAGCCTCACGCAGCGTCCAAACTTAAAAAAACATATTGCAAGATAACTGTTTATACAATATACTAATTATCAATTAAACTGTTTATTATATATACAATTAAATTCAAGGAGTTGAACCTAATATGAGTAACCATGCTGTTGAGATTCATCAATTGCGTAAAAGCTTTGGACATCAAACCGTCCTGGACGGGATCAACCTGAACGTGCAGGCAGGAAGCGTATTTGCCCTTCTCGGTCCCAACGGTTCCGGCAAAACAACCTTAATCAATATCCTATCGACCTTGGTGACACCCGATGCAGGCAGTGTGCGGATCAACGGATATGATCTCGGACAGGGCAAGCAGGATGTCCAGAAGTCCATCAGTCTGACCGGCCAGTTTGCTGCCGTCGACGAATTATTGACTGCGGAAGAGAACCTGCGGATGATATGCAGGCTGTCGGGTTTATCCGCAGCGGAAGCACGCCTGCGAACCGCCGAACTGCTCGAACAATTCGACCTCGTTGCTGCTGCAGCCAAGCGCGTGAAGACATATTCGGGCGGAATGAAAAGACGGCTTGATCTTGCGATCAGCCTTACCGTGCCGCGTCCCGTTCTGTTTCTGGATGAACCGACCACGGGACTGGACACACGCAGCCGCCGTACCCTGTGGGATATCATCCTGCAATTGAAGAGTCAGGGCATCACCATACTGCTGACCACGCAGTATTTGGAAGAAGCCGATCAGCTTGCGGACCGGATTGCGGTCCTGGATAGCGGACGAATCGTTGCTGAAGGGAGCCCGGCTGAACTGAAGACCCGGGTCGGAGGTGAGATGCTGGAGCTCCGCAACGTACACGACGAGGTGATTCACAGGATTCCGACAAATGGCAGCATTAGGGATGTCGCGCAGACGCTTCAAGAATTCACTCGCCTGCTTCCGAGCGAGACGCGTGTAAGTCTTCACAGACCAAATATGGATGATGTATTCCTGTCGCTAACCGACAAGAAATTGGAGGAAATCGTATAATGAGAGGAACAGCTTCGAACTCAAAAACAACGACCTTAGCGGTCACCCAAACCGTCTTTATCGGTCGCAGCTTACGTCACAGCATCCGAAACGCGGAGGCAATGATTACGGCCATGATGCTGCCGATTATGTTGATGCTGCTGTTCACCTATGTGTTTGGCGGAGCACTCGATCCCAGCGGACAGTATGTTGACTACGTGGTGCCGGGAATTATACTGCTATGCGCCGGCTTCGGATCGTCCAGCACGGCCGTCGATGTCTCCCAGGATATGACCAATGGCATCATTGACCGCTTCCGCACCATGCCCATTCAAAGCATCAGTGTCATTACAGGACATGTGGTAGCCAGCCTTGCCCGAAACATGCTGGCGACATTCGTCGTTATCGCTGTGGCCCTGCTCGTCGGATTCAGGCCTTCGGCGGGACTTCTGGAGTGGATTCTTGCTATCGGATTGATCGCGCTCTTCATCTTTGCCTTCACTTGGCTCTATGCCGCCATCGGCCTCGTTGCAGGCAGCCCCGCAGCGGCCGGCAGCTATGGATTCGCCCTGCTCTTCCTCCCCTACCTCTCCAGTGCCTTCGTTCCTACCGAAACGATGCCGACATGGCTGCAAGGGGTCGCAAGCAACCAGCCGATTACGCCGGTCATCGAGTCCATTCGCGGGTTGCTGACGGGTGGGTCTATTCAGGATCACATCGGCTGGGCAATAGGATGGTGTCTGTTTATCCTTGTCGCCTCTATGTTATGGGGCATGTGGACCTTTAAGAGAAAAGCTGGTCGACGTTAAATATGCTTTAAGCGCGGCAACCATTCAGGCATGCCCCGGATCACACACCGCATACAGGGAGCAGTGCACACAATATAGTATTGCGTTTTTAAGAGCCACATAAGGAACTTCATCCCCTTCCAGCGGCGGTCATGTCCGTCCGGAAACGTTATTTACCAACCAGACCATGGCCCCCCGCATCAGGCTTAATCAACCAGCAAAAAACCGATCCTCATGCGAGGATCGGTTTTTTTACTCAGCTGCGGCACACTTTTTCTGCATGCTCTTACAGCGTACTCTTATTGTGTATACTCTTACTGTGTACTTTCTTAATGCACTTTCTTTCTGTCTGTACTCTCTTACTCCACGCTCTTACAACCACGACCTGTAACTTTGACGAATATCATTACTTGTCCGACTGTCCGTGCTGTGTCTTGGCCTGAAGATAATGATCAATGCCGTCCAAAATGCGTTCTAACCCGAAATCAATGTCGTTGCCAATCGGATTCTCTTCCCGGTTCTCCTCCGTATAGACCCCCGACATCACAACCGGATGCAGGAATGGAAACCGATCCGGCGTTACAAGCTGTTTCAGTGCGGCCGTATAATCGAGTCCGCTAAATTGTTCCGGGGTGGATCCTGCCTGCACGGCACGGTCCAGATCCCGCTGCATCATGCCGCTTGATCTTGAATAATTGCTTAACAGGAGAATCAAAGACATCCGCTCATAATCATTTAATGGCATGTCCTTCATGAAACGCAGACCCCAGTCGATAAATCGAAGGTTATTCGGCGTAATGGGAATACCCATAATCGGAATGTCACCGTACCAAGGGTGGTCCCGAAATACCTGCATCGTCGATTTGACGTAGATTCGCATATTCTCGCGCCAATCTGCGAAATCTTCCGGTGGAATGGGGATATCGCATACGGCGTCCTGCATCAGAAGCAGCAGGTCGTCCTTGCTGGAAATATACCGGTACAGGGACATGGCAGTAAAACCCAAAGCGGATGCGATCCGATTCATGGAGACCGCCTGAAGCCCTTCCTTATCAGCGATGTCGATGGCCGTCTGCACAATCTGCGTCAGGCTCATCTCCCGTTTCGGTCCCCGCTTCGGCGGCTTTACCAACCCCCAGCTCAGAGCCGCCCCTCCGGGCAGCCTGGATCCAATATCCGGATCCATACTCTCATCTTTTGACATGATTTGTGTATCCTTTCTGCATTCTAGCTTCTGATGTTCATTGCTAATTGTTTATATTATAAACAGTATATCATATGCGTTCATTCTTATGTACAGAGTAGAATATGAGCTACTTGCGAGGATACCAAATTTGACCACCGTACACTCAATCATGTGACAAAATGTTGACCAGCTTCCCGAACGGATCGCGGACAAAAAAGCGTCTTACTCCCCAAGGCTCATCAACGGGGCCATATTCAATGGAAAAGCCAGCCCGCCTCATCTCCTCCAGCACGGCCTCTATCTCATCCACTTCGATCGACAGATCCGGGACGGGCGTGCCGCCGCCTCCCTCGGAAGCAAAGCTGATCTGTATGCTCATCCTCTCCTTCGAGCCATAAGTGGCAATCCAGCCATGATCCATTAACATATCCAGACCCAGCACATCTTGATAAAACGTCTTGGCTGCGGCGACATCCTCCGTATCGATATTCGCAACGATTCGTTTAACTCTCAACTTGTCCTCCTCCATTCATCATGCTAAAGATATCATTGCATCTATGCTATACGCGCCCTCATGTAAAATACATAACTAAAGTATAACAAATCCTTCCAACAAAAAAAGCTGTTGAGGTTTACTCAACAGCTGATTCTTTAGCCCTTTGATGCAGTGGTCGTCCCTCCTTGCAGAAGCCCGAGGCCTGCGCTCAAACATAAACTTTTTCGATAATATGAACCAAGCGCTCCCAAAAAGGGTTGTTATCGTCATGGACATATCCTTGAGTTAGGCGGAACTTGCGGTCGGCCTGATGATGATTTCATTCACATCGACTTCCGGCGGCTGCTCGATAGCATATAAAATCGCTTGCGCAATCGAAGTCGCCGGAATGGATATTCTTCGATATTCCTTCATGACCTGTCTGGCCGTATCATCGGAGATACTGTCGGCCAGCTCCGACTCCGTTACCCCCGGCGATATTTGCGTGACCCGTATACCGCTGCCAACCTCCTGGCGCAGGCCCTCCGAGATTGCCCGAACCGCATGCTTGGTGGCACAATAAACGGCTGCGGTTGGCGATACTTCGTATGCCCCGATGGAAGCTATATTGATAAATTGACCAAAGCCCTGCTTCTGCATCACCGGCAGCCCTGCCGCAATGCCATGGAGGACGCCGCGGATGTTCACATCGATCATCCGGTTCCATTCGTCCACCTTCAAGGCCTCCAAGGGTGACAGAGGCATAACCCCAGCATTGTTGAGCATGACATCCAACCGCCCGAATCGGCTCACCGCCAAGTCGATGAAAGATTCCATTTGATCGAGATGAGCCACATTCAGCGATTGGCAAACAGCTGAGCCGCCTTCCCGATTCAATGCGGAAGCAAGCTTCTCCAGCCTGTCCGTCCTTCTCGCCCCAAGAACCACATGGGCACCGTGATGAGCCAGCAGCCGGGCTGCCGCTTCACCGATCCCGCTGCTTGCGCCTGTAATGGCCACGACTTTTCCTTTAACGTTAGACATACAGCTCTCCTCCTGATACCTGTTCTGTACTTCTAAGCCAAACCGTTCTCTTCTATCTCGCACGTTTAGTTTTCCCGAACCAATACCATCCCTGCATGATAGAGAACGCCGTCCCGAAAATCGCCGTCAGCCGTGAATCCGATATCATCCACATATTCGATGTGATCGCCTTGAATGAAATAGCGGCCTTGATAAGCGCTTTTCCGCCGACCCCGTGCTTCATCATAACGACCGTTTGGCAGCAGTTCGTGGCGAATGTATCCGTCCTTGGTCACCCACATGCCTATGTAGGGATGCTGAACCTCATTCGCTTTAAGAGCTGGATCCATTCCAATACCTCCTCATTACTCTTATCTGATCCTCTTGAGTTTCATGCATAATCGTCCTGCCTTCAACCATCGAGGATACTCTAATTATGCCTGCATGGAGTATTTATCCGGTAGCCGAATCCACCACGATTCTTGCCTATTCCTGCAAACCTTATTAAGATTAAATTAAATACCATCGGAGGAGGCTCGCCGAACCAAGATGTTAGATCATGGAGGAAGCAATCTGCAGAACGAACTTGCAGGTTACATCGAAAAATACACGAGTACGGACGGTACCCATACTACGCCTATACCCAATCTATCTTTAATACGGGCAACCGACGGGACGGAATTGATCCACACCATTCACGAGCCCGCACTGTGCATCGTAGCTCAAGGGAGAAAATTAATCATGCTGGCACAAGAAAGCTATTTTTATGACTCGTACAGTTATCTTGTCGTCTCGCTGCAATTGCCCATATCCGGCCAAGTGATTCAGGCATCACCGGAGCTGCCCTACCTGTGCCTTAGACTGGATTTGGATCGACATCTGATCTTCGACCTCATTCCATCCTGCCAAGAGACCCTTCCTAAGAAAACCGACTCCACAAAAGCCCTCTTTGTCAGCTCGATGAATCAGGCTCTCCTGGATGCCGTCGTCCGCCTCGTGCGCCTTCTGGATACGCCGGAGGATATTTCCGTCCTTGCTCCCCTGGTCACGAAGGAAATTGTTTATCGAATCCTTCAAGAGGAACAAGGCCAATCCATGAAACAATTTGCCGTCAGCGGCAGTCATGCGCAGCGAATCGCGGCAGCTGCCCAGTTGATAGAGCGGGATTATAATCAGCCCCTTCACATCGCTGATCTGTCCGCTGCCGTCAATATGAGTCCTTCTTCGCTTCATCATCACTTTAAGGAAATCACCGCCATGAGCCCGCTGCAATATCAAAAACAAATCCGATTGCAAGAGGCGCGCCGACTTCTGCTCTTGGAAACATCCGAAGCTGCAGATGTAGGCTTTCAGGTCGGCTATGAAAGTCCCACTCAGTTCAACAGGGAATATGCCCGCATGTTCGGTTTGCCTCCGATCCGGGATATCAAGCGTCTGCGCGAGTCATTGGACCTCGGCCCTAGGCAGGTCCAGGCCTGATTGGAACAGACAGCTCACGGGAACGATTTCGCCAAACACAAAAAAACGGCATGGCTGCCGTTTTTCTATTTTGGGCATCCCATGCCCTGCATTCTGTTATTTTCCCTATCCCTTCGTTCCGCCCTGCAGCCCGAAACCCTTGGACATGAACTGCTGGGAGAGAATATACATGATGATTGCCGGAATGGCGTACAGCACGGAGAAGGCGGCCAGGCTGCCGTAATCGACCATACCATACTGCCCGAAGAACTGATAGAGCTTCAAGGAAGCCGGGAACTTCTCCGGCGACTGCAGCAGGATATACGGAACGAAGAAATTGCCCCAGCTGCCCGAGAAGGTAAATATCGCGACCGTACAAATACCCGGAACCATCAGCGGCGCCACTACCTTGCGCATTCCCGTAAACACCGAAGCTCCATCCACCCAGGCGGCTTCCTCCAGATCGCTCGGCACGGAATCCATGAAGTTCTTCATCATCCAGATCCCGTACGGCATGGACGACGCGACATAAAACAAGATGACGCCAAAAATATTGTCATACAGCTTGAGCCCCAGGAACAGCTGGTACACAGGCACCATTACAGCCGTAATCGGGAGCGATGTCATAAACAAAATGGTCAGCATAAAGGGCTTTTTATATTTCATCTGATACCGGGATAGCGGATAAGCTGCGAGCAGCGCCAGAAGAACAACCAATACGGCTTGGCCAAGCGACATCACCAGACCAATCAGATATGCACGCTGGTTCTCGCTGCTGGTCATCACCTCTACATAGTTTGCACCGGTAACCTTGCTAGGCATCTTGAGCGATTGCATCGCATTCGGATCGACGGAAGCCACGAGCACCCAGAGCAGCGGCAGCACAAAGCAAATACCGATCCCCGTTAGGATCGCGTACGGCAGAATTCGATAGATTAATTTACGTTGTTTGGCATTCATATGATCTCACCTCTGGTTACTCTTTCATCGACCTGATATACAGCAGGCTTAACACAATCCCGATCAGCAGCAGCAGCAGCGAAATGGCGGTTCCATAGCCTAATTGATAGTTCACAAATGCCTGATTGTACATGAAGATCGGCAGGGTCGTCGTCGAATTGCCCGGACCGCCCCCGGTCATCGCATAGATGAGTCCGAACACCCCAAGCGTCTGCAGCGTAACCAGCATCATGTTGGTTGTGATGGTGCTTTTAATGTAAGGGATAATGATACGCGTGAAGATTTTCCACTTGGAGGCTCCATCCACCACCGCCGCTTCCTCTATTTCGTTAGGCACATCATCCAGCGCTGCTTGAAATACCAGCATCGAGAAGGCGGTGCCGTGCCAAATGTTCGCAAGAATGATGGTCAGCATCGGGACGGTAAACAGCCAGGTCACTTCCGAAAATCCAAAAAAAGTGATGATCGCATTCAGCGTGCCTTCATCCCCGAAGAAACTGTACAGGCAAAGAGCACATACAATCTCGGGCGTCACCCATCCTGCC
Organism: Paenibacillus sp. p3-SID867; assembly: GCF_025142895.1. NCBI lineage: Bacteria > Bacillati > Bacillota > Bacilli > Caryophanales > Paenibacillaceae > Paenibacillus > Paenibacillus sp. p3-SID867. Next base: position 569,677 of record NZ_JAMBDM010000004.1, read on the forward strand.
AGCACAATCGTTCCAATCACTCGCCGAAACGTTTTGTTTCTCTGCTTCATCAGCAGCGCGATCAGAAATCCCAGCACCTGCTGCCCGATCACAGCCGAGCCGATGAGGAAAACCAGCGTGTTCCATATACTGATCCGAACCGTGGGGTCCTGGAACATCCGGGTATAGTTGTCAAGGCCGATAAACTTAAGCTCCCTCGCCGCTTCGCCGGTTAACGCCAGGTTGGTAAAGGAATAGAAGAACGTTAACAGAATGGGATATATAAAAAACACGAGCATAATCGCGATTGAAGGAAGCAAAAAAAAGAGCCAGGTATACGTTTTTCTTCGTTTCGGGTAAACGTCTACGGACAGACTGCTCATGGTTCGTTCTCCTTTTCGTGCAGATGATCTGAAACACCGCTTGCCCAAGCCTCCGCGATACATGGAGCGCTTGAGCAAGCCGGTTCTGTACGTATAGCCGATTATTTCTCCAAGATATGATCCGCTCCGACAATGCGGGTGACGTCCTGCGCATATTTATTCATGGCATCTGCAGGCGATGTTCCGGTTGCTACGGATTCCACCATGGTCTGAATCTGCGTCGACACTTCCGGATACTTCTCCTGGGCCGGTCTGAACTCTGCGTTCTGCAGGTATTCGGTCGCGATTTCGTTAAACGGCATTTTCGTATATTCCGGATCCTTGGCAACATCGGCACGGACCGTGATATTCCCTGAGGACATGACAAGCTTCTGCGTATTTTCCTTGTTTAGCGCATACTTGATAAATTCCCAAGCCTCGTCTTTGTTCTTGGAGTTGCTTGGAATCGACAGCGCCCACCCACCGGCTAGCGTAATCGATCCCGGGTCCTGCCCTTGGCTGGTCGGCATTGGCGCGAAGCCGAGCACATCTTTGTATTCAGGCCATGGTGCTGCGCCTGATTCCATATAGTTGCCCGTGATCCAGGATCCATCCAGTGAAATCGCCAGCTTGCCTTGCGGCAGGTATTCGCGGGAAGCCGTGTTGCCTGCCTGACCGTTCAATACTTTGGAGAGCGGTGGTCCGAGCTTCTCTTTATTGACCGTCTCCACAAAAGTCAGCGCATCCAGAATACCCTGGCTTTTTGTAATCCATTTGCCGCTGGCATCGTCATACAGCCTTTCTCCAGTTCCGTAGAGCAGCATTTCATAGGTTTGCATGGAGGTAGCTTCGCCTGTAGCCTTGCCCATGTTCATCCAGATCGGCACAACGTCAGGCGCCTTCTCCTTGATCGTACGCGCAGCGCTTAAGACCTCCTCCCAGTTCTTAGGCTGCCAATCCTCCGGAAGACCTGCCTGTTTGAATATGTCCTTGTTGTACCAGAGGCCCCTGGAATCCGTATTGTACGGTACGCCATAAACCTTGCCATCGCTGGCAGTAACCCCCTTCTTCATCGCTTCGATGAAGGAACCGTTGCCCCAGTCTTCCCATCCGGCCAATTTATCGTCAAGCGGTTCGAGATAACCTGCGCTTGCATCAGAATTCAGGATAAAGGTATCCTCTGTCACGATATCCGGCGCCGTATCTTTTGACTTGAGCGCCAAGGCCACCTTGGCAAAATAATCGCCTTCCGAGGCCTGAATCGGTGTCGGCTTAATCTCTACGCTTTTGTCAGGGTAGCTGGCCGAAACTTCCTTGAGCCATTTATAGAACGCTCCGTTCTCACCGATCCCGTCATCCCGAAACGTTACAGTAATGATTTTCTTGGCCGTCTCTCCATCCTTTCCCGGCTCCGGATCGCCGGTATCGGCCGGCGCTCCCTTACCCCCGGTACAACCGAATAACAAAGAAACGCTTAATAAAGCCGTCGTTACTAGCCAAAAACCCCTCTTGCCTGACTTCATACTACTCCCTCCTTTTGGCTGCAGCACATTTGATATATTATCCAAATTCTGTATACGCTTACGAGAGCGTATATATAACTCTATTTTGAAAATTGTGGGGATATTCTGAACTTTTTTCTCATAACGCGCGGCGTAATGAACTAATTACCAGAAATAGAAAATATTAATAGATCATTCAGAGTCTATTGATTGATTATAATGTTCTGCATATTTAGGTCTTTACTTTTGCTGGAAATCCAATTATATTTGTATGTACAAACAATTAAATGAATATACTGGAACCATACCAGAAACTATGACATTGGAGGTTTACTATCCATGAGTGACCGCTTAATTTTTTTGCTGGCTGTATTCTCGGTAACCGGATCGGGACTCATAGCCGGGCTGTTCTTCGCTTTCTCGTCTTTTATAATGACAGCGCTAGCCCGAATTCCCAATGAACAGGGGATCCATGCCATGCAGTCCATCAATGCAACCATTCTCAATCCTTTGTTCGGCACATTGTTTACAGGCACTGCGTTAACCAGTATCGTGCTTGCGGTATTATCCATCATGCGCTGGGGGGAACCCGGCTCGTTGTATTTGCTTGCCGCCAGCCTGCTCTATTTAGCGGGATTCATCATAACGATGGCGTTCAACGTCCCGCTCAATGACGCACTGGCCGCTGTTGACCCAGGAAGCAGTGCCGGAGGTGAGGTATGGAATAACTACCTGAGACGCTGGGTGCCCTGGAATCATGTGCGAACCATCACTTCCTTAGGGGCGATGATCCTGTTTGTTTTTGCCTTACGGCATCTCCCTTAAGAGGGATCACGGGAATGGGGCGGCTATAATCCATAAACCTTGAATGCCTCCCCATCGTTCCACATGTTATTAAATGCCGATTCAAAACTTGCGCCTGTCGCTTCATCATGAATGTTCACGGCAACATCATCGTTCTCTTCCACGGCCGATTGGAGGTAACTGAATGAACCCACTTCCACCTTCGTTCCGTCAAGCGAAACTCATGCATCCGTTGTTATAATGTCCACCGCTTGTTTGATAAAACTGTACAATTCCCCGTCCATCCCATAGGATAGTGCATCATCCGGATACTCCGCATAGTACTGCTCTGCTGAATGAATAAACTCTTCATTTATATGAACCCATGACGACATCATTTCTATCCATATCTTCGCCAATGCCCTCACCTCGTCCTCATGAGGTGCCATGCCCTTCTCATATAACCTTCGAAATTCGGAAAGAAGCCGAGCCCCTTCAGCCTGCAATTCCTCCAGTTCGTTTTCTTTCATCAAGCTGAACCATTTCTTCATCTCTTCGGATTGCGGTGCTTTAAAATGCCTACTCTCCGTCATCCTCATCAACAGAATCGCCATCATTAAACGCTCACTAGACACGTGTTCTCCAGATAGGAACAACTTATCGATTCCCTCGATTCGACTACGCAGCTCCGTCAAAATTTCGATTTGATCGTTCAATTGAGCGAGCTGAATATCCATCATATCTCTAAGAGAATGCCCCGATTCACTCAGGGTTAATTTGATATCCTCCAATGAGAATCCTAACTGCTTCAAGGTCATGATTTGATGCAGTTTAGCTACGTCGGCTTCGGTATAGAGACGGTGACCCGCTTCCGTATTTTCCGAGGGGGAAAATAGCCCGATTTGATCATAATGGTGCAGCGTTCGAACGGTTATCCCTGTACGCTTCGCAAGTTCACCGACTTTCCAATTTCGCTTACGGATAAGATCCCCTCCCAAGAATAGTTGTACGACTCGACTCAATCATAATATAAGAAGCTTTGTTCCCCCTTGCACCTGACGCTACGTCAGGAATTATACTGCAAATAATACGATCCAAGTACATTTTCAACAGTAAATACCATCAGAAAGGACTATAGGATAAAATGCAGAATGGAAACTTCGTACTACAATCTTTAGCTTACAATCATCAAGTGCGCATTTTGTTTGTGGAGAATACAGAACTTCTTAACGATATGTGCCATCCCCCGTCAATGCACAAACTACTCAAAACAGCATGGGGACAAACCATAACCTCCGCTTGTCTGATTATAGGAACATTAAAAGACAATCAAAGATTAAGCTTAAAAATCAAGTTTAGTAATGCGTGTCATAAAATCTTTGCTGATGTAGACAGCATGGGGAATGTGCGGGGATACCTCAGTGATGAACTGGTACACATAACCCTGGATCAGCTGAATCATGGACATCTTAAAAAAATAGTCGGTGATAAGGGCAGCATTCATATTACGAAGGACTTAGGCATGAACAGCTTGTTCACCGGAATTACGGATATGCCTTATCGTAACATCATAGATGACTTGTCACATTACTATCAACAAAGCGAACAAACATCCACCGATTTCTACAGTTATATCCAATTTAATGAAAACGATGAAATTGATTTAAGTAGAGGTATCATGGTTCAACTTCTTCCCGGCTGCCCCCCGCATCGGATTCAGCAGATAAAAAAGGAGGTCAGAATGCATCAGTACATTTTGGCGGATAAATCCAACAGTCTCATGGAGATACCCGGCAAGATTTTCAAAGACATAGAGATTGTCGGGAGCATCCCGATTCAACATTTCTGTGGCTGTTCAAAAGAAGTGTTATACCCCATACTTCATTCACTAGAAAAGAAAGATTTGAAGTACGCTGTTATGAAAGCAGAACCGATTGAACTTGTCTGCCATATTTGCGGCAACAAATACGATTTCGAGCCCCATGAAATTGCCGGACTCCTCTAGCTCTCTTCATCGGTACACCAAGATCTAAACAAACTTTCTAACAGAAAACCCATGCCAACTCTACCAATTCTTCATTAGATATACTATCAATCTAGTAAAGGCGGTGGAGATATGGGGATTCTCACGATAGATAAGTGGAATCACACTTGCCAACTTGACACTTCAGCCAAGCCGCGTCGTAACATCGGATGGATTTCAAGCAATTGGAGCGGATACAGCCTCAAAGGAAAAAAAGGTGCTTACAAACAGATCTCCGCCAAATGGAATGTGCCGTTTGTTCGTCCAAGCCGTGCGGCGACCTATTCGTCAGCATGGATTGGAATTGACGGCTTCGGCAACAGCAATCTGATACAGACCGGAACAGGTCATGAATTCATAGACGGCAAGGCTTACTATTATGCATGGTGGGAGATCCTCCCGGCCTCGGTTACGATCATTCCGCTGCCGATTCAGCCGGGTGACCGGATGCATGCCAGCATCAGCAAGCGCAGCGGTTCGAACTGGTTAATCTGCCTTCGAAACGAAACCCGGAACTGGACATTTCGAACATTACAACGATACGATGGTCCGCAGACCTCGGCGGAATGGATCGTTGAAGCGCCACAGGTCAATGGGGCTCTTGCAACAATGGCACGATTATCTCCTGTCGTCTTCTCCTGCTGCCGGGTCAATGGGAAAAGTCCAAAGCTGACTGCTGATAACGGGGGCATCATGCTCCAGAATTTAAAAGTTACCTCCATTCCCTCCGATCCGAACAGGGCAGGAGACCGGTTCGTTGTCAAAAGTATTTATTCATAATAGAGACTTGACCTTCACGCAGCGTAAAGGATTATCCTCAACATTATACGAAGCAGCTATTGCTTCGATAAGAGGAGGATATCAGTATGCAATTGATCGCCATCGATACACTAACCCATCAACAGCAAGCGCTGGAATCTGAGCCTGAGCTGCGGATCGCCGCATATGAGCAGCTTGTGAATCAGCCGCTTCAGCCGTTTATGGACACGATACGCAAGCGTATGCCTCAAGGACAGGACGATTACGATATGACGCAGCTGCTGGGATTATTTCGCTCGGCCGATCATCCGGAGGAGGCGCTCCAGGCTTTGTCTCGTTTGGAACAAGCGAGTTCCTGGAGCCGATGCAAGGAAGCCGTGATGAAGGCATATGCCGCATTAAAGCCGCAAGCTCACGGCATTGAGCTGGGAGATTTGCTCTTCACTCTGGCGCTGGGTGATCCTGAGCGGTTCGGCCCGCATCCCGGATATACAGGTTCAGGGGGAACACCGGGACAAATCATGGTGGTTGTGTGGCCGAACGATTATAATCTGCCGAGGCTCGCAGCCATTACGGCACATGAATTCCATCATAACGTGAGGCTCTCTTATGAGCCATGGAGTGCCGAGACAACGGTCGCTCAATACCTAGTGCTGGAAGGACTCGCTGAAGCTTTTGCCGCCGAAATGTACGGAGAGGATCTCTTGGGACCCTGGGTTCATGCCCTGAATGAAGATCAGCACAGCGAGCTTCTGCCGCGTTATCGGGAAGCGCTGCAGGTAACCGGGTTCAATGAGATACGAGGTTACATGTTCGGGGATTTGGAAGGGGATCTTTACGGCTTTACGAAAATGGGCATTCCACCCTATGCGGGGTATTCCATCGGCTACCGGATCGTAACCGATTATTTAAGACAGAGCGGTAAATCCGCGGTCGAGGCGACTTATATTCCCTGGAGGGAAATCATTGCGGATTCCCCCTACTTCAGGGAATAACAACCCAAAGCCCATGAACGAACAACAGCCGCTGCACGCCGGAAAACTCCGGCAAGCAGCGGCTGCTTTTTTATCATGATTCGTAAACCGGTTTTCCCTTGAACAGGACGGCCCGGCGGCGTGACCGCCTGGCAACGGCTTCGGCCGAGCAGCTGGCTTTTACGATCACCGCGTCCGCCGCATCCCCGACGTTGGGCCAGGCATAGCGGCCGTCCTGATCCAACGGCGTCACCCCTCCCGTAATAAACCCGAGAGCCTGTCCGAGCGAACGCTCATCGTACATATGGAAGCGTTCGGCCAGCGTGCCCGTTTTGTCCAGATTATCCCCTTTGCCGAACGGGGACCAATGGTCCATAATGCTGTCTTGCCCAAGCGAGATGTCTACGCCGCGGCGGTGCAGCTGCGGAATCGGAATGGTTCGGCCAAGCGGTACGGAAGAGGTGACCGAAATGCCCAGATCCGCCAACCGAATCGCCACCTCATCCACTTCGCTTGGTGAGACGTCCGCGAAAGCCAGCGCATGGCTGAGCGTAACCCTCCCGTTCCAACCCGCCTCTTCCGTAAGGTCAGCTACGCGCTTAAAGGTATTCAGCCCTACATGCGACGACTCATGCAGGTGCAGGTCAATGCCGGCGTTGGCTTCAACGGCCAGCTCCATCACGGTGTTCAGTGATTTTTCCATATTTTCATCCACTGTTGTGGGATCCAAACCACCAACAAGCGCTGCTCCGTTCCGGAGCGCATCCCTGACCAAAGAGACGGACTGGCTGCGAAGCAAGCCATGCTGTGGAAATGCTACAATCTCGACAAAAGCTTTTTCCCTGTATCCTTCAACCGCCTGCAAGGTGGCCTCTAAATTTCTCAAGCCGACAACAGGATCCACATTGCAATGGGAGCGGATATGGGTAGACCCGTAGCGCAGGAGCAGATCCAGCAGTCCCTCCGCTCTTTCCTTGGCAGTAGGCAGCAGCTCCGGAAGCAGCCTCTCTTCCTCCTCGATTCGGCTGAAGATTCCGTGAGCCGGACGGCTCGGTGCCTTCCATGGGCCTCCATAATAGGTTTTGTCCAGGTGGATATGCATATCTCTAAATGATGGGAGCATCAGATCCCCCTGCATATCCCGTGTCGGCAGTAACGTATCAGGCAAAGCCTCCGCAGGTCGGATCTCTGAGAAAGCCCCATTTTCTATTTTTACATGAAAGAGTCCCGTTTCGGTTCCGATCACGACATCATCCTCGTAGCGGTAACCTGTTTCCAGACGGACATTCAGCAGCCAATATGCAGTGCTCTGTTCGTTCATAGCGTTCATCCCCTTCTCGCTTATACCTGCCTCTATTTGCCTTGCCCTTCGTTTACAGCGTCCAATAAGATGCGCTCGATCTCTTGATATCCCCGCTCCCTGGCATGCTGCAGGGGAGTTACGCCATTCCCGTCGGGAATCCGGGCATCCGCCCCATGATCCAGCAGCAGCTTAACGATGTGCTGATATTTCTCACTGCCGTCACCGAGAATGACAGCCTCCAGCAGTGCGGTCCAGTTCAAATGATTTATATGGTTCACATCGACGTCGGTCCGAGTCAGCAGCTCTTGAACAATCTCTACATGTCCGCGGTCGGAGGCCGGAATGAGAGCCGTCCCGCCATAACGGTTCGTCAACGTCACATCGGCATCGGCTTCGATCGCGAGCCGCAAAATTTCCATCATTCCTTCTGCACCGGCATACAAAAATACGTTATTCCGTTGGTGATCCCGAATATTGATATCAGCGCCTGCCTGGATCAAGGCCTCAACCGTTCCGACATGATTGTGATAGGTCGCAGCCATCACGGCTGTTCTTCCCTGCTCATCCGTCGCATTGATGTCTGCGCCGGATTGAAGAAGCTGTCGTACTTGCTCCGTATTGCCTTGCTCGGCAAATTCAATGAGTTCACGATTCATATTCTGCACCTCTTCTTTCTCCGGATTGGATTGACAGGCCGACAGGAAAAGGATCAATAGAATCGCTGATAAACGCAGCACTCGATGCTCCCTCCTCTTTCTATCGTGTATATTGGTATGCTAACATGAGACAGAACCATATGAAAAATACTTATAAAATTGAATTCACTAAGGTTTTTCATATACAAGGAGGATGGTTTCAACCTATGGACATCAGACAGCTCCGGTATTTTATTGCCATCGTGGAGGAGGGTACGATCTCGCTTGCCGCCAACCGGCTTCATATATCCCAGCCGCCCCTCAGTCAGCAGCTGAAAGCGATGGAGGAAGAGCTCGGGTCCGTCTTGGTATATCGCCGAGGAAAGCGGCTTGAAATCACTGAATCGGGTAAAGCGCTGTATAAATATGCGCTCCAGATGACACAGCTCATGGAAGAGGCCAAAGCCGAGGTTATAGAGGTCGGAAACGGCGATAAGGGCACGCTGAGTCTTGGCATCAATACATTATCTTCGGTAGAGCTGCCGTCATGGCTGCATGAGTTCAAGGCAAGATATCCCCAAGTTTCGTATAAAATTCAGCAGAACGAGTCGTATCAGCTCTGTGAGCTCGTAAGAAACCGGTCGCTCGAACTAGCGATCGTCCGCCTGCCGCTTGAATTGGATGATTTCTCGATCCTTCATCTGCAGACGGAGCCCTTTTATATGCTCACCTCTGAGGCATCTATGGAACAGGAGATAACCCTCTCTCATATTGCGCAGTATCCGCTCATTCTGCCGAGCACGGAAGGATTGGGCGTATATTATACGATCCAGATGGCTTTCTCGGAACAGAAACTCCAGCCGAACATTGCAGCCGAATGCTCCGACATTTCGCTGCTGCTGCGCTTGGTCGCTTCAGGTTTTGGCGTGGCGATCGTTCCCGAAACGCTGGTCAAGCAGCACCTGCCAACATCTGTTCATGCCTTCAAAATCAAGGACACTCCGGCAGCGGCTTCCACAGCCTTAATCTGGCTGAGGGATCATCACGTCTCCAGAACGGCTCTGAACTTCATTGACTTGTTGACAAGTGCCCTATAACTGCTTACTGCTTCTATAACCGGCCGCTCAATCAAAAAGAGGACAGAGCTAATGATAGCTCTGTCCTCCGGCAAGAAATTAATGCGGCTATTTTGTACGATACAATGAACCGGCAGTCTCATGCTCCTGCTTCTGTCCTTGGGAGTGAAGATACAGCTCTTCATAATACCCATGGGAATCCAGCAGTTCCTGATGCGTGCCTTGCTCCACGATCCGGCCTTTGCTCATGACCAAAATCCGGTCCGCCCCCATGATCGTAGATAGGCGATGGGCAATGACAAGAGTCGTTCGCCCCTCGGCCACGAGCTGCAGGGCGTTCTGGATCAGCTGCTCCGTATGCGAATCCAGATTAGCTGTCGCTTCGTCTAGAATGAGAATCTTGGGCTGGAACACAATAATTCGGGCGAAGGAGATCAGCTGCCGTTCACCAGCGGACAACCCGCTGCCCCGCTCCGACAACCGGGTATCATAGCCTTCCCTCATCCTCATGATGATCGAATCCGCACCGATAAAGCGGCAAGCCTCGATCACCCGTTCCCTCGAGATGGTCTCGTCGAACAGCCGTACATTGTCCAGCACCGTCCCGGAGTAGAGAAACGGCTCCTGCTGAACAAGGCCTACCAGCCGGTGCAGATCAGACTGTGCCAGCTCCCTGATGTCGATTCCATCAATTCGAATGCTTCCTTCATTTACATCATAGAAACGGCACAGGAGACTGATAAGCGAGCTTTTTCCCGCGCCGGTGGTACCGACAATCCCGATCATCTCTCCAGGGCTGATATGGAGATCCAGGTCCTGAATAACCGGCGCCCCGCCTTCATAACCGAACGTGATCCGGTCAAAGTCAACGCGTCCCTTGACTCTTGCTTTCTCAATGCCTGCCGGCTTGCGTTGATCGGTAACCTCAGGCTGAATCGCCAGGAGACCCCATATCCGGTTAATCGCCACCGTTGCCGATTGCAGCGTATTCCACTGCTGGGTGATCGTGTTGATCGGCTGAAAGAATAAACGAATATACGTTATGAAGGCATACAGCACGCCGAACTCCAGCGTCGTTCCCAAGACTGCTTGTCCGCCGAGCCACGTCACGAACGCAATCGCCAAGTTGTTCAATATTTCGTAGGAGCGGTTAAACAGCACATTCGTCCGGATCTCCCGAATGTTCGCTTTGAAGTAAGAGTCGTTCCGTTCCTCGAACTGCTTCTCCTGCTCCTTCTGCTGATGGAACACTTGGATCAGATTCATGCCCGATAGATTCTCGGCCACAAAGGCCACCAGCCGGGATAACCGCGTTCTGGCCATCTGATAGGTGTGACGCATATAACGCCGGAACGCAATGGCAATCCCTGCAATGATCGGCAGCAGGATCAAGCAGTATAAGGTCAGCGTGACATCCAGCTGGAACATCAAGACCAGAATGAAGATCAAGGTGAAGCCGTCGCGGAACAGGCTGAGCAGCACCTGGTTAAAAAATTGATTGATCGCTTCGGTATCACTGGACACATGCGTAATCAAGCTGCCGCTCGACACTTTATCGAAATAAGACATCGACAGTTTGGATATATGGGCAAACAGCCGTTTGCGAATGCTCGCTACAATGCTCTGCCCCGCTTTTTGCAGCAAATTATTTTGCAAATAGGTAAACACCATACTGAGCAACGATAACAAAAAATAGATAGCGCATATGAGCATCAGGCCCCGAAAATCGTTCTTGCCGACCATCAGATTATCATCGATTGCGATTTTCATCAGATACGGCTGAAGCAGCTCTGCCGAGATGGCAATCAAGGTGCAGCCGATAAACCCGGCAAAAATCAGCTTGTATTCCTTCATATACCCCGATAAAGCACGGAATGTGGAAATATACTTGGGCTTGGACTGAGGGGCATTCAGATCCGCCTTCTGGTCCAGCTGCCAATTGTTAATGGCCTGTGCCATGATGCTTCATCCCCTCTTCCTGAATGTCATGCAGCGTCCGGTACAGTCCGTCCTTCGACAGCAGTTCTTCATGCGTACCCCGCTGAACCATCTCGCCCTGATCCAGGACGATAATCTCATCGGCATGTTTCAATGCACTGATCCGGTGGGCAATAATGATCGTAGTCTTCCCAGCGCGGATATCCCGAATCGTCTCCATGATTTCCGTCTCCGTCACCGCGTCGACGGCGCTTACGCTGTCATCCAGAATGAGGATAGGTGCATCCTTGATTATTCCCCGTGCAAGGCTGGTCCGCTGCCGCTGTCCCCCGGACAGCGTAATGCCGCGCTCCCCAAGGCGGGTTTCGAACTTGTCCGGAAACTCCACGATGTTGTCGTAGACTCGTGCTTTTCGCGCCGCTTCCTCGACGACAGCCGGCTCCGTGTCCCGTTTATAGAAGGCAATATTCTCGCGGATGGTCGAGCTGAACAGGAAGCCGTCCTGGGGAACATAGGCGATCCCTTCGCGCAGGCTTTTTAATGTAAGCTTCCGAATGTCCACGCCCCCGATCAGAACTTTCCCCGGAGGCGGGTCAAAAGTACGCAGCAGCAGCTTCATAAGCGTAGTCTTGCCGCTTCCCGTCCTGCCAATAATGCCCAGCGTCGATCCGGGCGGAACATCCAATTGAATGCCCCGCAGAACCTGTCTGGCCCCCTCCTCTTGACCATCTGCATCCTCGTAAGAGAAGGATAAATCACGCACTTCAATGCCCGGGTTCTCCTGATTCAGCTCCTTGGCGCCAGGCAGTTCCTTAATGTCGGCCTGCTTGCCAAGCAGGTCGTTTAATCGGTCAAGCGAAGCCCTCGCGCGCTGAACGACATTAATGACATTGCCGATCTGCTGCAGCGGATTCATTAGCATGCGAATGTAAAGCGTCAATGCGACAAAGTTTCCGACCGTAATCCGTCCTAGAATGGTCAGGTAACCGCCGAATAAGAGGGCGATAATGAGTGAGGTAGCGCCCAGAAACGGAATGATCGATTGAAAGAGCGATGATACGCGTACCAGCCGCAGCTGCTTGTCCCGGATGCGGTCCACCGTCGTCCCAAAACGCCGCTTCATCGTGTCTTCCACCGCGAACTTCTTGGTGACACGGATTCCGCCAAACTGCTCCTCCGCCGATTCCGTCATCACACCCAGCGCTTCCTGTACCTGCAGTGACCTTCTCCTGATAATCGGTCCGAGCCAAACGACAATGACCGGAATCAGCAGCAAAGGCGCGATGCTCGCAGCTACCAGATACAGCGGTACGTTCGTGATCAGCAGCATAACGATTGTGGAGACCAGCAGGATGGAGGAGTTTGCCGTCTGATTGATCCCCATGGAGATCGCTTCCCTTACCGTCGTCACATCATTCATGAAATAACTTAGCAGCTTGCCAACGCCATTCTTGGAATAAAATCGCTCACTAAGCCCCGTAAAATGGACAAACAATCGGCGGCGGTTCATAAATTCGAAATACCGCCCCGTGTACATCACCAGAAACTGACCGATCCCGCCGATGACGGCAAAGCCGACACCGATACCCAGCAGCGTCCAGCTGTACTGCACGATACCGTCGACAGACAATAAACCATCCTTCAGTTCATCCGTAAAATTGCCCAGCACCCTTGGGAAGTTCACGTGGATGATGTTAGCAACCAAATGGCAGCAAACCGACAATACATAAAACGGCCACGTCTTCCTGAAAAAGTCTCCAAGTATTCGATGAGAGTCCAATGTCCCATATCACTTCCTGTCCCGTTATTGGATTGATTAGCCCGTTACGTTCCTCCCTCCATACGTTTGCTGTGATACTCCCATATTAATAGGTTCTAGAAATAAATCAGTCCTCCTTCCCGAACGGCCATATGATTTATACAAATTCAGACATACCGAGTAACAGCAGCCGATATCATTTCAATCCAATCATCCAAAGAAAAAAGCCGCAACCATTCGTCGCGACTTTTTTAAAAGGTGTTCCTATGGATGGTGCTATCCTGATTTTCGGCTCACGCTCACACCGCCAACCAAGGAGCCGGCTCGCCCGAACAGGTCAGCGAAAGCTTATGCATGGCACGAGTACAAGCAATATAGAGTAAGCTTCGATCCATCTCGGAACGATAGTTTTCGGCGTCCGCAAAAGGAACGATAACCTGATCGAATTCCAGACCCTTGGCCATATGGGCGAAGGTGATCGTAATTCCCTCCTCAAAGCGTTCACTGCTAAAATCGAGCAGATTCACGCTGCCCTGAAGCCCCCTGATGGACTCATGCACCTGCCGGGCCTCTGAAGACGTTTTGCATATGATCCCCATCGTCTGCATCCCGGAATCTAAAAAGTGACGGCTACGCTCTTGAATGAACGCCAGCTCCTCCCGGACGTCACGACACCGGATCACCTGCGGCTCTTCTCCATGCCGTTCCACGGGAATCATGGTGCTGCCCGGATGAATTCGCTTCGCGAGTCCCATAATTTCCAGCGTGGAACGATAGCTTTTTAACAGCTCTATTGTATCGGCATGCGGAAATACGCTCTTGATATCATCCAGTGAAGTGGACGTATATACGTTGACCGACTGGTTGCTGTCCCCAAGTATCGTTTTTTTGCACGAAAACCATTTCGATAGCACGACGTATTGAATCGGTGTATAATCCTGCATTTCATCGACCAGCAGATGCTTCACCATATCGTATGACGTGTTTCCTTCCAACTTCATTTTGAGATACAGCAGCGGAAAAACGTCCGCATACTCAATCGTTTTCCTTCCGTTCATGACAAACATGTCCGGTTTGTTCCTAGATGAGAAAAATTCCTTGTACATGCTGAGCACATTTTGAAATTTGAACATGTTCTTGATTGAGGTTTTGACTTTTTTGGCTTCTACCGCAGTCAGTCTCTCTCCATCCTCTGTACGAACCCGGCCTGACAGGATGGAAGCAGTCTTCTCCAATCGCTGCCTGATCGGCGTGATCATGGTGCCAAGATAACAGTCCCTGATCTCCGAAGCCGAAATACATACGTCTTTCAGCTGAATATCCGCAGCCAGGAAGAAATGCTCTTCGGCATATTTCATATAAGCCTCCAGCTCATGTACGAAGTGCATGCTGGCCTTATACCGGATCCGTTCAATGGCCTGTTCGTCATCGGCGCTCACGATTTCGTTCACCTGTTCGAAGAAGGTCTGAAACTGACATAATCCCCCCAGCTCTTTGGCAGCAAGCTCCTCCATCGTAACCTCCATGATTTTCTCTTCGCCAAGCTCTGGCAGAACGTTGGATATATAATCAGAGAACACTTTATGGGGAGATATAATGAGCACGTTGCTGGAAGTTAACGTCTCCTTATGGCGGTACAACAGAAAAGCTACCCTGTGCAGAGCCACGGAGGTTTTGCCTGAACCTGCCGCCCCCTGTATGATCAGCACATTCGCGGTTTCGTTTCGTATGATGGCATTTTGCTCCTGCTGGATGGTAGCCACAATATTCTTCATCTTCTCGTCCGACGTGCTGCTGAGCTCCTTCTGCAGGACGTCGTCATTGATGTTCATGGAGCTCTCAATCATATATTCCATTTGACCGTCTTTGATTTTGTACTGCCTTTTGACGGTAATTTCGCCTTGCATCCTGCCCATGGGGGCTTCATACGACGCAGGACCGACATTGTAATCATAAAACAAGCTTGCTACCGGCGAGCGCCAATCATAAATGAGATGCTCCTGACTCTCCGAGTTCGTGAAGGAATGGATGCCAATATAGTAGGCACCTTCTTCTTCCGGTTCATTCGATCGGAAATCCACCCTGCCAAAATACGGCGACGTGAGTAGCTTGCGCATCTTCTGCAGCCTGGCAGCCGTCTTCTCACCCGTATCAATGGACAAGGAAATATCAACCCGGTTGGCTGCCCGTTCCGCCGCATCCAATTGTGCCATGTTGACCCACAGATACTTCTTGGCTTCAATGATATCCCTGTAAGAATCAGACACCTTCCCCTCTAATTCCTTCGATGCCCGATGAAGCTCCTTTACTACAAACTCTAGATATTCCCGCTCTGTGCCTTCGCTTGGATTCAGCATTAGGAACCTCCCCCTCTTTGCTAAAGAATAGCTTTAAGTATAGGGGTTTCCCGAAAAAAATATAGACTTATACTTTCCGTTGTAGTATTGTGTATTTATCGTGGGTCCAAAAACACCTATACGATTTGTACATCAACCATAATGTCATGACATAGATAAAAAACCAGGCTGCATGCTCATGTGGTATTATCCCCTGATGGTAGACAGTGAAAAAAGAGGACATGTTACAAT